>JBHEOT010000014.1:0-45588 GCA_046260675.1 Trueperaceae bacterium | reverse complement strand
CCGCCCCGCCGTACATCGCGCGCTCGACCATCGGTTTGCGCCCCCAGCGGTCGGAGAGCGCCCCCCAGATGGGCGAGGCGATCGCCATCGCGACCCCCTGGACGCTGAACACCAGCGTCACCATCAGCAGCACGGGCGCGCCCGTGCTGCTGCCGAGGTGTTCGACGAAGTTCGGGAGGAACGGGAAGATCGTGGAAAAGCCGATCGCCGAGAGGAGCTGCGCGGTGAACATCACCCACAGCACGCGCCGCCAGCCGCTGGGGGCGGGGGACGCGGGCGGCGGGGCGATCACGCGGCAGGATACCGCCGGCCGAGCGGTGCGCCGGGGCCCGGGTGCCGTATTCGGGACACGTGCGGGCCCGGCGTCTCGGGTGCGGGCTCAGCTCTCGACGACGATCACCTTGGTGCCGGCGAGCTGATCGCCCCAGCGGCGGCCTTCGGGGTCGTTCAGCACGCGCACGATCTCGATGATCGCGATCGCGAGGCCGGCGAGGCCGACGAACGGGATCAGGATCCAGCCGATCACCGGGATGAAGATCAGCACCTGCGCCAGCGAACCGAGCGTGAGCGGCCAGTTGCGCATGACCGACGTGTTGAGGTCCATCGGCTGGCCGTCGAGGCGCACGGGGCGCAGCTTCATGAGCTTCTTGCCGATCGAACGGCCGTCCATGAACTCGAACGCCAAGCCGTCGCGGGTGAGCACGTACGCGATCCCCACCAAGCCGCCGATGACGGGCACCAACCCGATCGCGGCCACCGCGACGGCGTCGATCAGGAAGGCGAGGAAGCGCGCGACGGTGTCGGGTTTGCCGCCGATGGGCCCGGAGCTTTCCGCGGTCGGTGGCGGCGGCGTGGGGGTCGGGGTGGGGTTGGGGGCGTCCATTCGGGCTCCTCTCGACACTGTGCGCGTTAAGTCGGTCCCGATCATCCTACGGGACGCGTGGGGCCCGTGCCCCGCCGGCGGCGCTTAGGATGTGCGCATGGCCGGAACCCACGTCTTCTACGTCGTCCCCACCGGGTCGGGGGCCGGGCTCACGTCGGTGGCGCTCGGCATCGTGCGCGCCCTCGACCGTGAGGGGCTGCGCGTGCGCTTCTTCAAACCCATCCGCCAGCCGGGCGACGCGGAGGGCCCGGAGCGCTCCACGCACTTCGTGCGCGCGCTCACCGCGCTCGAGCCGCCCGAGCCCATGCCCTTCCGCGACGCCGAGGCGCGCCTCGCCGTCGGCGACGTCGGGGGCCTGCTCGAGGCGATCATCGCTCGCTTCCAAGGCGTCGCCGAGGGCGCCGACGTGGTCGTCGTCGAGGGGCTCGTGGCGACCGGCGCGCACCCGAGCCTGGACACCGTGAACGCGGAGGTGGCGCGGGCGCTCGACGCCGAGGTCGTGTTCGTCGGCGCGCTCGGGCGCCAGACGCCCGCGGACTTCAACGATCGCCTCGCGACCGCCGCGCAGCTGTTCGGTGGCGCCGCGGCGCCCAACGTCCTGGGCGTGATCGTCAACCGGCTGAACGAGCCCACGCTAGAGGTGGTGGGCGGGACCCGGACCGGCGCCATCCCGGCCGAGCGTGAGCTCGACGCGGCGGCGCTGCGCCGCGAGGTGCCGCTCCTCGACCAGGGCCTCGCGCTCATCGGCGCCATCCCGTGGCAGCCGCAGTTCGCGGCGCCCCGGGTGCTCGACGTCGCGCGCCACTTGGGCGCGCGCACGCTTCACGAGGGCGAGATGGCCACCCGCCGGGTGATCGACGTCTCGATGGTCGGGCGCACGCTGCGCAACATGACGCACCGGCTGCGGCCCGACGCGCTGATCGTCACGCCCGGCGACCGCGAGGACGTGCTCGTCGCGGCGTGCATGGCGGCGCTCAACGGCGTCCCGCTCGCCGGGGTGGTGCTGACCGGCGGCATCGACCCTGCGCCCGAGGTGCTCGAGCTGTGCCGCAAGGCCTTCGAGACCGGCTTGCCGGTCATGACGGTCGACACCGACTCGTACGTGACGTCGGCGCGGGCGGCCGCGATCAACCTCGAGGTGGCCGTCGACGACCTCGACCGCATGGAGCGGGTGATGGACGCCGTCGCTGGTGAGCTCGACACGAAGTACCTGCTCGAGCGGGTCGCCAGCGACCGCGAACCGCGGCTGTCGCCGGCGGCGTTCATGCACCGGCTCGTGGTCCGCGCCCGTGCGGCGGACAAGCGCATCGTCTTGCCGGAGGGCGAGGAGCCGCGCACGATCCGGGCGGCGGCCGAGTGCCAGGAGCGCGGCATCGCGCGCTGCGTGCTCCTCGGGCGCCGCGAAGAGATCGAGCGGGTCGCCGCCAGCCAAGGCGTGGCGCTGCCCGAGGGGCTCGAGGTGCTCGGGTCCACCAAGCACCGCCGGGAGCGGTACGTGGCGCCCATGGTCGAGTTGCGCCAGCACAAGGGGCTCGACGCCACGCTCGCGCGTGAGCAGCTGACCGACACCGTCGTCCTCGCGACGATGATGCTGGCCCAGGGCGAGGTCGACGGTTTGGTGTCGGGCGCGGTGCACACCACCGCCGACACGGTGCGACCGGCGCTGCAGCTCATCCGCACCCGCCCGGGCGCCAAGCTCATCAGCTCGGTCTTTTTCATGTGCCTCCCGGAGCAGGTGGTCGCCTTCGCGGACTGCGCGATCAACCCGGACCCGAACGCCGAGGAGCTCGCCGACATCGCGCTCCAGACCGCCGCGTCCGCCGAGGCCTTCGGGATCCCCGCCCGGGTGGCGATGCTCTCGTTCAGCACGGGCACCTCGGGTGTGGGCAGCGACGTCGACAAGGTGCGCGCGGCGACCCGCATCGCGCGCGAGCGGCGCCCCGACCTGGTCATCGACGGGCCGCTGCAGTACGACGCCGCCACCGCGCCCGACGTCGCGCGCCAGAAGGCGCCCGACAGCGTCGTGGCGGGCCGCGCGACCGTGCTGATCTTCCCGGACCTCAACACCGGCAACACCACGTACAAGGCCGTCCAGCGCAGCGCCCACGTGGTGGCCGTCGGGCCGATGCTCCAGGGCCTCAACCGGCCGGTGAACGACCTCTCGCGCGGCGCGCTCGTCGACGACATCGTCTACACGATCGCCCTCACCGCGATCCAGGCCGCGGCGGGCTAGGCGCGACGCGCGTGGACCGGTCGGTCGGGTAGGCTCGCGGACGGCATGCACGTCGCCCCGACCACCCTCGACAAGCTCGCCTTCGAGCGCGTCCTCGACGCCCTCGCGGAGCGCTGTCAGACCCTCGCGGGGCAAGCGCGCGCGCGCTCCGTGCGTCCGGACCTCGACCTCGAGGCGCTCGCACTAGCCCACGAGCGCGTGGACGAGGCGCTCACCGGCGACGCGATCGCGCTCGGTGGCGTCGAGGACGTGCGCCCGTTGGTCGAGCGGGTCGTGGACGGAGGCGTCCTCGAGGGCCCGGAGTGCCTCGCGATCGCGTACACGATGGACTCGGCCGCCACCGTCAAGCGCGCCGTGGCCACCTCGGGGCGGCCACGGCTGACCGAGCTGGTGACCCCCATGGGGAGCTTCGACGCGGCGCTCCGCTCGGTGCGCGAACAGCTCGACGCCCAAGGCGAGGTGCGCGACGACGCCACCCCCAAGCTGCGCGAGATCCGACGGCGGCTCCAGCCCTTGCGCGGGCGCATCCGCGAGCGCATGGCGCAGCTGCTGCAGCAGTACGCCACGCACGTGCAGGACCCGATCGTCACCCTCCGGCGCGATCGCTACGTGATCCCGGTGAAGGCCTCGTCGCAATCGCGGGTGCCGGGGCTCGTGCTCGACACCTCGGATTCGGGCGCGACGGTGTTCGTCGAGCCCGCGGCGGTCGTGCCGATGAACAACGAGCTGGCGCTGCTCGAGTTCGAGGACCGCGACGAGGTCCGGCGCATCCTGGTGGCGCTCGGGCAGCGGCTCGCGTTCGACCCGGCGCTGGAAGCGACCCTCGAGGCGCTCGAGGAGCTCGACCTGGTGGCCGCCGGGGCGCGCCTGGCGCGCGATTGGAAGCTCGCGCGCCCCGAGGTCGGCGCCGACCTGCCGGTCCGGCTGCCGGCCGCCCGCCACCCGCTCATCGAGGGCTGCGTGCCGAACGACGTGTTCCTCGACGACGAGGCGCGCCTGTTGGTCCTCACGGGTCCCAACGCCGGGGGCAAGACGGTGCTCCTCAAGACGCTCGGCTTGGCGGTGCTGATGGCGCATGCGGGCCTCTTCGTCGCCGCCGGCTCGGGTGGTCCGCGGCCCAGCCGGGTGACGCTGCCCGCGTTCCGGGCGGTGCTGACCGACATCGGCGACGAGCAGAGCATCGAGGCGTCGCTGTCGACCTACGCCGCGCACCTGACCAACCTCAAGCGCATCGTCGAGCACGCCGGTCGCGACACCCTCGTGCTCATCGACGAGCTCGGCTCGGGCACCGACCCGGACGAGGGGGCGGCGCTGTCGCAGGCGATCTTGGAACGGGTGCTGGCGCAGCAGGCGTTCGGCGTCGTCACCACCCATCTGGCGCCGCTCAAGGTGTTCGCGGCGCAACGCGTCGGGGTGCGCAACGCCGCCATGCGCTTCGACGTCGAGCGGCTGCGGCCCACGTTCGAGTTGGTCGTCGGCCAGCCCGGACGCTCGTACGCGCTCGCCATCGCCGACCGCGTCGGGCTCGGGGCGGCGCTGCTCGAGCGCGCCGCCGAGGTGCTCGGTCCCGAGGGCGCGCGTTTGGAGCGACTGCTCGAGACCCTGGAGCGCCAGCGCGAAGCGCTGCAGGGCCAGCTCGACCAGGCCCGCGGCGCGCGCGACGAAGCGGTGGGCGAGGCGGCGGTGCTGCGGGCGCAGATCGAGAAGCTGCGTGGCCAGGAGGCGGCGCTGCTCGAGCGCGCCGCCGCCAAGGCCGACGCGCTCCTGCACGACACGATGGAGCGTGCGCGCTCCGCGCGTGCGGTCGCGAAGGTGGACCCGGCACAGCGTGGCAAGGCGGTCGAGGCGATCGCGCAGCTCAGGCGCGAGACCAAGGCGAAGGCGCCCCGGGCGCCCAGGGCGCCCACCGGTCCGAAGCTGGGGGTCGGCTCGGTCGTGCGCGTCGAGTCGTACGGCGCCGAGGGGCCGGTCGTCGAGGAGCGGGGCGACGCGCTCCTCGTCCAGCTCGGACTGCTGAAGGTCGAGGTGCCGCGGCACGAAGCGGTGCTCGTCCGTGGCGCGGAGCCCGCCAAGGTCGCCGCGCCGGTCGCGCCCGACGCCGGCTTCGACCGCGAGCTGAACGTGCGCGGCGAGCGCGTCGAGGACGCCCTGGAGAAGGTCCGGACGTTCGTGGAGGAGGCGCAGGCGCTCAAGGTCGCCAGCGTGCGCATCCTCCACGGCAAGGGGACCGGCGCGCTGCGCGACGCCGTGCGCCGGTACCTGCGCGACGAGCGCCGGGTCGAGCGCTTCGAGGACGCGGTCCCGTACGAGGGCGGCCACGGCGTGACGGTGGCTTACCTGCGCGTGTGACGTCTCGGGCGCGTCCGCGCGGGTAGCGTGGCGCATGCTCCGGCCCCGCGCGATCGTCTTCGACCTCGACGGCACCCTCGTCGACTCCTTGCCCGACATCATCGGCTCGTTCCAGGACGCCTTCGCCGACCAGGGCCTCGTCGCGCCCGCAGCGGAGGCGGTGCGCAGCCGCGTCGGGTTGCCCCTCGACGTCATGTACGCCGACTTCGCTCCGCGGGAGCGCGTCGCCGCGCTCGTCGACGCGTACCGACGCATCTACCCGCAGCGCTTCACGCGCACGTCGCGGCCGTTCCCGGGGGTGCCGGAACTGCTCGCGGAGCTGCGCGGCCATGGGTTCCAGCTCGCGGTCGCAACGACCAAGCGGAGCGACATGGCGACGCGCTTCGTGGCCGCGATGGGGCTCGCGGACGCGCTCGACCACGTCCAAGGGACCGACGGGTTCCCCCACAAGCCGGCGCCCGACGTAGTGCATCGGGCGCTGGCGGCGCTGGACGCCGACGGCACTTGGATGGTGGGCGACACCACCCACGACGTGGGTGCGGGCAAGGCCGCGGGGTTGGCGACCTTCGCGGTCACCTGGGGCACGCACGACGCCGTGGCCCTGGCCGAGGCGGCTCCCGATCGTCTGGAAGCGGACTTGACGACGCTCGTCGCAGCGGTCCTCGGTTAGCCTGCTGCATGAACCACATCGAACGGCAATACGTGATCGACGCGCTGGCGGAGGACGCCTGGCGCATGTTCCGGATCCTCGGGGAGTTCACGAACGGCTTCGAGGAGATGGCCGACGTCCAGAAGGCCGTGACCATCTTCGGCTCGGCCCGCAAGGGGGCCGAGAGCCCCGACTACCAGCGTGCCGAGCAGCTCGCCGCCGACCTCGCGCATCGGGGCTACACCGTCGTCACGGGCGGCGGCCCCGGCATCATGGAGGCCGGCAACAAGGGGGCGTTCGAGGCCGGCGGCCGCAGCATCGGGCTCAACATCGCGCTCCCGCACGAGCAGGCGCCCAACGGTTTCCAGACGGACAGCGTCAACTTCCGGTACTTCTTCGTGCGCAAGGTGTTGTTGGTGAAGTACTCGACCGCGTTCGTCGTCTTCCCGGGTGGGTTCGGCACGATCGACGAGCTGTTCGAGGCGCTGACGCTGATCCAGACCAAGAAGATCAAGCCCTTCCCGGTCTTCCTGGTGGGGGTCGAGTACTGGCGCGGGCTGCTGCAATGGCTGCAGGGAACGTTGGTGCGCGCCGGCACGATCAAGGAGCACGATCTGCACCTGTTCAAGGTGGTCGACGACGTCAAGGGGATTCCGGACGAGATCGAGGCGTACTACGCGAGCGAGCACCACGCGGGGTTCAACCTGCCTTGGTGACTGAGGCGTCAGTAGACGCGCAGGCAACTTGACATACCAACGCTCAGGTTTTATCCTTCGAGGTGTTGAGGGGTCGTCGTGCGAGGCCCCACCATTGGAGGTCGCCATGTCGCTCGTTCGTTCCACCCGTCCGTACCCCGTTGCCCGCGTCGCCACGCCCGAAGACCTGTTCGACGGCTTCGAACGCCTGTTCGAGGACGCGTTCCCCGCGCGCGCCGACGTCCCCGTCGCGATGGACTTGTACGAGACCGATGAAGCGTTGGTGCTCGAGTTGGGGGTCCCCGGCCTCACCGCCGAGGCCATCGACGTCGCGGTCGAGGGGCGGCAGCTCACGGTCCGCGCCGAACTGCCCGCCGCGCCCACCGAGGAAGCGCGCCGCTACTGGGTGCGCACCATGCCGCGCGGCGCCTTCACCCGCACCGTCCGGCTCCCGTCGGGCGTCGACACCGAAGCGATCGACGCGCGCGTCCAGGCCGGCATGCTCACGCTCCGCATGCCCAAGGTGGCCGAGGCCAAGGTGCGCAAGGTCGAGATCCAGAACGCCTGATCGGCCGGGCGCGCGAGCGCCGGCCCCGCCGAACCACGCGGACGGCCCGCGGAGCTCCGGCTCCGCGGGCCGTCCGCATGGTCTGCCTCAGGGACCCCAAGCCGGCGGCAACGCCCCGCGGCCGAACAGCTGGCCGGCGAGCTCGAAGATCGCGGCCGGTTCGAGCCCCTGCCCCAGGTAGGTGGCTCCGCGCCAGACCTCGACGTGCGGGTGTGGATCGTCGCGGGTGCCCTCGGCCGCCTCGACCGTTCCCGAGTTGCCGGTGAGGCCCACGACCTGCCCCTGGGCGACCCGGGCGCCGACCTGCAGGTCGGCCGGGATCTCGGAGAGGTGCGCGTAGCGGCTCGTGAAGCCGCCCGCGTGCTCGATCCAGACCTGCCGACCGCGAAGCTGGTCGAGCACCTCGGGCGGCGTGGAGAGCACGCGCTGTGCCTCGTCGATGATGGCCTCGTACTCGGCGACCGCGATCTCGACGTAGCCGTGGTCGGCGCGGACGACGGTGCCGTCGGCCACGGCGACGATCGGCGTGCCGTAGGCGATCTCGGTAGCACCGCTGACGGCGCGGTCGTAGAAGTCGAAGCCCTCGTGGGTGCCGTTGCGGTACGCGCGCGGCGCGTTCGGCCAATGCGCGGAGCGTGAGCTGATGGTCGATCCCGGCACGGGGATCACGTAACCGCTCGGCCAACCCGCGTGGAACGGCGCGTCCGCGAGCTCGCGCAGCCGCGGGTAGAGGCCGCTGTTGCGCGCGGCGCCGTTGGCGTTCGCATGCTCGACCACTCCTTGGCCGCTCGCATCGCGCACCGTCGGGTCGGCGCCGGCGTTGAGCAGCAGCAGCGGCGCGCGCGGATCCGGCGCGTGGCGAAGGGCGAGGTGCAGCGCCGTGGTGCCGTCGGCGGCCACCCAGTCGACGTCGGCGCCGGCGTCGAGCAACGCCGCCAGTGCGTCGGCGCGTCCGGCCAGGGCCGCGACGTGCAGTGGCGGACGCCCCTCGGCGTCGAGGACCGCCAGGTCGGCGCCGGCGGCGAGCGCCGCCTCGAGCGCCGCGTCGTCGCCCTCACCGAGCGCCGCCAGGACCGCGGGGACCGGGGGTGGCCCCGGGTCGCGGGCGAAGGGGTTCGGCAGCAGTTCGAAGCGCCACGACGCCGCGACGGCAGCGACGAGGACGAGGAGGACGACGACGGCGATTCTGGCCATGCCCCAACGTACCGTCCGGCCGATGAGAAGGTGCGCGGTCGCCGGCCTGCGGTGCCCGGGCGAACCGCTCCACGGTAGATTGGTGGGCGTGCTCGCCGCCGTGCGACGTGAGATCCCGGTGCTGATCGCGGTCGCCCTGCCGCTGGCCGTGGCGCAGCTGGCGCAGCACGCGATGGGCTTCGTCGATACCGTCATGGCGGGGCGGTTGGGGCCGGACGCGCTGGCGGGCATCGCGCTCGGAAGCGTCGCGTTCTTCTTCGTCGCGATCGTGCTCTCGTCGATGCTGTTCGCGGTCGGCCCGCTGGTCGCGCAGGCGACGGGCGCGCGCCGCCCGGAGGACGCCGTGCGTGCCCTGCGGCAGGGGCTGCTCTGGGCGCTGCTCCTCACGCCGCCGGCGATGGCGGCGCTGTGGGCGATGCCGGCGCTGCTGCGGGTGTTGGGTCAGGATCCGCTCGCGGTCGAACTGGCGTCGGGCTACCTGCGCAACGTCGCGTGGTCGATGGCCCCGTTCCTGGTGTTCACGGCCTTGCGCGCGTACCTGGAGGGGCAGGGACACACGCGCCCGTTGATGTTCGTCGCCTTCGTCGGGGTCGGCCTCAACATCGTCGCCAATCAGGCCTTCATGTTCGGGCGCTGGGGGTTCCCGGAGCTCGGCATCGCCGGTACCGGCGTGGCCACCAGCCTCGTGTTCGCGGCGATGGCCCTGTTGGCGTTCGCGTACGTCGCGTGGCGCTACCGCTGGCCATCGGCGCTCGGCGGTCGCTGGAGCTGGGACGGCGCGACCGCGCGCGAGATCCTGCGCCTCGGCTGGCCGATCTCGGTCACGGTCGGCTTCGAGACCGGGCTGTTCGCCGTGTCCGCGGTCCTGATGGGGCGCATCGGGTTCGCGGAGCTCGCGGGCCACCAGATCGCCATCCAGACGGCTTCGCTCACCTTCATGATCCCCTTGGCGCTCGGGATCGCGACGTCGGCACGCGTCGGCCACGCCGTCGGACGCGGCGACCCGCTCGGTGCGCGCGCCGCAGGGGCCGTCGGGATCGGGCTCGCGGTGCTCACCATGGTGGCGTCCGCGGCGCTGTTCCTGTTCGCGCCGCGGACCATCGTCGGCCTCTACCTCGACCTCGGCGATCAAGCGAACGCGGCCGTCGTCGGTCATGCGGTGGTGTTCTTGGGGGTCGCGGCGGCGTTCCAACTGTTCGACGGGTTGCAGGTCAGCGCCATCGGGGCGCTGCGCGGCTTGAAGGACACGCGCGCTCCCATGCTCATCACGCTCGTCTCGTACTGGCTGGTCGGCATCGGTGGGGGCGTTTCGCTCGCGTTCGGCTTCGGTCTCGGCGGGGTGGGGCTGTGGTGGGGGCTCGTGCTCGGGCTCGGGGTGGCCGGCGGGGCGCTCCTGGCGCGGTTCGTCGCGTTGCTCCGGCGCTGGCGTCCGGCGCCGGTCGCCTTGGTAGACTCGCGTCCGTGAGCACCCTCGTGTCCATCTCCATCTACGCGACGCTCGTCTTGGTCGGCTTGATCGCCTTCTCGGCCGCGATGATCGGGCTCGGTGGCTGGCTCGTCGCGAACACCGACGACGCCGACGCCGACCACTGATCAGGCGGCCGCCGTCGGGCGTGGACCGCACCCCATGCGCTCGCCGCTGACCCCGTTCCTCGCGGCCGAAGTCCCCACCCACGGGGTGGCTGGTTCGGCCCTGCGCATGGCGTACGCGGCCGTGTTCCTGGCCCAGGTCGCGCTCGCTGCGGTGGTCGGCGCCGTCCTGTTCGCGGCGCTGCCGACGCCTCCGCGGCCGAACGATTGGGTCGCGGGGGTCCTGGTCGCGTTCGCGGCGCTGCACCTACCCCTCGGGGCCGGCCTCGCGTGGGCGGCGAGCCGCTCCGCCGGCAAGGGGGCGGCGCTCGCCGGCGCGATCACCGCGGCGGTCCTGTTGTCGGTGCCGGCGTGGTTCCTCGCGCTTGCGATGCTATCGGCGCAACGCACGCCGTTCCTGCTCGCCGGAGGGGCGCTCCTGGCGGTGGGGTACGGGGTCGGCTTCGCGTTCGTGCCGCGCTTCGTGCAAGCGGCGACGACGCCCGTCGAGCGGCCCGAGGGTACCGAACCGGCGCCGGACGACGAACTCGTGGACGGAGCCGCATGACATGCTCGGTGGCGATCGAGGCGATCGACGACCGCTCGATCTCGACGCCCATGGGGCCAGCGCACGCGCCGGGACCGACCCGCGCGCGGCCGCCTGAACCCCGGTCTGGAGCCCACGCGTGCGCGAACTCATCGACCTGACGGTCTCGTTCTTCCGCATCGGCGTCTTCGGCTTCGGCGGGGGTCCGTCGATGATCCCGCTCATCGAGGCCGAAGTGGTCGGCCTGCGCGCGTGGATGACCCAGGAGGAGTTCCTGACCGCCTTCGCCTTCGGGAACGCGCTCCCGGGCCCGATCGCCACCAAGCTCGCGGGGTACGTCGGGTATCAGGTCGCGGGGCCGCTCGGTGCGGTCGTGGGGCTGTTGGCGCTGTCGGTGCCGACGATCGTGGCGATGATCGCGCTGGGGGGCCTCTACCTCAAGTACCGCGATCTGCCCGCGGTCGCCGCCTTCCTCAAGGGGGTGCGCCCGGTCGTGATCGCGCTGCTGGCGCTCGTGGTGGTCCAGTTCGTCCCCAGCGCCCTCGGCACCCCGCCGCAATGGCTCGCGAACGCAGGCCTGTGGGTCGTCGCGATCGCCTCGTTCGTGCTCTCCATCCAGCTCGGCGTCCATCCGGCCGTTCTGATCGTCGCCGGCGGCGTCGTCGGCGTCGCCTTCTTCCGCTGACGCGCGTCCGATCGGCTCCCTGGACGCCCTGGAGGTGCCCGTGCATTTCGATCTTCCGTACCCCTCGAAGCGCATGCCGGTCCTGGCGCGCAACGTGGTGGCCACGTCGCAGCCGCTCGCGGCGCAGGCCGGCCTGCGCATGTTGCTGCAGGGGGGCAACGCGGTCGACGCCGCCGTGGCGGCCGCGATCGCGCTCACGGTCCTCGAGCCGACTTCGAACGGTATCGGAGCGGACGCGTTCGCGATCGTCTGGGACGGCGCCGAGCTCCACGGCCTGAACGCTTCGGGGCGCAGCCCGCGGGCGCTGACGCCCGCGCGCTTCGCCGGCCGGGACGCGATGCCGCTGCGGGGCTGGGATGCGGTGAGCGTGCCGGGCGCGGTGTCGGCCTGGGCCCTGCTCTCGCACCGGTTCGGCCGCCTGCCGTTCGAGGCGCTGTTCGAACCGGCGATCGGGTACGCGCAGGGCGGCTTTCCGGTAGCGCCCATCACGGCTCGCGCGTGGGCGATGTCGGCGCCCGGGTTCGCCGACCACCCGGACTGGAACCGCGCGTTCGCACCGGGCGGCCGCACGCCAGCCGCGGGCGCCACGTGGCGCTTCCCGGATCAGGCGCGGACGCTCGAGGCGATCGCGGCCAGCCGTGGCGAGGCCTTCTACCGAGGGGCGCTGGCCGACGCGATCGTGGAGCACGCACGGGCGCACGGCGCGCTGCTCGACGCGGCCGACCTCGGCGACCACCGGGCCGACTGGGTCGGCACCGTGGCGACGGGGTGGAAGGGGACCGAGCTGCACGAGATCCCACCGAACGGCCAGGGGCTCGCGGCGCTGATCGCGCTCGGCATCCTCCGGCACGTCCCCGGCTTCGACGATCTCGAGCTCGATTCCACGCCGTGGCTGCACCTGCAGATCGAGGCCATGAAGCTCGCCCTGGCGGATGCCGACCGGTACGTCGCCGACGTCGACCACATGCGCGACGTCACCGCCGCCGACTTGCTCGACGACGGGTACCTCGCGGAGCGGGCTCGGGCGATCGACGCGACCCGGGCCGGCGAGCCCGGCCACGGCGCCCCCAAGCGAGGTGGCACCGTCTACCTCACGGCCGCCGACGCCGAGGGGCGCATGGTCAGCCTGATCCAGTCCAACTACTTCGGCTTCGGGAGCGGCGTCGTCGTGCCGGGCACGGGCATCTCGCTGCAGAACCGCGCGGCCGGCTTCGTGCTCGACGAAGGCCACCCCAACCAGGTCGCGGGCGGCAAGCGTCCGTTCCACACGATCATCCCCGCCTTCCTGACCGAAGGGGGCGTACCGCGCTGCAGCTTCGGCGTGATGGGGGGGCCCATGCAGGCGCAGGGCCACCTGCAGATGGTGCTGCGGATGGTGGACCACGGTCAGAACCCGCAGGCCGCCTCCGACGCCCCGCGCTGGCGCGTCGTGGCGGGCCGCGAGGTCGCGATGGAGAGCTCCTTCCCGCTTTCGGTCCTCGACGGCCTGAGGTCGCTGGGGCACCAGGTGACCGCGACCGCTCCGGAGGCGAGCTTCGGGTTCGGCGGGGCGCAACTGATCTGGCGCGCCGAGGACGGCTACGTCGCGGGCTCCGATCACCGCAAGGACGGGCAGGCGGTCGGGTACTGACCGTGGCCGGGCCGACATCGCGTCCGGTGGTCGGGGTTAGGGTGTCGGCGCGCCGGCGGTCACCGCCGTGGCGACCCGCCCGGGGTCGTTCATGGGGTTGCCGCCCGGGCGCTCGAAAGGGGAGTCACCCATGAGCACCGCTAAGCCCGGCGATACCGTGCACGTTCACTACACCGGTCGACTCGACGACGGGTCGGTCTTCGACGCCTCGGAAGGGCGCGATCCGCTCGCGTTCACGCTCGGCGAGGGGCAGGTGATCGGCGGGTTCGACGACGCGATCGCCGGCATGGCCGTCGGCGACGCCAAGACGGTCGAGATCGCTCCCGACGAGGCCTACGGCGAGCGCCGCGACGAGCTGCTGATCGAGGTCCCGCGCGAGCAGCTCCCGGACGGCATGGAAGTGGAAGTAGGGATGCAGCTGCAGCTGCGGCGTGAGGACGGCGGCGCCATGCCGGTGACCGTCGCCGAGACGGGGGACGCCTCGATCACCCTCGACGCCAACCACCCGCTGGCCGGTCGGACCCTGACGTTCGACCTCCAACTCGTGGACATCGCCTGAGCGAGGCCGACGACCCGCTGCGGCCGCAAGCCCTCGGCGCCGATCGCGACGCCGCCGCGGCGGCGTCGAGGCCGGCTCAGTAGCGATCGTAGGTCTGGCGGGCGTCCTGCAGCAGGTGCGCCATGTCGAGCGCCTTGCTCGTCCCGACCACGACGCAATCCTCGGGGTTCTCGGCGACGGCGACCGGGATGTTCGTGATCCGCTGCAGGTAGACGTCGAGGCCGCGCAGCTGCGCGCCGCCGCCCGTGAGCACGATGCCGCGCTCGATCACGTCCGATACCAGCTCGGGGGGCGATTGCTCGAGCACCTTGCGCACCCCGGCGGCGATCTTCTCGAGCGACGGTCGCAGCGCGGCGACGACGTCGTCGGCCGTCACCTCGACGGTCTTGGGCATGCCGTCGATCAGGTCGCGCCCACGGACTTCCATGGTCGCGAGGTCGCCACTGCCGGTGACGATGGCGCCGCCGATCGTGCGCTTGACCTCCTCGGCGGTGCGGTCGCCGATGAGCAGGTTGTGCTTCGCCTTGACGAAGGCCATCAGGTCTCGGTCGAAGACGTTGCCGGCGACCCGCAGCGACGTCGAGACGACGATGCCGCCCATCGAGATCATCGCGACATCGGTGGTGCCGCCGCCGATGTCGACGACCATCGACCCGATCGGCTCGGCGATCTCGATGCCCGCTCCGATGGCGCCGGCCACCGGTTCTTCGATGAGCAGCGCCTTGCGGGCACCGATCTCGTGGATCGCTTGCACGACGGCGCGCTTCTCGACCTCGGTGATGCCGCTGGGGATGCAGACCATGATGGTGGGCCGCAGGAAGCGCTGAGGACCTTGCAGCACCTTGCGGATGAAGGCCTTGAGCATCTTCTCGGTGAGGGTGTAGTCGGCGATCACGCCGTCCGCCATCGGGCGCACGGCGGTGATGTTGCCGGGCGTGCGGCCGAGCATGCGGTACGCCTCTTCGCCGACCGCTTTGACGTCCATGGTGCCCTTGGTCACGGCGATGACCGCCGGCTCCCGGAGGACGACGCCCTTGCCTTTGACGTGGATGCGCACCGTAGTGGTGCCGAGGTCGACGCCGATCATGCCGGCAACGCTACCACCGCTAGGTGGCAAGTCGGGGCTACGGCTACGAACCTGGGTCGATCAAGGAAGATAAGACCTTGGGTGCGCTCCGCCGGGGGGGCAGCGGGGTGCAGAGCGCACCGTCAAGGTAATTGAAGGGTACGGGCGCCCGGGTTGGACGCACGTGAGCGTGGAGCACCATTCCGGACGGCGCCGGCCGATCGAGCGCGCGGTACGCTGCGCCGGTGCAACGCGCCCCGTTCACGGCCCTCGCGCGCGTGTATGACGCGATCATGCAGGACGTCCCTTACGACGACTGGGTGGGATTCGCGCTCCGCGAGGCCACGGCGCGCGGTTGGCGTGGCGGCCGCGTGCTCGACATCGGCTGTGGGACCGGGAACGCGACCGCGCCGCTGGGCGCACGAGGCTTCGACGTGGTGGGCCTCGACACCTCGCGCGAGATGCTCGAGGTCGCCCGCGCCAAGCTGCCTGGCGTGCCCTTCGTGCTCGGCGACGTGCGCGACGCCGCGTTGCCCGGACCGTTCGGCCTCGCGCTCTCGGTGTTCGACTCCTTGAACAACCTGCTCGACGACGGCGACCTGGAGCGCGCGGCCGCTCACGTGCGCTCCGCCCTGGTTCCGGGTGGGGTCCTCGCGTTCGACGTCAACACCCGCGTCGGGCTCGAAGCGCTCTGGGAGGACGACGTCGCCGAGGGCTGGGCGGGCGACGTGCACTACCGGTGGACGCACCGGTGGGACCCGGACGCGCGCCGAGCGACGGTCGACGCGTGGTGTGCGTCGCCGGAAGGCACCTTCGTGGAGACCCACGAAGAGCGCCCGTACGACCCGGACGAGCTCAGGACCGCGCTCACCGCGGCCGGCTACGCGCGCGTCGACGTGGTCGCGTACCCGGACGGCCGTCCGGCCACGGCGCGGTCGGCGCGGGTCTGGGTGTTCGCGGTGGCGCCGGGCTGACGCGCGGACCGGCATGCGGCCATCCGCAGCGGTTCAGTCGTCGTCCAGCCCTGCCTGTTCGCGCACGACCCGCGCGATGGCCGAGACGTCCTCGTCGCCGTGGCCGCGCGCGATCAGCCCCGTCTCCCACTGCTCGACGAGCGCAGCCACCGGCAGCGGAGCGCCCAGCGTGCGCGCCGCGTCGAGCGCGATGCCCAGGTCCTTGCGGTGCAGCCGCACGCGAAACCCGAGCGGGTAGTCGTTGCGCACGACGTTGGGACCGCGGTGGACGAGCCCCCACGAGCCGGCCGCGCCACCGGCGAGCGCGGCGAGCGCCGCCTCTACGTCGATCCCGGCCTTCAGCCCCAAGACGATGCCCTCGGCCACGGCGGCGTAGGTCCCGGCGATGACCACCTGGTTCATCGCCTTCGCCAACTGGCCGGAGCCCACCGGACCGACGTGCGTGATCGTCGTGCCCATCGCGCTCAGGACGGGTCGGACCCGCTCCAGATCGGCCGCGTCGCCACCGACCATGATCGACAGCGTCCCGTTCCGCGCGCCCTCGCTACCCCCGGAGACCGGGGCGTCGAGCCAGGTCGCCCCCCGTTCCGCGACCTGCGCGGCGTAGGCGCGGGTGGCGTCGGGCGCGATGGTGCTCATGTCGACGACGAGCGCCCCGGGCGTCAGGCCGGCGGCGACCCCGTCGGGACCGAAGACCACCTGATCGACGTCCGGCGTGTCGGAGACGATCACGACGACCACCTCGGCGCCGCGGGCGGCCTCGGCCGGGTCGGCGGCCCGCGCCGCACCGAGCTCGGCCAGCGGTTCCTCGCGGGCGCGGGTGCGGTTGTGGACGGTGACCTCGAACCCGGCCGCGACGAGGCGCGCCGCCATGGCCGCGCCCATCGTGCCGAGGCCGACGAACCCGACCCTCACGCCGCGACCTCGGCCGTCCGCGCGTCCGCGCCGTCGTCCGCGTCGTCGTCCGCGAGCCGCTCGAAGCCACGCCAACCGGCCACGAGCGCGTCGGCCAGGCGCAGCGCCCCGAGGCCGTCTTCGAACTCGATCGGCACGAGCGCGGCGAGCGAACGCGCCGCCGCGTCGGCGTCCAGATCGCGCTCTTCGACCGCGTCGCCGTACTGTTGCAGGAGCGCGGTGTGGTACCGGACGAGCTCGGGGCGCCGAAGCCCCGCGCTCACGCGCTTGGCGGCTTCGGCGACGTCGCCGCGGTGGATGGCCGCGAAGGCGTCGAGCGCGTAGGTCCACGCCTCGAGCTCGAGGTCGCCGCGCTCTTCGAAGCCCAGGTCGGTCCCCGCTTCCGCTTGCGCCGCGCGGGCCTGGGCCAGGTGCTGCTCGGCGAGGTCCGGTTTGCCCGAGCGGAGCGCACCGCCGGCCGCATGCGCGTGCGCCTGCGCCCGTTGGTACGGGTAGTGCGAGCTCGCGAGCGCCCGTTCGGCGGCGGCGAGCGCGGACGCTCCGTCGGCTGCGAACAGGTTGGCCGCGAGGAGCGTGTCGCGCGTGAGCGTGCCCAGCCGAGAGCCGTCGTGCGCCGCGTCGATGCGGGCCAGGATGCCCGAGATCAGGTCGCGAGCGTGGCGGAGGTCGGGGCTGGTACCGCCGAGCGCTGCGGAGATCGCGAACGGTCGCCGGAACGGCTGGCCGACCGCGCGGCACCCGTAGGCCAGCGCCAACCGCAGCCGACTGCGCAGCACCCGATAGGTGGCGTCCACCCCTTGGGTGACCGCGTAGCGGCGGTAGCGCTCGAGGTCCGCGGCGAAGGCGAGCATCGCCTCGTCGTAGCGGCCTGCGGCCAGCGATGCCAACCCGGCCTCGTCGTCCACGCGCGCGAGCCAGAAATCACGATCGGCCTCTTCGGCGGCGTCGCGGCGGCGCCCCGCGTCGGGCCGGGTGCCGAGCAGCACGCGGCGCGCCTCCGCGAAGTCGGCGAAGGCGCGGTCGAGGTCGCCCATGCGCCGATGCACGGTGCCGCGGCGCGCGAGGTAGCGCGTCTGCTCCGCGACGAGCGCCTCCGAGCCCCGCGCCAGCGCGACCGCGGTGTCCATCGCGGCGAGCGCGCGGTCGAAGTGCCCGAGCTTCATGAAGACGTCGCCTCGCTGGAAGGCGACCCGGGCGGCGTCGAGGTCGTCGGCGCGCGGGATCGCGTCGAAGGCGGCGAGCGCCGACTCGAGGTCGCCGAGGTCCTTGGCGATGAGCCCCGACCAGAGACCGATCTTCGCCCGCACGGCGTCGGCGGCGGCGCTCGGTGCGGCGCCGGCGAGCGCGCCCGGCGCCTCGTCTCGGACGTACGTGCTCGCGCGCACGAGGTCGCCGCGCCAGCGCTCGATGCTCGCGCGAGCGAGCGCCGCTTCGGCGCGCAGGACCGGGTCTCGGGTCGCCGGCAGCGCGCTGAGCAGCTCCTCCGCCTGATCGTAGTGCCCATTGAGGATCAACCCCTCCGTGCGCTTGAGGACCGTCCAGGCCCGGGCATCGACGTCGCTCGACGCGGCGAGCACCGCGAAGGCGTCGCGCACGTCCGGGTGTTGGAAGGTGCCGAGCTTGACGTAGTGGGCGGCGACCTGCACCGCGAGTCGTTCGAGGCGCGGTCCGTCCACGAGCTCCTGGGTGGCGGCCAGCCAGATGCGGCGCACGAGCGTCTGCTGGGTGGGGTGTTCGTGCATCCACGACGCGAGTCCTTCCCAGTCGCGCGCCTCGAAGAGGTGCGCGAGGTAGCGGGTCGAAGTCTCGCCTTGCGGGTCGGCTTCCGCTGCCTCGTGGTACGCCGCGCCGGCGTGGCGGTTGAGCTCCCGGTACCGCGCCGGTTGCCCCACCTGGAGCCGCTCGCGCAGCGCGCGCGCCAGCTGACGCGAGAAGCAGCGCACGTCGTCGCTGCGCCCCGGGACGGTGTCGAGGAACGCCCCCTCGAGGTTGGACAGCTCGAGCTGCGGCGTCGATCGCAGTTCGGCCAGCGCCGCACGCGGGAAGGAGGGGAACTCCGGCAGCGACAGCACCGCGAGCGCCGCGAGGAAGCCCCGCAAGCGATCGTCCCCCGAGGCTTCGAGCAGGTGCGACAGCTGCGTCATCGACTTGGTGGCGTCGGCGGGGTCGCCGTCCGAGTCCGGATCGCGGATCTCCGCGAGCAGCGTCAGGGTGCGCAGCTCTTCGAACGAGCGCCCCGCGCGCTGCACGATGTGCTCGTGCCGAGCAGGGGTCGCGTTGGGGAGCCGGGCGCGCACGAAGCGGCGCGCTTCGGCCGCCGTGGGCGGGGTGAGGCGGATCGGGCCCTCGAAGTCGCCGAGGCGCTGTTGGGCGCGCAGCGGCAGCTCGGTCATCGACACCAGGAGCGCGGTGCCGTCGAGTCTGGACAGCGGCTCGACGAGCGAAGCCCACAGCCACTCCGCGGCCGATACCCGCGGTACGTCCGGGGTGTTGAGGCGGAGCGGCGAGAGGCCGAGGCTCTCCTGGCCGCCGAGCGACTGCGAGACGCGCAACAGGAGCACCTGACGGCCCTCGAAGGCGCGCGCCGCGTCGACGATCGTGCGCGCGACGTCGGCCTGCGCGTCGGCTTGCACGGCGAACGCGCTGGAGGCGCCCACGCGCACGAGCTTCGCCTGCAGCACCTCGCTCGGTGCGCCGAGCCTGGTGCCGAGGCGCGCGAGCGCCGTGGCGAGGTCGGTGCCGGAGAACTCGAGCCGGACGAGCCGATCGGCGGCCGGTGGCGTGAGCTCGAGCGCCTGCTGGATGTAGTCGGAGAGCAGCGTCTTGCCGCTCCCCGGCTTGCCGACGACCACGAAGCGGGGTTCGCCACCGGAGCGCACGCCCTGCACGAAGGTGCGGTACGCGCGGCGCTTCTCGCGCCCGAGCAGCTGCAGCACCTCCTGGTCGTTTCCGCTTCCGGGGGCGAGCAGGACCTCGAGTTCGGGCGACCGCAGCGGGCCATGCCCACGGCTCCGCCACAGCTCGTCGAGGATCTCGAAGAGCACGCGCTTGTCGGGCAGCTTCCCCTTGTCGCGGTAGATGATGTTGCGCACCACGTTCGGGTTGGCGCTGCGCACCTCCATCTGGTGGCGCAGCCAGTTGATGCTCCCGAGCACGCCGTGCTCGTCGCGTTCGCTGCCGACGCTCTCGCGGACGTCTTCGAAGATGCGGCGCCAGGGGCTCGACGCGTCGCTGGAGGTCGATCGTGGGGCCGACACGCGGGCAGTTTACGCTTCGCGCGCAGCAGAAGTACACACCGTTCGTAAGCGCCGCTACGCTCGTCCCGGACGGGCGTGCGACCGCGACGTGGGGTCCCGGCCGCGGACGTTACACTCACCCCATGACCCTCATCCAACGGGCCGCTTCGGGCGCCCGCCTCACCCCCGACGAAGGGGTCGCGCTCCATGCGCTGCCCTTGTTCGAGCTCGGCGGTGCGGCCCACGAGGTGCGGCTCGCGCGCACCGATCCCGAGGTCGTCACCTACCTCATCGACCGGAACGTCAACTACTCCAACGTGTGCAACGTCGGCTGCGCCTTCTGCGGGTTCTACCGGACCCGCCGCCAGGACGACCACTACGTCTTGAGCGTCGATCAGATCTCGGCGAAGCTGACCGAGCTCGAAGCGGTCGGCGGCACGCGCGTGCTCATGCAGGGCGGCGTGAACCCGTACCTGGAGTTCTCGTGGTACCTCGACCTACTGCGCGAGCTCCGGCGCCGGCACCCCACCATCCGACTGGAGGTCTTCAGCCCCGAGGAGATCAAGGGGATGGCGAAGCTCACCGGGATGACCACCCGTGAGGTGCTCGTGGAGCTCCAGGCGGCGGGCCTCGACGGGCTTCCGGGCGGCGGCGGCGAGATGCTCGTCGACGAGGTGCGGCACGCCTCGCACGTGTCGCCCGCGCGCATCGGCACCGACGACTGGCTGCGGATCATGGGTGAGGCGCAAGCGTTGGGGTTGTACACGACCGCGACCATGGTCATCGGGTTCGGCGAGACCGTCGCGCAGCGGGCGGCGAGCCTGCTGCGCTTGCGCGACGCCCAGGACCGAGCGCTGGCGGAGCACGGCAACGGCTTCTCGGCGTTCATCTCGTGGACCCTGCAGACGCAGGGGGTGCGCATCGAGGGCAAGGCGCCCGGGGCCGACGCCACCGACTACCTGCGCAACGTCGCGCTCAGCCGCTTGCTGCTCGACAACTTCGCGAACTTCCAGTCCTCCTGGCCGACGATGGGCCACAAGGTCGCGCAGACCGCGCTGTTCTTCGGGTGCAACGACTACGGATCGACGATGCTCGAGGAGAACGTCGTGTCGCAAGCTGGCGCCCGCCACAGCGCCACCGCCGAGCGTGAGATCGTGCGCCAAGTGGTCGACGCCGGCTTCGTCCCGGCGCAGCGCGACAGCCTCTACGGCATCGTGCGTCGCCCCGACGTCGACGCGCTGCTCGGGCCGGACGCCGCCGCGGCGTGAACGTCGGCGGGCCTCGGCGTGAGCTCTGGCCGGCCTCCTTCGTCTACGACGGGCTCGGGACCCCGCGCCGCGACGCGGCCGCGCTCATCCAGGTGGCGCCCGAGCCCGCCCGCGTCGTCGTGGTCGGGCGGGCCGCGGAGCTGCGAGCTGCGTACCCGGGGGCGGCCGAGCGCACGCCCGTGCTCGTGATCGCGCCGGCACCGGTCAACGCCCACACGCACCTGGACCTCAGCGACCTGCCGCTCACGCCGGGCCCGTACGGGGCGTTCATCCAGGCCGCGATCGCCCACGGGCGCGCCGGCGGGCGCGGCCTGGCGGCGGCCGAGCGCGGCATCCGGGCGCTGAAAGCCGCCGGCGTGGCCACCGTCGGCGACATCGTCACCGACGAGGCGGTGCTGGCGCGCCTGCTCGAGGACCGCGACTTGAGCGGCGTGGCGTACTGGGAGGTCCTCGGCCCCGATCCGGCCGACGCCGAGGCGCGCTTCGCCGAGGCGGTCGCCGTCGTCGAGCGGCATCGGCCGCGCGAGCGTGCCGGAGGGGTGCGCGTGGGCCTCTCGCCGCACACGCCGCACACGGTTTCGGCGCCGCTCCTGCAGCGGCTCGCCGGGTACGCCGCGGCGCACCACCTGCCGCTGCAGGTCCACGTGGCCGAGGACCCAAGTGAGCTCGAGCTGCACGCCCGCGGAACGGGGGCGCTGCGCGACGCCATGGGGCCGCTCCTGGCGGCGTTCCAACCGTCGGGGACGACGCCCGTGCGCTACCTCGCCGACCTCGGCGTGCTCGATGCGCGGCCGACCCTGGTGCACGCGATCCACGTGGACGACGAGGACGTCCGTCGGCTCCAGCGCGCCGGGTGCGCCGTGGTCCACTGCCCGCGCTCGAACGCGCTCCTCGAGTGCGGCACCTTCCCCTGGGCGCGCTACGCCCGCTTCGGCGTCACGGTGGGGCTCGGGACCGACTCGCTCGGCTCGAGCCCGTCGCTGTCGCCGGTGGACGAGTTCGGGGCGGCGCGCGCCGTGCACGGGGCGTCGGCCGATCCGGCGCAGCTCGTGTGGGCGGCCGTGAAGGGGGGGCACCGCGCGCTCGGCGGCACCGCGCCGCGGGTCGTGCGTGGCAGCGAAGCGGCCTTGCTGCGCGCGTGGCCGGCCCCGGCCCCATGGCCGCCGGGCGCCGGGGCCGGTACGGTGGGCGACGTACCGGCAGCGCCGGCTTGACCTAGCATGGACGACGTATCGCGCGGTAGCTAGCCCGCCGCCGCCTTCAGGAGGCACCCATGGCCGATTCCCTGGTCGAGTTCACCGACGCCAACTTCCAACAAGAGACCCGCGAGGGCCTCGTGCTCGTTGACTTCTGGGCCCCGTGGTGTGGCCCGTGCCGCATGGTCGGTCCCGTGATCGAGCAGATCGCCGGCGAGTACGCCGGGACCCTCAAGGTCGGCAAGCTCAACGTCGACGACCACCAGCAGAGCGCCATGTCGTTCCGCGTCATGAGCATCCCGACGGTGATCTTGTTCAAGGACGGTCAGCCGGTCGAGACGATGGTCGGCGCGATGCCCAAGTCGGCCTACGAAGCGAAGCTCGCCAAGCACGTCCCGCGCGCCGTCAACTGATTCACGGCAGCACGCCGGCCGCCCCGACCGGGCGACCGCACCCGTATACGCAGGAGGCCCCCGGTGCACGCACCGGGGGTCTCCTTCTGGTGTGGCGCCGCGGCCTGCGCGGCGCCGGACGCCGCGCTCAGCGCAGCGGGATCGTCGTGAGCGTGCGCACGACGTTGCCCTCGACGGTCGTCGCGCTGACCGCGAGGCCGCTGCGCTCGGCCAGGATCGCCAGCGCGCGCGGCGTCAGATCGGTGACCCCGAGCAGTTCGGCGAAGGTGGGGGGGTCGATCTCGGGCTCGACCTCGACGGGCTCTTCGGGTTCCTCGGGCTCCACGGGCTCCGGGACTTCGGCCTCGGCGAGCACGGCGGCGCGGTCGCGCACCGAGACGACGATCGCGCCGGTGGCGAAGCCGCCGAAGCTCGAGGCCACGATGCGGTAGCGAACGCCTTCGACCACGTCGAAGATGACGGCCGCGAGGTCCGTGCCACCGAAGTCGTCGTTGGAGAACAGCACCAAACCGGTGTCGGCGTCGACCACGTATACGTAGGTATCGACGTCGAAGCGCGTCGGGTCGACGACCTCCACCTGAACGAGCGTCCCCGGAGCCGCACCGACCAGGTCCCAAACGAGGTACGGCTCGGCGTCGGTCAGCTCCGCGTCCAGCGTGGTCCCGAGCTCGATCGCGCCGCGCTCGGCCAGCGGCGTGCCGACGAGCGCCTCGGCGTCCCAGTCCTCCGGAGGCGTGCGGCCGTTCTCGTCCAGGAGGAACGGATCGGCGAAGGGGTCGTACGCTTCGGCCTCGAACGACCCGCCGAAGTCGTCGTCGAAGCTCGTGGTCGATTCCCATGGAGCGACGACCAGCGCCGTCTGGATGGCGCTCGCGAGCGGTTGCGAGGCGAGCTCGCCCAGCTCGGCGAGCCCGGTGAGGGTGGCTGGGACGTCGCTGATCGACACGTCCCGGGCGGCGTCGGGCACCGCCGCGTACGCGGCGCGCCACGGCGCGCCCGCCGTTCCGGACAGGAGATCGGAACCGCCCGCGCGCGCCTCGAGCAGCGCTCCGAGCGCGGCGGGCGGCGAGGCCAGGAGCAGGTGGCCGTCGACGACCGCCACCGCGAGGTCGAGCGTCGGCCCCATGCGGATGCGGTCGGCGTCGACCCCGCCGATCGTGATCGCTTCGACCGCGACGCTCTCGGTCCCGAAGAGCGCGTCCAGGCCCGATGGCTCGGCGAACGGGTCGGCGCCGAACGGGTCCATCGGCGAGCCCGCGTCGAGCTGCGTGAGGCTCGCGAGCGAGCGCAGCAGGCCCGGCCCGAGGAGCTCGATCCCGACGCGCGCCGCCGCTTCGTCGGCGACCGGCACCATCACGACGGTCCCGGGTCCGGAGATCCATCCGCGCAGGTCGGTGCCCAGCGGCTCGAGCGTGACGGTGTGGACGGTCTCGCCGACCCAACCCAGGAGGGCGGCGTCGAGGTCGAGGTCGAGGGAATCGGCCGCCAGCCCGCGCACGTCGGCGCGCGTGCCGGTGAGCGGTTCCAGGTCGACGAGCCAGCCGTCGACGTAGTCGATCCAACCGCGCAGCGGCAGGTGGTTGGACGCGATGGCCGACGCGTCGGCCGGAAGCCACAGCGGGCGTCCCGCGCGCGGGGCCGAGG
The DNA here is from genome assembly GCA_046260675.1 of Trueperaceae bacterium. GTDB lineage: Bacteria > Deinococcota > Deinococci > Deinococcales > Trueperaceae > JAABTL01. The sequence goes on along the minus strand of JBHEOT010000014.1, from coordinate 21,315 downwards.
TCAACAGGCGCGCCAAAGCGGCGTCCGGCGCGTCGTCGGGGACGACGAGCACCTGCTCGAAGCGCAGCCCCTGGTCGTCCCAAGCGGCGCGGGTGGCGCCGGCGCCGAGCGTGCGCAGGGCTGCGACGGTGCGCACGACGAGCGGGTTCGCTTCGGGCGGCAGCGATCCGCTCAGCCCTTCGATCACGTCCGCGAGCGCGGCGGCGTCGAAGGCGAGGTCGATGCCGCCGGGGGCGAGCTCGGCGCGCACGGTACCCAGGGGGCCGTCGGCCAACGAGGGTTCGTCGGCGCCGTTCAGACGGCGGATGGCGCCGCGCACCAGGTTGGGTTCGGTGCCGGCGAGGAACAGGTCGTCGACGCGGGCGACGATCAGCGGCAGGTCGCCGCCGTCGCCGAGCACGTACAGCGGTACGCCGTCCTGATCGAACGTCGGTCCGCCGAAGCAGCCCACCAGGGCGTCCTGGAGGGCGCCGGCCACGTTGGCATCGGACGCGCGCGCGACCGCCAGCGCCTGCGGCACCGGGGCGAACGGCGCGATCGACACCGTGAGGAGGCCCTCTTCGAGGAGGTCCAACGGGTCGACCCCGGTCAGCGCCTCGGCGGCGGGCGCGCAGGTCTCGGCGAGGCCGTCGCGGAGCGCGTCGGCGTCCATGCCGCCGCCCGCGGCGGCGCCGAAGGCTTCCTCACCGAGGAGCTCGCCGAGCCGCGCCAGCGTCGCGCCGGCCCCCTCCCAGTCGAGGGCGTCGAGGGCGTCGACCAGTCCCTGCGGCACGCCGCCGTCGGGGGCGAAGCCGAGGGCCAGCAACGCGGACGGAGGTGCGGCGCGTTCGAGCGCGCCGTCCGACTGCGCTAGGGCGAGGGGAGCGAGCAGGACGGCAGCGGCGAGCGCGGCCGTCCGCAGGATGCGAGCGTGGCGGATGGGCATACAGGACCTCCAACGGTTCGGTACGGCGACGGGGGGCGTGGGCATCAGCGGACGACGACGCGCCGAACGCCCCGCGGGGTGACGATCCACGCGGCGTCGGGGACGGCGTCGGCGTCGACCCGCAAGCGGTAGTCGGCGCCGGAGAAGTCTTCGAGGGTGATCCGCGAACCGCGCGGCAGGTCGACGTCGACGAGCACGTTCGTCGTGTAGCTGCCGGTAGCGAGGCGGCCGAGCTCCATGCGGTGGTACGCCTCCTGAGCGGCGCGCTCGACGGCGCGGGCGACGGGGGAGTCCAGCGACTCGGATACGGCGGCGGGCATGCAGCCGGCCGCGAGCAGCGCGGCGAGGAGCGCCACCATCGCGAGCAGGCCGGCGCGGCGGGTGGGGGTCGAGGTGCGGGCCATGGCGCCAGTGTAGACTCCCGACCGCTTGCCGTCGGCGCGGGCGTCGCTCCGGGCCCCGCGTCAGCCCCGGCTCGGCTCGAGCACCGCGGCGAGGCCGACGTGCACCACGTACCGCTGCGCGCCCCGCTTGGCCTGGTAGCGCTGCAGGAGCGCGAACAGATCGCGCTGCAGCGCCTTCGCGTCGCGGTGGTCGAGCCACACCTGATCGCGCCAGGCGGACAGCGCGGCCGGCATCGACTCGTCGAGCATCGTGGCGTTGGCGTCGGGGGAGACGGCGGTCTGGACCTGGACGCGGCCGCGGGCGTCGCGGTAGATGCGCGTGCCCCAGCTGCCCATCGCTTCGCGCCGCGCGCGCACCACGTGGCGGCGCAGGAGCCGCTCCCAGTAACCGTCGCGCTCGGCGAGGGCGCCCTCGAGGTCGGTCGCGCCGGTGGCCTCGAAGGGGACGAAGAAGACGTCGGCGGTCGCGCGGTAGCGGCGCACCGCGCGGCCGGCGCGCCTGCGGGCCTCGGCGACCTCGATCAGGTCGAGCGCCTGCAAGCGCTGCACGCGCCGCAGGACCGTGTTCGGCTTGTCGCCCGTCGCCCGTGCGACCTCGGCGACCGATCGCGGCGCGCCGAGGAAGGGCTCGAGCAGCCGCAAGCCCGACGGACGCACCAGCCAACGGGCCGCCGCGGCGTCGCGTACGACGCGAACCCGCGCGGCGCGCAGGTCGGGGGCGGAGGGGGCCTCCTCGGCGGCGCCCGGGTCGAGGGCGGCTTCGTCGACCGTCGTGACGACCTTCGGATCGCTACGTGAATCAGCGTGTGCCATTTCACGTTAGAGCGTATCAGACTGGAGCATGCCCGCGGCGTGCCCACGCCGCATCGCACCGAGCCCCGACCGGAGGAACCGCATGCAGCTCGCCCCCAAGAACAGCTTCGGCGCCCGCGACCGTTTCGAGACCGGCAGCGGCCCCGCCTACTACTACCGCCTCGCCAAGCTCCAAGAAGACGGTCTGGCGGACGTCGGCCGGCTGCCCTTCTCGATCAAGGTGCTGCTCGAGAGCCTCCTGCGCAACGAGAACGGGTACGACGTGACGGCCGACGACGTGAAGCGCCTCGCCGCGTACGACCCCGAGGCCCCGGCCGAGTTCGAGATCCCCTTCAAGCCCGCGCGCGTCGTGCTCCAGGATTTCACCGGCGTCCCGGCGGTCGTCGACCTGGCGGCGTTGCGCAGCGCGATGGAGCGCATGGGTGGCGATCCGCAGACGATCAACCCGCTGGTGCCGGTCGACCTGGTGATCGACCACAGCGTGCAGGTCGACGAGTACGACTCGCCGCTGGCGCTCGCGAACAACGCCACCATCGAGTTCGAGCGCAACCGCGAGCGCTACGAGTTCCTGCGCTGGGGCCAGCAGGCGTTCGCGAACTTCAAGGTGGTTCCGCCGGCGTCGGGCATCGTCCACCAGGTCAACCTCGAGTACCTGTCGCGCGGCGTCGAGCACCGGCCGCACGGCGATCTCGACGTCGTGTTCCCCGACTCGCTCGTCGGGACCGACTCGCACACGACCATGATCAACGGCCTCGGCGTCGTCGGCTGGGGCGTCGGCGGCATCGAGGCCGAAGCGGTCATGCTCGGGCAGCCGATCTACATGCTCGCGCCCGAGGTCGTCGGCTTCAAACTGATCGGCAAGCTCCCCGAGGGCTCGACCGCGACCGACCTCGCGCTCGTCGTCACGCAGATGCTGCGCAAGCACGGCGTCGTCGGCAAGTTCGTGGAGTTCTACGGTCCCGGGCTGTCGGCCATGACGCTCCCCGACCGGGCCACCATCGCGAACATGGCGCCCGAGTACGGCGCCACCATGGGCTTCTTCCCGACCGACGCCGAGACCTTGCGCTACCTCGCGCAGACCGGTCGCCTCCCCGACGAGGTCGAGCGCGTCGAGCGCTACGCCAAGGCGAACGGCTTGTTCCGCACGGACGGGACCCCCGACCCGGTCTTCCAGGAGTCGATCGAGCTCGATCTCGCGACCGTCCGTCCCAGCCTCGCCGGCCCCAAGCGGCCGCAGGACCGCATCCTGCTCAGCGACATGCAGGCGACCTGGCGCGCCGACCTGCGCAAGCCGGTCGTCGAGCGCGGGTTCGCGCTCGACGACGCGGCCGTGGAGCGCACCGGCACGCTGCCGCTCGCCGACGGCGGTGAGCACCGGCTGCGGCACGGCGACGTGGTGATCGCGGCGATCACCAGCTGCACGAACACGAGCAACCCCTCGGTGATGCTCGCGGCCGGCCTGGTCGCCAAGAAGGCGGCCGAGCGCGGCCTCCGGGCCAAGCCCTGGGTCAAGACCTCGCTGGCGCCCGGCTCCAAGGTGGTCACCGAGTACTACGACGACACCGGCCTCACGCCGTTCCTCGAGCAGGTCGGCTTCTACCTGGTGGGGTACGGCTGCACCACGTGCATCGGGAACTCCGGGCCGCTCCCCGAGCCGGTCGCCGCCGCCATCATCGAGAGCGACCTGGTCGCCGCCTCCGTGCTGTCGGGGAACCGCAACTTCGAGGGCCGCATCAACCCCCACGTGAAGGCGAACTACCTCGCCAGCCCACCGCTCGTCGTCGCGTACGCGCTCGCCGGCACGGTCGACGTCGACCTGGTGAACGACCCGGTGACCCACGACGCCGACGGCGCGCCCGTCTACCTGCGCGACCTGTGGCCGACCCCTTCCGAGCTGGCCGACGTCCTGTCGCAAGCGATGAAGCCCGAGACCTTCCGGCGCCTCTACGACGGCATCGAGGAGTCGAACGCCACCTGGAACGCCATCCCCGTCAAGGGGGGCGAGCTCTTCGGCTGGGACGAGGCGTCGACGTACGTCCAGGAGCCGCCGTTCTTCGTCGACATGGCGGCGTCGCCGGAACCGATCGCGGCGATCGACGGCGCGCGTGCGCTGGTGAAGGTCGGCGACTCGGTCACCACCGACCACATCAGCCCGGCCGGTTCGATCGCCAAGGACTCGCCCGCCGGCGCGTACCTGATCGAGCGCGGGGTCGTCCCGCACGACTTCAACAGCTACGGGTCGCGCCGTGGCAACGACCGCGTGATGACGCGCGGCACCTTCGCGAACATCCGGCTCAAGAACGAGTTGGCGCCCGGCACCGAAGGGGGCTGGACCACCGACCACGACACCGGCGAGGTGGTGTCGATCTTCGAAGCCAGCCGCCGCTGGCAGGAACGGGGCGTCCCGACCGTCGTGCTCGCCGGCGTCGATTACGGCATGGGCTCGAGCCGCGACTGGGCCGCCAAGGGGACGTACCTGCTCGGCGTGCGCGTGGTGATCGCCGAGAGCTACGAGCGCATCCACCGCAGCAACCTGGTGGGCATGGGGGTGCTGCCGCTCCAGTACCTCCCCGGGCAGACCGCCGCCACCCTGGGCCTCGACGGCACCGAGACCTTCGACGTCGCGATCGACGACGCCGTCACCCCCAAGCAGATGCTGACCGTCCTCGCCCGCAAACCCGACGGCCGCGAGGTGCGGTTCGAAGCGGTCGCGCGCCTCGATACCCCCGTCGAGATCGACTACTACCGCAACGGCGGGATCTTGCACACCGTGCTGCGCTCGCTGCACGCGGCGACCGTCACGACCTGAGCCCGCGCGGTCGAGCCGCGCCGGATGCGACGCGCCCGCCACGAACCGGCGGGTGCGTCGCGTTGGGGTCGTGCGGAGCCGGGGACGTGCGGGACTTCGCGTGCCGCACCCTCGCCGCGGGCCTATACTCGATGCATGCGCGATACCCTCGTCTTCATCCTGATCTTGGTCGCCGTGTTCATCGGCGTCGGCGAGTGGCGCGGATGGTACGTCGGCATCCCGGGCAGCACGCCGGTCTTCGTCTACCAGAAGGACCACCGTGCGGTCACCGAGGTCCGGACCGTCACCCGGTCGGACATGCCGATCGAGGTGTCCGGGCGGGTCCGGCGCGGCACCGTCACCATGCAGGTGACGTACGAGCGGCCGGCGAGCTTCCAGACCGGCGGCGGGGCGCTCCCCGAAGAGGCCGTGTTCGAGCAGACCTACCGCACCGGCCAGACCATCGCGTTCCGCGAGACGGTGGCCGAAGGGCGCGGGATCTACCGCGTCGTCATGACCTACGACGACGCCACCGGGACCTTCCGCTTCCGGTTCCCGCGACCGTCCGAGCTCTGAAGACGACGCACGGCAGCCGGTGCGTGCGCTTCGCCACGCGCGCCTCGAAGGCGTTCGCGGCATGATGAAGGGCGTGCGCCACCGTTCGCGTAACCCCGTCGCTCCGTGGCTCGTTCGGCTTCTCGCCGTGCTCCTGGCGGGCTCCTGGGCCCAGGCGCAGCCGCTGGTGCGCGTCTTGCTCGGTGACGAGTTGGCGCAGGCCCAGGTGGCGTTCGCCGGACCCCATGTCGGCGCCATCGACGGTCGGTCGTTCGCGACCCCCTTCGCGCTGACCTGGCCCGTCGCGGCCGCGGCCGGCGAGTTGACCGTCGACGGCCATCCGGTCGGGCGCGTCCTCGAGCTGTCGTCCGACGAAGGCGTCGTCTGGAACGGCCGGCGGTACCGTGGCTCGCTGCGCGTCCTCGCCGACGGTGAGCGCGTCCGGGTCGTCAACGTCGTCGCGCTCGAGGCGTACCTACGCGGGGTGGTGCCGGCCGAGATGGTGCCGACGTGGCCGGGCGAGGCGTTGCGGGCCCAGGCGGTCGCGGCGCGCACGTACACGCTCGCGCACCTCGATCCGGACGCCGCGTACGACGTCTGCGCCACCGACCAGTGCCAGGTCTACCGCGGCCGCGGTGCGGAACACCCGGCCACGGACGCGGCGGTCGCCGACACGGCGGGCCTCGTCCTCACGTACGCGGGCGCGTTCGCGAGCACGTACTACCACTCGGATTCGGGCGGCGTCATCGCCAGCTCGGCGGAGGTGTGGGGCCGCGACCTGCCCTACCTCCAAGCGTTCCAAGACGTCGCGTCCGACGGTCCGCACGGCACCTGGACCGCCCGCCTGACCCCGGAGCGGGTCGCCGGCACGCTGCGCGCGGTCGGCCACGAGGTCGGCCTCGTCGGGCGCATGTCGGTCCTGGCCACGAGCGCCTCGGGGCGCGTCCTGCGCGCGGAGTTCATCGGCAGCAGCGGCCGGACGGTGCTCGAGGGTCTGGCCTTGCGCACCGCGCTCCGGGAATGGGGCCTCAAATCGACGCGCTTCACCATGACGGGCGACCTGAGCGTGCGCGGGGAGGGGTGGGGGCACGGCGTCGGGATGAGCCAGTACGGCGCCCGCGAGCTTGCCGTTCAGGGGTACGGGTTCGCGCAGATCCTCGGTTTCTACTACCCGCACACCACCTTGCAGCGGGTCACGGTGCAAGCGGCGCGCTAGCCGCGCGCCAGCGGCTAGCGCGCTACCCGCGCGCCAGCGGCTAGCGCGCTACCCGCGCGCTAGCTTGACGACCTTGACCAGGTCGCGTACCTGGTCCGGGTCGGTCGACAAGTCGGGCGCGCACGTCGCGACGTAGGTCTCGAGGATCACGTCGCCGGTGGCCGATATGGCGCTGCGCACGCCGGCGAGCAGCGTCAGCACCTCGCGGCACGAGCGGCCGTCGTCGATCATCTGTTGCAACCCGCGGACCTGTCCTTCCAGGCGGCGAAGGCGGTGCAGGACGCGGGTTCGCGCTTCCTCGTCCATCGCGAGCGGGGCGTCGGCATCGGATCGGGGGGTGGAGGTCATCAGGGTTCCTTCGTGGGCTCGGGGCTGGGGTCAAGTATCCCTAGGGGGTATCTTACCACGCGCTCGCCAGCCGTCTTCGTTGGCGCGACGCCGTCCGGCGCGGTAGCCTTTGGAGGTCTCCGCGCCCCAGGTTCGAGGTTGCCGCGGCAGGCTGGAGGGAGCGACCCGTGCGCGCATACCGTGGCATCGTCCAAGACGGCCGAGTCGTCCTCGAACCCGGCGTCCGCTTGCCCGAGGGCGCGGTCGTCACGGTGACGGTCGGCGAAGGCGAGCTGCTGCGCGCCACCCTCCGTGCGGCGCTTCGCCGCAACGTCTGGCGCCGCAGCCGTGGCCGACGCTGGGTGCCCGTGCTGAGGTCCCGCGGTCGCCCGGTGTGAGCGACCGCCAGCCGACCGACCGCCAGCCGACCGACCGCCATGCGGGCGAGCCCGAAGGCTCCGATGAGGAGCCAGCGCCGCTGGCCGGCCACCGGCTGACGCTGGTCCCGACGCCGATCGGCAACCTCGACGACATCACGCTGCGCGCCCTCGCGACGCTCGAGGCGGCGGACGTGGTGGCGGCGGAGGATACCCGCCGCACCCGCACGCTGCTCGATCGCCACGGCGTCGCCACGCCGCTCGTGCGCCTGGACGCGCACCGCATCCCGACGCACGGGCGCGGCGTGTTGGCCGCCCATCACCACGTCGCGTACGCCACCGACGCCGGCACGCCGGGCATCAGCGACCCGGGGGCGGACCTGCTGCGCATGGCGCTCGGGCTCGGGGTGCACGTCGAGGCGCTGCCGGGGCCGACGGCCTTCGTCCCCGCGCTGGTCCTGTCGGGGCTCCCGGTGCACCGCTTCGCGTTCGAAGGCTTCCTGCCGCGCAAGGGGCGCGAGCGCCGCGCGCGGTTGGCCGAGATCGCCGGCCGCCCGTTCGCGACCGCGCTCTACGAGGCGCCGTCGCGCGTCGCGGCGACCCTGGCGGAGCTCGCGGAGGTCGCCGGGCAGGAGCGTTCGGCGGCCGTCGCCCGCGAGCTCACCAAGCGCTTCGAGGAGGTGCGACGGGGGACGTTGGCGGAGCTCGCCGCCGCGCTCGCGGCGCAGCCCCCGCGGGGCGAGGTCGTCCTGGTGGTCGGGCCCGCTCGGGCGGACGAGGACGGCACGACGAGCGCGTCGCCCGACGACGCCACCGCCGAGGTCCTGGCGCGCGACCTCGCGGCCGGCGGCGTCTGGGGCCGCGACCTGCGGCGGGCGCTCGAGGCGGCGGGCGTGGCGCGCGACGCGGCCTACGCGCTGGCGGTGCGGTTCGGTCGGCGGGCCGATCCCTCCGAGTAGGCGCCCGCGGTGCCGTGCGTCGCACCGGTCCCGCTCGACCGCGACCGCGTTCGGTACACTCACGGCCGCTGATGGCCGTACCCACCACGCCTCCCACCGTGCCCCGCACCGAGCCCTCGTCGGGCGTCGGCGTCGGCGTCCGCCTCCTCGGACTGCCGACCGTGGCCCGCCTCGCGCGGTTCGCACGGACCGAGGGACCTGCGGTGCTGCTCACCACTGCCGAGCGGGCCGCGGCGTTCCGCGACGCACCGGTGTTCGGGGCCGCCGTCCACGTCGATCCCACGCTTTCGGATTGGCACGACCGCCGCGACAAGGTGGTGCTCACGCTCGGGCACGCGCTGCGGCCGTTCCCGGTCGATCCGGAGCGGTACGCCCTCGAGCTGCGGTTGGGCACCAGGGTCGCGCGCGACGACCTGCTCGGTCGCCTGGTGCGCTATGGCTACGACCGCGACGCGGTGCCGGGGTTCACGGTGCGGGGCGACACCGTCGACCTCTACCTCGGCGCCGACCCGGAACACGACCACGTCCGCTTGACGTTCTTCGGCGACGAGCTCGACGGGCTGGAGCGCGACGGCGCGCCGCAGGGGGCGCTGGTCTTGGGGCCGCGCGACCTGGAGCGGCTGGTCGAAGACGAAGAGGAGGACGACGATCCGGAAGCGTGGACCTCGAGCGTGCTCGAGGCGTGCGCAGGCGCCGTCTTCCTCGACGCGCCCGAGCTGATCGAGGGGGAGCTGGGCGCCGAGGCGGCGGCGCGGCTCTTCGCGCTCGTCGAGGGGCGGTCTCCGACCTCGTTCGGACGCGATCCGCTGCCGCTCGAGGCGCAGGTTTCGCCGGAGACGTCGCTGGGGTACTACCGCGCGCGGCTCGACGAGTTCGCGGGCGACGCCGAGACCTGGCTGCGCGACGGCTACTCGGTGCACGTGCTGCTCAAGTTCGAGCGCTCCGGCCGCTACCTGGCCGAGCGCGTGCTCGGGCACCTGGAGCCGCGCTGGCACGGGCGCGCGGCGGCGCGGCCCGGCGAGCTGAGCCTGATCCTGGCGCCGCACGCGCAAGGCGGCTACCGCGATCCCGTGCGCAAGGAGGTCGTGGTCACCGAGGACCTGCTCTACGGCGCTCAGGGGGCGCGCAAGCTCAAGCGGCTGCCGGGCAAGGCGGTCCACGGCGCGGAGCAGCTCACCCTCGGCGACTACCTGATCCACCCGGACCATGGGATCGGCCGCTTCGAAGGGCTCGAGGCGCGCGTCGTGGTCGGGGCCACGCGTGATTACCTGGTGCTGCGCTACGCCGGCGAAGGGAAGCTCTACCTCCCCGTCGAGCAGCTGCCGCTGCTGCGGCGGCACCCCGGCACGACCGACGACCCGCCGCGGCTCTCCACGCTCGGCACCAACGAGTGGGCGCGGGCGCGCGAGAAGGCGCGCGTCGGCGCCGAGGCGCTGGCGGCGGAGCTGATCAAGACCTACGCCAAGCGCCAAGTCGCCGTGGGGACCGCGTTCCCGGACGTGGCCGAGTGGCAGCCGCTGGTCGCCAAGAACTTCCCGCACACCCTCACGCCCGACCAGGCGATCGCGATCGACGCCACCGTCGCCGACATGGAGCGGCCGGTCCCCATGGACCGCCTCGTCTCGGGCGACGTCGGCTTCGGCAAGACCGAGGTCGCGATCCGCGCCGCGTTCCGGGCGGTGGCGAACGGCTACCAGGTGGCGATGATGGTGCCGACGACCGTGCTCGCGCAGCAGCACTTCGAGACGGTCGCCGAGCGCTTCGCCGGGCTGCCCGTGCACGTCGAGGTGCTGTCGCGCTTCAGCAGCGACCGCGACGCCAAGGCGGTCCTCGGCGGGCTCGCGGACGGCACGGTCGACGTCGTGATCGGCACCCACCGGCTCCTGGGCGAAGGGGTGGCGTTCAAGCGCCTGGGGCTCCTCGTCGTCGACGAGGAGCACCGCTTCGGGGTGGGGCAGAAGGAACGCCTCAAGGCGCTGCGAGCGAACCTCGACGTGCTGTCGCTGTCCGCGACCCCCATTCCGCGGACGCTCTACATGAGCCTGGTCGGGCTGCGCGACGTCTCCCAGATCATGACGCCACCGGAGGGGCGCCAGCCCATCCAGACGCTCTTGCAGCCGTACGACCCGCGCACCGTGCGCGACGCCGTGCTGTTCGAGCTCGAGCGCGGCGGCAAGGTTTACTACATCCACGACCGCATCGGCTCGATGGGCATGCGCGCCAAGACGCTCTCGCAGCTGGTGCCCGAGGCGCGCATCGGCGTCGCGCATGGCCAGATGGCGGCCGACGACTTGGAGCGCGTGATGCTCGGGTTCCAGGAGGGGGCGTTCGACATCCTCCTCGCCACGACGATCGTCGAGTCGGGGCTGGACGTCGCGGGCGCGAACACCCTGCTCATCGAGCGCGCCGACCGGCTCGGGCTCGCGCAGCTGTATCAGCTGCGCGGCCGGGTCGGCCGCCGCCAGACCGAGGCGTGGGCGTACCTGTTCTACCCGGGGCGGCTGACCGAGACCGCGCAGCGGCGGCTGTACGCCATCAGCGAGCTCAACGACCTCGGTTCGGGCCACCTGCTCGCGGAGAAGGACATGGAGATCCGCGGCGTGGGCAACCTGCTCGGCCCCGAGCAGCACGGCCACATCTCGACGGTGTCGCTCGAGGTCTACACCGAGCTCCTCGCCGAAGAGATCGCGAAGCTGAAGGGGGAGGCGCCCAAGGAGTCCGGGCCGCCGCCGGTCGCGATCGACCTGGGGATGGACGCGCGCCTGCCGCCCACCTACGTGGCCGACGACGACGCGCGGATCGGCTACTACGGCCGCTTCGCCGAGGCCGCCGGGTTGGCCGAGCTCTCGCGCCTGGCGCGCGAGCTGCGCGAGGCGTACGGCCCGTTCCCGGCCGAGGTCAAGGCGTTCGTGGAGCTCGCCAAGCTGCGCTCGCTCGCGGCCGGCAAGGGGGTCGCGACGGTCACGGCGCACATGACCGACGTCCAGGTCGCCTTCTTTGATGCGAGCATCGACTACGACGCGCGCGCCGTGCGCGAGTTGGGCGTGTCCGTGGAGCGCACGACGTACCCGCCGGGGTTCTCGCTCAAGCGCCGCGGGGTCTCGAACGAGCGGATGCTGCAGGCGATCGCCGATCTGTTGTACGCCTGCGGGTGACGCGCCGCTGCGGACCGGCTCGACCCGCAGGCCAAAGCGAAGCGCCCCGGACGGAACCGTCCGGGGCGCTTCGCCGTGCGGCGCCCGAAGGCGCGGCCGATCAGAAGTGGTAGTTGAAGCCGAGGCGCGCCGTGATGCCGAGCTCGAACGGGAGCCGGATGGTCGGGCCGACTTCGAGGAAGACGCCACCTTCGGGAAGACCGATCTCCCCGAGGCGATACTCGATACCACCGAAGAGGTTCACGGTGCCGAACAGGTCGGGGTCGAGGACGAGCGTGGCGCCACCGCCGACGTAGGTGTCGAGCGGAAGGGCGCCGGTGTCGAGGTCGAGGCCGTACAGCACGTCCGCGCCGACGGTCAGGGCGCTCGCGCCGTAGGAGTAGCCCACGTTGGCGCGCAGGTCGAGACCGGCGAAGACGTTCTCGACGCCGAAGTGGGCTTCGGCGCCGGGGTAGCCGCCGCTGACGCCGGCCCAGAAACCGGATTGAGCGAACGCGGCGCCCGTGCCGAGGGCGGCGATGGCGAACAGGGAAATGAGCAGCTTGCGCATGCGATGCCTCCAAGAGGGGTTCGGGGGAGTGGGTGCTCCCTCCGTCTTCCCTCTGTATATCACGTCGGGGTGCGTCCGGAACGCGGAAAGTCCACAGGGACGCGCGCTTTGGTGGTATGTGCGCGCCTCAGCGTCCGCCCGAGCGCTCCACGTGGCGGCGAGCTGCGTCGCGCACCTTCGGTACGGCGCGGTTGCACTCCGGCACGTCGCCGTGGCGCGCACGGTGGGCGGCGAGGAGCGCCGCTTCGTCCGCCTGCGGCACCCGCGAGTAGGCGCTGCGCCAGAACGCGGCATGCTCGGCGACGCACCCACCGGCCGCCAGGTGCTGGCGCAGTCGGTTCGGCACGTCCACGGCCGATTGGCCGACGTAGATCACGCGCTTCTCGGCGTCGGCGAGTTCGTACACGCCGGGCTCCGGATCGCGCCCGCGCGCCGGCGGCAGCCGGTCGAGTCGGCGCCAGCGCGCCGCGATCGACACCGGCCTCAGACCTGGAAGCCGAGCTCGCGCAGCGCATCGCGGTCCTCGCGCCAGTCGCGCCGCACGACCACGTCGAGCTCCAGGTAGATCTTGGTGTTCAGGAACACCTCGAGCTGCTTGCGCGCGGTCTTGCCGATCTCGCGGATCATCTTGCCGCCCTTGCCGAGCACGATCGGCCGGTGGCCCACCTTCTCGACCCAGATCTCGGCGGAGATCACCAACGGCTCGTCCTTGCCCGGTCGTGGATCGCGCCATTCGGTCGTCTGGACGGCGACCGCGTACGGCAGTTCCTGCCGCAGGTGCACCATCGTCGCCTCGCGGACGATCTCGGCCGCCCACTGCTCGCGCGTCTGATCGCTGCTGGCGTCGCCCGGGAAGAACCACGGGTTGAGGGGCAGGAGCGCGAGCAAGTCCTCGCGCAGTGCGTAGACCGCCTTCGGGTCTTCGAGCGCCGACAGCACCACCTCGCGCTCGCGCTTGGGGTAGAGGTCGCGGTAGAGCGACAGCGCCTCGTCGGGGTACTTCGCGACGTCGACCTTGTTGCCCACGATCCAGATGCGCGCGTCCGGGCCGAGTCCGTTCAGGAACCGGGCCACGTCCTTGTCCTCGTCGCCAGGCGGCCGCCGCAGGTCGACCACCCACAGGATGGTCTCGACGTCGACCACCGCCTCACGGACCTCCTGCGTCATCGCCTTGTCGAGCGCGTCGCCGCCCCGGTGGAGTCCAGGGGTGTCGACGAACACGAGCTGGCGATGCTCGCTCGAGTGGACGCCGCGCACGCCGCGGCGCGTCGTCTGCGGCTTGGACGTGATGGGCGCGACCTTGACGCCGAGCAGGGTGTTCAGCAGCGTCGACTTGCCGACGTTCGGCTTGCCGACGATGGCGACGAAGCCCGCGCGCGTCGGTTCACTGCCGGCGGGGGCGAAGGAGAAGGGCACGTCGGCCTCGGGGAGGTCGGGCACGTCGGGAAGGGGATCGGGGTGGAGGTGGTCGTCGGACATCGTGGGGTCCTCTCGGCCCGGGCTTCCGGGCTCCTGAGCAAGGCTTCGGGGCCCCCTGACGGAGGCCCCGAAGGCGTTTGGTTGCGGGGACAGGATTTGAACCTGTGACCTTCGGGTTATGAGCCCGACGAGCTACCAGACTGCTCCACCCCGCGGCGGACGCAAAAGAAATCGTACACGAGCGGCAGGGGACGTGTCAAGCAAGGCGTGGACGCGCGTCAGCGCCCGAGGACGCCCAGCACCAGTCGGGGCGCGTCGGCGGCTTGGCGCACGTCCGCGGCGTCCCTCAGCGCGGCGAGCGCCTCGTCCAGGCCGCGCCCGGCGCGGTGGTGCAGCGTCGCCAGCGCGTCGCCCGAGCGCACCGCGTCGCCGACCTTCGCGTGGAGCGTCAGGCCGACCCCGAGGTCGAGGGCGTCGCTCTTGCGCGCGCGCCCGCCGCCCAGCCGCTGCACCGCGCGCCCGATCGCTTCGGCGTCGTACGCCGCCACCACGCCGTCGGCACCCGCGTCCGCGAGGACATGCTGCGCCGCCGCCACCACGCCACCACGGAGGAACCATGAGCACGCTCCCCGACCCCGCCCTCGTACGCCGCAGCGCGAACGCCATTCGCGCCCTGACGATCGACGCCACCCAGGCGTCCGGCGACGGCCACCCCGGCATGCCCATGGGGGCGGCCACCATGGGGTACGTGCTGTTCCGCCACGTGCTGCGCCACGACCCATCGGACCCGCACTGGTGGAACCGCGACCGCTACGTGCAGTCGGCCGGCCACGGCTCGATGCTCCAGTACGCGCTGCTGCACCTGACCGGCTACGACCTGTCGCTGGACGACCTGCGCGGCTACCGCCAATGGGGGAGCCGCACCCCGGGCCACCCCGAGGTGGGGCACACGCCCGGCGTCGAGACGACCACCGGACCGCTCGGTCAGGGCCTGTCGACGGCGGTCGGCATGGCGATCGCCGAAGCGCACCTGGCCGCGCGCTACAACCGCGACGACCTGCGCGTGATCGACCACCACACGTACGTGATCGCCAGCGACGGCGACCTGATGGAGGGCGTCTCGAGCGAAGCGAGCAGCCTCGCCGGCCACCTCGGCCTCGGCAAGCTGATCGTCCTGTACGACGACAACGAGATCAGCATCGACGGACCGACGTCGATCACCTTCGGCGAGGACGTGCCCGCGCGCTACGCCGCCTACGGTTGGCACGTCCAGAGCGTCGCCGACGGCAACGATGCCGCGGCCATCGAGCACGCCCTGGCGCAGGCGCGCGCGGTGGGCGACCGCCCCTCGCTGATCGCGGTCAAGACGATCATCGGCTACGGATCGCCGAAGTTCGCCGGCACGAGCAAGGTGCACGGGTCGCCGCTCGGCGCCGAGGAAGCCGCAGCCACGAAGGCGGCGCTGGACATCGACTGGCCCGCGTTCACCGTCCCCGACGACGTGCGCGTGCACTACCGCGAGGCTGCGGTCGACGGGGCCGAGGCGCACGCCGCGTGGCGCGCCACCTGGAGCGCGTACGAGGCCTCGCACCCCGACCTCGCCGCCGAGCTCGCGCGCACCATCCACCGGGGTCTGCCCGACGGCTTCGACGCCGACGTCCCCACCTGGGCGCCCGACGCCAAGGGCATCGCCACCCGCAAGGCCTCGCAGCAGGTGCTGCACGCGCTGGCGCCGCACCTGCCGGAGCTGGTCGGCGGTTCGGCCGACCTGGAGGGGTCGAACTACACCGACCTGCCAGAGGAACGCGCGATGGAGGCCGGCGACTACACCGGCCGGACGATCCACTT
Source organism: Trueperaceae bacterium (assembly GCA_046260675.1). Classification (GTDB taxonomy): domain Bacteria; phylum Deinococcota; class Deinococci; order Deinococcales; family Trueperaceae; genus JAABTL01. Next base: position 5,979 of record JBHEOT010000014.1, on the reverse strand, counting down.
CGGCATCCGCGAGCACGCGATGGCGGCGGCTGCGAACGGGATGGCGCTGCACGGTGGGATCCGCCCGTTCGTCGGGACCTTCCTGATCTTCGCCGACTACCTGCGCCCCGCGCTGCGGCTGTCCGCGCTCATGAAGCAGCCGGTCGTGTACGTGCTCACGCACGACTCGATCGGCCTGGGTGGCGACGGCCCCACCCACCAGCCGATCGCGGCGCTGGCGTCGCTGCGCGCCATCCCCAACGTGACCGTGTTCCGCCCCGCCGACGCCAACGAGACCGCGCAGGCCTGGCTCGCCGCGCTGCAGCACACCGACGGCCCCACGGTGCTGGCGCTCACCCGCCAGAACGTGCCCCACCTCGACGTGCCGGTCGGCGCGGTCGCGCGCGGTGGCTACGTCGCCGCCGGCGCGGACGGCCCCGCCGACGTGCTGCTGGTGGCGACCGGCTCCGAGGTATCGCTGGCGCTCGCCGCCCGCGAGGTGCTCGAGGGCGAGGGCGTGCGCGCCCGCGTGGTCAGCCTCCCCTCCTGGGAGCGCTTCGAAGCCCAGGACGACGCCTACCGGGCGTCGGTGCTGCCCCCGGACGTGCGCGCCCGCGTGGCCATCGAGGCCGGCGCGAGCTTCGGCTGGGCACGCTACGTGGGCCTGGACGGCGAGGTCGTCGGCATCGACCGCTTCGGCGCCTCCGCTCCGGGGGACACGGTGATGGAAGCGTTCGGCTTCACGCCCGCGAACGTCGTCGCGGCGGCGCGCCGGGTCCTGGCGCGGGTGACCGGCGAGGGCTGAAGCTCGCGCCGGTCGTCGCGCTCGGTGACGCCCGTCTCACGGTCGCCACCGGCTTAACGGGCATGATGGGGCGCATGACCCGAACCCACACCCGAACCACCCGCGCGCTCCCCGCGCTCCTGGCCGCCGCGACGCTCGCCTTGGTCGCGCTCCTCCCGACCGCGCGCGCGCAGGACCTCGCGCGCTTGCTCCCCGCCGACACCGCGCTCGCGCTCGGCCTGTACGAGTTGGAGGGCGCCAGCGAACTGCTCGCGCCGCTCATCGACCCATGGGTCGAGCTCGGCGTGGGCGACGCGCTGCTCGAGGTGCTCGGCGGCGCCGACCTCGCCGGCATGGCCGGCGCGGCCGCCGGCACCGACCTCGACGCCGAGGCGCTCGCGGACCAGCTCCCGCCCGAACTCGAAGGCATCGACCCCTTCGCCCTCGTCGCGCAGGAGGCCTGGGTCGGCGTCTCCATCACCCCCTTCAACCCGCTGCCGGCGTTGACGCTGCTGGCGCGCGTCGACGGCGACCTCGCCGCCCGCTTCGACGCGCTGCTGGCGCGCGTCGCCGTTGATCCCGGCGCGCAGGCGCTGAACGAAGGGGCGCTGGAGTTCGTCGTGGTTCCGCAGGAGGGCGGCTTCCCGTTGGCCGCCGTGCGGACCGGCGACCTGCTGGCGCTCTCGACCAACCCCGACGTGCTCCGCGGCGTGCTGCGGGCGGTGCAGGGGGCGAGCGAGCCCGGCTTCCTCGAGGCGCCCGGCGTCGCCGCGACGCTCGGGACCCTCGAGGCCGGCGAGCTGTACGGCTTCCTCGACCTGGGGCCGCTCGCCCGCGCGCTCGCGCCGCTGGCCGACGGCCTTGGCTTCGACCGCAGCGTGGCGCGGCTCACGGCCATGCTCGAGACCCTCGGTGCGTACGCGGGCGTCACGCGCTTGTCCGAGGACGGCGCCCACACGACGACGCTGCGCCGCCTCGACGGCGAGGGGCGCGACCCGGCGCTGCGCAGCCTGCTCGGCACCACCGGCGCGGCACCGCGAGATCTGCTCGCGTGGGTGCCCGCCGACGCGCTGTCGGTGCAGGTGACCGCGCTCGACCCGGCCGCCTGGTGGGCGTACGTGACCGATCTGGTCCAAGGTCTGACCGAGCTCGGCGTAGCCGACCTCGACCGCACCGTGCGCGACGTGGTCGGCGTCGATCCGCAGGCGGACCTGTTCGCCTGGACGCTCCCGGGGCTGGCGATCGTCCAGACCGGCACCGGCAGCGTTTCCGAGCTCGGCGCCCCTGCCGACGACCTGCTCGGCGAGAGCGTGCTCGTCGTGCGCGCACGCGACGCCGCGGCCGCGGAGGCCGGCCTGGCGCGCGCGCTCGACGCGCTCGCGCAGCGCGCGGTGATGTTCGCCGACCCCTTCGCGGAGCCGGGCACCGGCCCGGTCGTCGCGGTGCGCGAGCGGACCGTGGCCGGCACGACGCTGCGCGCGTACGACGTGGTCCCGGGCCTGACGATCGCGACCGCCGTCGCCAACGGCCCGTCCGGCCCGGTAGCGCTGCTCGCGACCACCGAGGAAGGCTTGGTGGGCGTGCTCGAGGCGGCTGGCGCCGGCGTCGCGCTGCCCGCGGCGCTCGACAACCTGCTGGCCGAGGTGCCGTCCGACGCGAACGCCTTCGTGCTGACCGACGACCGCGCGACCCTCGAGGCCACCGGCGCGCTCCTCGCGCAGCAGGTGCAGCTGCTCGCCGGTTTCGCGGGCGGCGGCATCGACTTCGCCGCCGTGGAGCGCGCGACCGCCGCCATCGACGCCTACCTCGAGGCGATCGCCCCGCGCTTCTCGGGTTCGGTGAGCTGGAGCCGCTCGGGCGGCGATCGCATCGAAGGCGCCGAGGTCATCCGCATCGACCTGCGCTGATCTTGCGCAGGGCGCGACCTGCGCTGAACCGGCCTGGCGCCGTGCGCCGTCGCCGCCGACTTCACGGTCGCCCGTAGCCCCACGCAGAGGAACCCGCGGTCTTCGGACCGCGGGTTCCTCGATGTACGTCAGGGGTGGCGAAGTCTCGGGCTACCCCGCGACGTGGGTCGCCTGGCTCGCGATCACGTACCAGGTGACGAACAACCCTTGACCCACGCCCCGGGCCAGACGCTGCCGGTGCGCCGGAACAGGTACGTCGAGAGCATCGCGGCGACCGGCATCAGGAAGAGCAGCTGGAACGCCACGATCGTGAGGAGCGGCTCGCCGAACGGCAGCGGCTCGCCGGTGAGCAGCGGCACGTACTGGACGCCAAGGAGGATGAGGAAGCCGCCGACGGCGATCAGCGCGTTCGCCACCATCGCGTCGGCCCCCTCGTCGCCGCTCCCGCGCGGCCGCAACTGCCCGTGGAGCGCCATCCCGAACACCAGGAAGAAGGCGACGAACGGCAGCAGGTAGACGAGCGCGATGAGGAACTGGCCGGTGGAGAGCAGCTTGACCGCCACCACCCAGAGGCGGAAGTCGGTGTGGAAGAGCCCGTCGGACAGCGCGAGCAGCGCGTACCCGGCGCCGACGACCAGCACCGCGAACACGATCGCCCGGAAGAAGCCGCCGACGCGCAGGCCGAGCGTGTCGAGCCGAGCGCCGTTCCTGCGGCCCGCCACCGCGAACCACAGCAGTACCAACACCAGCGTGATCGCGCCGTTGAACAGCGCCCAGCCCGTCAACCCGTTGGTGATCTGCTGCGGGAACCAGGCGTTGGGGGTCAGGAGCCGGTTGGTCTCGTTCTGCGCCCAGAAGAAGGTGGCCGCCGGGATCGCCGCCGCGATGGCCGCGGCGATCCACCAACCGAAGCCGGTCAGGCCCGCGGCCGGCGCGCTCCGGTTCGCGAGCGGCGCGAACGCGCGCGAATCGAGCAGCAGGCCGGCGAACGCGAAGAGCGCGAACACGAAGCCGAGCAGGGCGATCGCGGTGCCCGCCTCCTTCCACATCCAGACCTGGTCGCTGGGTGCGAGGGCGAAGGGGGCGACGGTGGTGCGCTGCACCCAGTCGATCACCGGCGCGACGCCGGCGGTGGTGATGTGGTCGCCCGGGTGCGTGACCGCCGGCGCGTACAGCATGCGTGCGGTGCCCGCCGCAGGGTCGCCGTACAACCGCTCGGGTTCGACCGGTACGTCGGTGCCGAACAGCGCCTGCATCTTGGCCGTCGCGGGCGCTGCCGCGCCCGTGGGCGCGCCCCACATAAGCTCGGAGAACTCGTCGTACTGGCTGTACACCAGCCCCAGGTTGCGCGGGTAGGTCGGCGTGCCCTCCGGGGCGCCGAGGGTGCCCGTCGACGAGCCCGACACGACGATCGAGGTGTAGCTGTCCGGGGCCAAGGCCGCCGCGATCAGCACCGCCCAGCCCCCCATGGAGTGGCCGGAGAGCACGACCTGGTCCAGATCGACGAAGGGGAGCGAGCGCAGGTAGGCGAGCGACTCGGGACCCCCGAAGGCGCCGGCGAAGGCCGGCGGGTCGGAGTAGCCGTGGCCGGGCTGGTCGATCGCGAGCACGACGTAGCCGCGGCGCGCGAGCTCGATGACGTACGGCGACTGGGTGGCGTTCGCGTTGATGTAGCCGTGCACGGCCAACACCCCGGGCGCCGGCGATTCCGCGGTGGCGCCGCGCGGCCGGTAGAGCTTGGCGTGCACCATGCGGCCGTCGGCAACGGCGAAGCGCACGTCCTGCACGCGCACCGCACCGAAGTCGGTCTGCACCAGCGCGGCGATACCGCCGCCGCCGAACACGAGCAGCAGCGCGACGATGAGCAAGAACGTGCTCCGTCCGGTCCCTCGGTCCATATCCGCTCCCTCCGGCGCCCCTCCGGGCGCTCGGGCGTGCGACGTGCTCCGTGTCCGGCAGGTTATCAGTCGCAGCGGGTCGCGAGAAGTGAGAACTTCATGATGACGAATGGCCGCCCCCGGGCGCGCGACCTGCGGCCTCCCGTGCGCCGGACTCGTTCCTTGCCAACTGAACGTGTGACGCCTCATTCACGGTCGCTTGCGTACGGTCCCGCCACGTCGCTCGTTCCGACCGGAGGCACCGTTCATGACCGAGTCCGCACACCCTCGTCCGTCTCGACGACCCCAGCGCCGCACCGCGTGGCGCTCGATCGTCGCCCTCGTGCTCCTGTTCGGCCTCGCCGCCTGTGGCGCGCCCGGCGGCGGCACCCCACCGGACGGCGAGGCCTTCGCCGCCGGCGACGTCGCGCAAGGCGCGGGCGCCAGCCTGTACGCCGCCGAAGGCGCCTTCGAAGGCAGCGTCGACCTCGCCATCGCCACGACCAGCGATCCGAGCGTCGGCGTGCCGCTGCCGGACGGCCTCGCCTCGCTCAACGGCGCGGTGCGTCTGAGCGCGGTCCCGACGCTGCGCACGAGCCCCGACCAACCGCTCGTGTTGACGCTGCCGGTGCCCGCCGGCGAGGACCCGGACGGGCTCGCGATCGCGATCCTCGAGGACGACGGTGCCTACGCGGCGCCGCCCGAGGACGGACCGCTCCCCGACCCCTCGTGGGTGGTGCTACAGACCTTCCACGACTCGGTCAACGACCGGCTGGTCGCCACCGCTCTCGTCGTGCCGGAGCAGGGGTGGACGGCGATCGTCGTGCGCGTGGAGGGGGGCACCACACCCACCGTCTCGACGGGCGAAGCCGTACCGGTAGCCGTCCGACCGGCGCAATCGAACCCCGGTTTCCGCGGCCTGTGCGGCCCGGGCTACGGAGCCGCGGTGGAGACCTGCGGCCAAGCCGACTGCGACGCCCTCGCCGACGAGCTCGAGGACGCGTACGACGCGCTGACGGCCCTCGGCTTCACCGACGACCCGCACCTCGAGCGCGACGTCGTCGTCCGCTGGGTCAACGGTTTCGTGTACGCGATCGAACCCGGCGACTACCGGATCGAGATGCGCCCGGCGAGCACCGCCATCGCCGGCGGCATGTTCAGCCCGGGGACCGGGCGCGTGTGGGTCGCGGTCGGTACGGGTGGCGTCGACGGCGGCGACCGCAGCACCGTGCGCCACGAGTACGTCCACGCCACCCAGTACGGCTACGGCCTCTCGTTCGCGAGCGGCGAGTGGCTCGCGTCGCGCTGGTCGATCGAGGGACAGGCGGTGCTGCTGCAGTCCGACTACGGGACCCTCGTGCGCAACGCCCGGACGCCGCGGTCGGTCGACAACACGCTGGAGCGCTCGCAATGGACGGGCACCGCGTGGGGC
>JBHEOT010000139.1:0-2644 GCA_046260675.1 Trueperaceae bacterium | reverse complement strand
GTGTACGGCTGGGACGTCGAGCACGGCCACACCGAGCGGATCATCGGCAACTGGTTCGCGCTCGGCGAAGGGCGCCGCGACGCCGTGGTGCTGGCCACCAAGGTGTTCAACCGGGCGAACGGCAAGGGCGACCGCGCGGAACCGAACACCGACGGCCGCAGCCTCTCGGCCTACAAGATCCGCAAGCACGCCGAGGGGAGCCTCCGGCGCCTCCAGACCGACCACATCGACCTCTACCAGATGCACCACGTCGACCGCGACTGCCCCTGGGACGAGATCTGGCAGGCCTTCGACGCGCTCGTGCAGCAAGGCAAGGTCGTCTACGTCGGCTCCTCGAACTTCGCCGGCTGGGACATCGCCACCGCCTGCCAAGAGGCCGATCGCCGCGGCCGCATGGGGCTCGTCAGCGAACAGAGCATCTACCACCTCGACAACCGGATGGTCGAGCTCGAGGTCGTCCCCGCCTGCCGCCACTACGGCCTCGGCCTGATCCCCTGGAGCCCGCTGGCCGGCGGCCTCCTCGGCGGCGTGCTCGAGAAGCTGGAGAGCGGAAGGCGCGTGTCCGAAGGCGTCCAGAAGCAGATCGAGGCGAAGCGGCCACAGCTCGAGCGCTTCGAGGCGCTGTGCCGCGAGCTGGGCGAAGCGCCCGCGACGGTGGCGTTGGCGTGGCTGCTGCACAACCCGGTCGTCACCGCGCCGATCATCGGCCCGCGCACGCTCGAGCAGCTGGAGAGCGCCGTGCGCGCCACCGAGATCACGCTCGACGCGCACGCGCTCGAGCAGCTCGATGCCATCTTCCCGGGACCCGGCGGCGAGGCGCCGAAGGCCTACGCCTGGTGACGCTCTGGGCGCGCCTTCGTCCCGGCGGGGTTCATCCCGTCGGGGTTCGTCCCGTCGGGGTTCATCCCGTCGGGACGAGCGAGCCCACCGCCATCGCCACGAGCGCGAGCAGCGCCACCGCCAGGCCGAGCGGCCCACCCCACGCGCCCAGCGTCCAAGCCGGGTCGCGCACGGTCCCGCTGCGGCGCGCCTCGACGTACATCGGCAGCGTCACGAGCGCGAGCACGAGCCCGGTGGCGCCCGCAGCGAGGCGCAGCCACTCGAGGAAGTGCCACGCCCCCGCCCAGAGCACCAAGAGCGAGGGCAGCGTCGCCAGCGCCCAGGCGAACCGCGGGCCGACGCCGGTGCGCTCGTGGACGATGTCGGCGAGCGCCAGCGACACCGACCAGTAGCTGGTGACGAAGGCGGCGACGAGCAGCAGCGACCCCACGGTACCGATCCACGGCCCCACGGCGGCCGCGATGCCGACGATCGCGACCTCCGTGACCGGGTTCGAGACGCCCAGCGCGACGACCGCGACCACCGCGGTCAGGACGCCGTTGACCGCGAGGCCACGCGCGATCGCCCGCGCGGCCGCGCGCTGGTCCGGCGCCAACCCCTTGACCACCTGCGGCACGCTGTAGAAGGTCCAGTAGGCGTACATGACCATGCCGTACAGCGCGAGCGCGTCCGTCGCGCCGCCGCCGCCGGCGGGCGCCAGCCGGAACGGCGCGCCCACGGAGGCGAGCGCAACGAGCGCCACCAGCGCCACCAGCACGGGGGCGCCGTACCGCTCGGCCACGCCCACCGCCTTGAGGCCGAAGAACACGACCCCCGCCGAGACGGCGTAGACGAGCGCCTCGGCGGCGCGGGCGCCCACGCCGGTGAGGTCCGCGACCACCGCTCCGGCGCCGGCGACGTACGCGGCCAGGTTGGCGACGAACGCGACGCTCAGGAGCGCGAACACGACCCACAGCAGCGGCCGCCCCCAGCGGCCGCGCAGCACGTACAGGCGCATGAGCTCGACCACCTGGTAGGGCTTCTCGGTGCGGAAGAGCACCTCGGCCAGCATCAGGTGCACGAGGGCGCTCGCCCCCCACGCGAGCGGCAGCACCAGCGCCAGCCCCACCAGCCCCACCCGGTCGGCGAGCGCGGGGACGGCCATGATGCCGGCGCCGACGCCGGCGCCCACGGTGAGCGCGGTGGCCTCGAACGCGGTCAGCCGGTGATCGTGGTGTCGGTCGTGGCGCACCGATGCCTCCTCACAGCGTCGCGATCTCGATCTGCGGCACGCGCCCGTCGAGCCGCGCCGCCGGGTCGCCCGTCCACGCGAGGGCGTAGAGGTCGGAGCGGTAGGGCACGTGCAGGAAGCGCTTCGCGACCGGGAGCAACGGGTCGGCGTCGGCGAGCCCCACCATCAGGAAGGACGCGCCGCGCGCCCGCGCCGCTTCGGCGCCGGCCACGAGCAGGGCCCGGAAGACGGCGAGGTCGTCGTCGGCCACCCGCACCAGCGCCGCGAAGGCGAGCGGGATCGTCGCGCCCGGCGGCGTCAGCGGGCGCGCCCCGACGAGCCGCGCGGCCGCGTCCAGCAGCGGCTTCCAGCGCCGCAGCGGCGGACCGTACCCGGCCACCACGTCCTGCTTGTAGCCCGACTGGTCCCAGGCCGCCAGCGTGCCCACGATCCGATCGCCCCGCCACGCCACCTGCACGTCCTCGGGGGCGAGGCCGCGGAGCGCCGTGCCGGCGACGAAGTCCGCCAGCGTGTAGGCCGGGAAGAGCTGGCGCCGCGCCCCCTGGGCGCGCAGGAACGCGACCACGTCGGGGA
>JBHEOT010000138.1:2287-2647 GCA_046260675.1 Trueperaceae bacterium | reverse complement strand
CCCTTGTGCGGCTCGCCCACGAGATACCCCGTGGCGCCGTCATAGTTCATCACGCAGGTGGCGTTACCGTGGATGCCCATCTTGTCCTCGAGCCCGCCGCAGCCGAGCGCGTTGCGCGCGCCCAAGCTGCCATCCGCGTTGACCAGGAATTTCGGCACGATGAAGAGCGAGATGCCCTTCACCCCCGCGGGCGCGTCGGGCAGCCGCGCCAGCACCAGATGGATGATGTTGTCGACCATGTCGTGCTCGCCCGCCGAGATCCAGATCTTCTGACCGCTGATCTGGTAGCTGCCATCGTCCTGCGGCACGGCCCGTGTGCGGATGAGGCCCAGATCGGTGCCGCATTGCGGCTCGGTCAGG
>JBHEOT010000138.1:0-2277 GCA_046260675.1 Trueperaceae bacterium | reverse complement strand
GATACATGTTGAAGGCCATGTTCGCGGCCGTGAACATCTCGCCCACGGCCGTCGAGATCAGGTAGGGCAGCCCCTGCCCGCCATAATCGGGGTCGCAATCGAGCGCGGTCCAGCCCCCCGCCCGCAGGGTGTCCAGCGCCGCGCCGAAGCCTTCGGGCGTGCGCACCACGCCGTTTTCGAGCCGGCATCCCTGTCGGTCGCCCACCGGGTTGAGGGGCGCGAGCACCTCCGACGCGATCTTGCCGGCCTCATCGAGGATGGACGCGGTGACATCGCGGTCGAGCTCGTCATAGCCCGGCACCGTGGAGCGGGAAATGTCGAGCACGTCGTGCAGGACGAACTGCATGTCGCGGATGGGGGCGGTGTAGCTCGGCATCTCTCTCTCCCTTGGCTGGATGGCGCCGGCGCGCTCATTCGGCGGCGTCGCTGGTGGCCTCGAGCGAGGCGAGCATCCATTCGCCCCATGTCATCTGTTCGCGCAGATCGGCGATTGCGGCGTCGAGTGCGTCGCGCTGCGCCTCCATGGCGCCGAGCCGCACGCGCGCCACTTCGCAGGCGCGGGCGATCTGGCTGCGCTGCTGGTCGCCCTTGTCGTAGAGATCGAGGATCTGGCGCATTTCCTCGAGGCTGAAGCCGAAGCGCTTGCCCGGCAGGAGGAGCGTGAGCCGCGCGCGGTCGCGCCGGGTGAAGATCCCCGCCACTGACTCTGCCGCACCGGCGACAGGAGCTCCCTCGCGTCGTGGAAGCGCAGCGTGCGCGGCGTCACGTCGAAGGCGTCGCACATCTGCCGGATCGTCATCGTCTCGTCGTTCATCGGAGTGCCTTTCGCGCGCCACCTGGCCACGATGTGCGTGTCCTGTCCGAGCGTTACAACGGGCGCCGGCTTTACGTAACCGCAACGTCGCGTCACGTTTTCGTCGACGCGGGGTGAGGGGCGGTCAGCCGAGGCTGGTCGCCGTCGCGTCGCGCAGCGCCCGGAGCTCACTGATCGCCGCGTCGAGCTGGCGACGCTGCTCGGTCAGATCGGCGAGCTGGCGGTCGGCGAGGGCTATGAGCTCGCGCATCTGCGCCTCGGTGCCGTCCTGTTCGTAAATGAGCAGCCATTGCCGGATTTCCTCGAGCGCGAAGCCGAAGCGGCGCCCGCGCAGGATCAGCGTCAGGCGCGCCTGTTCGCGCGGGCCGTACCAGCGCGCGCGCCCGTCACGCGCGGGGCTCAGAAGCTCGATATATTCGTAATAGCGAAGCGTGCGCGGGGTGACGTCATACGCCGCGCACATCTCCTTGAAGCTGAACCGCGTCTCCGACATCCGGCTGTCCACTCGCCACGTGACGGGCAGCATATGCCTGTCACGCGCGGCGTCAATGCCGCGGGCTCAGTTGAGGAAACCGGGCGCGAAGACGTGAAAACCGTAGGCGACGACGATGGCCGGCACCGCCGAATAGATCGTCGCCAGCATCGCCGCGCGCGGGTTGATCGCGATCGCCGGGAAAAGCGCGTCGCCATCGTTGGAGATCGCGTTGCCCATCAGCGCGGAGAACGGGATCAGCCCGTTGATGTAGAGCGTCGTCACCAAGATCTGCGGCCCGCAGCCGGGCACGAAGCCGATCACCACGCCGATCAGCGGCAAGAGCGGCGCGACCGTGGCGAACAGCGCCTCGAGATCCAGCCCGCCGAAGGCGGCGAGATATTCATAGGCGAGATAAGCCCCGATCACCCAGACCGAGATGAACGAGGTCTCCTCGGCCATGCGCGTGACCGGCGCGTCGGCGCTGTTGGTCATGGCCGCCAGCGGCGAGGTGGCCCAGATGGCGAGACCGATGGCCGTGCCGACCAGACCCACCATCGCCACGGGCAGATCGCCGAACACCGCGCCGAGATCGGCCCCGGTCAGCTGGGTGATGCCCATGACCAGCCCCGGCACGGCGACGGCCAGAAACGCCAGATCGCGGAACCGCAGCCGGCCGATGCGCGGCGCGAGATCGCCCCCCTTGCCGGCGCCGGCGGTCAGCGGCGCCAGCCGCAGCCCGTCGATCGCCCAGCCCGACACGATGCCCACGGCAAAGGACAGCGGCAGCACGACCGCGGCGACCTCGGGCCGCGTCGCGATCAGCAGGAACGCCGCGTCGCCCATGGTCGCGGTCAGCGTCGCCACCACGGCGCCAAAGCTCACATGCCCCGAACTGTAGGCGGCGACCACCACCACCGCGCCACCACAGCCCGGCGTGGCCCCCATCAACGCCGCCAGCGGCACCTGTGCCCCGCGCGCATTGCTCAGC
>JBHEOT010000137.1:0-2659 GCA_046260675.1 Trueperaceae bacterium | reverse complement strand
ACGGCGCTACAGGAGGCCGCGGAGGCCGCGCTCCGGATCGGGCCGTCGCGCCGAGCCATGCGTTGGCTCGAGCGGATCCTCGAAAGCGTCGACGCGGCCTCGGAGCGCTACGCGCGCGCGCTGCTGTGGCTCGGTTGGGCGCGCGGGATGGTCGAGCTCGATCGCGGGCGAACCGAGGTCGAAGCGGCGCTCGACGCCGCCGATCGCCACGGCCACGCGGCGCTCGCGCTCGAGGCGACGGTCGTGCTGGCGTACCAGGCGCGCATGGCGGGCGCGTTCACGCGCGCCGCCGCGCTCCTCGAAGACGCCGCGCACCGCGCCGGCCCGTCAACGCCTAAGAAGATGGTCGTCGAGCAGCGCTGGGTGGGGTTCCACCTGGCCTGGGCGCGCGGCGACTTCGCGGCGGCCGAGACGAGCCTCGAGGCGCTCGCGGCGCTCGTGCCGGACGACGCGACTCTGGCGTACCGGCGAAGCACCCTCGACTGGCACGTGGGGCGTCTGGCGCGATGCGCGCAGCGGCTCGAGGGCATCGATCGCTCCGCGCTCGAAGCGGGCAGTCGCGGTCATTTCGATCACATGGCCGGGATCGCGGCGTGGGCGCTCGGCTGGCCGCAGCAGGCGGAGGCGTTCCTGCTCCGTGCGCTCGCGACGTTCGAGGCGACCGGCGACGTTCAGCACGAAGCACTAGCCCGGAACGGCGTAGCTTTGGCGCTGCTCGGCGCCGGCCGCTTCGACGAGGGCCGCGCGCACGCGCTGCGCGCCGCGCGCTTGGTGCGCGTCCACGGCACCGCGCTCTTCGCCGCCGACGCCGCCAGCCGCCGCGCGCTGATCGCGCTGCACTGCGACCAGGCCGACGACGCGCTGGAGGCCCTCCAGGAGGCTTGGGGTGCTGTAGCGGACGTGGCCGACCCGTACCGTCGCAGCACCATCCTGAGCGTGCGGGCCGGCGCGGCCGCCGCCGTCGGCGACGCCGCTGGCGCCCTCGACGACGCTGCGGAAGCGCTGGCACTGGCGGAGCGCATCGGGCAGCCACTGGCATGGGCGGTCGCGGAGCGAGCGCGCAGCGTCGCGGCGCGCTGCGCCGGCGACGCGGAGGCCGCCGCGGGGCACGCAGCGGCCTCCGTGCGGCGCGCGGCACGCCACGGGATGGCGGAGCAGCAGGGGCACGCCCTCGTGATGCAGGCGCGCGCGCTCGAGATGGCAGGCCGCACCGGCGTCTGCGACGCCGCCGCTCAGGCGCGCGCCATCGGACGCGACCGCGGGCTGCCGCACCTGACCTGGCTGGCCGGGACCGTCCTCGTGCGCGCCGGCGACGACCGCGCGGCCGCTGAGGTCGATCACCTGGGGGCCCGGTTGCGGGCGCGCTCGCCCAGCGGTCGCCTCCTGGAGCTCTGAAGCTCGTCCCAGCCACCCTTTGAGGCTCGTTTGAGCCGGCCTTCCTACCGTGTCGACGTGCGAGAGGAAGCGCGGTACGTCCTGTACCTGTGGCGCGACGGACCTGGCGAAGGCGCCTGGCGCGCCAGCCTGACCGACGTGCGCACGCGCCGCGTGCGCCGGTTCCGCGACACCGCGAAGCTGCAGGCCTTCCTGGACGAGCGCACCGCTCGCACGCTCGCCGACGACGACGCCGCCCCGCCCGCTCCGGGCGCGACCGACGAAGACGACGGCGACACCTGAGGAGGCCCGATGCCCGCCACGAAGTCCATCCATCCGAACGCCCCCGACCACCGTCCCCGCTCCCGGGCGGCGCTGCGCACCGCGGGCTTCGCGCTCGCGGCACTGCTGCTCGCCGCCTGCGGCGCCCCCAGCGGCGGCGCCCCATCAGGAACGCTCACCATCACCCCGAGCACGCTCGAGCTCGGCGTCGGCGCCGAGGAGACGCTGGTGGCCAACCTCGACGGCTCGCCGGCTTCGAGCGTGGCGTGGTCGAGCGACGATGCCTCGACCGCGACGGTCGCTGCGAGCGGCGTCGTCACCGGCGTCGCCGCCGGCGCCACCACGATCGTTGCCACGAGTGGGGGCGCGACGGCCGAAGCGAGCGTGACCGTCGTGGCGTGCGAAGCGCCGACCCTGATCGACGCCGACGTTTCGGTCGCCACCACGTGGACCGCTCAGGGCTCGGGATGCACCGACTACGTCGTCCAGAGCCCGATCGACGTCACCGACAGCCTCACGATCGAGGCCGGCACCGTCGTCCACTTCGAGCAGGAGGCCGGACTGCGCGTGACCGGTTCGAGCGGCTCGCTCGACGCCGCCGGTAGCGCCGGGAACCCGGTCCGCTTCGCGGGCACGCAGCCCACGCCCGGCTGGTGGCGCGGCATCGAGATGTGGCGCACCGGCAGTACGAACCCGAGCAGCCTCGAGCACGCACGCATCGAGCATGCTGGGTACGCCGACGCCAACGACCCGGCCTTCTCCCTGCAACTCGGCACGCCCGGGACCACCGACGTGACCGACGTCAACGTGATCGCGATCACCAACACGACGATCCGCGATGGGGCGGGGTTCGGCCTCTACGCCACGCGCTTCTCGACGGTCTCTGCGTTCGCCGACAACACCATCACCGGCCACGCCGATGCGCCCGTGCGGGCGTCGGCACGCAACTCCGGCTTCCTGGACGGCGCCAGCGACCTCACCGGCAACGCGAACGACTACGTGC
>JBHEOT010000136.1:0-2677 GCA_046260675.1 Trueperaceae bacterium | reverse complement strand
CTCCTGGACCGCGAGCATCAGCTTGGAGACCATGTGCCAATAGATGCTGCCCAGACCCTCGTAGGCGAAGAAGGTGCCGGAGCGGCCGGTGAACGAGGCGTGGTCGAAGATGCGGCCGAAGAGCGTGGCCACCGCGTCGCCCTCGGACGCGACGAGCGTGGACCAGGCTTCCTCACGGCCGAGCTCGGCCAGCGCGCGCCGCACGCTCTTGGCGTTGCGGAAGCTGCCGTGGAAGTGGACGTCGCCGCGTTCGTCGCGCACCACGACGCGCCGGTCGCCCTGCTCGAGGAGCGCGGTGAGCAGCGGGGACGCGTCCACGTCCTCGGGCGGGATCTCGTTCTTGGCGAGGAAGCCCGCCAGGTCGCGGTCGGGGTAGAGCACGTAGCTGTGTTGGTCGGCGCGGTAAAGCCGCCCCTGGCGCAGGCTCGCGAGCAGGTCGAGGGCCTCCGTGGTGGAGAGCAAGCCGGAGGAGAGGATCGCCACCTGCCCCTCGAGCATCTCGTCGAGGCGGTGGATGGCGGCGCCTTCGTCCGTGAGGGCGAGCACGTTGTAGGCGTGGTAGAGCGCGTCGGACCGCCGGTTGGCGCGGAGCGTGTGCTCGAGGTAGCGCCGGGCGAGCTCCAGGAATGCCGCCAGCGTGGCGCCGTCGAGTTCGGTCGTGGCGCCCGAGAAGCCGTGCTCGTAGACGCCTTGGCGGTACGCGCTGCCGGCGCTGCCGAGCGCGTCCATGAAGGCGCGCCGCTCGCGGTCGTCGAACGCGCCCTCGAGCGTGCCTTGATGCGTTCGCAGGCCGTGGTGGACGGCGTCGAAGAACGTCCGGACCTCGCGGGTGAGCGCGACCGTGGGCCGCTCACCGAGCAGCTGCTGCAAGAAGACGACGCTGCGGTACAGGTAGGCGGTCGTGACGACCGAGAGCCCCTTGCCCACGAGCGCGTTGTTGGCGTCGTTCCACTCCGGCCGCTGGGTGTTCATCCAGATGCCGCCCTCGGGCACCAGGTTGGCGAGCTTGACGAGCAGCAACTGGAGCAGCTTCTCGGCCATCGTGACGTGGAAGATGGTGCCGTCGGGACCCTCGAGCAAGCGGGCGTCGGTGCCCTCGGTCGCGACGGCCGCCTCGATCCGCCGGTGGAGTTCGGCGTCGAACTCGATCGTGTCGTAGGGGTCGCCCAGCATGTCGGCGTAGGGGCGGATCCGGTAGGGCACGTTCGCGTGGCTGAAGACCGGGCGGTCGAGCAGGGCGCCCAGCGCGCTGGGGTCGAAACGCGCGGCGAGTTCCAGCAGCCTCTGCAGGTAGATGACCTGATGGTCGCTCCAGTAGCCGATGTTCGCCCAGGGGTTGCCGGGTTCGGGGGCTTCCCACTCGATGCCGTCGCGCGTCACGCGGTACGGGTTGTAGCCGTCGGCGGTGGTGGCCCCGAGGAACACGCCGATCATCCCGGTCGCGAACTCGGGGAAGGCGTGCGCCAGCGCCTCCCAGTTCTGGAACACATCGCGCCAGTTGCCCTGGTAGTCGAGGCGCGGCTGGCCGTGGGCGTCGCGGACGTTGATGGTGAAGCGGTTCCACGGGCGGCTGGGGTCGCCGTGGCGACGGCCGAACGCGAGCGGCAGGTACGCCGTGCACAGGCGCTCGAGGTCGGGGTCACCCGTCGCGGCGGCGCGCGCGACCAGCTCGCGGCGCGGCACGGATCCGGGCAGGTCGTCGAAGAAGGCGCGGTGGGCCGCGAGCACCGCGGGGTTGCGGGTCCGCACGAAGTCGATCAGGTCGGCGCGCGGCCCCAGGTACCCGTTCAGGAACACGCCGCCGCGCATGACGTTGAAGAGCACGCTGGCGAGGTGGTGGTCGGTGGCCTCGGGGTCGCGCGTCCACTGGAAGCCGTCGGCGCTCGCGACGATCGCGGCGAGCGCGTCGTCGCAGCGGTCGGCTTCCGCCTCGAGGCGCGCTTGGAGGTCGGCCGCCCCGCGCTCGAGCGCGCCGACGAGTGCGACCACCTGCGCGTGGTCTTGGCCGACGTCGGCGACCAAGTGCCAGCGGTGCGTGGCGCCAGCGTCGAGCGTCAGGTCGGCCTGCACGAAGTACGCGCCGCGGCGGCCGCGCACGTCGCGCTCTTCGACCACGGCGTCGCCGCGCCGGAAGCGCTCGACCTGCTCCGACGACAGCAGGTGTCGAGTCCGGTCGAGGCCCAGCGCGAACACCGTGGTCGCGCGCAGCGATTCGCTCGGCTCCGCCAGGTCGGTCAGGGTCGAGCTGAGCGCGAACAGGCCGAGGCCCGTGGCGGGTTCGAGCTCGTTGCGCTTGTAGGCGTCGAGCAGGTTGCTCACGTCGTTCTGCATCGCCGCGGTCGCGCCGGCGGGCACCAGGTTCTGGAGCCCGTCGAGGAGCTCGACGGTGCACGGCGCCGACGCGAGCTCGGTCAGCCACGCGGTCCGGACGAACCCGAAGGCGTCGCTCGCGCGCCAGGCGTACCGGAACCCGAGCCCCAGATCGACGTTGAGCTCCTCGAACACCACCCGGTTGCCGAGCGCGTTCTTGTACAGGTTCCGCTCGACGCGATACAAGCCGCGGCCGCGGTCCGAGAAGGGCTCCCACAGCGACGTGCGGGCGTCGCGGGTCACCCGGAGCAGCGTCTTGGGGCCGGTGTGCTCGAAGTTCTCGGTCAGCTTGTCGGCGGTCGTGTAG
>JBHEOT010000135.1:2237-2715 GCA_046260675.1 Trueperaceae bacterium | reverse complement strand
GCGCCGCGCCGTACGCGCCTGCGATCGGCGACGAGCGCTCCGCCGACCTGCTCCGCGCCCGCATCCACCGCGTCCTGGCGATCGCGCACGCGTACGGCTACCGGGCGCTGGTGCTCGGCGCCTGGGGGTGCGGCGCCTTCGCCAACGATCCCCACCGGACGGCCGAGGACTTCCGCGCCGCGCTCGAGGGGCCGTTCGACGGCGCCTTCGAGGAGGTCGTGTTCGCGATCACCGACTGGTCGCCGGAGCGCCGCACCCTGGGGCCGTTCCGGGACGCGTTCGGGGCGTGAGGTGCTGGGACGTTGACGTAGTCTGGGGCGGCATTCGCCTCGATCCACAGCCTCGAGAAGACGGAGGACACGCGATGGCTCGCCTCTGGAACGACGTGCGATCCGAACTGGTGGCCGACGGCCGCCTCGACGAGCGCCGCATAGACGCAGCGAAGGTCCGGCTCCTGTCCGGGCTCTTGTGCGGCGAG
>JBHEOT010000135.1:0-2227 GCA_046260675.1 Trueperaceae bacterium | reverse complement strand
AGTGTTGAGCGACCCGCGCGCGTCCAGGCTACAGAAGAGCCTCGCTGCGTCGGCGTTGGGGCAGCGCGACGCCGTGGGGGCACCGTCCGTCTCGGCCCAGCGCGAGGCGGCGATGGTGATGCGCGGGACGCGGTACGCCGAGGTCACGCGCAGGCTTGCGGCTGCGGTGATCTCGAACGCGCGCGACGAGCGCTGATCGATCGAGCGCGTTCGGTACCGACCGGTGGTGGCGTCGCGCACCACCGCCGAGCCAGCCTGCGGCGTGTAGGTGTTGGAGCGTCTCCAACTGCGGCGTTCCCGAGATCGCATGTGTGCCCGGCGTGTGCCAAGGGATGCAAGGCACGAGACGCGTGACCGGCTTGAAGGGCGCGTGCGAGCATCGGTCGTGCTGCGTCACTGTGACACCTTGTGGCCCTCGCCCCGCGTTGGTAAGCGCGCGCCGTTGACATTCCGCGTAAAGAATACTAGGCTCTTGCAGCGGTTCCATGTTGCGTGACTCAGTGCGAGACCTGCGGGCGCACCGATGCGGTAGCGGCCGCAAGCTGAGCCGCCAGGACATCGACCGAGCCGACGGCCGGTTCCGAACCATGAAGGGTGGCTGCGCATGACCACGCGTTCGACGACCGACGAGGCCCGGACCATCGAGAGCGCGGAGTACGCCACGGCGTCGAAGGTGACGCACCTGCGCCTCGAGCTCGCGTTGGCCATGCAGGCGTTGCGATCGAGCGCCGGACTCACCCAGAAGGACCTCGCGGATCGTCTCGGCGTGCTGCAGCCCGCGGTCGCGAAGCTCGAGCGCGCAGGCGACCACAAGCTCGAGACCATCGTGCGGTACCTCGCCGAGCTCGGCGCCGAGCTGCACGTCGCCGTTCGCCAAGGCGACGACGTCGTCCAGGTAAGCGACGACCGGGAACGGCTCGTCGTGGCGTTGCCGCGCGAGGTCGACGACTGGGCCGCGACCGCCGGCATGGACCTGGACGCCTTCGTGCTCCGCGCACTGCGCGAGGCTCGCGACCGGTTGGAGCGGTACGAGGGCGTTGGCGCGATGGTGGGCTCGTGATGGCCCTACACGTGCCGACGAGGCCGGGAGAGGGCTCGACCCCTGGCATACGACCGGTGGCACGATCGATCCCTGGTTACCACCGCGGTCGTTCGCGTCGACAGGGGGACACTGCACTGCACGGTGCAACACGATATGTGTTGCGTACCGTAGTTTGGAGCGTGCTACGATTCTGCCCATGAAGGTCCCCGTCAGCGCCCGCGTCGAAGCCGACCTCGTCGCGTTCCTCGACGCCTACCGCGAGCGCGAAGGCCTCGCGTCGCGCAGCGAGGCGCTCGAGCGCGCCATCCGATCGCTGCTTGACCGCTCCCTCGAGGGGGCTTATGCGGCGGCGATCGACGAGTGGGCAGCGTCGGACGATGCGGCCGCGTGGGATGCGCTCGCTGGCGACGGCCTGGGGCCCGATGCGCCGGGGTGACGTCTTCCTCGCCGACCTCGACCCCGCGCGCGGCAGCGAAGCCTCCAAGCGGCGCCCCGTGGTGGTGGTGAGCCACGACGCCCTGAACCGCACGGCCGAGGCGCTCGGAAGGGGTGTGGTCACGGTGGTGCCGCTCACCTCGAACGTTGCCGTCGTGCACCCGTTCCAAGTGCTCGTGCCGGCCGCGGCGGCAGGCCTGGACCGACCCAGCAAGGCGCAGGCGGAGCAGGTGCGGGCGATCGCGGTCGAACGCTTGGGGCCGCGCCCCGTCGGCGCGCTGCCGCCCGTGCTGCTAGCGGCGTTGGATGACGCGTTGCGGTTGCACTTGGCGCTCTGACCGCGCGGCCTAGCGCGCGGGCCCTCCCATGCGACGGCCCATTTCGGTGGATCGTCCGGCTAGTACGTTTTGTTGTGGGCGAACCGTTCGACTTGGTTCCTTGGTACCGCGGGGGGGCCGGAGTACGGTTCGTTCGTGCCGTGATGCTATTCAAGAATGCAGGTCAAAGACTTAATAGCGACGTGCGTTGTTCAGGTTCTCTTGATGGAGACGGCCAGCGTGAAGTGCGATCGGCTGTTCGAGTACGAGCACTAGGTCGCCATCCTCGGCGAGGGCACGGAGGTCGCGACCGGTCGGTGATTCCGCAGAAGGAACGTCACGTTCTGGACCGGGACGTGGTCATCGGCACTTCGTGACCACCACGCGCTGCAACGTATGCCGGCATACGTTATATTCCGACACGGATCGCTTC
>JBHEOT010000134.1:2312-2747 GCA_046260675.1 Trueperaceae bacterium | reverse complement strand
ACCGAAGGCCTCGCGCGACAACAGGACCCGCGCGCCGGGGCGGGCGATGGCGAGCAGCGTCGCCGCCGCGGCCGCCTGCCCGGACGCGAACGCGACCCCGGCGACGCCGCCTTCGAGCGCGCACAAGCGCGCGGCGAAAGCGTCGACGGTGGGGTTGTGCATGCGTCCGTACTGCGGCCCGCTGGCGTCGCCTGCGAAGCGCGCTGCGGCCTCCTCGGCATCGGCGAAGGCGTACGCGGCGGTGGCGTGGATCGGCTGCGCGCGGCTTCCGGCCACCGGATCGGGATGGGCGCCGGCATGGACGGCGAGGGTGGCGAAAGACGGGGCGGGTTGGTCGGTTGGGGCCATACGCATCTCCGATCGCCGGACCTGCGCGATCGTCGCGCGTGGGACCGACGCTACCAGACCGAACGTCCCCGCGTCCGGCGGCGGCGG
>JBHEOT010000134.1:494-2302 GCA_046260675.1 Trueperaceae bacterium | reverse complement strand
CCGCCTGGGCACGCGTCCTCGAGTCCGGCCAGTTCGTCCTCGGGCCCGAGGTCGCAGCGTTCGAGGCCGAAGCCGCTGCGTACCTGAACGTGCCGCACGCCGTCGGTCTCAACTCCGGGACCGACGCCCTGCTCCTCGCCCTCCGCGCGCTGGACGTGGGTCCGGGCGACGAGGTGGTCACCACCCCGTTCTCCTTCTTCGCGACCAGCGAGACCATCCTGACGGTCGGGGCGGTCCCCGTGTTCGTCGACCTGGCCCCCGGGACGTTCCTGCTCGATCCGGCGGCGGCGGCCGCGGCCGTCACCCCGCGGACGCGCGCGCTCCTGCCGGTCCACCTTTACGGCGAAGTCGCGCCCATGACCGTGCTGCGGCACCTCGCCGACGCTCACGGGCTCTTCGTGATCGAGGACGCCGCCCAGGCGATCGGGGCGCGGTACGTCGCCCCGTGCCGGGCGTGCCCCGACCCCGAGCGATGTGGGGCGGATGCCCTCGTCGGTCGGGCCGCGGGCGCCCTCGGCGACGCGGCGGCGTTCTCCTTCTACCCGACCAAGAACCTCGGCGCGCTCGGCGACGGCGGGCTGCTCACGACCGCCGACGCCACCGTGGCGGCCCGCGTTCGCAGGCTCCGCAACCACGGCAGCGAGCGCCGCTACCACCACGAGGAGCTGGGCGTGAACTCGCGCCTGGACGCTCTCCAAGCCGCGGCGCTGCGGGCGAAGCTGCCGCGCCTGGAGACCTGGACGGCCGCTCGACGTGCGGTGGCGCAGCGCTACGACGCCATGCTCACGGGCATCGACGGGCTGACGCCGCCGGCGCCCACGCCAGGCCACGTCTACCACCAGTACACGGTGCGGATCGCCGCGGGGCGCCGCGACGCGGTCGCCGGAGCCCTGCAGCGCGAGGGGATCGCCACCATGGTGTACTACCCCCACACCCTCGAACGCTACGGCGGGCGCGTGTTCGACGCCCTTCCGCACGCGCACGCGGCCGCCGCGGAGGCGCTCTCGCTGCCGGTCTTCCCCACCCTCGGTGCCGACGCGCAGGACCGCGTGGTCGAGGCGCTGCGGCGCGCCCTCGCCTGACCCTGAGCGACGCCTACGCCTTGCTTGCGTGGTAGCCTCTGTATGCCCCGACGGAACCGCGCGGTGGCGACCCCCGAACCAGGTCAGATCGGAAGAAGCAGCCTTAAGGGGTGATCGTCAGGTGCCGCGGAACTCCGGCGGGGCTTCTCATGCTCAGACCCGGGGCTCCGAGCCGTCGGCCGGCGCCCGCCACGCCGCCACGGCGGCCCGGCACCCGGCTTCGACCAGATCGAGGACCGTTTCGAACGCCTCCGCCTCGCCCAGGTAGGGGTCGGGCACCTCGCGTGCGCGCACGCCCTCCGGCGCCGTGGCCTCCAGGAACAGACGCACGTTCGAACGCACCCCGTACCGGCGCTGGAGCTGGTTGAGGTGGCCGCGGTCCATCACCCAGACGTGGTCGTACGCGCTCAAGTCCTCGGGCTCGAACCGCCGCGCCCGCAGCGCGCTCAAGTCGTACCCGCGCCGCGCGGCCGCGGCCTGCGCCCGTGGGTCGGGCGGCTGGCCCGCATGCGCCCCCAGCAGCCCCGCCGAATCGACGTCGAGCGGCACCCCGGCCTGCGCCGCGAGCGCACGCAACACGCCCTCGGCCGTGGGCGAGCGGCAGATGTTGCCGGTGCACACGAACAGCACGCGACGTGGCGCCGCGCGGTCGTCGTTCACGCCTTCAGCCCCGGGCGCGCGCGGTAGATGCGGGTGACGTCGGCGATCCGGCCGACGTTCATCTTG
>JBHEOT010000134.1:0-356 GCA_046260675.1 Trueperaceae bacterium | reverse complement strand
CGGCACGCTCGGGCACGAGCGCGTCGACCACCTGCTTCACGGCGATGCGTTTGGAGGCGAGCGCGATCAGCACGTCGTCCCCGGAGTCGGCCTTCAGCAGGTTCTTCGCGACCGCGTCGAGCTTGGCCTTGGCGAGCGAGGCCGCCACGGGGAGCTGGCGACGCCGCAGGGCGCGTTCGAGCGACTTGCGGCCGGTCTCGAGCATGCCCGTGCGCTCCTTGGCGCGGAACCAGTGGCGGATCTTCTGGCGGGCGGACCGGGTGGTGACGAGGTTCAGCCAGTCCGGCGACGGGCCGTACGACTGGCTGCGGTTCGTGAGCACCTCGACCCGATCGCCCGTCTGCAGCGCGTAGGAG
>JBHEOT010000133.1:2456-2796 GCA_046260675.1 Trueperaceae bacterium | reverse complement strand
CGCCGCGCGCGCGCAGCGCAACCCGCGGCGGGTGGTGCGCGCGCTGGAGGTGCTGCGCGCCACCGGTCGGCCGCCCTCGTCGTTCCCGACCGCGCCCGCGCGCTTCGAGCTGCGGACCTTCGTAGCCCTGCCGCCCCCGGCGCACCTCGTCGAACGGGTGCGCGAGCGGGTGGCGGCGATGGTGGCCGCGGGGCTGGTCGACGAGGTCGCGCGGCTGCTGGCTACCGCGCCGCCCGAGGCGACCGTCTGGCAGGCGATCGGTCCCAAGGAGCTCGCCCCCGTGCTGCGGGGCGAACGGTCGCTCGCGGCCGCCCTGGCGGACGTGGCCGACGCCACCCTG
>JBHEOT010000133.1:0-2446 GCA_046260675.1 Trueperaceae bacterium | reverse complement strand
GCCAAGCGCCAGCGCACCTGGTTCGCCAAACGCCCGGCCGACGCCGAACGGCACGCGGACGTGCTGGACGCGCTCGATGCGGAGCTGCTCGCGTGGTGGACGCGCGGCGCATAAAACCGCGCCGCGATGCGGCGCATAAAGCCGCGCCGCCGTGGAGCACACAGCCGACATTTCAGCGGCGGCGCTTCACCCGCTTCATCTCCAGGTCGGCGTGCACCTGCAGGTAGCGCAGCCAGGCACGGGCGCTGAGCGGCCCCAACGAGTTGTGCTCGACCTGGGTCGCCCCCGCGCCGTCGTCGGCGATGCGGCGCGCGAGGGCGACGGTCGCTGCGCGGGCGGCGTGAAAGCGCTCGACCAGCTGCGCCAGCGACTCGTCCTCGGGCGGGGCGTAGGCCCGGCTCTCGTCGCGCTCGAAGGCGAGGTCGCCAAGCGCCACCGCGAGCCGGTTCTGCCCCCAGCGTTCGATGGCGATCACGTGGCGCAGCTGCTTGCGGCCGGACGCGTCCTCGGCCGCCTCGGCCACGGTCGCGAGCGGGCCGCGGCTCGCCTCGAGGCGCTCGGCGAGGGCATCCACGCCGATGCGCGCGGCAGGGCGCTCCAGGAGCAGTTGGGCGAAGACACGGGCGATCGGGTTGGCCATGGTGTCGGGACGCGGCGCGAGGGTCAGCCCTCGACCGGCGCCTCTTTTCCTTTCTTCTTGCGCTTGCCGAAGAAGCCCTTGACCCGCTCACCGAAGGTCTCGCGCCCCTCGATCGGCTCGCCCACCTCCTCGGCGTACGCGTGCAGCAGCTCGCGCGCCTTGGGCGTGAGCTTCTTGGGCGTGTCGACGACGATCGTGACGATCTGATCGCCGGTGCCGACCTGGCGCAGCCGCGGCATGCCGTGCCCGCGCAGCCGCACCTCGGTGCCCGAGCGGGTGCCGGGCAGCACCTCGACGACCTCTTCGCCCTCGAGCGTCGGGACGTGGAAGTGCGAGCCGAGGGCCGCCTGCGCCAACCCGACGTGCAGCGCGAAGTGCAGGTCGTCGCCGTCGCGGGTCAGATGCTCGTCGGGGGCGAGCGTCAGGTAGACGTACAGGTCGCCCGCGGGGGCGCCGTCCAAGCCGGCGTTCCCCTCGCGCGGCACGCGCAGGCGGTACCCGCCGTCGATGCCCTTGGGCAGACCCACCTGGACCGTGGCGCGCTCGACGGTGCGGCCCTGACCGCGGCACTCGGTGCAGGGCTCGATCACGATCTCGCCGAGGCCGTTGCAGCGCGGGCAGGGCTGCTGCGTGACCACGGTGCCGAAGAAGGACTGGGCTTGCATGCGCACCGTGCCGCTGCCGGCGCACTGGACGCACTTCTGCTTCCCCTTGCCGCCGGGCTCGGCGCGCTCGCCGTGGCAGCGCGCGCAGGCCGTACGGCGTTCGATCTCGACCGGAACGGTGGAGCCGTCGCGCGCCTGCTCGAGCGTGACGTCGAGCTCGACCTCCAGGTCTTCGCCGGGCGTGCCGCGCTGGACGGGGCGGCGCCCCGCCATGCCACCGCCGAACACCGAGGCGAACACGTCGAAGATGTCGCCGGTGAAGTGGGCGCCGGCGTCCGCGGAGCCGTAGCGATCGTAGCGCTGGCGTTTGTCGCCGTCGGAGAGGACGGCGTACGCCTCGTTGATCTCCTTGAAGCGCTCCTCCGCGGAGGCGTCGCCTTGGTTTCGGTCGGGGTGGTACTTGAGGGCGAGCTTCCGGTAGGCGCTCTTGATCGTTGCGTCGTCGGCTTCGCGCGCGACCCCCAGCAGCTCGTAGTAGTCGGCCATCGCGCGCCAGTATACGGGAGGGGTCGGGCAGCGCCGTCGCCCCGGACGCACCATCCTTGCGCGGGCGCGTGGCAAGGCGGGCGGTCGGGGTGCGGCGGCAAAAGGTCTCATGGTGGGCGTCGAAAGAGCTCGACGCCCTGAAAAATGTAAATGGAAACGCTTTCAGTCGGTCTCGCGGCGCACGGAGCGCCGCCGCTCGGTGGTCGCATGGATTCGCGTACCTGACGTTGATCTTTCTCTGCCGGCGGCGTACCGATTGACGAAGTAGGCACCGGGTGCTAGCATCTATGAAACGGCTTTCAGCACGACCCGGAGCGGCTTCGCGCCATCGCGCGGTGCCATCCTGGACCCTAGTGGAGCGCGAGGGAGGTTGGCCATGGCGACGATCCGAGAAGTCTCGCGCCTTGCGCACGTGTCGCCAGCCACGGTCTCGCGGGTGCTCAACGGCACCACGCCGGTGGCTCACACCACCAAGGAGCGCGTGCTGGAAGCGATCGCGACCCTCGAGTACAAGCCGAATGCCTTCGCTCGCGGCCTCGCCACCAACCGTTCGGGCGGCATCGGCATCACCGTCAATAGGGTGGCGAGCCCGTACTTCGGCGCGTTCATCGAAGGCGTGGAGCAGATCGTCCGCGCAGCCGGACTCCACCTGATG
>JBHEOT010000132.1:533-2797 GCA_046260675.1 Trueperaceae bacterium | reverse complement strand
GGATCGACCAGCAGGTGAAGGTGCGCGGGTACCGGATCGAGCCGGGTGAGGTCGAGGCCGCGCTGCTGGGCCAGCCGTCCGTGCGCGAGGCTGTGGCGATCGTGCGGGAGGACGTGCCGGGAGACCGGCGGATCGTGGCGTACGTGGTCGGCGAGGGGGCGGATGCGACGGAGCTGCGGGAAGCGCTGCGGGCGCGTCTGCCGGAGTACATGGTGCCGTCCGCGATCGTGGTGATGGAAGCGATTCCGCTGACGGCGAACGGGAAGGTGGACCGCAGGGCGCTGCCGGCGCCGGAGTATGCGGGCGAAGCGTACGTGGCGCCGCGCACGCCTGCGGAGGAGATGGTGGCGGGCATCTGGAGCGACGTGCTCGGCGTGGAGCGTGTGGGCGCGGCGGACGACTTCTTCGCGCTGGGCGGGCACTCGCTGCTGGCGACGCGGGTGATCTCGCGGGTGCGCGAGGCGTTCGGGACCGAGGTTCCGCTGCGGACGCTGTTCGAGGCGCCGACGGTGGCGGGGCTGGCGCAGCGGGTGGAGGCGCTGCGTCGGGAGGCGGGCGGCGTGGCGGTCCCGGCGATCGTGCCGGTGCCGCGCGACGGGGCGTTGCCGCTGTCGTTCGCGCAGGAGCGGCTGTGGTTCCTGGACCAGCTGGAGCCGGGCCGGTCGACGTACAACATCCCGTTCGCGCTTCGCATGCGCGGGGTGATGGACGTGGCCGCGCTGGAGCGCAGCCTGACGGCGCTGGTCGCGCGGCACGAGTCGCTGCGGACGCGCTTCGAGACGGTGGGGGACGCGCCGGTGCAGGTGATCGACGCGGCGGCGCCGTTCGCGGTGCCGGTCGTGGAGGTGGGTGAGTCGCAGGTCGCGGAGCTCGCGGAGGAGGAGGCGCGCACGCCGTTCGACCTGCGCCGCGGACCGCTGCTGCGGGCAAAGGTGCTGCGGATCGCCTCGGACGAGCACGTGGTGCTGTTCACGATGCACCACATCGTCTCGGACGGGTGGAGCATGGAGGTGCTGGTGCGCGAGGTGTCGGCGCTGTACGACGCCTGCGTGCGCGGTGAAGCGCTCGCGCTCGCGCCGCTGGCCGTGCAGTACGCGGACTACGCGGCGTGGCAGCGTTCGTGGTTCTCGGGCGACGTGCTGGAGTCGCAGCTGGGGTACTGGCGGGAGCGCCTTGCCGGCGCGCCGCCGGTGCTGGAGCTGCCGACCGACCGGCCGCGCTCCGCAGTGCTGGGCGATGCCGGCGCGACACATTCCTTCATCCTCTCCGCCGAGACGAGCCGCGCGCTGCGGCTGCTGGGGCAGCGGGAGGGGAGCACGCTGTTCATGGTGCTGCTGGCGGGCTACCAGGCGCTGCTGTCGCGGTACTCGGGGCAGGACGACGTGCTGGTGGGGACGCCGATCGCGGGGCGCACGCGGGGTGAGACGGAGGGTCTGATCGGCTTCTTCGTGAACACGCTGGTGCTGCGGACCGACCTGTCGGGCGCGCCGAGCTTCCGTGAGGTGGTGCACCGGGTGCGGGAGGCGACGCTGGGCGCGTTCACGCACCAGGACCTGCCGTTCGAGCGGCTGGTGGACGAGCTGAAGGTGGAGCGGAGCCTGCGCCACACGCCGCTCTTCCAGGCGCTGTTCGCGCTCACCAACGCGGGCCGGGAAGAGCTGGAGCTGTCGGAGGTGCAGACGACGTCGGTGGAGAGGGAAGGGCCCGACTCGGTCAAGTTCGACCTCATGCTGGCGATGGTGGACCAGGGGGACCGGCTGGCGGGGTCGCTCACGTACCGCGCGGAGCTGTTCGACGCGGCGACGATCGAGCGGATGGCCGCGCACCTGGTGGCGCTGCTGGATGGCGCCGCCGCCGCGCCCGCACTCTCGCTCGCCGAGATCGAGGTGCTGAGTGCTTCCGAAGTCGCCCGGCTCACCGGGTGGAGCGGGGAAGCGCGGGAGTACCCGCGCGAGCGCAGCATCCAGTCTCTGTTCGCGGAGCAGGCGGCACGCACGCCGGACGCGGCGGCCGTGGATCTCGGCGGCGGGCGGCTGACCTACGCCGAGCTGGACCGGGCGAGCAACCGGCTCGCGCACCACCTTCGTGCGCTGGGCGTGGGCGCGGAGTCGCGCGTGGGCGTGGCGCTGGACCGAGGCGCGGAGCTGATCGTCACGCTGCTGGGCATCCTCAAAGCCGGCGGCGCGTACGTGTCGCTGGACGCGGGGTATCCTGCGGACCGCCTCGCCTTCATGGTGGAAGATGCGGGGGTCGGCGTCCTGGTC
>JBHEOT010000132.1:0-523 GCA_046260675.1 Trueperaceae bacterium | reverse complement strand
AGCAGGCGGTGCTGCTCACGGAGTGGAACGGCACGGCGCGGGAGTACGCGGATGCGCCCACCGTGCACGAGCGCTTCTCGCGGCAGGCGGCGCGGAGTCCCGACGCGCCGGCGATCGAGTTCGATGGCGCCACGACGAGCTACGGTGAGCTGGATCGCCGCTCCAACCAGCTCGCCCGCCACCTGCGCGCGATGGGTCTGGGGCCGGAGTCGCGGGCCGCGCTCTTCGCGGAGCGCTCGGTCGAGGCGCTGGTGGCGGTGCTCGGGGTGCTGAAAGCGGGCGGTGCCTACGTGCCCATCGACCCTGCGTATCCGCTGGAGCGCGTAGCCTTTACGCTCGCGGATTCCGGGCCCGTGGTGGTGCTGACGCAGTCGCGGCTGGCCGGGCTGCTTCCGGCGACCGACGCGGCAGTGTTCCGGCTGGACACGGACTGGGGTGAGTTGGCGGGACAGCCCGACGGAACGGTCGACGTCGCGGTCGAGCCGCAGAGCCTGGCGTACGTCATCTACACGTCGGGCTCGAC
>JBHEOT010000131.1:2318-2879 GCA_046260675.1 Trueperaceae bacterium | reverse complement strand
GCCTCGATCTGCGGCAGCGCTTCGGAGACGTCGCCGGTGAACACGTCGGCGCGACCGCCGACGATCTCGATGATCGCCTGGCCACCGCTGCTGAACGACACGTACTGGATCCGCTCGACGTTGTCGACGCCGGCCGCCTGCGCGGCGAGCAGCACCTTCAGGTGGTCCCAGCCGCCCACGGCCGAGCCGCCCACGATCGTCAGGGCGGCAGGATCGTCCGCCCACAGCGCCATCAGGTCGTTGATCGAGTCGTACTCGCTGTCGGGCGCCACGCCGATCACGCCGTAGTCGGCGCCGACGGCGGCGACCCAGCGAACGTCCGCGGCGGTGAAGCCCTCGAACTGGCCCTGTGCCAAGCGGGTCGTGGTCGCGGTGGACGCGGCGACGACGAGGTTCTCGTTGCCTTCCTGCTGCGCCACGGTGTGCGCGAAGGCGACGCCGCCACCGGCGCCGGCCATGTTCTGGGTGCGGATCTGGCCGTCGACCAGGTCCAGCTCGGTCAGCACGGGCGCGATGGTGCGGCAGGTGAAGTCCCAGCCGCCGCCCGGATCGGCGGGGGGG
>JBHEOT010000131.1:463-2308 GCA_046260675.1 Trueperaceae bacterium | reverse complement strand
GCGATGCACTGGACGTTGGACGGCTGCGCGAACGCGGCGGTCAGGCCGAGCGCGGCGACGGCGAGGACGAGGGTGAACAGACGCTTCATGGGGTACCTCCGAAGGGACGGGGCGGCGAGCGACAGCGAACGGTTGTGAGTGCACCCGCACTGTACGGAGCGGGCGCGCCTCGGTCAAGGCGCTTCGGTCGGGTGCGTGGACAACGCAGGTACACGGCGGCGGGCCCTGCGCATGAGCAGGGCCCGCCTGGGCCTCACGGTGAGGCGCGTCGGGGACGACCGGTCAGGTGGCCTTGGTGCCGCCGTCCACCGTGTAGAAACTGCCGGTCATGAAGCTGGCCTCGTCGGAGAGCAGCATGACGGTCAGGTTCGCGACCTCCTGTGGCGTGCCGTAGCGGCCCATCGGGACGGTGCCCTTAAAGTCCTCTTCGGTCGCGCCGGCGTTCGTCTCGATGCTCTTCATCATCCGGCCCTGGATCGGGGCGGGGCAGATGGCGTTGACGCGCACGTTGCGCGCGGCCTGCTCCAGCGCCGCGGTGCGGGTGATGCCGATCACGGCATGCTTCGACGCGATGTACCCCACCAGGCCGGGCGAGCCGATCAGCCCCGCCACGCTGGCCATGTTGACGACGGCGCCGCCCGACTTCATGCGAGGCAGCACGAACTTGAGGCCCAGGAACACGCCGCGGACGTTGACGCTCAGCACCTTGTCGAACGCCTCGACCGGGTAGTCGGTAATCGGCGCGGCCGGCCCCTCGATCCCCGCGTTGTTGAAGAAGAGGTCGATGTCGCCGAAGGTGTCGGCCGCCTTCTGGGCGTACGCCTCGACCTGCTCGGGGTCGGTCACGTCGGCGGTCATGCCCTCGGCCGTGCCGCCCACCTCGCGGACGGCGTTCACGGTCGCCTCGACCGCTTCGCCGTCGACGTCGACGATGAACAGCTTCGCGCCCTGTTCGGCCAGCGTGACCGCGGTGACGCGACCGATGTCGCCGCCCCCGCCCGTGATGATCGCGACCTTTCCGGTGAAGTCCAACATGCAGGTGCTCCGTTCCGAACGATGCCGGACCCCGCGGCTGGACGCAAAGGCGTCCAGCGATGCGAAAGCGCGCGTCGGACGGGGGTACGGCACGTGCGCGCTTCGTGGTGCAACTGTAGCGTGCGGCGGCTAGGACAGGTGTCCGGGCGATTGGCGGCGGTGGTACCTTGAGTCGCTCCAGGACCGAGAGACGCCACGCCGCGAGCGAAGGCGCCACGGACCGGCGCCACGGACCGGCGCCACGCACCGGCGGCGCGGACCGACGGCGCATCGATCCGCGACGCCACGGAAGGGACGGTCGCCATGCCCAGCAACGGAACCAGCCTGCCCAACGAGGCGCTCCACGAGATCCGCAGGCGGATCGAGCACCGCAACCGCGGGGAGCGCGACTTCCTGCAGGCGGTCGACGAGGTGCTGGACTCGCTGGGGCCGTTCGTCGCGAAGCACCCCGAGATCCTCGACGACCAGCTGATCGACCGGATCTGCGAGCCGGAGCGTCAGATCATCTTCCGTGTGCCGTGGACCGACGACGCGGGCAACGTGCACGTGGCCCGCGGGTTCCGGATCGAGTTCGACAGCGCACTGGGGCCGTACAAGGGCGGGCTGCGGTTCCACCCGACCGTCACGCTGGACACCGTGAAGTTCCTGGCGTTCGAGCAGACGTTCAAGAACGCGCTGACCGGCCTCCCGATCGGTGCCGGCAAGGGCGGCAGCGATTTCGACCCCAAAGGTCGCAGCGACGCCGAGGTGATGCGGTTCTGCCAGAGCTTCATGACCGAGCTGTACCGCCACCTGGGCGAGCACACCGAC
>JBHEOT010000131.1:0-453 GCA_046260675.1 Trueperaceae bacterium | reverse complement strand
CCGACGTCCCCGCCGGCGACATCGGGGTGGGCGCGCGGGAGCTGGGCTACCTGTTCGGTCAGTACAAGCGGATCACGAACCGCTACGAGGCGGGCGTGCTGACCGGTAAAGGCCTGTCGTGGGGCGGTCTGCGCGGACGCAAGGAGGCGACCGGCTACGGCTGCGTGTACTTCGTCGAAGAGATGCTCACCCAGCGCGACACCTCGCTCGAAGGTCGCACCTGCGTCGTGTCCGGCTCGGGCAACGTCGCGATCTACACGATCGAGAAGCTGCAGCAGCTGGGCGCGAAGGTCGTGGCGTGCAGCGACTCGGGCGGGCGGATCCACGATCCCGGAGGGATCGACCTCGAGATCGTGAAGGAGCTCAAGGAGGTGAGGCGCGAGCGCATCTCGGGCTACGTCGTGCAGCGGCCGGGCGCCAGCTACCTGGCCGGCGCCAACGTCTGGGACGTCC
>JBHEOT010000130.1:0-2994 GCA_046260675.1 Trueperaceae bacterium | reverse complement strand
GGTTCACCGAGCCCCAGCCGTCGCTGGAGCGGGCCCTTGGATGGGATGCCGCGGCCGGGACCTCCATCGCGGCGCCCTTCTCCAGCCGTGCGTTCGGCCACACCGGCTTCACCGGCACCAGCCTCTGGATCGATCCGCACGCCGGCCGCTTCTGCGTACTGCTCACCAACCGCGTGCACCCCACCCGGCACGGGGGGCACAGCGTCGCGTCGCTGCGCCGGGCCGCGCACCGGGTCGTGTTCGGCCCCGGCCGCGAGGACCTGACGTGAGCGGGGACCTGACGCGAGGGGGACGTCACGTGAGGGCGGACGCGGCGTGAGGGCGGACGCGGCGTGAACGTCCTGGGCGTGATGTCGGGCACCTCGATGGACGGCGCCGACGCCGTGCTGGCCGCCATCGAAGGTGGCGGCGGCCGCCCGTTCGCCTGGTCGGTGAGCGATCGCGGCTCGGCGCCCTACCCGCCCGAGCTGCGCGCCCGGCTGGGGCGCGCGATCACGCCGGGCGGCGCGGACGTGGTCGAGCTGACGCTGCTCCACGCCGAGCTGGGCGAGCACGCCGCGGGGCTGGTCGCGCAGCTGGCGGAGCGGGCCCGGCGAACCGGGGAGGCCGTGGACCTCGTCGTCCTCTCCGGCCAGACCGTCTGGCACGAGCCGCGGGCGGACGCGGCCCGAGGGGTGCGGATTCCGGCGACCTTGCAGCTGGGCGAGCCGGCCCGGGTGGTGGCCCGGACCGACCTGCCGGTCGTGTCCGACCTGCGTCAGGCGGACCTGGCCGAGGGGGGGCAGGGAGCGCCGCTGGTGGCGTTCGGCGATCTTCTTCTCTACGGCCAGGAGGGGATCGGACGCGCCGTGCACAACCTGGGCGGGATCGGGAACCTGACCTGGCTTCCGCCCGACCTCGATCCGTTACGGGTGACGGCGTTCGATACCGGCCCCGCCAACTGCCTGCTGGACGAGCTGGCGTGGACCAAGGCCGGCCTGGACCGCGACGACGGGGGGCGGCTGGCCGCGGCGGGGCGCGTGGACGCCGTCGTGCTGGCGCGGCTGATGGCGCACCCCTACCTGCGCCTGCCGCCGCCGAAGACCACGGGACGCGAGGCGTTCAACCTGCGCGAGCTGGCCGACAGCGGGCTGACGTCGCTGCCGGTGGAGGACGCGCTGGCGACCGCCACGGCGTTCACCGTCGCGTCCACCGCCCAGGCGTATCGCGAGCACCTGCTGGAGGGACGCGCGCGCCGCCTGGACGAGGTCTGGCTGGCGGGCGGGGGCGCGAAGAACCCGACCCTCGTGGCGGGCCTGAAGGCGGCGCTCGCGGAGCTGGGCGCCCGCGTCGCGACCTTCGAGGAGCGCGGTATGGAAAGCGCCGACCGCGAGGCGCTTGCGTTCGCCGTGATGGGGTACGAAGCGTGGCACGGGCGGGTGAACACCCTGCCTTCGGCCACCGGCGCGCGCAGGGCCGCGGTGGCGGGGCGGATCTCCAGGCCGCCGCCGGCCCCGCCCCCCGCCGAGCCCCTTCCGCCTCGTTGACGATGTGGTATGCAAAAGGTACGGTAAGATTCGAACGCCTACGCCGGCCGTGACCTGCCGAGCGCGCACGCAGCGTGCCCGGACGCCCGACTTCCTCGAGGAGGAGCCCATGCCCACACCCGCACGCACCGTCGTCGCCCTGCTCGCCGTCCTGCTGCTCGGCACCACGCTGGCCCAGGACCTCAGCTTCTGGAGCTGGCGCACCGAGGACGTGGACGCCTACGACACGTTCATCGACACGTTCCAGCAGATGGAGCCAGGCATCGACGTCGAGTTCGAGCCGTACCGAAACACCGAGTACAACACCATCGTCTCGACCGCGCTGCAGGGCGGCGGCGGCCCGGACATCGTGCACCTGCGCGCCTACGGCGGCATGGAGCCGCTGGCGCAGGCGGGCCACCTGGTCCGTCTCGACGACAAGATCGACGCGCTTTCCGAGTTCGACCCCGGCGTCCTGCTGGGCGCGACGAACCGCGCCGACGGCTTCGTGTACGGCGTGCCGTTCGCGCTGCAGACCGTCCAGGTGCTCTACAACGTCGCGATGTTCGACGAGCTCGGGCTCGAGGAGCCGCAGAGCTGGGACGAGTTCATCGCGGTCGCCGACGCCCTCCAGGCCTCCGGCGTGAACGCCCTGGCCAACGGCAGCAGCGATCCGTGGACGGTCGAGACCCTGTTCGGCGGGATCGCCCCCTCGTACTACGGCTGCACCGCGTTCTTCGACGAGATCTCCGCCGGCGAGACCGACTTCACCGACCCGCGCTTCCGCGCCGGGCTCGAGCGCATGGTCGCCGTCGAGCCGTACCTGGCCGAGAACCACCCCGGCATCGGCTACACCGACATGCAGACGCTGTTCGCGTTCGAGCAGGCC
Organism: Trueperaceae bacterium; assembly: GCA_046260675.1. Taxonomy (GTDB): domain Bacteria; phylum Deinococcota; class Deinococci; order Deinococcales; family Trueperaceae; genus JAABTL01. The sequence goes on along the minus strand of JBHEOT010000130.1, from coordinate 600 downwards.
GGCATGCTGATCGGCGGCTCGTACGAGCTGGGCGTGATGGCCGACCTCAACCCCGAGCTCCAGATCGGCGCCTTCCCGGTTCCGCCGCAGGACGCCGGCGACGAGACGTGCATCTCGTTCTACGTCGACGGCTCGTACGGCGTGAACGCGAACAGCGAGCATCCCGACGCGGCGCTGCGGTTCGTGCAGTTCCTGGCGTCGCAGGAGTACGGCCAGATGTTCACCGACGAGCTGCAGCAGATCTCGGCGGTGCCCGGCGCCCAGCCGACCAGCGAGCCGCTCGCCGAGCTCGCCGGCATGATGACCGAGATGGGAACCCCCTACCTGATGCTGACCTCGTTCCGCTTCGGGCAGCCCAGCGGCTCGACCCTGCTTCAGAACGAGATGCAGGCCGTGCTGGGCGGCGACCAGGACCTCGACGCCGCGATCGCGAACATCCAGCGCGGCGTGGCCGAGTGGTTCGAGGGCTTCAACTGAGCCTCGCGCTCGACTGATCCGATCTCGCGGGGGCGCACCCACGTGCGCCCCCGCGCTCCGTACGCCTATCGTCCCGCCTATCTTCGCAACGAATCGATCGACGCCACCCGCTCGCCCCCTCGG
>JBHEOT010000013.1:50512-55623 GCA_046260675.1 Trueperaceae bacterium | reverse complement strand
CGCGGCGGCTACGTGACCTACGACGTCGGGCTCTACTTTGGTGCGCTCGTGCGCGTCGCCGACGCGATCGCGCGCGAGCGACCGGCGGACGCGGCGCGCTACCGAACGCGCGCGGCGGCGCTCCGGGTGGCCGCACGCCGCCACCTGTGGGACGAGGCGCGCGGCCACTTCGTCGACTTCCGGACCGCGGACGGGCGCGCCGAGGCGCACCTGGCGATCGACACGCTCGCGGCGCTGCGCTTCGGCCTCGCCGACGACGCCCAGGCCGAGCGGGTGCTCGCGGCGATGCGCGCGCGCCTCGAGACCCGCCACAACGCCGAGCAGCCGTGGGGCGACTGGGGGGTGCTGAACGTCTTCCCGCCGTACGCACCGTGGGTGCGCCGGCGCGGCAAGAGCCGCTTCGCGTTCCGCTACCACAACGGTGCCGACTGGCCCTACTGGGACGGCGTCTACGCCGAGGAGCGGCTGCGGCGCGGGCTTCCAGGTTGGCGCTACCCGCTCACGCGCTGGTGGACGCACGGCCTGGCGCAGGGCCGCGCCGCGCCGGTCGAGTACGCTTCACCGCCGTTCGCCGTCGGCTCCGCCTCGAACGCTTGGGGCGCGATGCCGGCGGCGGCGATGCTCTTCGGCGGCTACGGCCTCACGCCCACCGGCGCCACCCGGCGGCCTCCGTGGGGGCCCGCCACGCTCCGCACCCGCACCGCGGACGGGTGCCTCGTCACCGTCCGACACGAGGCGCCCGACGACGCTCGCTCCCTGGAGGCCGACGATGGCTGACCGCTGTGGCTGACCGCCGTGGCTGAACCCTGGCAGACCCTCCCCCCGCTCCGCTACGCGGGCCGCGATGGACCGCGCTTCGTGTTCGTGCCTGCGGAGGACGACGCGGGGCGCGGGCGCGTCGTCCTCACCGTCGTCGAGGCCGACGTCGTTCGCGTGCAGGTCCAGCCTGGAGGCGCCGCGCGGGTCGGGCGCACGTGGGCGGTCGTGGGCCGCGCCGGCGACGTCGGACCGGAGGGGCGCGACCGCGAGGACCTCTCGGTCTTCGCCTGCCCCGGGCCGCGGGTCGAGGTGCGCCCGGATGGGCTGCGCTTGCGCACGGGTCGCGTCACGGTCGACGTGGCGCTGGCGCCCTTCGCGCTTCGCTGGTCGCTGCCCGACGGCACCCCGCTCTTCGAGGACCACCCCGAGCTCGGGTACCGCTTCGCCCGCGATGGTGGGCGCGGGTTGCGCCACACGCTCCGTCGCGACGTCGACGAGGTGGTGTTGGGCCTGGGCGAGGTGAGCGGGGCGCTCGACCGCCACGCGCGCCGCTACCGGCTGCGGCCGGGCGACGCGCTGGGGTACGACGCCGAGCGCGCCGACCCGCTCTACAAGCACCTGCCGGTGGTGCTCACGCTGGGGCGCGCCGGCCACGCCACGGGGCTCCTCTACGACACCGGCGCCGAAGCGACCTTCGACCTCGGCAGCGAGGTCGACCACTACCTCGGGCCCTACCGCACCGCCGAGCTGCGCGCCACCGAGCTCGACGCCTACGTGCTGATCGGCCCCGCCCTCGCCGACGTGGTCCGGCGCGTCCAGGACCTGACCGGCTACGCCCCGCTGCCGCCGCGCTGGTCGCTCGGCTACCTCGGCTCCACCATGCGCTACACCGACGCCGACGACCCGACCGCCGAGTTCGAAGGCTTCGTGCGCTCGCTGCGCGCGCACGGCCTCGGCTGCAGCGGCTTCCACCTCTCGAGCGGCTACTCGATGGGCGACGACGGCTTGCGGTACGTGTTCGAGTGGAACCGGCGCCGCGTGCCGGAGCCCGCCGCGATGGTGCGCGCGCTCTCGAACGCGGGCATCCGGACGTTGGCGAACGTGAAGCCGGCGCTGCTCACGAGCCACCCCGACCACGAGGCGCTCGCCACGCGCGGCGCGCTCGTCCGCGCCGCCAGCGACGACCCCGCGCCGCTCGCCCACGGCGCCTACCGGGCGCGCTTCTGGGGCGGCGACGCCGGCTACGTCGACTTCACCGAGTCCGCGGGCTACGCCTGGTGGCGGTCGCGCGTGCGGGAGCGGATCCTGGACGTCGGCATCGACGCCACCTGGAACGACAACAACGAGTTCCGCATCGAGGACGACGCCGCGCGCTGCGCCGCGGGCGAGGCCGGCGACCTCCGTCCGACGCTGACGCTGCTGATGAACCACGCCAGCCGCGCCGCGCAGCGCGACGCCCACCCCGACCGGCGCGACTACCAGATCACCCGCTCGGGCGGCCTGGGCATGCAGCGCTACGCCCAGACGTGGTCGGGCGACAACCGCACCAGCTGGCACACGCTCGCGTACAACCTGCCGATGGGGCTCTCGATGTCGCTCGTCGGCTGGGCGAACCACGGCCACGACGTCGGCGGCTTCGCCGGCCCGGCCCCCGACGCCGAGCTGCTGGTGCGCTGGATCGAGGCGGGCCTCACCCAGCCGCGCTTCTCCATCCACTCGTGGAACGACGACGGCAGCGCGACCGAGCCGTGGACGCACCCGGACGCCCTGCCCGCGGTGCGCCGTCTGATGGCGCTGCGCACCGCGCTGGTGCCCTACCTGGCGACGCTGATGTGGGACGCCGTGCACGACGGGGTCCCGCTCACGCGTCCGCTCGTCTACACCTTCCAGGGCTGGCGCCCGGGGTGGCGCGAGTCGTTCGTCCACCTGCTCGGCGACGCGCTGCTCGTCGCGCCGGTGCTCGAGCCGGGGGCGACCTCGCGGCGGGCGCTCCTGCCCCCGGGTCGCTGGCTCGAACTGGGCACCGGGCGGGTGCACGCCGGCGATGCCTGGGCCGACCTCGATGCGCCGCTGGGGCGGCCCGTCTGGCTGCTGCGCGAGGGGCACGCGCTGCCGCTCGCGGACGTGGCCGTGGAGGCGGACGAGGTGGTGCCCGGCTGGCTCGCCGGCGGCGTCGACGCCTCGCCGCCCGCCATCCGTTGGCTCTGCTTCCCCGACGCGCGCGGCGCCGTCCGCGGTCGCCTCACGTGGGAGGACGGGTGGACGCGCGCCTTCGAGCGGGGGGCGGTGGACGTCTTCGAGTTGGTCGGGGCGGCCGGTGCGCCGCCCCAGCTGCGGCGCCGGGGCGCGGGCAGCGGGGTCGCCCCCGGCGCGCACGAGGCGTGGTCGCACGCGGTCGAAGGCGGCGCGCGGTTGCCCTGGTTCGACGCCTCCTGGTCGCGAGCACCTCTGACCGTGGAGTGAAGGCGCGGCGGCGGCCTTCCACCGCGTCCCGGGGTGGCTCCCCTACGCTGAAGGGTACGGAACCCGAACCGCGGAGGGGCCATGGCCACGAGCCGCTTGCTGCAGCACCCGATCCTGCCGGTCGCGCCGCGCGCCGACGTGCCGTTCCGCTGGGACGGCCGCCCGTGCACGGCGAGGGCCGGCGAACCCATCGCCTCGGCCGTAATGGCGCACGGCGTGCGCGTCTTCGGCCACCACCCCAAGGACGGTAGTCCGCAGGGGCTCTGGTGCGCCAACGGCCAATGCGCGCAGTGCCTGGTGCTGGCGGACGGGCGCCCGGTCAAGGCGTGCACGACGCCGGTGGTCGCGGGGATCGACGTGCGCCCGCTCGACGGCCTGCCGCCGCTGCCGCTGGACGGCGCCCGACCGACGCTCGGCGAGGTCGAGCGCCGCGAGGTGCCGGTGCTGATCGTCGGAGGCGGTCCTGCGGGGCTCTCGGCGGCCGCCGAGCTCGGCGCCACGGGGTGCCGGTGCTGCTGATCGACGACAAGGACCGCTTGGGCGGCAAGCTGGTGCTGCAGACGCACCGCTTCTTCGGCTCGGTCGAGGCGGTCCACGCCGGCACCCGCGGCACCCACATCGGTGAGCGGCTGGCGCGCGCGGCGCTCGCGTTCGACACCACCGAGGTGTGGGCCGAGTCGACGGCGTTGGCCGCGTTCGCCGACGGCTGGGTCGGGGTGTGGCGGGGCGGCGCGCGCTACGCGCTCGTGCGCCCGCAGGTGCTGCTCGTCGCCACCGGCTCGCGCGAGCGCGCGCTCCCGTTCCGCGGGAACACGCGCCCCGGCGTGCTGGGGGCCGGCGCCTTCCAGACGCTGCTCAACCGCGACCTCGTGCGCGTCGCCGACCGGCTGTTCGTGGTCGGGGGCGGCAACGTCGGCCTGATCACCGCGTACCACGCGCTGCAGGCGGGCGTGAGCGTCGTCGGCCTCGCCGAGGCGGCCCCCGAGTGCGGCGGCTACCGGGTCCACCGCGACAAGCTCGCGCGCCTGGGGGTCCCGATCTTCACGTCGCACACGGTGCTCGCGGCGCACGGGTCGCCGGCCCAGGAAGATCGGGACGGGCCGGGCGCCCCCGACGATGGCCGGGTCGCCGCCGTGACGATCGCGCGCGTCGACGAGCGCTTCCAGCCGGTGCCGGGCACCGAGCGCACGTTCGCGTGCGACGCCGTCCTGGTGGCGGTGGGGCTCGACCCGGTCGACGAGCTGACCGCGCAGGCGCGCGCGGCCGGCATCCGGGTGGTCGCAGCCGGCGACGCCGAACGCATCGCGGAGGCCTCGGCGGCGATCATGGCCGGCCGCATCCGCGGCCGCGAGATCGCCCATGCGCTCGGCGCGCCCGCAGAGCCGGTCCCCGCCGACTGGGCGCGCACCGCCGAGCTGCTGCGCTCGAAGCCCGGTTCGGCGGTCGCCGAGCCGCCGGCGCCGCCCGCGGTCGGCGTGCACCCGGTGTTCCACTGCACCCAGGAGATCCCGTGCAACCCGTGCACGTCGGTCTGCCCCCAGGCGCTCATCCACATCGACCCCGACGACCTGCGCCAGGTGCCGACGCTCCTGGAGGGGGCGTGCCTGGGTTGCGAACGCTGCGTGCGCGTCTGCCCCGGGCTCGCCATCACGCTCGTCGACCACCGCGAGGACCCCGAGCGGCCGCTGGTCACCGTCCCCTTCGAGTTCGTCGCCGACGCGGTCCACGCCGGCGACGTGGTCGCGCTGCTCGATACCGTCGGCGGCGTGCTGGGCGAGGCCGAGGTGCTGCGGGTGCGCGGCGCGCCGCGGGCGCGGCGTGCGGACGCCGCCGCGTCCGGCGACCGTCCACCAAAAGCCGCCGGCGGCGTCGACGGCACGCTCTTGGTG
>JBHEOT010000013.1:43728-50502 GCA_046260675.1 Trueperaceae bacterium | reverse complement strand
GACGCAGGCCGCACCGGACCTGGCCGACGACGAGGTCGTCTGCCGCTGCGAGCGGGTGACCGCCGGCGAGCTGCGCGCGCTGATCCGCGCCGGCCACCGCGACGTCAACGACCTCAAGGCGCGCACGCGCGCCGAGATGGGGGCGTGCGGCGCCAAGACCTGCGCGCCGCTCATCGCGCGGCTGTTCCGCGACGAGGGGGTGGCGCCGTCGGACGTGACCCCCGGCGTCCGCCGGCCCCCGTTCGTCGAGGTGCCGCTGGGCGTGTTCGCCGGGGTGGAGGACGCGTGAGCGGTCCGCACCCCGACGTCGTGGTGGTGGGCGCCGGCAGCGTCGGCGTGCCCATCTCCTGGGCGCTCGCGCGCAGCGGCGTGCGGGTGACCGTCGTCGACGAAGCCGCCAGCGCGGGGCAGGGGGCGAACAAGGCGGCGATCGGCGGCGTCCGCGCCACCCACGCCGACCCCGCCAAGATCCGCGTCGGCTGCGAGAGCCTGCGCACCTTCGCGACCTGGCACGATTCTCACGGCGACGACCTCGAGTGGGTCACCGGCGGCTACGCCTTCGTCGCGTACCGGGCGCAGGAGGAGGCGACCTTCCGCGCCCTGCTCGAGGTGCAGCGTCGCCACGGGCTCGACATCGACTGGTTGGATCGCGACGCGCTGCTCGGGCGCGCCCCCGACCTCGAGCGCGACGGGTTGCGCGGCGGCACCTTCTCGCCCGGCGACGGCCACGGCTCGACGCTCCTGGCCAGCCACGCGCTCTACGACGCGGCCCGCCGCGCGGGCGCCACCTTCCGCTTCGGCGAGCGGGTGACCGGCTTGACGGTCGCGCGCGGGCGGGTGCGCGGGCTGGTGACCGATCGGGGTACGTACGCCGCGGACGTGGTGGTGAACGCCGCCGGCGGCTCGGCCGCGGCGATCGCGGCGCTCGCGGGGGAACGGCTCGACGTGCGCGCCGACCTGCACGAGGCGGCGATCACCGAGCCGGTCGCGCCGTTCCTGGGCCCGATGGTGGTCGACGTGCGGCCGGGTCCGGGGTCGGCCAACGCGTACTTCTATCAGTCGCAGCGCGGGCAGGTGATCTTCTGCCTCACGCCCGACCCGCCGATCTGGGGGGAGGATCGGCGCGCCACCAGCGTCTTCCTGCCGCAGGTCGCGCGGCGCCTGGTGGCGCTCATGCCGCGGCTGCGCCATCTGCGCGTCCGCCGCACCTGGCGCGGCGTCTACCCGATGACGCCCGATGGCTCGCCGCTGGTCGGTTGGTCCGAGGGGACCCAGGGGCTGCTGCACGCGGCGGGCATGTGCGGACAAGGGTTCATGCTCGGCCCCGGCATCGGCACCCTCGTCGCGCGGATGGTGCGGGGCACCACGACGAGCGACGACGCGCAGACGCTGGCCGCCTGGGCGCCGCAGCGCGCGTTCGCAGGTCAGGAAGCGCTGCGCTGAAGGCGACGCCGTCCGGAAGGACGGCTCACAGCGAGCGCACGTCCACCTTGCGGTAGAGACGATCCACGTCCGCCCGCCGGCACAGCTGGGTGCCTTCGGTGAGCACGGTGGCGGTGCCGGTGGCCACGCCCCAGCGCACCGCCTCGTCGAGCGCGTCGCCGCGCGCCAGCGCGACCACCAGGGCGGCCACCATGCTGTCGCCCGCGCCGACCGCGCTGCGCACCCGCACGGGCGGAGCGTGCGCGAGCCAGTCGCCGTCGGCGCTGGTCGCGATGACGCCGCCGGCGCCCAGCGAGGTGACGACCACGGCGACGCCGTGCTCGTCGAGGAGCCGCCGGGCGGCCGTGCGCACGTCGTCGTCGTCCTCGACGGGCGCCCCGGTCAACGCGCCCAGCTCGCGCCGGTTGGGCTTGACCAGGTACGGGCTCGCCTGGACGCCCTCGGCCAGCGCTGCGTCGCTCGTGTCGAGCGCCACCCGGCATCCGGGCGGCGCGGCGCGGACCAGCCGCGCGTAGAAGTCGTCGGGCACCGCGTCGGGAAGGCTGCCGCTGAGGACCAAGAACGCCGGGCTGGGGTCCAGCGCGGCGACCGCCGCGACGCACGACGCCAACTCGGCCTCGTCGAGCACCGGGCCGGGCATGCCGAAGCGGAACTGGCGGCCGGTGCTGCGCTCGTAGACGATCAGGTGCTCGCGCGTCTCGCCCGCGATCGGCAGCGGTCGGTGCTCGAGGCCGAGCTCGTCGAGCAGACCTTCGAGGCGCGCGCCGGTGGCGCCGCCCCGCGTCCACAACGCCGTCGCATCGACGCCGAGCTCGCGCGCGACGCGCGCGACGTTGATCCCCCCGCCCCCGGGTTCGGGGACCGGGGCGTCGCAGCGCAGCTTGCGCTCGGCGACCACCTGGTCGACCGAGGTGCTCACGTCGACCGTCGGGTTGAGCGTCACCGTGACGATCGGGGCGGAGCTGCGGGGCGCGTCAGGCGGGGAGGCGATCGTCGTCCTCCTCGAGCGCCCGAAGTTGCTCCAGTACGTCCGGGTGGGCGTGCGTCCAGGGCTCGTCGGCGTCGATCGCGAGCTTGCAGACGGAACAGACGAGCCCGAGGACCTCTGCGGGGCGCTCACCGCAGATCGCGCAGGGGCCTTCGTCGACGGGGAACGCGCGGGCGTCGGTCATGGTGGCCTCCTCGGCTCCCAGCCTAGCGCCTTCCTCGGATCCGTTCCAGCCGCAGTCGGCTTCGGTCGTCGAAGAGCCGCGCGAACGCCAGCAGCACCACCCCAAAGGAACCCAGCGCCGTCGCCGACGCGATCATGAACATGATCACCACCTGGTAGCGCACCGCGTCCGCCGGTGCGGCGCCGGCGAGGATCTGACCCGTCATCATGCCCGGCAGGCTCACGATCCCCATCACCATCATCGCGTTGATGGTGGGGATCATGCCGACCCGGAGGGCGTCCACGATCAGCTGGTGGGCGGCCTCCCAGCGGGTCGCCCCGAAGCTCAGCAGCAGCTCGATCTCGTCGCGGCCGGTCGTGACGCCTTCGGTGAAGCGCTCGAGCGCCAGCGAGATGCCGTTCAAGACGTTGCCGAGCACCATGCCCAGGAGCGGGATCAGGTACTGCGCGTCGTACCAGGGGTCGATGCGGAGGATGCCGAAGAGGGCGAAGCCGGTGACGAGGAAGGCGGCCGACGCGGTCGAGACGAGGCTGTTCCAGTAGACGCCCGCGAACCGGCGCTTCGTGCGCTGGACGGCGGCGACGCTCGCGAGCGTCGTCATCACGAGCGCGATGGCGACGATGGGCAGCGGTCGGTCGAGGGCGAACACCCAGTCGAGCACCAGCCCGATCAGCAGCAACTGCGCCGTCATCCGCGTCGACGCGACGAGCAGCGAGCGCGTCAGCCCGAGCCGCAGCGCCAGCGACAGGGCGACGTTCACCGCCATCAAGACCGCGGCGAGCGCGAGTTGCCCGAGCCCGATCGGCACGTAGGCGCCCTCGGTCACGGCGTTGCCAGCTCGATCCTGCGGTCGACGACGCGCGCCAGCTGCGCTGCGTCGTGGCTGGTCCAGACGACCGCTCGCGCTGGATCGACCTCGAGCCACCACGCCACCAGCGCCTCGATCGCTCGCGTGGTGCTTGCGTCGAGCGAGGTCGTCGGCTCGTCCAGCAGCAGGACGCGCGGGCTCACCAGGAGCGTGCGCACGAGCGCGACCACTTGCGCCTCGCCGCCCGACAAGCGATCGGCGGGTTGCTCGAGAAACCGCGCAGGACGGTCGAGGCGCGCGAGCAGCGCCGTAGCTTCTGCTCGTGGGAACGCTTGCGCCTGGTGGATGGCGAGCCCGAACGGGAGACGCAGGTTGTCCTCGACCGTGCCCTCGACCATGACGGGTCGCTGGGGGAGCAGGCGCACCTGGGCACGGTACCGAGGCATCGGCACGTCGTCGACGGCGACGTCCTCGAACGTGAGGGTGCCTTCGTCGATCGGGTCGAGGCCGGCGAGCGCCCGCAGCACGAGGGTCTTGCCGGCGCCGGTGGGGCCGGTGATCGCCACCCGCTCGCCGGGCGCGAGCGCGAACGTCAAGCCGCGCCAGATCCAGCGCTCGCCGACGCGCCGCCCCAGATCGCGTGCGACGAGGAGCGCATCGTGCGCCGTGGCGGGCGCGGTCATCGGGCGTCTGGTTTCGATCCGGCGTCGACCCCGCGCACCAGCGCCTCGACGAAGTCGGTCGTGCGCGCGAGGACGCCCGCGTCGACGCGCTCGACGACGTCGCCGACCGTGTGCCAGTCGGGGATGACGCCAGCGGGCGTCAACCCGACGAACGAGAGCGACGGCACGCCCGCGGCCATGAAGGCGGTCGCGTCGGTGTGGAGCGTGGTGTAGGGGCGCTCGTAACCGCCCAGGTCGGGGCGATCGGCGGCGAGGGCGAGCGCCCGAGTGCGCAGGTCGGGGTCGGGGCGCAGCGGGAACACCATCCCCTCGACCGTGGTCCAGCACGGCCCGGCGCCGCGGCCGGCGACGTTGTCGACCGAGATCGCGCGGGCGCCGTCGCGGCGTACCTCGGGGTGGCGGGCCAGGTACGCCTGCGCCCCGTACGACCCCACCTCCTCGGCGCCGGTGACCAGCACGGTGACCTCGGTGCGCGCGAGCGGCGCGCGCGTGAGCCGTTCGGCGAGCTCCAGCACCACCCCCACCCCGCTGGCGTTGTCGTTCGCGCCGGCGGTGTGCGGGGTGGCGTCGGGCTGCAGCGTGAGCCCGAGCACCCAGGCGTAGACGGGCGCCAGCAGGAGCAACCAGGTCCGTGCGGCGCCGGGGTCGACCACCGCCACGACCGCGAACGCGAGGGTTCCCACCACGAAGGCGGCCACCCCCGCGCTCGTCGAAGCCTTGAAGAGCGTCAGCCGCCCCGGCGTGGTGAACGCCCACGGGGTGCGGTGGGTGTCGACGTGCGCGACGACGATCAAGCGCTCCGCTGCCGGTCCGGTCGGAGCGACCACCGCGTGCACGTTCGTGCTCTCGCCGCGGCGCACCAGGGCGCGCAGCGGGTTGGGGCGGAAGTACATCTCGAGGAACACCGACGCGGTGGCGACCGCGAGCAGCACGGCCCCCGCGGTCGCGCCCCCGCGGCCGCCCCACACCGCCAGCGCGGTCGCGACGAGCGCCGTCGCCGAGGCCAGCGCGAACGGGCGCCAGCCGCTCACCGGGGCGGGGAAGGGTTCGACCGCCGGCGGCAGACCGAGCGCCTCGAGCTGCGCCGCCGCGTAGGCGGCGCCCGCGCGCTCGCCGTCGGTGGTGGTGCCGCGTGGGCCGATCGTGCCGGCGAGGTGGCGGACGTGGTCGAGGGCGGTGCGCAGTGCGGCGTCGGCGGGCATGCCCGATGCTACGGCGCCGGCTGCCGCGCCTCGAAGGCGTCGAACTCCTCGCGGGTGAGCCCGAAGCACAGCTCGTCCTCGAAGGTGCCGCGGGTGTAGAGGTGGCGCCGCAGCCGCCCCTCCGGGACCGCGCCGAGGCGCGCCATGTGGCGCACCATGGCGTCGTTGTGCTCGCTGCAGCGCACCTCGTACTTCTGGAAGCGCAGCTCATGGAAGGCGTAGCGCAGCAGCAGGTGCTTGGCCTCCAGCCCGTACCCGCGTCCACGGAAGGCCCGGTAGATGCGCGAACCGGTCTGGAAGGTGCCGTTGGTGCGGTCCATCGAGTGCAGGTTCATGCCGCCCACCAGGGTGCCGTCGAGCGTCTCGATCGAGAACATCAGCCGCTCCTCGGACGAGCCGAACTCGGCGTACTTGGTCGCGAAGGCGTCGGCATCGTGGCGCGACTTGGGGAGCGGCATGCCGGCGTTCAGGAAGTACGTCGCCTCGGCGTCCTCCTGCTCCTCGACCAACCACAGGTCGACGTCGTCGCGGTGCATGGGCCGCAGGCGGATGTGGGGGCCTTGCCAGTACGGGGAAGACGATGCCATGGAGGCTCCGATCGCGCGGGCGGAGGACGCCCGAGCGCCTCGAGGCTAACGCTCCGACCTCGAAGGCGGCACGGACGGCTGCCCCGGTGCGGTCACGGGCGCGGGTCGGGATCCGGGGTCGCGCCAGCGCGGCGCGCAGCAGATCGCTGCCGCGCCGCCTCGCGCCGGCAGGCGTCGGAACAGTAGAGGACGTCGGCGAACACGCCGCGCCGTCGCCACTTGCCGCGGTCGGCGAAGGGGCGGCCGCAGACGGTGCAGGTCTTGGTGGCGGCCGGGCGGGCGCCGGCGGTGCGGCGGGGCACATCTGAGGTTAGCGCGGTGCGCTGCGGAGGACCGCGCCGGCCGCCACGGTGCCGTCGGCCCGTAAGGATGCAGGGCATGGCGCCCGATCGGTCGATCCTGGTCCAGCACGCCTGGCCCGACGTCGACCCGCGCCGGCGAGGGCCGGTGCCGGCTCTCCCGTATCCTCGTGCATGGCCCACGAACCCGAAACCGAGCGCGTCCGCTGGGGCGTCCTCTCCACCGCCAACATCGGTCGCAAGGTCGTCGTCCCGTCGATCGTCGCGTCCTCGAACGGCGTCCTGACCGCGGTGGCGTCGCGCGAGGCGGCGCGCGCCGAAGCGTTCGCCGCCGAGTTCGGCGGCGTCCGCGCGCACGGCTCGTACGAGGAGCTCCTCGCGGACGCAGAGGTCGACGCCCTCTACGTCCCGTTGCCCAACGCCATGCACGAGGCCTGGACCGTGCGCGCGCTCGAGGCGGGCAAGCACGTCCTGTGCGAGAAGCCGCTGGGCCTGGACGTGGCCGAGGTGACCCGGATGACCGCAGCCGCAGCGGCCGCGGACCGTCTGCTGGTCGAGGCCTGGTGGTACCGGTGGCACC
>JBHEOT010000013.1:0-43718 GCA_046260675.1 Trueperaceae bacterium | reverse complement strand
TTCATGTACCGCTTCCACCCGCGCACGCGGGCGGTGGCGCGGCTCGTGGCCGACGGTGCGATCGGGCGACCGCGGCGCCTCGAGGCTGCGTTCACCTTCGCCGTCCGCCGCGCCGACGACGTGCGGCTGTCGGCCGAGCTCGCCGGTGGCGCGCTCCTGGACGTGGGCTGCTACACGGTCGACGCCGCGCGGCGGACGCTCGGGGAGGAGCCCGTGGAGGCGGTCGCGTTCGCGACGTACGGCGATTCTGGCGTGGACGTCGAGACCGTCGGGCTGCTGCGCTTCCCGTCGGGCGCCGTCGCGAGCGTCGCCTGTGCGCTCACGCTGCCGCGGCTCGAGCGCGTCGAGGTCCATGGCGACGCCGGCAGCGTCGCGGTCGACCGCGCCTTCGTCGCGAGCCACGACGCGCTCGGGTACGACGTCGTGGATCCCGCCGGCGACGTCGCGCGGCACGAGTTGGACGGCGTCGATCAGTACCGCCTGATGGTCGAGGCCTTCGCCGATCGGGTGCTCGGACGCACCGTCGACGCGCCGGCGTCGGACGCGGCCGAGGCGGCGCGGACGGTGGCGGCGGTCGAGGCGTTGGCGGCGTCGGCGCGGCGCGGAGGCGTGCCGGTAGCGGTCGCGGGCTGACGCTACACTCCGTCCATGCCTCCGGACGAATCGACCTCGGTGTCGACGCCGTGGGCGATCGCCGCCCTGGTCGGCGTCAACCTGTTCCCGCTCGTCGGCGTCGCGTTCCTGGGTTGGTCGATCTACGATCTGATGCTCCTGTACTGGTTCGAGAACGGGGTGGTCGGGCTGTACGCGGCCCTCAAGATGTTGGCGACCGAGGGCGAGGACGGCGCGATGCGGGGTCCCGCGGGTCTCCTCGGCAAGCTGTTCCTGGTCGGCTTCTTCACCGTGCACTACGGCGCGTTCTGGTCGGCGCACGGCTTCTTCGTGGTCACGCTCTTCGGGCCCGGAGGTGGGTTCGGTGCCGGTGGGGGCCCGTTCATCGGCGGGTCGCTCGACGGCCCGCTGGGCTTCTTCGCGGGGGGCCTGCCGATCGCTTCGCGGTACGTGACCGGTGGCCTGCTGGGGGCCGCCATGGGGCTGCTCGTCAGCCATGGGATCTCGTTCGTGGGCAACGTGCTCCAGCGCGGCGAGGACCTGCGCACCGCGCCGAACGTGCTGATGACGCGACCGTACACACGCGTGGTCGTGCTCCACGTGACGCTCATCCTGGGCGGGTTCCTGGTGATGGGGCTCGGCGAGCCGCTCGCCGCGCTGCTGCTCTTCGTGGTGCTCAAGACCGGGGTCGACCTCGCGGCGCATCTGCGGGCCCACCGGCCGCGCTGACGCCGCCGCGCGCCGCCCGCTCCATCCGCACGAGCAGCGTCGACGACGGCGCCACCGTGCCGGTGAGGTAGGTCGACAGGCGCGACGTGGACGTGCCGATCGCTTCGGCGAAGGCGGCGCGGTCGAGGCCCGATCCCTCGAGGTGCGTGCGCACCCGCCGGGCGACCTCCGCGCGTTCGGCGTGCGCGGCGTCTCGCCGCGCGTGCGCCAGGACGCGTTCCATGAGCGGCGCCGCGCCGTACGGGCGGCTCGCCGCCAGGGCGTCCTCGAGCCGGCGCGCGACGGGGCCCCACGGGTCGGCTCGCACCGCCACCGCGAGCCGCCGCCAGTCGCTCAACCCTCCGCGCTCGAGGGCGGCCAGCACGCCTTCGGTCGGCCACTCCTCGACGGGTGCCTCCGGCCCCACGTCCAGGTGCCGGAACCGCAGCGTCATGGCGCCACTACCATCGCCTCGGCCACGGCCGCGCATACGGCCCCCACCGCCTTCCAGTCGTGCCAGCGCGGATCGAGGCGCTTGTACCTCGGGAGCTCGCGGGTGGTGCGGGCGTCCGCGGGTCGCGGCTCGGCGAGCTGGCGTGCCACTTGGCTGGCGACCCCGTCGCCATCGCCGCGCTGGTCGGCGTAGTACGCGTCGAGGTCGGCCAACACGGACGCGGCGTGATCGATCCCGCAGCGCTCGGCGAGCGCCGCGACGTCGAGGAAGTCGCGCGTCTGGTTGCGCCGAACGATGAGGAACGCCTTGACCCGCAGGATCTCGTCGAAGGTCGGCACCCGGAGCCGGCGCCCCGACGGCAGCTTCACCTCGGCGACCTCCAGCGGGCGTCGGCGGATCAGCTGGCGGACGCCGGCCTCGATATCGCCGAGCTCGCCGAGGATGATCTTGCCCGGCGTCACGCGGTTGGTCACCCAGCCGTCGGTGCGTTCGATCGCTTCCAGGACGAGGTCGAAGCGCTCGTGTAGGTCGTCCAGGACGTGGTCGTGGTCGAAGCTATCGCGATGGTGCGCGTACCACGCCGCCGCGGATCCGCCTACGAGCACGGCGTCGGGCACGACCGACTGAAGGCGGGCCGCGGACTCGAGGACGTCGGCGAGCGATGGGGCATCCACGACGAGAGATTATCACATCCGATAACTTGGTGACGCGCCAGTGCGCCGAGTTCTACGCCGGTTCCAGCTCCGGCACGCGCCGCGCCAACGGATCGGGACGCACGTCGGGCGCTGGCCTGGGGTAGCTCCCGAGCACCGTCGCCCCCGCCGGCGGTCGCGGTGTCCGGGGACGTGCCGTCGCGCGCACGGCGTCGCGCTCGGGCCCCGCGCGGCACCAGGCGACCAGCCGCTCGGCGACCTCGAACACGCGCATCAGGTCGACGAGCTCAAGCACGCCGTTCGCCTGCGCTTGTCGTAGCCAGTGGGCGAGCGTGAAGTGCGGCGTGCCCGCGTACCCGCGGCGACGAGCGGCCGCGTACGACGCGAGGATCGCCTCGATCTCGATCACCGGCGTCGGCAGCGTGAAGCGCGCCGGCACCGCGGCGCGCTGGGGCGCCCGCAGGTACGGAAGAAGGTGCCCGAGCAGCACGTGGGCGAGCTCGTGCAGGAGCGTCCGCGCCGTGTGCTCCGGCGTCGGTCGGTCGGCGTTGAGGAACAGCACCACCTCGCCGTGGGCTAGGGCAGCGAGCGTGCGCGGGTCGATGCCTGGCGGCGGCACCGAGGGATCGCGGCGCCGCACCTCGGTGCTCGGCAGTAGGCTGACGAACCCGCCGATCTCCGGTGCCGTAGCGCCCCAGTCGAGGACGATGCCCAAACGCTCGGCGTGGGCGATCAGGTGGGTCAGGTCGCGCTGCGGGTCGCGCGCCGCCTCGGGCACCGGCAGCCCGGCTGCGTGCTCGGGGCTCGCTCGCCACGGGTCGGTGGTCGGGACGCCCTCGCGGTGGAGGCCGAGCCGGTACGTCGTGGTCGACGGTGCGTACTGCCGGAACGCCGCGACCACCCGCGGGTCGTCGGTGGCGTAGGTCTGGGTGAACGTCAGAGCGATGTGGGCGCCGTGCGGACCGAGCTCCCGGCAGCCGCCGCACAGCGCGGCGTGCATCAGCAGGCGCAGCCCGTCGACGTCGGGTCGAACCCGGTGCAGGCCGTCGGTGGCGCGGACGTCGGGTGCGTCCATGCGGCACGCTACAGCGCGGCTCGGCGTGGACGCCAGGGCGGCGCCCATGGCCTACGTTGCGGCGCCCACCGCCTGCCGGGTGGCGTGCCCACGTCGCGCCCGCGGTTCAACGCGCGCACCAGACCCAACGCACGCACGCGCGGCCGCGTAGTCGCGTGGCGCTGGGCGCGTGACGTCCGGGACGACGCTCCCGGTTTGTGAGCTTTTGGTAAGGACGCTTGGCGCAGGCTAGGTCTCGAAAGCGTACGCGCACTTCCCTCCGGGGAACGAGTCGCGAGAAGGGTCCACAAGATGCCGGTGCCACCGACTCCGAGTGCCAGCTCGTGCAAACGGGCGAATCGCGAACCGCTGGTCTTTCCCATGATGCCCATGGACCAGCCGTTGGGTATGGCCGGTGCTCGGCACCTGCGTCATCGGTTGCTCGCGAAGGTCGTGGGACATTCCACGGCGCGCGACGCCGCAGCCCTTTCACTCGCCAGGATCGGTTTCCGTCTGCGGACGCACCGGAGGAAGAACATGTCGAGCAAGCACATCATGGGTGCCACGATGGTGTTGGTGGCGCTCTTGCTTGGCGCCTGTGGCCGTCAAGCACCCGCGGAGCAGCGCGCGACCCAGACCGTGACCTTCGCAGCGCTCCCGGACCGGTACCTCGCTCAGTCGTCGTTCGAGGCAGCGGCGACCGCATCGTCGGGCTTGCCGGTCGCGTTCGCTGCGTCGGGTGCCTGCTCCGTCGCCGGCGCAACCGTCACGCTCACCGCGGTGGGGACGTGCACGATCACCGCCTCGCAGGCCGGGAACGACGGCTTCCAACCGGCGCCGCCGGTGGCCCGAGCGTTCGAGGTGCTCGCCGACGTCGAGCGGCTCGGCTTCGTCATCGTCAGCGAGACCGGCCCGTCGGGTGCGCGCACGGTGAACGCGAGCGGCACCTTCGAGTTGCGCGAGGAGCCCGTCACCGACGCGCTTCTCGAGGATGCCTTCGGCGGCGCGCCGGACACCTGCACGGTCACCGCCTCTCCGGGCGCCGGTCCCGTGCCCGACGAGCCCGCCGCGGCGGGCACGCCGTTGAACGCCGGCGAGCCGCTCACCGTGCGCGCTGCTGGTGGGGCCTATGCGGAACTGGTCGCCACCGAACTCGGACGCTACGGATTGGGCGCGTCGGCGCCGACCTCGCCGCTCCCGAGCGCCGCCCTCACGCTCGACGTTCCCGGCGCCGGCTTCCCCGCCTTCTCGGCCGCGCCGTTCGCCGACACCGCCCCGTTCGTCCTGGGCGCTTCGGTCGAACCCGAGGCCGTCACCGCCGATACCGCCTTCGCCTGGACGGCGGGCGCGTCGGCCGGGTCGGTGGCCTTGCTGGTCGGCGGCGACGCCAACGCGGTCTTCGCGTGCGTGCTCGCCGACGACGGCGCCTTCGCCTTCGACGACGCCACCCGCGACGCGCTCGACGACGCCGGCTTCGCGATCGGCGCGCTTCAGGCGGCGGGACGGCTGACGTTGGAGGCGCACGTCGAGGGCGACGCGCTGCTGCTGCTCGGCGTGCTGCGCCTCGAGTCCTACGGGACCGCCGGGACCAGCGCGGCGACGGACCTGCTCGAACGGGCCATGCCGGGCGTGTCGGCGCAGGCCATGAGCGCGGCCAGCCGATGAGTCCGCACCGCCTGCGCCCCATCGCTCGCACCTACCGCCAAGCGCCGGCTGCTGCCGGCAAGGAGACGAAACCCGTGGACGAACCCCGCCGCTTCCGCCCTCGCCACGGCGCCCTGCTCGCGGCCACCGCCCTGCTGCTCGCGCTCGGCGCGTGCAACTTCCAGGCGCCCCCGGCCGCCGAACACGACCACGATGGCCTCTCGGACCACGCCTTGGCGCACCTGAACCCGGCGCTGCTCACGCTGCCGACGGGTCCGATGCCCTTCGAGCTGCGCGACGTCGCGCCGCTGGACGTGCCCACGCTCATCGCGCCCTTGGCGGCCGCAACCGACCAGGTGCGGATGGCGCTGCTCGTGATCTCGGCGACGACCGATCCCGGACAGGACGGCGCCGTCCTCGACGCCTGGACCACCGTCCTCGACCAGATGGGCGTCCCGCACGACGTGCTCGTCGCCAGCGACGAGGAGCTCACCGTCGCGCGGCTCGTCGACGCCGCGGGCGTCGGCCGGTACCAAGGCATCCTGCTGACCACCGGTTCGCTCGGCTACGACACCGGCGGCGCGTTCGTCTCCGCCTTCGCGGCGGACGAGTGGGCGCTCCTGTGGGAGTACGCCCGCGCGTTCGGCGTGCGGCAGGCGGCGCTCTACGCCTTCCCCGGCGATAGCCCCGAGGACTACGGCATCGGGCTTGCCGAAGCCGGGACGAACGCCCCCGATGGGTACACCATCACCCCCACGGCCGCAGGCGCGGCCGTGTTCGACTACCTGGCCGCCGGCGCCCAGGTGCCCATCGTCAACGACGTCTACGTGTACCGGAGCGAGCTCCTGCCCGAGAGCACCGCGCAGCCGCTGCTCGTCGACGGCGCCGGCAACGTCCTGGCGGTCTCCGCGACCGCGGCGGACGGCCGCGAGCGGCTGGTGGCCACCTTCGCGAACGCCGCCTACGCGCAGTCCGGCTCCGACACCAACTTCCAGGCGCTCCTCCACACCCAACTCCTCGCCCCCGGGATGGTCGAGTGGGTGACGCGCGGCTTCCACCTGGGCGAGCGCCGGCTGCACCTCGACGCCGACGTCGACGACTGGTTCATCCCCACCGGCATCTGGGACACGACCACCAACGACTTCAGCGACACCGAGCAGTTCGTCCTGTCGGCCCGCGACGCGTGGAGCTTCGAGCGCCAGCAGGACGCGCTGCGCGCCGCGTTCCCGTTGGCGACCGACTTCACGTGGACCATGGCGTTCAACGGTGAGGGATCCGACCCCGGCGCCGCGCTCGAGTGCGACCCCGACGCCGCTGGCGTCACGCTCTCGGCGATGACCAAGTGCGTGGCCGCCGACTTCCGGTGGGTCAACCACACGTGGAGCCATGCCTACATGGACCGCAACCTGGGCGTCTACGACATCTCCTACGCCCAGATCCTGGCCGAGATCGAGCAGAACGACGCGATCGTGGACGACTTCGGCTTCGGCAGCCAGTTCGCTCCCGGAAGCCTGGTCACGGGCGACATCTCGGGTCTCGGCTGGTACTCGCCGGACGGCCCCGATGGCGGGCTCAAGGTCGACAACGGTCTCGAGGCCTCGAACCCCGACCTCCTGGCCGCTTTGATCGCCACCGGCCGCCGCTACCTGGCGTCGAACATGTCGACGCCCAGCCATGAGCCCGACTGCCTGCACTGCGGCATCGTGCACCCGTTGAACGCCGGCGTGTTCTTGGTGCCGCGCTGGCCGACGAACGTGTTCGCGCCCGTCACCACGCCCGACATGGCGGTCAGCGCCTTCAACAGCATCTACGGGCCGACCGGCGTCACGCCCTTCTTCGACACCGACCTGACCTACGAGGAGTACCTCGACTTCGACACCGACGTCGGTCTCAACCACGTCCTCGCCGGTTCGCCGTACCCGCACTACTTCCACGTCGCCAACCTGTACGAGTACGCCCCCGGACGCAGCCTGCTGACCGACTGGGCGACGCGCCTGCTCGAGAAGTACACGGCCTTGGTCGACCTGCCGATCCGCTCGCTCGACTGGGACGCCCTGGGCGCCCAGGTCGAGGCCCGCACGTCGTTCACCGGCGCTGGCGCCTCGGCGGTGTGGAACCGCACCACTGGGTCGGCGACCGTCACGGCGGCGAACGGCGGCACCGTGTTCCTCACCGGCGCTGCGCTCCCTGGCGGCGCGACCACGACGTACGGCGGCCGCACGATCGCGCAGCGCGACTTCGCCCCGGGCGAAACGGTCGTGGTCGCGGCCGCCCCCACCGTCGACCCGCCGACCGAGCCCACCCTCACCACCCTGTCGGTCACCATCGTCGGTCAGGGCGCCGTCACCGGCGTCGCCGCCGACTACGCGTTCTTCGAGACCGCGACGATCACCGCGGTGCCGGACGTCGATTGGCGCTTCGTCGGATGGAGCGTCGATCTGTCCGGCACGACCAATCCGGCCGCGCTCGCGATGACCGCGAACCGTTCGGTGACCGCCACCTTCGCGGCCAAGACGGCTCAGACGATCGCCTTCGAACCGCTGCCCGACCTGCTTCCGGATGCCGAGCCGTTCGTCCTGACGGCCTCCGCCAGCTCCGGGCTGCCGGTGTCGTACGCGGCGAGCGGCGTCTGCAGCCTCTCCAGCACCACCCTCACGCTCAGCGGCGACCTCGGGACCTGCACGGTCACCGCGTCGCAGGCTGGCGACGACGTCTACCTGGCGGCGCCGAACGTGCTGCGTTCGCTCACGGTGTCGTTGGTGCCCCGGCACGCGCTCTCGGTGAGCGTGCGCGGCGGCGGCATCGGTCTGGTCGTCAGCTCCCCAAGCGGCATCGAGTGCGCGGGTGGGACCTGCCGAACCACGTTCGACGAGGGAACCGACGTCACGCTCGTCGCGATCCCGGTCTACGGGTCGACCTTCACCGGCTGGACCGGTGCCTGCGGCGGTACCGGCGCCTGCACGGTCTCCATCGACGACGACCGCAGCGTCGTCGCCACCTTCGCCTTCGCCGACTGACCGAGCGGAATCCCCGCCCGAAAGGACCGTGACCCGTGCGCATCCTGCTCACCACCGAAGGCACCTACCCCTCGATCATGGGGGGCGTGTCGACGTGGTGCGACCAGTTGGTGCGCGGGCTGACGGGGCACGCCTTCCAGCTGCTCGAGGTCACCGGGCCGTTGCCGAGCAAGCCGGTCTACGAGTTGCCCGCCAACGTCGCCGGGCTCGATACCGTTCACCTTTGGCGCCGTCGAAGCGTCTCTGGATCGCGCAGCCGCACCAACCGCTTGGTGACCGGCACGCGCTTCGACCACGGCCTCGAACAGCTGCTCGGCTTCACCCGCGACGATCTCGGTGCCTTCGGGGCCGGCTTGCTGCAACTCGCGCGTCTGGGCGCCGTCGAGGACCTGTGGGACTACCTCGACCGCCCGAATGCCTGGCAGCTGGTGCGGAGCGCGATGGGCGAGCTGATCGGCGAACCACCGACGTTGGGCGAGGTGGCGGTTGCGATGAACTGGCTGCGGGGCACGCTGGTCCCGTTGCTCTACGTCCCAATCGCCGCGGATCAGGCGCATACGACCTCCGCCGGTCTGTCGGCCATCCCGGCCTGGATCGTGGCCAAGGAGCACCGCGTTCCGCTCATGCTCACCGAGCACGGGCTGTACCTGCGCGAGCGCTACCTGAGCCTGTCGACCGAGCAGAACCCGGCTCCGGTGAAGTTGTTGCGCGCACGCTTCTACCGCGCGCTGGCCATGCTTCTATACGTCGACTCGGACCTGGTCGTGTCGGTCAGCGAGTTCAACCGGACGTGGCAGGTGGAGCTTGGGGCGCCCGTCGAGCGCACCCGCGTCGTCTACAACGGGGTCGCGCCCAGCGCGTTCCCCGATGCAGGCGACAGCGTCCAGCAGGCGCCGACCGTCTCATGGGTCGGGCGCATCGACCCGGTGAAGGACCTCGAGACCCTGGTCGCGTCGTTCCGACACGTGCGCGCCGAGGCGCCGAAGGCGCAGCTGCGCCTGTTCGGTCCGGTCCCTCGCGGCAACGAGGGTTATGCCGAGCGCGTCCAAAACCTGGTGAAGGACCTCGATTTGGCGACGAACGTCGTGTTCGAGGGTCCCGTCAGCCCCGTGCACCGCGCGTACCACGCCGCCGACGTCGTCGCGCTCTCCAGCATCTCGGAGGGGTTCCCGTATGTGGCCATCGAGGCCATGATGTGCGGTCGACCGGTCGTCGCCACCCGTGTTGGCGGAGTCGGTGAAGCGGTGGGCGCGTTCGGGCGGATGGTCGAGCCGCGCAGCCCACGTGAGTTCGGCGGTGCATTGATCGAACTGCTGGCCGACGTGTCGCTGCGCCGTCGTCTTGGCGTGGGTGCCCGAGCGCGCGCGCTCGAGCTCTTCACCCTCGACCGGATGCACGACGGGTACCGTCGGCTGTACGCCGAGCTCGACGGGTCGAGCGCTTGGTTGGGCGCGGCGTGAGCGCCAGCGTCGCGTACGTGCCCCCCGACTACGTCCCGCCGGAGGACGAACGCACCACCTGGAGCGGCAGCGAGAGGCGCAGCCGCGACCCGGTCAACCAACTCAGTCGCTCGTTCAACCGATTGTGCCTGGAGGCGAGCGACCGGTACGAGATCGTCGCCCATCTCGAGGCGATGGGCTACAACACGCCGGCGGCGCTCTCCAAGCTGGGGGTCGCCAACCACTTCGAACTGGCCGAGGCGTTGTACGCCCGCACGCCGCGCGCCTTCGGCCACCGGCGGGCGGTCCGGGTCGAAGCTCGCGAGTGGTGGGGCCCGATCGCGATGGTGCTCGCGCTGGTCGCCACCTTCGGGCTGGGAGCGTACGCGACCCCGCTCGCCCTGATCGCGGCGACCTGGGTGCTCGTCTGGTCGCAGGTCAGCGCCGCCGTTCTCTCCAAGGCTCATGGGGAGCTCGAGGCGAGCCGTCACCCTGGGGTGCTGGCCGTCCTCCTCTGGCTCGGTCTTGTGGGCTTGGTCGCCATCTGGGCGTTCACCCGCTTCGGGTTGGAGGCCGCCGCGCCAGCGCTCTTGTGGTACGCGGTCGCTGGCCTGCTCTGGAGCCGCAGGTTCGGGTTTGCCGTCGCCGTGCCGGCCCTGGGGCTCGCAGGGCTGGTTGCGACGCAGGTGATCGGCGCCGACATCGCCATCGCGCAGTGGATCACGGTGGCGGCCGGCATCGGCTTCTTGGTGCCGCAACTGTCGGTACCGCTGCGCTCGGTGCTCGGCTGGACGTTTCCGGCGCTGCGCCGGTCCGGGTTCCACGCGCTCTACGGCCTCGGGCAGGGGTTGATGATCGTCGCGCTGATGCGAGCGACTCCGGTTGGGGCCGACGTGCTTCCCGGCGCGCTGCTCTTGGCCACGATCCTGCTCGGCTCGCAGGCGCTGCTGCTCAAGCTCAAGGGGGTCATCCGCGAGCTCTTGTGGCGCACGCGGGAGCCGGCGCATCTCGTCGCTGCGGCGCGATGGGCGTTCACGGCGTACACGTTCGTGTACGTAACGCCCGTGCTTGCCGGCCTGTGGCTCGTCTCGATAGCACCCGGGCCCGAGCCGTGGGCCTACTACTGGTTCGCGTTGGCGGTCTTCGGCCTCTGCCTCGGCCTGGCGGTCGTGTCGATGACGCTGGGCGACGCGGTCACTCCCGGCGTGGCGTTCTTCCTCGCTGGAGTGGCGGCGTGGGTCGGTTCGTTCCTTCTGGTCGCTATACTTCTCGCCGTGATCCAGTACGCCTTACTGCTGCGGCGGAGCGCCCAGTTCGAGCGGTATGCCGTCCACATCGTGTAACGACCGCTCGCTCCGGGTGTTCTACGGCTTCGGCCAGGTCGCTGCGCTGGCGCGTTTCTCGCGGATCGTGCTCCAGCCGGGCCACCATAACCACGCCCAGTTGGCCCAGCTCGGCGCGGCGGGTACCGAGAGGCTGGCGTACCTGAGCATCGGTGAGGACACCGGTCCATCAGCGCCGTGGCAATGGAGCTCGGTCAATCCGCATTGGGGTGGCCACTACGTCGACGTCGGCCATCCGGCTTGGCGGCGCAAGGTGCTCGCGCGTGCGGAGCGCGCGCTCGAGGCGGGCTTCGACGGCCTGTTCCTGGATACCCTCGACCCGCCCGTCGAGCATCTGGAGGGGATGGATGCCCGCGTGGGTCTGGTCGCGGCGTTGCGTGACCTGGCCGGAGCTCGCTACGTCATGGCCAACCGCGGCTTCGACCTGCTCGAAGGGATCGCACCGCTGGTCGACGGGTTCCTGTTCGAGGCTTTCTCGACCACCTGGGAGGACGGCTACCGGGCGCTGGCGCCGCGCGAACTGCTGTTCAACGTCGAGCGGTTGCATGTCCTGCGCGGCACCGGTTGCGAGGTGTACGCGCTCGACTACGCTGTGACCGAGAGCCTCAGCGCTTTCGCGTGCGCGCGCGGCGCGACCCACCGGTTGCCGACCCACGTGTCGAACCGCGAGCTCACCCTGGTCGATTGACGCGCGCCGGTGTCGTCAGCGGCAGGACTCGCGCCAGGCGCCGAGGTCGAGCCGCTTGAGGATGAAGTCGAGGTCCAGCGCGTTGGTCGTTGGGCAGAACTCCGACGTGGGCACGCCGTACTCCGCGCCGAACACCGCCTTTCCGGCCCCAACGAACGGCGTCAGTCGGTGGCACTCGTTCCACTGGTAGCACTCCTCGTTGACGGCGAAGTCGAAGTCGTCGACCAGGTCCGGGATCTGCTCGAGGTCGTTCTTCAGGCCGATCGCCAGCCCGCGCGCGTGCGCCTCGGTCGCCAGGAACCGGTTGAACGCGAGCTGGTCGTCGTAGCTCAGCGGGAAGCCGCTGCGGTTCTGGTACCCGTCGACGTTGTCGGGTTCGACGGCATCGCAGCCCTTCTCGGTCGCGAGGTCGAGGCGGGCACGCAAGATGGGCGCCAGCAGATCGAGGCGGCGCACGTCGAGCCAGTACTCGTCCCAACCCGACATCTTCTCGCCGATCACGGCCGTGGGGAACGCGTCCGCGTCGGGGCGCCACGGCTCGAGCGTACCGGCACTGAAGTAGCAGATCACCTTGCGGCCGCGCGCCTGCAGATCGTCGATCACCGCCTGGGCTACGTCGAGGTCGAGGTCGAAGGCGTCGGCGTCGATGCTCGTGTCGATGGGGCCCGTGAGTTGCCACTGCCAGCTCGTACCCGGTCGCGGTTGCCAGCGGCCGAGGGGAGGGGCGGCGTTCGCGACGCGGAAGTCGGCGCTCAACACGTCCACGCTGCCGTCGGGTCGAACGATGTTGGCCTCGAGGCGGTGCTCGCCGTCGTCCAGCGCCCGCGTGTCCCACGGGCGGCTGACTCCGTCCACGACCCCCGCGAGGTCGAAGGGTGCGATGTCGGCAACGCGCAGGAGCTCGGCGTCGGTCTTGGTGGACGTCAGGTAGAAGGCGACCTGCGACGCAGCGTTGGGCGCGGCGTTCACGAACACGAACACGTCACCGCGCACCGTGGCTCCGTCGAGCGCGTACGAGGCGGCACGGCTGGCGGTGGTGCTCACGAGCAGCGTCACGGGCTCACCCGGAACCTCCGTTGCCGCGCCGGCAACGCAACCAACGAGCGCGACCACGCCAAGCAGCGAGGGCAGCCAGCGATGCGGGCGGCTTGGCGGAGGCGTCACGGTTCGTCGGAACGTGTACATGTGGAGGCTCGGACCTCCCGCCCGATGAGCATCGGGGCGGTTTGGGCGAGAAGCGTGAAGAACCGTTCGGATCGGTTTC
Organism: Trueperaceae bacterium; assembly: GCA_046260675.1. Classification (GTDB taxonomy): domain Bacteria; phylum Deinococcota; class Deinococci; order Deinococcales; family Trueperaceae; genus JAABTL01. The sequence goes on along the minus strand of JBHEOT010000013.1, from coordinate 30,842 downwards.
GGTGCGTCGTCCAGGAGCGGGCCGTACGGGAGGTGCTACGACCCGATATCGCAGCCATGGTGACGGTACGCGTTCTTCGTTGCCGAATCGTATGGAATGCTACACTCACGCTCCAAGCGCGTCCACAGGACCCGACGCCGCCGCCGATCCGCGGCCCCGACGCCCCGTCCCGGCGCGTGGACTCCGGAGGTACCCATGAATCGAACGCTCCTCGCGCTCATCCTGGTCGCGTCGCTCGGCCTGGCGGCCGCTCAGACGCTCGTGTACGGCGTATCCGGCCAGCCCTCGAGCCTCGACTCCGTCGACTCGCAGGACGGCAACTCGCTCGTCGTCAGCAACCAGATCACCGAGACCCTCGTGGGCTTCGCCGAGGGCACCACCGACCTGATCCCGCGCCTGGCCACCGAGTGGTCGCCCAACGACGACGGGTCGGTCTGGACCTTCGAGCTCCGTGAAGGCGTGGCGTTCCACGATGGCACGGCGTTCGACGCCGAGGCCGTGAAGTTCAACTTCGATCGCTGGAACCTCTCGGACCACCCGTACTCGTTCCGCGACCAAGGGAAGAACTACGTCCCGTGGGGCTGGGTCTTCGGCGGTCCGCTCGGCGACGGCAGCATCCTCGACGAGGTCGTCGCCGTGGACGACAACACCGTCGAGATCCGCTTGAACCAGTCGGCCCCCTTCCTGCCCGCGATGCTCGCGGCCGTGTACTTCCAGTTCGACAGCCCGGCGGCCGTCATGGCGCACGGCGCCGACTACGGGACTCCGGGCGTCGGATCGGTCGGCACCGGACCCTTCGCGTTCGTGTCGTGGACCGAGGGCCAGCAGGTCGTCGTCACCGCCAATGCGGACTACTGGGGCGGCGCCCCGATGGTCGACGAGGTCGTGTTCCGCGCGATCACCGAGGGGACGGCGCGCCTCGCCGAGCTGCAGGCTGGTTCGATCGACATCGCCGTGCTGCTCGCCTCCGATGACTTGGCCACCGTGCAGAACGATGCGAACCTCAACACCGCAATCGGCGACGCCGAGCTGAACGTCGGCTACCTCGCGATCCACCAGGACTATGCGCCGTTCGACGACGTTCGCGTTCGCCAGGCGGTGGCGCACGCCATCGACCGCGACGCGATCGCGGCGGCCTTCTATTCCGGCCTCGGCGTCGTGGCCGAGTACCACATGCCGCCCTCCTTCGCCGGCGATTACATGGCCTGGCCCTACGAGTACGATCCCGAGCGCGCGCGCGAGTTGCTTGCCGAGGCCGGCTACCCGGATGGCTTCGATACCCAGCTGTGGTACATGCCGGTCAGCCGCCCCTACTTCCCCGCGCCCCAGCCGATCGCCGAGACGTTCGCCTCGTACCTGGCCGACGTCGGCATCCGCGCCGAGTTGCTGACCGAGGACTGGACCACGTACCTCGTCGACTACCGCACCGGCCAGTTCCCGATGTACATGCAAGGCTGGAACGCCGACTACGCCGACCCCGACAACTTCCTGAACACCTTCTTCGGCACCGGCTCCGACGGTCGTCTGGGTTGGGATGCGCCGGACGTCGTGGCCGCGCTCACCGCTGCGCGCCAAACGTCCGATCCGGCCGAGCGCGAGCGGCTCTACGCCGAGGTGATCGCCGCGGTGGCCGACCAGGCCGTCTCGATCCCGATGGTCCACAACATCACGCTCAACGCCACCCGCAGCAACATCGGCGGTTTCGTCATGAGCCCGCTCGGTTATAGCTCGGTCTCGCTCGACACCGTGACCAAGGACTAAACTGGTTCGAATCGGGCGCCCGTAAAGGGCGCCCGCTATCTTCGCCCGACCGGGACACGCCCGGCATCGTCCATCACGTTCGCACCGCCTTCACCGCCCCTCGCCGCTTGGGGACGAGGAGCGAGCCCACCGGGGGCCACCCTTGACGACCTACCTGTTGCGACGCGTCCTGGGGCTGATCCCCGTCCTGTTCGGTGTGTCGCTGCTGATCTTCGCGATCACGCGCCTCATCCCCGGCGATCCCGCCGTCGCCCTGCTGGGCGAGCGCGCCTCACCCGAGGCCCTCGATCGTCTCCGAAGTGACCTGGGGCTCTACCTGCCGGTCTGGTTCAACCTCGAGGCGGCTGCCAGCGAGGGGTTCCGGGGGCTGTTCGACTCGCAGTACTTCCACTACATGAGCGGCCTCTTGAGCGGCGATCTCGGCCGCTCCATCTTCAGCCGCATCCCGGTCGTCGAGAGCTTGTTGGTGCGCTTCCCGGCCACGCTCGAACTCAGCCTGTTCGCCCTGACGTTCGCGTTGGGCGTGGGCATCCCGGCGGGCGTCTTGGCGGCCCTCAATCGCGGCAAGCCGGTGGACACCGCCGTCATGGCGGTCGCCGTGTCGGGCGTGTCGATGCCCGTGTTCTGGCTGGCCATCATCTTCATCTACGTGTTCGCCGTCCGCCTCGGCTGGCTGCCGCCCTCCGGCCGGCTCACCGTGGGCGTCGATCTCGAACCGATCACCAACCTCTACCTGCTCGACGCCGTGCTGCGCGGCAACTGGGCGGCCTTCCTCGACGTGCTGCGCCACCTCGTGCTGCCCGCGATCGCGCTCGGGACCATCTCGCTCGCCATCGTGGTCCGGATGACGCGCTCCGCGATGCTCGAGGTCCTGAGTCAGGACTACGTCCGCACCGCCCGCAGCAAGGGGGTCGAGGAGCGCGTGGTGGTCCGCAAGCACGCCCTGCGCAACGCGCTGCTTCCCGTGGTGACCGTGGTCGGTCTCAGCTTCGGCACGCTGCTCTCCGGCGCCATCCTCACCGAAACCGTGTTCAGCTGGCCCGGCATCGGGCGCTGGATCTACGACGCCATTTCCTCCCGCGATTACCCCATCATCCAGGGAGGCATCCTCTTCGTGGCCTTCGTCGTGACCCTGATCAACCTCTTGGTCGACACGCTTTACGCCGTCATCGACCCGCGGATCCAGTACTCGTGATGGAGGTCTTATGAGCACCGCCGCTGAGGCCGCCATCCACGATGACGCTGCCGGCGCCACCGCGCTGGGCCACCGCAAGACGCCGCTGCAGCGCTTCTTCCGGCACCCCACCGGCGTCACGGGCATGGTCATCGTCGGCTTCTTCATCTTCGTCTCGTTGATCGCACCGATCGCCAGCCCGTACGACGCGACCCGAGACCGCGACCTGAGCTCACGGCTCAACCCGCCGTCGGCCGAGCACTGGTTCGGTACCGACGAGCTGGGCCGCGACTTGTTCACCCGCGTCTGGCACGGGGGCCGCGTCAGCCTCCGGGTGGGGCTCGTGGCCGTGGCCGTCGCCGTGGTGTTCGGCACCGCGCTCGGGCTGCTCGCCGGCTACGTGGGCGGCTGGGTCGACACCGCCTTGGTTTGGTTCCTCGACATCCTCCTCGCCTTCCCGGGGATCCTGCTGGCGATCGCCATCGTCGCGACGCTCGGCCCGAGCATCGTCAACGCGATGATCGCGATCAGCATCACGCAGATTCCTATCTACGCGCGCATCGTCCGCTCCGTCGTGCTGTCGTTGCGCGAGTCCGAGTACGTACAGGCCGCGCGTGCGCTGGGCGCGAACCCGTTCCGGATCGTCGCGCTGCACATCTTGCCCAACAGCCTCAGTCCGCTCGTCGTGCAGCTCACGCTGTCGATCGGCGTGGCGATCCTCGACGTGGCCGGCCTCGGCTTCCTCGGCCTGGGTGCGCAGCCCCCGACGCCGGAGTGGGGCCTGATGATCCGCGACGGGTTCGCGCAGTTCCTCCGGGCGCCCTGGATGTCGATCTTCCCGGGCCTGGCGATCTATTTCTCGGTGATCGGCTTCAACCTGCTCGGCGACGCGATCCGCGACGTGCTCGACCCGCGGCTCACCAACACCTGAGGCGCGCTGACCGTCGCCGACCCTTGGGTGGTACGGGGTGCGCTCGGGTACCGTAATCTCCGATGGCGTTCTTGGTTCTGATCCTCCTCGGTGCCTTCGTCTGGTGGGCGCTCGGCGGCCTGCGCCTCCCGGCACCTGGTCGAGGCGACCCGCCGACTGGACGCGCCGCGGACGGGGCGGCGCGCGCTGGCACGCCGCGCGATGGCGCCCCGCTGGCCGACCTCCGCGCGGCGCGCGCTGCGGGCGCTCGCGAGGGCTTCCAGGCCGGCCTGAGGCAGGGGCGCGCGGAAGGGTACGCCGAAGCGATGCGCCAGGCGCAGGCGCAGGCGCAGGCGCCGGGCCGTACCCGTGCACCCGAGGCGTCCGCGTCGAGCGCGCGCCCGCGGACCCGCACCGAGGCGCTGCGGGTCCTCGACCTCCCTGCCGCGGCGACGATCGAGCAGGTCGAGGAGCGCTACCGGCACCTGCGGCGCTCCGCCCATCCCGACAACTTCCCGAGCACGAAGTACCCGCGCGCCTTCACGGAGCTGGCCGAAGCGGAGTTCAAGCGGCTCGGGGAGGCGCGCGACCTGCTCGTGGGCCGGCGCTGACCGGCGGAGGTCGAGGGTCCCGCGTCGGGAGTCGGGTGAGGCTCGGGCGTGCGCTGCAGGACGCCCTAGCGAAGCCCGGGTGACGAGCCCTAGACTCTGTGGTGGGGGCGGGCTCGTGCTGGGAGGTTCGACCATGACCGGTGCGACCCACGTGATCTTCGGAACCGGCCCGGTGGGCTGCTGGACGGCGCGCGCGCTCGTCGAGCAGGGCCACCGGGTGCGCGCCGTCAACCGCCGCGGGACCCGCCCCGACCTGCTTCCCGCTGAGGTCGAGGTCGTTGCCGCGGACGTCGCAGATCCTGGCGCCGCCGTGGCGGCCGCCGCAGGTGCGGTCGTCGTCGTCCAGGCGCTCAACGCGCCGTACGACCGCTGGGACGAAGGGTTCCCTCCGCTGCAGGCCGGCGCGCTCGCCGCCGCCGAAGCCGCGGGGGCGCGCTACGTGTCGGTCGAGAACCTCTACATGTACGACCCGTCGCGGGTGATCGTCGAGGACGGTGCCATCGCGCCGGTCGGGCGCAAGGGGGCGCTGCGGCAGCGGCTGGCGCAGGAAGTGCGCGACGCCCACGACGCCGGCAGGGTCCGCGCGGCGGCGCTCCGCTCGGCCGATTACTACGGACCGGGCGTCACCGGCTCGGCCTGGGGGGACCGCGCGTTCGCCCCGCTCGTGGCCGGCAAGGCTGCGCAGCTGACCGGCTCGATGGACGCGAAGCACTCGCTGGCGTACGTCGAGGACGTGGGCCGCGCGGTGGCGGTGCTCGCGACGCGCGACGACCTGCTCGGTGCGACGTGGTTCGCGCCGCACGCGCCCGCGCGCACCCAGCGCGACCTGCTCGAGTTCGCCGCCGGCGCCGCGGGCGTGCCGCCGCGGGCGAGCGCGATGGGCACCGCGATGATGCGCTTCGGCGGGCTGTTCGTGCCGCAGGCGCGCGCGATGGTGGAGATGATGGTGCAGTTCACGCAGCCGTTCGTCGTCGACGCGTCGCGCAGCGAGGCGGCCCTGGGCCTCGCGGCCACGCCCCTCGAGGAGGGGATGGCGCGGACGGTCGCGTGGTACCGCGAGCACGCCGCGGCTGGGACGTCCTGAGCGCGGGGCCGCTCAGCCTCCGCTGGCCACCCGCTGCGCCCCCGCGTACACCGAGCAGCCCCCGCCGCGCACGAACCCCGCCAGCGTGACGCCGAAGCGCCGCGCGACGTCGATCGCCATGCTCGACGGGGCCGACACCGCCGCGAACACCGTGAAGCGCCCGGCCACCGCCTTCTGGAGCAGCTCGTACGAGGCGCGGCCGCTGACGCAGGCGAGCGCGCCTTCGAGGTCGACGCCCTCCAGGAGCGCCCAGCCGAGCAGCTTGTCGAAGGCGTTGTGGCGACCGACGTCCTCGCGGACCGCCAAAGCTCGCCCGTCGGGGGCGAAGGCGCCGGCCGCGTGCAGCCCGCCCGTGGATTCGAAGAGCGCCTGACCGGCGCGCAGCGCGTCGGGCAGCCCGAGGAGCACCGCGAGCGGCACCTCGGGGCCCGTGGGCAGCGGGCGGTCGCAGCGCACCTCGAGCGCGTCCAGGTGCGCCTTGCCGCACACGCCGCAGGCCGAGTGGACGGTGAAGTGCCGCTCGAGCTTCGCCAGGTCGGGAAGCGCGTCGCCGCGGACGTGCACGTGGACCACGTTGTAGCGCTGCTCGGCGGGCACCTCGGCGCAGTAGCGGATGGCGATCAGGTCGTCGCGGGCGCGCAGCAGACCCTCCGCGAAGAGGAAGCCGGCGGCCAGCTCGAAGTCGTGGCCGGGGGTGCGCAGCGTGATGGCGACGTCGGCGCGCGGGCCGTCGGCGCTGGGCGGGCCGGCGATCATTCGGATCTGCAGCGGCTCCTCGCCCACCACCCGATCGATGCGGCCGGCCCCGACGCGGTCGCCGAGGCGTACCACCGGCACGCGCACCGACGGGCCCGGCCGGCGGCTCACGGTCGCGGCGTCGCCGCCTCGGGCGCGTCCGCGCTCGTCGCGCGCCGCACCCGCGCATGGCCCCCCTTGTAGGCGGGGATGCCCGACTCGGACGAGCGGTCGGCGGGGTCGAGCAGCACGTTCGCCTCGGGCCAGTGCACCTGCAGCGCGCCCGCGCTCATCGCGACCGGCGCGGCGCGACCGAGCAGCCGGCCGCGCTCGTTCTCGACCACCACCCGGTCGCCGGCCACTAAGCCGAGGCGCTCGGCGTCCGCGTGCGCGAGCAGCACTGCGTCGCGGGCGAAGCCGCCCAGCGGGTCGACGTCCTCGTGCACCATCGAGTTGAACTGCTTGCCGCGCCGGGTGACGACCTTGAGCACGTCGGGGTCGCGCGCGAGGGTGCGCACCGGCGGCCCCTCCGCGTGGAAGCGGGCGCGCCCGTCTGGGGTGGGGAACACCCCGTCTGCGCACAGGTGCGGGCCGCCGTACTGCACCTGGTCGCCCTTGGCGGCTAGGCGCTCGATGCCGGCGTACATCGGCACCACCCGCGCGATCTCGGCGCGGATCGCGGCGGTGTCGGGCCACGCGAGGTCGGCCGCGCGCTCGGGGCGGGCACGCGCGACCGCCTCGGCGAGCACCCGCCACTCCGGGCGCGCCTCGGGCACGCGCGGCCCCGGGATCTCGGGGCTGAAGACGATGCGGCGCTCGGTGGTGGTCTCGGTGACGCCGCCGGGCACCTCGTAGCGGGTGGTGGCCGGCAGCAGCAGCACCGCGTCGGTGGGGTCGACGAGCATCTGGCTGCTGGCGGTGATGTCGAAGTGCACCCGCAGCGGGATGCGCCCGAGGGTGGCGTCGACGCCGCGCGGGTCGGGCATCACCTCGCGGAAGTTGCCGCCCACCGCGAGCAGCACGTCGATCTGCCCGTCGCCGGCGGCCTCGAGCATCTCGGGGGTGGTGCGCCCTGGGCGCGTCGGCAGCGCGAAGCCCCAGGCGGCTTCGAGCGCCGCGACCGCGTCGGCGTCGTCGGTGGCGGCGCCGCCGGGGAGGGCGGTGGCGTAGGCGCCCATCTCGGCGCCGCCCTGCACGCCCGAGTGCCCGCGGATGGGCATGAGGCCGCAGCCGTCGCGCCCGACGAAGCCGCGCGCCAGCGCCAGGTCGACCAGCGCGCGCACCGCGTCCTCGCCGTCGCCGGCTTGCGTGACGCCCATGCCCCAGACGAACACGGCACGTTCGGCGCCGGCGAGCAGCTCGGCGTAGGACTCCATGTCGGCGCGCGTTACGCCCGCGGCGCCCTCCAGGTCGGCCCAGTCGGTGGCTTCCAGGACTGCCGCCAAGGCGTCGAAGCCGGTGGTGTGGGCGTCGACGAAGGCGCGGTCGACGCCGCCGCGCTCGACGAGCGCCTTGAGGGTGCCGCGGAGGAAGGCCAGGTCGCCGCCGGCCGCGACCTGCACGAAGCGGTCGGTGATGGTCGTGCCGAACAGCGCGCTCTCGACGTCGCTCGGCACCCAGTAGGCGTCCATCCCCGGCTCCAGGTAGGGGCCGACGGTGACGACCTGGGTGCCCGCCTTCTTCGCGTGGTAGAGGTACTTCATCACCACCGGCTGGTTCTTGGCGACGTTCGAACCGACGAAGGTGACCACGTCGGTGCCGATCAGGTCGGGGTAGCTGCACGTGGTGGCGCCCACGCCGAGCGCCGCCTTGAGCGCGACCGTGCTCGGCGCGTGGCAGACGCGCGCGGCGTTGTCGACGTCGTGCGTGCCCAGCGCGCGCATCGCCTTCTGCGCCACGTAGTAGGTCTCGTTCGCGGTGCCACGGCTGGTCAGGTAGAGGTAGGTGCGGTCGGGGTCGGTGGCGGCGAGGCGCTCCACCACCAGGTCCATCGCGGCGTCCCACGACACGGGCGTGAACCCGGGCTCGCCGCGGCGGCGCAGCAGAGGCACGGGCAGGCGGCCAAGATCGCGCAGCTCGCGCGACGACAGCTTCCGCAGCGCTGCGACGTCCTCGAACCGCGCGGGGTCGGCGGCCGGCATGGTGTTGAGCCGCAGCAGGCGCAGCCGCACGTTGCACAGGTGGATGCCGTCGACCGTCCAGTCCTTCAGGCCGCTGGTACCGAGCGCGCAGCCGTCGCAGACGCCGTCGTTCAGGATCCGCCAGGCGTACCCCGCCTGGTCGCGGTTGGCCCAGGCGGCGTGCGCGACCTCGCCGAAGTTCTCGAGATGCGTCAGGGGCACGCGCGTGGCCCAGGTCGACGGGTTCCAGCCCGGATCCGGCATCCGCACGGCGCGCTTCGGACGGCTCTTCAAAATCCCCAAGGACCGGCTCCCTTCGATGGCGTTGGCGCCATCATCGCCCGCGACGACCGGCGCGTCGAGCACGCGGGTGGAGAGCAGGCCCGCACCGGCAGCGGGTGCGGTCAGAACACTCCGAGCGCTACCGCCAGCCCGATCGCCACGAGGACCAGGCCCGAGCCGACCGTCGCCACCTGCTCGAGCGCGCGCCGCGACGCCCGCCCCAAGTGGAGGCCGGCCACGGAGAACACCACGGCCGCGATGGCGATGGCGCCCGCGGTCTTGAGCGCGTCGACGTCGCCGAGCCCCAGGCTGAAGCCCACGACCACGTTGTCGACGGCGAGGCCGAACGAGAGCGCGATCAGACCGGTCCACGTCGTCAGCTGGCGCGCCTCGCGCTTCGCGCGGCGGCGGCTGCGCAGTGGCGACGTGGCCACCCACAGTCCCAGGGCGATGAGCAACGCGGGGCCCAACCAGGCCGCGACGGCGCCGAGCGTGCGCACCGCCTGACGCCCCAGCCAGATCCCGACCAGTGGGATGGTGAACTCCATCGCGCCGAACACGAGCGCCACCCGCGGCCAGCGCTTGGCCTGGCCCATCGCGCCGAGCGCGAGCGCGGCCGCGAGGTTGTTCGCGCCGATCGCCAGCGCGAGCGCGAGGAGTTGGACGGTGTCCACGGCGTCGGTCTACCACGGCGTGGCGGGGCGGGCAGGGCCGAGCGGGTGCCCGGGCGCGCACCGGCGGTTGGAGCGGGGCGCCTATCATGGCGGCATGCGCTGCCGCGACCTCCTCGAGCTGCCGGCCCTCAGCGGGGCGCGCATCGTGGGGGGCACGGCGTCGCTCGACCGGGACGTCCGCTGGGTGCATGTCATCGACAACCCCGATGCGGCGACGTGGGCGCGCCCGGGCCAACTCGTGCTGACGACGGGGTACGCCTGGCCGCGCGACGAAGCGGCTTTGAGGAGGCTGTTCCTCGATCTCGCCGGCGTTGGCGTCGTCGCGCTTGGAATCGCCGTGCCGCAGTTCTACGACCGGATGCCAGCCGTGGTCGTGGAAGCCGAGGACGACCACCGGATGGTCCTGATCGAGGTCCCGTGGGAGGTTCCGTTCGCGCAGATCACCGAGGAGGTGCACACCGCGTTGCTCGGCGAGCAGACGCGGGCGATCGAGCGGAGCGAGGCGATCCACCGCGCGCTGACGCGGGCGGCGACGAGCGCGGCGAGCCTCGACGTGCTGGCGCGCACGCTGGCCGCCGAGACCGGCCAAGACGTGGCGATCGTCGGGTCGCACGGCGACGTGCTCGCGGCGACCGGAGACGTCGGGAGCAGGGGCTGGGACGACGCCGTCGCGCGCGCTGCGTGGACGGTGCGCACGGACGTGGTCGTCCAGGGGGCGAGCGTCGCGGCGGTGTGGCTGCTCGGCCACGAGGGCGAGCCGGGCGCGCTCGAGCGGCGCGCCGTCGAGCACGCGGCGCTCGTGACGGCGCTGCGGCTCGCGCATCAGCGCGAGATCGGGACCGTGGAGTCGCGCTTGCGCCGCAGCTTCGTCGACGACCTGCTCGAAGGGCGGGTGGACGGGACGGGCCTGGTGGCCGAGCGGGCGCAGATGGCCGGCTTCTCGGGGCGGACGACGTACCGGGTGGCCGTCGCGGAGCTGGGCCTTTCGCTCCCGCTGTCGCGGGACGGGTTCATGCGGCGCGAGGAGGCGCTCGAGCGGGTGCGCTCCGTGCTGGTGCGCGCCGGCGCCTCCGACCTGATGACGACGACGTCGAACCGCGTTTTCGTGCTGTTGCCCGACGCCTTCGATGCCGCCGACCTGTGGCGCTCGCTCGACGACCCCGGGGCCCGGATGGTCGTGAGCCGTCCGCACGTGGGGATGGAGGGCGTCCGGCGCGCGTTCGGCGAAGCCCGCGCGAGCCTGCCACACGTGCTGCGAGGTACGTGGGCGCCCTTCGAGGAGCTCCTGCTTCCTCGGTCGATGCGCGGCGACCGCGACGCGCAACGGGCGCTGATCGAGCGCTTCGTCGGTCCCTTGCAGGCGGCAGCCTCTGGCGATCGCCTGGTCGCGACCGCGTTCGCCCTCGCGCGGACGGACTTCGTCCTCAAGGCGACCGCGGAGGCGCTCGGCGTGCACATCTCGACGTTGCGGCATCGCCTCGAGCGGATCGAGGACCTGTTGGGCCTCGACCTGCACGATCCCGACGTCCGCTTGCGACTGCGCATCGCGGCCTACCTGAGCGGCCTCGAGACCTGAGGTCCTATTCCAAGTAGGAGACCACCTCGCAGGTTCCTACTCGAGCTACCTTCACGCGGCCTTCGGGTTCGGGTACGGTGCCCGCATGAACATGCACGCGAACGGTCAAGGGACGTCCGTCCCGGTCCGCGGTGCGCCGTGGCGTCCGTGACCACCACGGCGTCGCGCTCGACGGCGCTGCTGGCGGCCCGCGCCGATCACGTGCCGCGCGGCGTCGGCGCGGCGCACCCCATCGTCGTCGCCAGCGCCTCCGGCGCCACCGTGTGGGACGTCGACGGGCGGGCGTACGTCGACTTCATCGGTGGCATCGGGGTGCTGAACGTCGGCCACAACCACCCGCGAGTGACGCAAGCGGTGCGCGCGCAGCTCGAGCGCCTCACCCACGTGTCGTTCCAGGTGGCGACGTACGAGCCGTACGTTGCGCTCGCGGAGCGGCTCAACCGGATCGCCCCGGTCCGCGGTCCGGCGAAGACGCTGCTCGTCACGACCGGCGTCGAGGCGGTCGAGAACGCCGTCAAGATCGCGCGCGCAGCGACCGGTCGGTCGGCGATCGTCACCTTCCACCACGGTTTCCACGGGCGCACCCTGCTCGGGATGACGCTCACGGGCAAGGCGAAAGGCTACCGGCAATCGTTCGGCCCCTTCGCCCCCGAGGTCTACCAGGCGCCCTTCCCGTACGCGTACCGCGGCTGGGACGAGGCGCGCGCCCTGGCCGCCTTCGACGAGCTCCTCCAGGCTCAGGTGCTCCCCGAGCGCGTGGCCGCCGTGCTCGTGGAGCCGGTGCTGGGCGAGGGTGGCTTCGTGCCGGCGCCGGCCGGCTTCCTCACGGGGCTGCGTGAGCGCGCTGACGCCCACGGCTTCCTGCTCATCGCCGACGAGATCCAGTCCGGGTTCGGTCGCACGGGGCGGATGTTCGCGCTCGAGCACAGCGGCGTCGAGGCGGACCTGGTCACGATGGCCAAGAGCCTCGCCGGAGGGTTGCCGCTGGCTGCGGTCGTCGGGACCGCCGGGGTGATGGACGCCCCGGACCCGGGCGGCCTCGGCGGTACCTACGGCGGCAACCCGCTCGCCTGCGCCGCGGCGTTGGCGGTGCTCGACGTCTTCGAGCGCGAGGACGTCCTCGGCCGTGCCGAGGTGCTGGGCGCCCGCCTGCGCACCGAGCTCGACCAGGCGGCTGCGCGCCACCCGGCCATCGGCGAGGTCCGCGGCCTCGGGCCCATGCTGGCGTTCGAGCTGGTGCACGACCCGGTCGACCGGCGCCCCGCGCCCGACCTGGCCCAGGCGATCGCGGTGGCGGCGCGCGAGCGCGGCCTGCTGCTCCTGAGCGCCGGCATGCACGGGAACGTGATTCGCCTGCTGGCGCCGCTGCTCATCGAAGACGCGGTCCTCGACCAGGCCCTCGACGCCTTGCGCGGCGCGCTCGAAGCCGCGTTGCCCCCCGCCGCGCGAGCGGACGCGCCGTGAGCGCGCCGCTCCTCTCCGGTGCCCGGCGTGCGCGCCGTGCGTCCAACCCGCCGTCCGCCCGTTCGTCCACCGAACCCCTCAAGGAGGTCTCCATGCGCGCCCCCATCCGCACGCTCCTCACCCTGGCCGTCGCCCTCGTGCTCGGCCTCGCGGCCGCCCAGGCGACCATCGGCATCGCCATCCAGGACGAGCCGTCCAGCCTCGATCCGGTCGAGACCGTGCAGCTGACGGCCTACCAGGTCCTGAACTACATGATGGAATCGCTCGTCTACATCGGCCCTGACAGCACCCCGCAAGGCTGGGTCGCGGAGTCGTGGACGACGAACGACGACGGCACCGTCATCGACTTCGTCATCCGCGAGGGCCGCACCTTCCACGACGGCACCGAGATCGACGCCGAAGCCGTAGCCTTCTCGTTCCAGCGCCACCTCGATCCCGACGCACCGTCGGCGAACCGCACCGGTCTCGGCACCCTCGAGTCCGTCGAGGTGAGCGGGCCTTCCACGGTGCGCTTCACGTACAGCGCGCCCTACGCGCCGGTCTGGACCTCGCTCGCGAGCCCCTTCTACGGCGTGGTCTCGCCCACCGCCGTCGAGGCGCTCGGCGAGGACTTCGGGCGCAACGTCGTCGGCTCGGGCCCGTTCAAGCTCGAGCGCTGGATCCCGGCCACCGGGTTCGACCTGGTCAAGGTCCCTGGGTACACCTCGCCGCGCATCGACGTCGAGAACCAAGGCGAGATGATGATCGAAGCCCTGGAGATCCGTATCCTCCCCGAGGAGGGCACGCGCGTCGCGGCGCTCGAGACCGGCGTCATCCACTTCGGCGACGCGCCGCGCGGCGAGATCGACCGGCTGGAAAGCGACCCGCGCTTCTCGATCGTCGTCAACGAGGGGAACAACTCGTTCACGATGCTCGAGGTGAACCCGTTCCTCGCCCCGATGGACGACCTGCGCGTGCGTCAGGCCGTCGCGTACGCACTGAACATCGAAGACATCGCGTTCATCTCGTACGAGGGCTTCGCGACCGTCAACTACACCCCCGTGCCGCTCGGCAACACCGGCTACCGCGCCGAGATCGGTGAGGAGCACGGCTACCAACAGGACCTCGAGCGCAGCGCGGCGCTGCTGCGCGAGGCCGGCTACGAGCTGAACGCCGACGGCGTCTGGGCCAAGGACGGTACGCCGCTCGAGCTCATCTTCTGGACCTATACCCTCCCGAACGGCATGAAGGGTGGCCAGCTGATCCAGCAGCAGCTGCTCGAAGCGGGCTTCGCCGTCGACTTCCAGACCTTCGAGGTCGCCTCGATGATCGGCCAGCTGGCCGAGCGCAGACACCACCTGAACTTCATGTGGTGGTCCGGTTGGGACCCGATCTTCCTGACCTACGTCTTCCGCACACCGGGCTGGGCCGGCGGATACCAGAACGAGGAGCTCGACGCCATCCTCGATCGCGCCGCCACCGAACTCGATCCGGTCGCGCGTCAGGCGATCGTCGAGGAGGCGCAGATCTTCCTCCTCGAGAACGTCGGCGTCATCCCGATCGGTACCGACTGGAGCGTCTTCCTCACCCGCGCCGACCTGCTGCAGGGCCTGAAGCTCGACGCGCTCGGGTTCGTGCTCCTGAACGACGCCAGCTTGATCAACTGAGCTCGTCGCCCGGGGGCGGGGGCCAGTCGGCCCCCGCCCGCGGGATCTCTTTGGAGGCGGTCCCCCATCACGACCTATCTTGCCCGTCGTCTGCTCGTCACCATCCCCGTGTTGATGGTCATCACGGTGCTGGTGTTCTCGATGCAAGTGCTGTTGCCCGGCGACCCGGTGGACATGATGACGCTCGGCCAACCGGTCGACCAAGCCACCAAGGAGGCGCTGCGCCGCGAGCTGGGCCTCGACCTGCCCGTGCACCAGCAGTACCTCGCCTACCTCGGCGGCATCGTGCGCGGCGACCTCGGTCGTTCGGTGCGCACCCGCCAGCCGGTCGCTCGCGAGATCGTCCAGCGCTACCCGAACACGCTGCGCCTCGCGGCGGCCGGCATGGTGGTCGCGATCGTCCTGGGGGTGGGCACCGGCGTGATCGCGGCCGTCTACCGGGACACGCCCATCGACCTCGTCGTCTCGATCCTCTCCACGCTCGGCCTGTCGGTCCCGGCGTTCTGGCTGGGGCTGATCCTGATCTTCCAGTTCGGGGTGAACCTGCAGTGGTTCCCCGTGCTCGGATACGACTCGTGGCGCCACCTGGTCCTCCCCGCCGTGACGCTCGGCCTGATCCTGTCGGCCGCCATCTCGCGCATGGTGCGCTCCTCGCTGCTCGACGTCCTGCACCTCGACTACGTCCGCACGGCGCGGGCCAAGGGGCTCGGCGCGTCGGTGGTGCTCTGGCGCCACGCGATGGCGAACGCCTTGCTCCCCGTGATCACCGTCGTGGGGCTGCAGGCGGGCGCCCTCCTCGGCGGCGCGTTCATCATCGAGGTCGTGTTCGCGTTCCCCGGCATCGGGGAGCTGGCGATCAAGGCGATCCAGTTCCGCGATTTCCCGCTCATCCAGGGCGTGACGCTGGTGGTTGCCGTGACGACGGTGGCGCTCAACCTGGTCGTGGACGTGCTGTACGGCGTCGTCAACCCACAGGTGCAATTCCAATGACCGACGTGGGCGCGCCGACCGCCGAGGTGGAGCCGACCCCGCGCCGCTTGGGGCGCAGCCTGGGCCGCCTCGGCCGCTCCTCCTCCTTCTGGCTGGGCGGTGCCATCGTCGCCCTGCTCGTGGCGATCGCGCTCGTCGGCCCGCTGATGGTGCCCGGCGACCCGTACGCCATGAGCGTGCGCTCGCGCCTGCAGCCGCCGTCGGCCGAGCATCTGCTCGGCACCGACGAGTTCGGCCGCGACGTGCTCACCCGGCTGGTTCACGGTAGCCGGCTGACCCTGCAGATCGGGGTGGTGTCGGTCGGGATCGCCTTGGTCGTCGGCGGGCTGCTGGGGGTGCTCTCGGGCTTCATCGGCGGCTGGTTCGACGTGCTGGCCATGGGCCTCGTCGACGTCCTGCTGGCCTTCCCGGCCATCTTGCTGGCGCTGGCGATCATCGCCGTGCTCGGCCCCGGTCTGACGAACACGATGATCGCCGTGGGCATCTCGTCCATCCCCGGGTTCGCGCGCGTGGTGCGCTCGGCCACGCTCGAGGTCAAGCAGCGCGTCTTCGTCGAGGCTGCACGGGCGCTGGGCGGTTCGGCCGCCCGCGTGATGTTCCACCACGTGGGCCGCAACATCGTCTCGCCGCTGTTGGTGCTCATCACGCTGCAGTTTCCGGTGGCGCTCCTGAGCAGCGCGGCGCTCGGCTTCATCGGGCTCGGCGCGCAGCCGCCCGAACCGGAGTGGGGCGCCATGCTCGTCTCGGCGCGCGACTACCTGCGGCGAGCCCCGTGGCTGGTCAACGCCCCGGGGCTCGCCATCGTCTTCACCGTGTTGGGCTTCAACCTCTTGGGGAACGCCCTTCGCGACGCGCTCGATCCCGCCCAGCGCGGCGCCTGAGGAGGACGCATGATCGTCGTGTACCAAGGAGCCGGCACCGGCGACCCCACCCGCGAGGGCATCGAGGCCTTCCTTACGCACGCCGGGCTGGCGTGGCGTGGGGTGGGTCCCGAGGACCTGACCGAGGAAGGGCTCGCCGACGTCGACGCCGTCTACTGGCCGGGCGGCTGGGCGTGGCCCTACGTCCGCGACGTCGCCCCGAGCGGCAAACGTGCGCTGCGCGGGCTCGTCGAGCGGGGTGGCGCGTACGTGGGCGTGTGCGCCGGCGCATACCACGCCGCCGACCTGATCAAGTGGGAGGGGCGCTTCCACGAGTACGACGTCGACCTCTTCCATGGGCTGGCCGAGGGACCGATCGACGTCATCGAGCCGTGGAAGGGGTGGCGCCTCACCGAGCTCGAGCTCCACGATCATCCCGTGCACGACGGCGCCACCCGCCAGACGGCGCTGTACTGGGGTGGGCCGGCGTTCCGCCTCCATCCGAAGCAGCCGACCACGGTGCTCGCGAGCTACGCGGTCACCGGTGACCCGGCGGCCATCACCTTCGCGTTCGGCCGCGGGCAGGTGTTGCTGATGGGGTGCCACCTGGAGCTTGGTTGGGACGCGGACGCCGGCCGCATGGACCTCGTCGGCGGCCACGGAGCGCAGTGGTCGTGGCTCGAGCGCGCCCTCGCCTGGACGCTCGAGCAGGGGCGGCAGCGGTGAGCGCGGCGCAGGGGCGGCGCGTCGCGGTGACCGGTGCCGGGCGCGGCATCGGGCTCGCGATCGCGCGTGGGTTCCACGCCGCGGGCGACCGCGTCGCGCTCGCCGACCTCGACGGCGAGGCCGCGGCGGCGGCCGCTCGGGCGCTCGGGCGCGGGGCGCGTGGCGACGCGGTCGACGTGACCGACGCCGCCGCCGTCGACGCTTGGGCCAGCGACCTCGAGACCTCGTGGGGCGGGGTGGACGTGTTGGTGAGCAACGCCGGCGTCTACCCGGCCGACGGTTTCCTCGAGATGCCCCTCGAGCGCTGGGACGCCGTGATGGACGTGAACCTGCGCGCCGCGTTCGTGGTCTGCCAGCGCTTCGCGCGGGCGATGGTGGCGCGCGCCGAAGGGGGCGCGATCGTGACGATCGCCTCGGGCTCCTCGCGCTTCGCCCGCGTCGGCGCCGCGCACTACGGGGCCTCGAAGGCGGGGTTGGTGGCGCTCACGCGCACGATGGCGCTCGAGCTCGCGCCGCACCGGATCCGCGTCAACGCGGTGTCGCCGGGCATCGTGGACGTGCCGGACGGACCCCCGCTCGCGCCCGAGTACCGCCGGGCGATGACCGAGATGGTGCCGTGGGGGCGGATGGGCCGCCCCGAGGACGTGGCCGCGGCGGTGTGCATGGTGACCGACCCAGACCTGGCCTACCTGACCGGTCAGGAGCTGCGGATCGACGGTGGGCTCTCGGCAGGGCGCTACGGCATCCCCGTGAGCGGACCAGTGGACGGAGGCGTGACGGCATGAGGAACACCACGTGGAAGGGCGGCGCTCGTTGCGCCGTCTCGATCGGCATCGATCTGGACGGCGAGTCGCTGTGGCTCTCGCGCGATCCCGAGCACGCGCGGCGCCCCGGGGTGCTGTCCCAGGGCGCCTACGGTCCCAAGGTGGGGGCACCCTTGCTCCTGGACCTGTTCGAACGCTTCGCGGTCCGCGGCACCTTCTTCGTCCCGGGCTGGATCGCCGAGCGCCACCCCGACCTGGTCGCGCGCATCTACCGCATGGGGCACGAGATCGGCCACCACGGGTACCAACACGAGTGGCCCGACCCCGACCGCCCCGACGAGGAGGAGGCGCGCTTCGTCCAGGGCCTGGCGGCGCTCGAGCTGGTGACCGGCGAGCGGCCCGTGGGCTTCCGCTCGCCGGCATGGGAGCTGACGCCGCGGACGTTGCCCCTGCTGCGCGAGCACGGCTTCGCCTACTCGTCGAACCTGATGGACGACCTCGTGCCCTACCTCCACCCCGAGGGCGTGGTCGAGCTGCCCGTCCAGTGGCTGCTCGACGACGCGCCGTACTTCATGTTCCAGACGCGCGTGCCGTCGCGGCCGATCTGGCCCGCCGAGCAGGTCGAGCGCGCCTGGCTCGAGGAGTTCCACGGCATCTACCAGCTTGGCGGCTACTTCAACCTGACCGTGCACCCGCAGTTCATCGGCCGCCCCGGTCGCCTGCGGATGCTCGAGCGCGTGCTCGCCACCATCGGTACGTACCCCGACGTCTGGATGGCGCCGTTGCGGGACGTCGCCCGCTACTGGAAGGACGCCCACGCTTGAGCGACCGCGGCTCGAGCGCGCCGGCCGCACCGGTCGCCGTGGTCACCGGCGCGGCGCGCGGCATCGGTCGCGCCATCGCCGAACGGCTCGCAGCGGATGGCTGGCGCCTTGCGCTCGTCGATCGCGACGCGGACGCGCTTGAGGCGGTCGTGGCCGCGCTCGCGGAGGGGTCCTCCGACGCTCCGGCGTCGCGTGCGGTCCCGTTCGTCGCCGACGTAGCGGACGAAGCCGCGGTCGCGTCGCTGGCGGCGGCGGTTCGGGCCAGGTTCGGGGGCGTCCGGGCGCTGGTGAACAACGCCGGCATCGGTGGCACCGGCACGCCGATCGAGGCGCTCGATCTCGCTGCGTGGAACGAGATGCTGCGGGTCGACCTCACGGCGCCGTTCCTCGCGTGCCGGGCCTTCGCGACCGACCTCCGGGCCGACGGCGCCGGTCGTGTGGTCAACCTTGGTTCGATCAGCGCCCACATCGGGGTCGCCGGCAGCACCGCGTACGCCGCCGCCAAGGGGGGCGTGGTCGCGTTCAGCAAGAGCCTCGCGCGCGAGTGGGCGCCGCACCGCGTCACCGTGAACGTGGTGGCGCCCGGCGTCATCGACACCGACATGGCGCGCCGCCGTGGGCTCGACCACCAGCGCCACCTGATTCCATGGCACCGGATCGGGCGGCCCGACGACGTCGCCGGCGCCGTCGCCTACCTGGTCTCGGCCGAGGCCGAGTTCATGACCGGGCAGGTGCTGCATCTCAACGGCGGGGCGGCCATGTGACCCGCCCCCCGGCATCCATCGAGGAGACCCCATGACCCATCCCTGCCCCGCCGACGTCCTCTTCCGGAACGGGACCGTGCTGACGATGGACGCGGCGCGCCCGCGCGCGCAGGCGGTCGCGGTTGCCCACGGTCGCGTCCTGGCCGTGGGCGACGACGCCGAGCTTGCCGCGCTGCACGGCCCGCGAACGCGCGTGGTCGACCTCGCCGGCCGTACCCTCCTGCCAGGCTTCCACGACGCCCACGACCACATGATCGGGTTCGGCATGCAGCTCCAGATGGTGGCGGCGGACGCCGCCTCGGCGCCAGACCTCGAGGCCCTGGTGGCCGCGCTCGCGCAGCGCGCGGCCGAGCTTCCGGAGGGGACGTGGGTGAAGGGGGCCGGGTACGACGACAACAAGCTCGAGCCGGCTCGCCACCCCGACCGCAGCGACCTCGACCGCGCGACGCATGTGCACCCGGTGTACCTGCGCCATACCTCCGGCCACATGGCGGTCGTGAACTCCAAGGCGCTCGAAATGCTCGAGATCGATCGCGACACGCCCGATCCGGACGGTGGACGGGTCGTGCGCGATCCCGCGGGCGAACCGACGGGGTTGCTGCTCGAGACCGCCATGGGCCTCGCCACCCGCGCGTTCCACCCGCATCCGCTCGACGAGCTGATCGACGCGCTCGAGGCGGCCGACCGGGTGTACGTGTCCGAGGGCCTCACCAGCCACACCGAGGCGGGCATCGGCTACTTGAGCGACCTCGAGGCGCTCGCCTACCGACGGGCGGTCGACACCGGGCGCCTGCGCGTGCGTTCGACGTTGATGGTCAAGGCGGAGGCGCTCGAGGACCTCACCGGCGCCGCCGGCGAGGCCGGCTTCGCGATGACGCTCGGGATGGCGACCGGTTGGGGCGACGACCGCCTGCGCTTGGGTGCGGTCAAGATGTTCTCGGACGGCTCGCTGATCGGCCAGACGGCCGCGATGCGCGACGGGTACGTCGCCAACCCGGAGAACCAGGGGCTGTTCGCCACCCCCAAGGCGACGCTGCGCGACTGGATCCTGCGCGCCCACCGCAGCGGCTGGCAGATCGCGGTGCACGCGATCGGCGACCTGGCGATCGAGTTCATCCTCGACTGCTACGAGGAGGCCCTGCGCGAGGTGCCGCGCGCCGACCACCGCCACCGCATCGAACACTGCGGCCTGGTGTCGGTCGCGACGCTAGAACGCATCGTGCGCCTGGGCGTCGTGCCGGTGCCCCAGCAGCGCTTCGTGGGCGAGCTGGGCGACGGCTTCTTGCGCGTGCTCGGGCGCGAGCGCGTCCGCAGCGGGCTGTACCGGCAGCGCAGCTTCGTCGACCGCGGCGTGCGCGTGCCCGGCAGCTCGGATCGCTACGTCGTGAAGGGCGCCCCGCTCCTCGGCATCCACGACGCGGTGAACCAGCGCACCGACGCTGGCGAGCCCTTCGTGCCCGAGGAAGCGCTCACGGTCGAGCAGGCGCTGCGGGCCTTCACCATCGACGCGGCGTACGCGAGCTTCGACGAGCACCGCAAGGGCTCGATCACGCCTGGCAAGCTCGCCGACCTGGTCGTGCTCGGCGCCGACCCGCTCGAGGTCGCACCGAGCGTCCTGCGCGACGTCCCGGTGGTGGCGACGATGATCGGTGGTGCGTTCGTGTTCGGCGACCCGGGCTGACCCAGGATGCCCTAGCGGTCCGAGTCCACCCCCCGCAGCGCCTCTGGCAGCAGCGCCTCGGGCACGTCCTGGAACGCGACCGGGCGCAGGAAGCGCTCGACCGCGGCGGTGCCCACCGACGTCGCGCGCGCGTCCAGCGTCGCCGGGTAGGGCCCACCGTGGTGCTGGGCGGGCGAGACGATGACGCCGGTGGGGACGCCGTTGACGATCAGGCGCCCGACGTGCTCGACGAGCACCTCGGTCAGCTCGGCGGCGAGGTCGAGGTCGGCGTCCTCGAGGTGCAGCGTGGCGGTGAGGCTGCCGGGCAGCGCCTCGGCGAGGGCGCGCGCCTCGGCGGCGTCAGCGCAGACGACCACGAGCGCGGCGGGTCCGAAGACCTCGTCGAGCAGGCTCGGGCGTTCGATGACCGCGGCCGCGGTCGTGCGCAGCAGCGACGGTCCCACCGGCCGCTCGTCGCCGTCGCCGCGCCAGACCACGTCGACCGCTGGGGTGGCGGCGAGGTCGGCCACGCCGGCGCGGTAGGCGGTGCGGATGCCGTCGGTGAGCATGGTCGCGGGGGCGACGCCCTCGAGGGTGCGGGCGACCTCGGCGACGAAGGCGTCGAACGCGGCCCCGGCCAGGCCGATGACCACGCCCGGCTTGGTGCAGAACTGGCCAGCGCCGAGCGTGATCGAGCCCGCGACCTGCGCGGCGACCTGGTCGCCGCGGGCCGCGAGCGCGCCGGGCAGCACCACGATGGGGTTGCTCGAGCCCATCTCGGCGAACACCGGGATGGGGCTCGGCCGCTCGCGCGCGAGCCGGTCGAGCGCGGTGCCGCCGGCGAACGACCCGGTGAAGGCGACCGCGCGCACCTCGGGCGCCTGCACCAGCGCGCCGCCGACCGCGTGGTCGGCGCCGTGGAGCATCTGGAACGTCGCCGCCGGGAGCGGCGAGCGCTCCAGGACGGCCACGATGGCGTCGGCAACGAGCTCGCTGGTGCCGGGGTGGGCGGGGTGCGCCTTGACGATGACGGGGCAGCCGGCCGCCCATGCTGCGGCGGTGTCGCCGCCGGCGACCGAGAAGGCGAGCGGGAAGTTCGAGGCGCCGAACACCGCCACCGGGCCGATCGGCAGCGCCACGCGGCGCAGGTCGGCGCCGCGGCTGGCGTCGACGCGCACGCCCAGCCAGCCGCCCCCATCGCCTTCGTCGGCGAAGAGCCGCAGCTGGTCGGTCGTGCGCTTGAGCTCACCGGTCAGCCGCGGGGTGCCGAGGCCGCTCTCGAGATCGGCGCGCGCGACGATCGCCTCGCCGCGGGCGTCGAGCTCGTCGGCGACGTCGCGCAGGAAGCGCGCGAGGTCGGGCCATGGGGTGCGTCGCAGCGCGCGCGCGGCGCGCTGAGCGGCGGCGGCGGCCGCCGCGACCTCGTCGGGGGTGGCCTCGAAGAAGCGGCCGGACAGCTCCGCGCCGGTGCGGGCTTCGAGCGCCGCGAAGGTGTTCGTTCCGAGCGCCGAGCGCTCGCCGTCGATCGTGTGGTGTCCGTGCATCGTGTCCTCCATCAGGCGACCTTGTAGGTCGTCTTGGCGGCGTCGTAGGCGAGCCAGTGCGCCATCTCGGGGGCGTCGTCGGCGTCGATCAGGCCGCGCTCGACCATCCCCGCCAGCCAGTTGGCCACCGTACGCCGCCAGACGTCGTGGCGTGCGGGGATGCTGGCGAAGGCGCGGGTGTCGTCGTTGAAGCCCGCGAGGTTGTAGACGCCGGCGGTCTCGACCACCCGGTCGAGGTAGCGGTCGAAGCCGAGCACCGAGTCGAAGAACCACCACGGGGCGCCCAGCCGCAGCGCCGGGTAGTGCCCGGCGAGCGGCGCCAGCTCGCGGGCGTAGGTCGCCTCGTCGAGCGTGAACAGCACCAGCCGGAACGCCCGGTCGTGCCCGTGCGCGTTCAGCAGCGTGCGCAGGCCGCGGGTCCAGTCGATCGCCACCGGGACGTCGGCGCCCTTGTCGATGCCGAAGCGCCGGAAGACGCGCTCGTGGTGGTTGCGGAAGCTGCCGACGTGCAGCTGCATGGTCATGCCGTCCTCGCGAGCCATCGCCGCCATCTGCATCAGCGCGTGGCCGTGGAAGCGCGCGTCGTCGTCCTCGCTCATCGGCGCACCGCTGCGGGCGCGGGCGAAGAGCGCCTCGGCCTCGGCGTCGCCGAGCGGCTCGATGAAGGGCGAGAAGGTGCCGTGATCGGTGGCGGTGGCGCCGAGGGCGCGGAAGGCCGCGCGCCGCTCGCGCAGCGCCTCGAACAGCGCGGCGGCGCTGTCGACGGCGACGCCCGAGCGGCGTTCGAGCAGCGCGATGGCGTCGCCCCAGCCCTCGGCGGCCAGGTGCAGCACGCCGTCGGGGCGGAAGGTGGGCGCCACCGGGTAGCCGTCGGCGCGGATGCGCGCGTGCGGCGACAGGTCGTCGGTGGCGGCATCGGTGGTCGTGAGCGCCTCGATGCCGAAGCTGCGGAGCAGCGCGCGCGGACGGAACTCCGGGGCGTCGAGCCGCGCCTGGATCTGGTCGTACGAGCGGTCGGCGCTCGCTGCCGAGGGCTTCTCGTCGACGCCGAACAGGTCGATCAGCTCGGCTTTGAGCCAGGTGCCGGTGGGGGTGCCGCGGAACAGGTGGAAGTGCGCGCAGAACGTGCGCCAGATCGTGCGCGGGTCGGTCTCGACCGCGGTGCCGTCGCGGGACGGGACGCCGAGGTCCTCCATGGGCACGCCCTGCGAGTAGAGCATCCGGAAGACGTAGTGGTCGGGGACGATGAGCAGCGCCGCCGGGTCGCCGAAGCGCGCTTCGGGGTCGGCCAGGAGCTGGGGGTCGACGTGGCCGTGCGGGCACACGAGGGGCAGGTCGCGCACCCCCGCGTAGAGGTCGCGGGCGCGGGCGCGCACCGAGGGGTCGGGGGCGAAGCAGCGATCGGGGTTCAGGGTCCAGGGTGCGGTCATGGGGTGCCTCCTCGCCGTGCGGCCGCGGTGGGGGAGGCGATGGGGTCGCTGGCTTCGAGCTGCAGGTCGCGCACGATCCGGTCGACGAGCGCCTGGGGCGGAGCGGTCACGGCGAGCATCCGCGCGCGCTCGTCGGGCGCCGGCAGCTCGAGCGCCTCGAGTTGGCTGTGCAGCAGCCGCGGGTCGAAGAAGTGGCCGGTGCGCTCCGCGATGCGTTCGGCGAGCAGCGCCTCGGAACCGGTCAACACCACCATCGCCACGTGCGGCAGGCCCTCGGTGAGGACGGTGCGGTACCGGCGCTTGAGGGCGCTGCACGAGAGCACGACCGCCGTTCCGGCGGCGGCGTGGGCCTCGAGCTCGGCGCGCAGCGAGGCGAGCCATGGAGCGCGATCGTCGTCGTCGAGCGGTTCGCCGTGGGCCATCTTGGCCACGTTGGCCGGTGGATGATGGTCGTCGGCCTCGACGTAGGTCCAGCCGAGCCGCTCCGCGAGCAGCCGGCCGACGGTGCTCTTGCCGCTGCCCGAGACGCCGGCGACGACGACCGCGCGCACGGGTGCGGCTGGACCCGAGTCGACCACGTCCTCGGCCCAGGGCCAGCGGACGCACGTGGGGACGTCGGGGAACAGCACCACGTCGGCCGCCCCCGGACGGCCCTTGAAGGCGACCGTCACCACGTGGGCGGCACCGAGCAGGTCGCGCGCGCGCCGGAGCGTCGCGCCGCTCACCGCCACGTCGTCGACCAGCACGATCCGCTGCCCGCGCACGTCGGGCAAGGCGCCCACCAGCTCGGGCCCGGGCCCCTTGGGGACGTTCGCGTCGTCGCGGAAGCTCAGCTGCAGCAGCCGCAGGGGCTTCTCGAGGCGGTAGGCGATCAGCGCTCCGGGGACCGCGCCGCCGCGCGCCACGGCGACCACCGCGTCGACGGCGTCGCGCGGCGGGAGGTCGGCGGTGCGGAGCCGTTCGGTGATGCGCGTGAAGGTCAGGTCGGTCGCGCCGTCGCTCACGGGTTGGGGCCCCGCACCTTGTACAGCACCTCGCCGGCCTTGGGCACGTAGAGGACGCCCTCATCCTCGCGCCCCTGGAAGGCGCGCGGGTCGATGGCGTCGGGATCGAGGTACCCGAGCGCCAGCGCGTCGCAGGTCTCTTTGGGGATCCGGCTCGCGAGCGTCACCTTGGCGCGGGGCCGCTCCACCCCGTCCACGAAGTCGCCGTCGCCGCGCACGTGCGTCGAGTGCGCCAGCACGCCGAGCGGCACGTGCGCGAAGCGCGCCCACTGCGCCAGGAAGTACGGGAGCACGTGGTAGCCGATCTCGCGGATCCACTTCCCGTGCACGAAGCTGATCTCGGCGAGGTGCGGCGCGTAGATGATGAGCTCGCCACCGGCCGCGAGCGCCGGCTCGAGCTTGTACATCGCCTTGCCGGCGGTCCAGAGCTCGTCGTACATGGGCGGCGCGACGCTCAGCACCCGGTGGAAGGGGCGGTCGACCCAGCGCACGTGCAGGCGGCTCGACAGGTCGGCGGCGGCGGCCCACGCCTCGAGCGGATCGCCGACGAACACCCCCGCGCTCTCGCCGCCGTCGACCACCAGCGCCGCCACCGTGACGGGCGTCGGCACCAGCTCGAAGGCGGCGTTCAGCAGCGCGCGCACCGGGGTGTCGGCGACGCCGATGGTGCGGCGGACCCCGGCCAGCGCCCCGAGCCAGTGGGTGACGTTGATCATGTCGCCGTCGCTGACGCCGGGGAAGAGGTATTTGACGCCGCCGGAGTAGCCGACGACCTCGTGCGGGAAGGTGGGCCCGAGGACCACCACGTGGTCGTGCTCGAGCACCGCGCGGTTGAGGCGCACGTCGACGTCGCCGCCGAGCGTCGGGTGCCAGCGCTCGCCGGCGATCGCCTGGATGCGCGCCTGCGGCAGCACGCCGATCGAGGTGAGCGCTTCGGGGTCCTGCCAGCCGTGGTTGACGAGGCGCACGTGCCCGAAGCGGCCGGCGCGCTCCCCTGCGGTCACGCCGACGAGCCGGTTCAGGCGCGCCTCATCGAGCGGTGGGTGCGTGCCCAACGCGACCATGAAGGTGATCGAGGCGGCCTCGGCGAGCGCCTCGACCATCGATCGGAACAGGCTCGGAAGTGGCAGGCTGCGGGTGTGGTCCGGGATCAGCACCAGCACCCGCTGGCCCGCGTGGCGGCCCGCGAACGCCTCCTGCAGCGCGGCGTGGGTCTCGGAGTGCGCCAGGGTCGTGCCCGGATCGGCGACCTGCTGAACGCGCATCAGGTGCCACCAGCGCCACGGGTGCCACGAGCGCCACGAGCGCCGGTGCGCAGTCGAAGGGGTTCGGGGACGGTGGAGGTCATCGGGAGCCTTTCGAGTGGGCAGGGTCCGAGCAGGGTCCGAGCGGAATCGAGACGGGTCTCGAGGGTACGCCCTGGCACCGACCTGCATGATGGACCGCATGAGTCCTTCAGCGCCACTCCCCAATACGAGCGCCCAGCACCAGCCCGACTTCCGCCTCGACGGCAAGGTCTGCGTGCTGACCGGCGGCACCGGCGTGCTCGGCAGCGTCATGGCGCAGGGCCTGGCCGCCGCCGGGGCGCGCGTCGCCGTGCTGGGTCGGCGCCGCGACAAGGCCGAGGCGGTCGCCCACGCGGTTCGCGCGCTCGGCGGTGATGCGGTCGCCACGCCCGCCGACGTGCTCGACCAGGCTGCGCTCGAGGGCGTGCGGAGCGACCTGATCGATCGCTGGGGGCGCGTCGACCTGTTGGTGAACGCCGCCGGCGGCAACCTGCCGGGCGCGACCCTGACGCCCGATCAGGCCTTCTTCGACCTCGCGCCCGACGCCATGCGGGGCGTGATGGAGCTCAACTTCATGGGCTCGTTCCTCCCCTCGCAAGTGTTCGCGCGAGCGATGGTCGACCAGGGCGCGGGCGCGATCGTCAACGTCTCGTCGATGGCGGCGCTGCGGTCGATCACGCGCGTCGCCGGCTATTCGGCGGCCAAGGCCGCGATCGACAACTTCACCCGTTGGCTGGCGACCACGCTCGCCAAGCAGCACGGCGCGACGCTGCGCGTGAACGCGATCGCCCCCGGGTTCTTCGTGGCCGAGCAGAACCGGCGGCTGCTCCTGAACGAGGACGGGAGCCTCACCGCGCGCGGCCAGGCGATCATCGACCAGACCCCCATGGGCCGCTTCGGCGAGCCCGAGGAGCTGCTGGGCGCGCTCTTGTGGCTGCTTTCCGACTCGAGCCGCTTCGTCACCGGCGCCGTCGTGCCGATCGACGGGGGCTTTTCGGCGTACTCCGGGGTCTGACCCGAGGCCGGCCGAGAGGGGCCGACCGAGAGGGGCCGGCCGAGAGGGGGTGGGGGCTCCTTCTCGGTGGGGGGCTCTGAGCGCATTCGACCGCTGGGCGCGTGAACGCACGACGAGCGAAGGACGCACCGCGAAGAACGGCGTCGACCGAGGGTGAGCGCTGCTGGCCTCCGTCCCAGTGGGTGGGGCTAGCATCGGATCAGTCCGCCCGATCCGGTGGAGTTGGGACCGATCGCGTTGCCGACGAACCACGACGAGAACGACGTAGGCCGCCCGACCGACGCGGGTCCGGCAGCTCCGCCGTGGCACGCCTGGTCGGTCGAGCGCGTGGCGAGCGACCAAGACGCCGACCTGGACGAGGGCCTGAGCGAGGCCGAGGCGGCCGCGCGGCTCGCGCGCGTCGGCCCCAACCGGCTCCCCTCGCCTGGGGGCAAGCCCATCTGGAAGATCGCACTCCAGCAGTTCACCAGCCTGATCGTGCTGTTCCTGGTGGCGGCCGCGGCGATCGCGCTCGTCGCCGGCGAGACCATCGAGGCCGTCGCCATCTTCGTGGTCATCGCGGTGAACGCGATCGTGGGGTTCGCGACCGAGCTGCGCGCCGCGCAGGCGATCGCGTCGCTTCAGCGCCAGGCCGCGCCCACGGCGCGCGTGCTGCGCGGCGGCAAGGAACGCACGAGCGCGGTCGAGGAGCTGGTGCCGGGCGACGTCGTCCTGCTCGCCGAGGGCGACCGGATCCCGGCGGACGGCCGGCTGATCGAGAGCGCGCGCTTGCAGGTCCAGGAGGCCGCCCTCACCGGCGAATCGCAGGCGGTGGAGAAGCGCGAGGACGCCGACGTCGACGAGCGCGCCCCGCTCGCCGAGCGCTTGACCATGGCGTTCTTGGGCACCACCGTCAGCGCCGGGCGCGGGCGGCTGCTCGTCACCGGCACCGGCCGCGCCACCGAGGTCGGGCGCATCGGCGTGCTGCTCGAGGAGACCGAGCTGACCGAGACCCCGCTCGAGCGGCGGCTCGAGCAGCTCGGGCGCGCCCTGATCGGCGTGGTGTTGGCGGTGGCCGCGGTGGTGGTGGTCGCCGGCGTCCTGCGCGGGAACGCGCTGCTCGACATGCTCGAGGTGGCGATCGCGCTCGCCATCGCGGCCGTGCCTGAGGGACTGCCGGCGGTCGCGACCATGACGCTCGCGCTGGGCGTGCAGCGCATGGCGCGCGCCAACGCCTTGGTTCGGCGGCTGCCGGCGGTCGAGACGCTCGGCTCCACCACCGTCATCTGCACCGACAAGACCGGCACGCTCACGCGCAACGAGATGACGGTGCGCTGCTTCGTCGTCGACGAACGGCGCATCGACGTCACCGGTGCGGGCTACGACCCGACCGGTCGCTTCGAACGGGGTGGCGAGCCGGTCGACCCCGAGGCCGACGGGATGCTGCGCACCGCGCTCGTGGTCGGCGCGCTGTGCAACGACGCGCGCCTCGCCGCCGAGGACGACCGCGCCGTCGCCGAAGACGGCGGTCGCGAAGAGGGCGACGCGGTGTTGGGCGACCCCACCGAGGGGGCGCTGCTGGTGGCGGCGGTCAAAGCGGGGATCGACCTCGAGGCGCTGCGCGGCGCGCAGCCACGCGTCGACGAGATCCCGTTCGACTCGGCCGGCCGGCGGATGGTGACCGCGCATCGGCGCGAGGGCGGGGGCGTCGTCTACGCCAAGGGGGCGCCGGCCGTGATCCTCGAGCGCTGCGACCGCGCCCTGACCGACGAGGGCCGCGAGCCGCTCGACGACGCGGGGCGGGCGCGCTGGGCGGAGATGGCCGAGGAGCTGGCCGATCAGGCGCTGCGAGTGTTGGCGCTGGCCGTGCGCGAGGTCCCCGACGACGCGTCGCCCGAAGCGCGCGACGACGGCCTCACCTTCGTCGGCCTGGTCGGCATGATCGACCCGCTGCGCGACGAGGCGGCGCGCGCGGTGGCGCGCTGCCGCGCCGCCGGCATCCGCACGGTCATGATCACCGGCGACCACCCGCGCACCGCGAGCGTGATCGCCCGCAGCCTCGGCATCGACCGCGGCCCCGACGGCGCCGAGCTGCGCACCTGGTACGGACCCGACCTCGAGGGCCGGGACGAAGAGGGCTGGCGCGAGGCGGTGGCCGACGCGGCGGTCTTCGCGCGGGTGTCGCCCGAGCACAAGCTGAGGATCGTCGAGGCGCTGCAGGCGCGCGGCGAGATCGTCGCGATGACCGGCGACGGCGTCAACGACGCGCCGGCGCTGCGCACCGCCGACATCGGCATCGCGATGGGCATCAAGGGCACCGAAGTCGCCAAGGAAGCGGCCGCGATGATCCTCCGCGACGACGACTTCGGCACCATCGTCCGCGCCGTCGAGCAGGGGCGCGTGATCTACGCGAACATCCGACGGTTCATCCACTACCTCTTCAGCTGCAACCTCTCCGAGATCCTCACCGTGTTCGTCGCGATCATGATCGGTTGGCCGCTGCCGCTCGCGGCGCTGCAGATCCTGTGGCTCAACATGATCACCGACGTCTTCCCGGCGCTGGCGCTGGCGCTCGAGCCGTCCGACCCCGACGTCATGGGGCGGCCACCGCGCGACCCCGCCGAGCCGCTGCTGAGCCGCCTCTACGTGGTGCTCATCGCCTGGCAAGGTGCGCTGCTCGCGGGCGCCACGCTCGCCGCGTTCGCGGTGGGGCTCGACTGGTACGGGCGCGGCGAAGGTCTGCCGCACGCGGTGACGATCGCCTTCAGCACGCTCGCGCTCACGCAGGTGGCCCATACCTTCAACGCCCGATCGGTGCGCCAGAGCGTGTTCTCCCGGCGCACCTTCGCCAACCGCTGGGTGTGGGGCGCGGTGCTGCTGTGCATCGCCTTGCAGCTGCTGGCGGTCTACCAGCCGGGGCTGCAGCAGGTGTTGGGGACCGTCGCCCTGGACGGGCGCGATTGGGCGTTGGTGACCGGGTTGGCGCTGCTGCCGGTGGTGGTCACGGAGGTGGTGAAGGGGGTGGGGCGGGTACGGTCGCTGCGCGCGGCGGAAGGGTAGCCTCGCTGCATGCTTGCCTCACGATCACGGGTCGCTGCCATCTTGGTCGTCATCTTCGCCGGGCTGATGCTCGGTGGATGCGCTGCTTCCGTCCCCACGCCCGAACCGGACCCCACCAGCGTCCTCGACGAACGACCGATCGAGATCGTGTTGCCGCCGGGCCACGACCCCGCCGTGCCGGGGCCGCTGCTCGTGGCGCTGCATGGCTTCGGGTCCGACGCCGCCGGTTTGGAGTCGGCCTACCGGCTCGGCGCCGCGGCCACCGCGGAGGGCGCCGTGTACGTCCGGCCCCAGGGCACCGAGAACGCCCAGGGCGCCCGCTTCTGGAACGCCGGCGCGGCGTGCTGCGACTTCGACGAGTCGGGCGTCGACGACGTCGCGTACGTGCTCGCGGTGATCGATGCGATCGCGGATCAGATGGCGATCGACCGGGTGGTGCTGTTCGGGTTCTCGAACGGCGGCTTCCTCGCGCATCGGCTCGCCTGCGAGCACCCGGGGCGCCTCGCCGCGCTCGCGGTGGTGGCCGGGGCGTTCGACGCGCCCGCGCCGGATTGTGGCGCGGACGGTCCGGCAGCGGTGCTCCACGTGCACGGCACCTTCGACCCGGTGGTGCCGTACGCGGGCGGGTCGCTCTTCGGTCGTCCCGAGATCACGGGCGCCACGGCGACCGTGGGCGCCTGGGTCGACGGCGCCGGCTGCGGCGCACTCGAGGCCGGGGCTCGGTTCGACCTGGACACCGAGGTGTCGGATGACGAGACCGTGCCGTTCGAGGCCTCGTGCCCCGAAGGACGGCGCGTAGCGCTGTGGCGCGTCGAGCGTGGTGGGCACGCGCTGGAGGTAGGCGACGATTTCGGGGCACGGGTGCTGGGGTTCGCGTTGGGGCGGTGAGGGTCGGCGTC
>JBHEOT010000129.1:465-3004 GCA_046260675.1 Trueperaceae bacterium | reverse complement strand
GTCGAGTGGACGCATTGCGTCCCAACGCTTGACGCCGTAGACGCATCACGTCTATTCTCCCGAACACGTCCCGACTGCCCGCCTCCGAACCCCAGGAGCCCCACGTGCCGGACAGCCTCTACGACCGCCTCGACCCCGTCGACCAAGCCATCGTGGTCGCGCTGCGCCGCGACGGTCGGCGTCCGTACCGCGAGATCGCGCGCGAACTCGGCGTCTCCGAATCGATGGTGCGCAAGCGCGCGCGGCGGCTCCTCGACGACGGCTGGATGCGCATCCTCGCGATCAGCGACCCGCTGGCGCTGGGCGTGCCCGTGCTCGCGACGACGTACGCCAAGGTGCGCCCCGCGGCGCTCGACGACGTCGTCGACCGCGTCGGCCGCTACGACGCCGTGCGCTACGTCGCGGTCGCCGTCGGCGCCGCGAACCTGGTCGTCGAGTCGCTCCACGGCTCCAACGCTGAACTGCACGCCTTCCTGCAGGAAGCGCTCGGCCACGACGCGGTCGAGAGCTTCGAGACCATGCAGGTCGTTCGCATCGCCAAGAGCGTCTGGGACTGGGAGTTGGGCGAGGACGGTTCGCCCGCACCCCGGCCGCAGCCGCTCCGCCCCGCCCCCGTCCGCCGCCCCCGCACGCCCCGCTGACCTCAGGAGGTCCCCATGACCCGCATCCGCACCCTCGCCCTGCCGCCTCTCCTGGCGCTCCTCGTGGCCTTGACCGGCCTCGCCCTCGCGCAGACGCGCGGCGGCACGCTGGTCGCCGCCTGGGCTCAAGAGCCCGTGGGGCTCGACCCCCACATCACGTCCGCGATGTCGAGCTACCAGGTGCTCGAGAACGTCCTCGACACGCTGATCACCCTCGACCCCGAGCAGAACCTGGTGCCCTCGCTGGCCGAAGCCTGGACCGTCGCGGACGACGGCCTCACGGTCACCTTCGACCTGCGCGAAGGGGTCAGGTTCAGCAACGGCAAGGACCTGACCGCCGCCGACGTGGTCGCCGTGTTCGAGCGGATCCTCGACCCCGAGACCGGCTCCGGCAATAGCTGGCGCCTCGCGGGCGTCGAGTCGGTGACCGCGCCCGACGACGGCACCGTCGTCTTCGCGCTGGCCGCGCCGAGCCCCGCGCTACTGGGCCACCTCGCCTCGATCAAGGCGCTGGGCATCTTCGACCCCGCCGGCATCGCCGACGGCAGCGTCAACACGCGCCCGGTGGGCACGGGTCCGTTCATGATCACCGACTACCAGCCGGGCACCAGCCTGCGCCTCGAGCGCAACCCGTACTACTGGGAAGAGGGTCTCCCCTACCTCGACGCGGTCGACATCCGGATCATCGGCGACGAGACCGTCCGCCGCACCGCGCTCGTGACCAACGACATCGACTGGGCCTTCGCGGTGCCCCCGCAGTCCGTCGAGGAGCTCGTGGCGCGCGACGACGTGGTCGTCGACGCGGCCGCCGCCGGCGCGTACTACTACATCGGCGTCAACACGGAAGAGGGACCGCTGGCCGACCCGCGCGTCCGCCAAGCGATCGCGTTCGCGATCAACCGCGAGAACATCGCCGCCGCCGGCGAGTTCGGCAACGCGCAGGTCACCCAGGACCCGATCCCGGACTCCTCCGCGTGGGCATTCAACTACGAGCCGTACACCTACGACCCGGAGCGCGCCCGCGAACTGCTGGCCGAAGCCGGGTACGCCGACGGCTTCGAGATCGAGATCATGCCGACCACCTTCATCGAGGCGACCGTCCGCGCCGCCCAGGTGATCCAGGCCGACCTGGCCGCCGTCGGGATCCGCACCGAGATCCGCACCCTCGAGTGGGCGGAGTGGCTCGAGGAGCAGGGCGCCGGCAACTACGACACCTACGTGTGCTCCTGGAACGGCCTGATCGATCCGGACGACTTTTACTACGCGCAGCACCGCACCGGCGAGGTGTTCAACTTCACCGGCTACAGCAACGCCAGCGTCGACGAGCTGCTCGACCAGGCGCGCGTGATCGCCGACCCGGCCGAGCGCCGCCCGCTCTACGAAGAGGTCAACCGCGCCATCGTCGACGAAGCACCGTACATCTACCTCTACAACCCGCTGCAGATCCACGCCTACGGCCCGCACGTCGAAGGCTTCCAATCGCGCGCCGACCAGGCCGTGCGGTTCAAAGGCACCTGGATGAACCGCTGACGGAACGACCCTGCGCGCCGCCCCGATCGGGGCGGCGCTATCTTGCCACCAACCGACCCCGACCGGTATCTTTCGCATCCTCCGGCGCGACCCGCGCCGGCCCCCACCGGGAGCACCGACCGTGAGCCTCGCCTACCTGCTGCGTCGCCTGAGCACGTTGCTGCTGGTGCTGCTCGGCGTCTCGCTGGTCACCTTCGCGATCGTGCCGCTGCTCCCCGGAAGCCCGGCGCGTGTGACGCTGGGCGTGCAGGCCACGCCCGAAGCCGTCGCGACGCTCGAGCGTCAGATGGGGCTCGACCGCCCGCTCCCGGTGCAGTACGTCGACTGGATCGGCGGGATCGTCCTGCGCGGCGACTTCGGCGACAGCC
>JBHEOT010000129.1:0-455 GCA_046260675.1 Trueperaceae bacterium | reverse complement strand
TCAGCCGGCAGCCGATCGCCGGCGAGGTGGCGCGGCGCGTGCCGGCCACCCTCACGCTGGCGTTCGCAGCACTGCTCGTGGGCCTCGCGATCGCCATCCCAGCGGGGTTCGTTTCCGCCCTGCGACCGGGCGGCCGGCGCGACCTGAGCGTGTCGATCCTCAGCCAGCTCGGTGTGTCCGTGCCCGACTTCTGGATGGGCATCCTGCTCATCCTGCTCTTCGCCGAGACGCTCGGCTGGTTGCCGTCGTCGGGCTACGTGCCGATGGCCGACGGCTTCGTCCCGTGGGCACGCCACCTGGTGCTGCCGGCGTTCACCGTGGGCATCATCAGCGGCGCGATCATGACCCGCTTCGTGCGCTCGGCGCTCCTCGAGGTGCTCGGACAGGACTACGTGCGGACCGCGCACGCGAAAGGCGTGCCGCGATCCAAGGTCCTGCGCAAGCACGTCCTGCGC
>JBHEOT010000128.1:2300-3013 GCA_046260675.1 Trueperaceae bacterium | reverse complement strand
GCCCCTCGCGGGCCGCCCAGCCCTATCTTCGACGTTCCGCCCCCTATCCCCACCCTTCGACCTTCGCCCGGACCGGCCGACCGCCGCGTCCACCGGGAGGCCCCATGTCCTTCGATCCCCGCACGCCCGCACCCACCCGACCCCGCACCCGCGCCCTCGCCACCGACGCCGTCTGGGCCGGTGAAGAGCGCCCCTTCATGGACCGCGCCACCCAGATCCCCGTCGTCCGCTCGGTCGGGTTCGGCTACACCGACCTCGACGAGTGGCGGGCGGTGGCGCTCGGCGAGGCCGAGGGCCACATCTACGGCCGCAACACCAACCCCACCGTCGCCGCCTTCGAAGAGAAGGTCCGCGCGCTCGAAGGCGGCGCCGCCGCCACCGCGTTCGCGACCGGCATGGCCGCGATCTCCGACACGCTGCTGACGCTGCTGCACCACGGCGACCGGGTGGTGAGCGTCAAGGACACCTACGGCGGTACGAACAAGCTGTTCGACGCGTTCCTCCCGCCGCTGGGCATCGACGTGACGCTCTGCGACACCAGCGACCAGGACGCCATCGAGGCCGCGATCGACCAGGGCCTGCAGGTCCTGTACCTGGAGAGCCCGACCAACCCGACCTGCAAGGTGCTCGACCTGGAGCGCCTGAGCGCCCGCGCCCACGCGATGGGCGCCATCGTGGTCGTCGACAACACCTTCGGCACCCCGATCAACCAG
>JBHEOT010000128.1:432-2290 GCA_046260675.1 Trueperaceae bacterium | reverse complement strand
CGCCCGCTGGAGCTGGGCGCCGACCTGGTCGTGCACTCGGCCACCAAGTTCCTGGGGGGCCATGCCGACGCGCTCGGCGGCGTGCTGGTGGGCGACGCCGACCTGGTGGCGCGCGTCTTCCAGCGCCGCGAGATCGTGGGGGCCACCCTCGGCCCGGACGCCGCCTACCTGCTCCTGCGCGGCCTCAAGACGCTGGCGCTGCGCGTCGAGCGGCAGAACGCCACCGCTTTGCGGATCGCGCACCATCTCCAGGACCACCCGAAGGTGGCGGCCGTGCACTACCCCGGCCTCCCCGGGCACCCGAACCACGACGTCGCGGCGCGCCAGATGCCGGGCGGCTTCGGCGGGATCCTCGCCTTCGAGCTCGCAGGCGGGCTCGACGCGGTGAAGCGCGTGCTGCCAAAACTGCGCCTCGCGCACCGCGCCGCCAACCTCGGCGCGGTCGAGACGACCGTCGCGCCGCCCGCCACCGGGTCGCACGTGGAGCTGACCGCCGGCGAGCGCGCCGCCCTCGGGATCCCGGAGGGGCTGGTCCGCTACTCCTGCGGCATCGAGGACGCCGGCGACCTGATCGCCGACCTCGACGCCGCCCTCGCGCACGCCTGAGGAGGCGCCATGGGGTTCGACCTGCTCCCCATCCTGATGCGCGGCATGTGGTTGACCGTGCAGCTGACCCTGGTGTCCGCCGCCTTCGCGCTGCTGATCGCGGTCCTCGCGGGCATCGGCCGGTTGGCGCCGTGGCGACCGGTGCGCTTCCTCGCCACCGCCTACGTCGAGGTGTTCCGCGGCACGTCGATCCTGGTGCAGATGTTCTGGTTCTTCTTCGCGCTGCCGCTCTTCGGCGTCACCCTCACGCCGTTCACCGCCGGGGTGGCCGCCCTGGCGCTCAACATGGGCGCGTACGGCGCGGAGATCGTGCGCGGCGCGATCGTCTCGGTGCCCAGGGGGCAGATCGAGGCGTCCATCGCGCTCAACATGCCGGCCTCCTTGCGCATGATCCGGGTGGTGCTGCCGCAGGCGTTCGTGCTGATGCTGCCGCCGTTCGGCAACCTGATCGTCGAGCTGCTCAAGGCGACCGCGCTCGTCTCGCTCATCACGCTGCCCGACATGACCTTCCGCGGCGTGGCGCTGCAGCAGACCACCGGCCGCACGCTCGAGATCTTCTCCTGGCTGCTGGTGCTGTACTTCGCGCTCGCCTACCCACTCACGCGCTTCGTGCGCTGGGTCGAGAAGCGCGCCAGCGCGTTCCGGGAGGCGTGAGCCATGTTCGGTGAATTCACCTTCGCCTGGGACGGCGCTTTCGCCCTCGAGATCTTCCCGGTCCTGCTGCGCGCCGCGCTCATCACCCTGCAGGCGACCGTGTACGGCTTCGCCATCGCGCTGGTGGTGGGGCTCGTGTTCGCGCTCCTGCGCCGCGGCCCCAAGATCGTGTCGTGGCCGGCCGGCTTCCTGGTCGAGTTCCTGCGCAGCACGCCGCTGCTCATCCAGCTCTACTTCCTCTTCTACGTGCTGCCGCAGTACGGGTTCGGGCTCCCCGCGCTCATGACCGGCGTGATCGGTCTCGGGCTGCACTACGGCGCGTACCTCTCCGAGGTCTACCGGACCGGCATCGAGGGCGTGGACCAGGGGCAGTGGGAGGCGGCGATCGCGCTCGACTTCACCATGCTCCACACCTGGCGCACCATCGTGCTGCCGCAGGCGATCCCACCGATGATCCCGGCCTTCGGCAACTACTTCATCGTGATGTTCAAGGAGACCCCGCTGCTGTCGGCGATCACCGTGGTCGAGCTGATGCAGACCGCCAAGATCATCGGCGCCCGCACCTTCAGCTACGTCGAGCCCTACACGCTCGTCGGCC
>JBHEOT010000128.1:0-422 GCA_046260675.1 Trueperaceae bacterium | reverse complement strand
TTCCTGCTGCTCAGTTCCCCCGCCGCGCTCGTCGTGAACCGCCTGGAGGCCCGCCTTGCCCGTCCCCACCGCTGACCCCACCGCCCGCACCGCACCCTCGGGCGTCGCCGACGTCACCGACGCCGACCCGATCGTGAGGTTCGAGAAGGTCACCAAGCGCTTCGGCGACCTGACCGTTCTGAACGAGCTCGACTTCGAGGTCGCCCAAGGCGAGAAGATCGCCATCATCGGCCCCTCCGGCTCCGGCAAGACCACCATCCTGCGGGTGCTGATGACGCTCGTGAAGCCCGACTCCGGCAAGGTGACCGTCGACGGGCAGTACCTCTACCACCGGCGCGTCGGTGACAAGCTGCTGCCCGCCAACGAGAAGCACCTGCGCGAGGTGCGCAAGAACATCGGCATGGTCTTCCAGCACTTCAACC
>JBHEOT010000127.1:0-3019 GCA_046260675.1 Trueperaceae bacterium | reverse complement strand
GGCCAGGGCCGCGTCGTCGTGGGCGTCCGCGACGATCAGCTCGGCGTCGACGCTCAGCTCGCTTCGGACCTGCTCCAGCCGCGCTCGGTCGCGGCCGGCCAGGGCCCAACGGAGGCCGGCCGGCGCGCGGTCCGCGACGGCGCGGGCGACCAGGCGGCCGGTATAGCCGGTCGCGCCGTACACGACGAGGTCCAGCTCTCGGGTTCGCTTCGTAGCGGGTTCGGTCATGCACCGAGGGTACGTCCGGGAGGGCGACTGACGGGCCAGACCGTGGACACGGGAGTCCAGCAGCCCCTAAGGTGACCGTGGTGCCCCGGCCGCGAACCCGTCGCCGTCTCTCCACGGCCTGTCCCGCGTCGCGGACGCTGCTAGCGCCTGAACGCCTGGGCGCGGAACCGGACGGTCCTGAATGAGCGCGACGACGAACCCTACGCCCGTGCACGACGAAGCCCTTGAAACCCTCGACCCGAGCGACTGGCAGGCGATGCGCCGGCTGGCGTACCGCATGATCGACGACGCGTTCGAGGACGTCCGAGCGGTTCGCGATCGCCCAGCCTGGCGTGCCATGCCGGACGGTCATGGCCAGCGCTTCACGTTGCCGCTACCGCGCGAGCCCTAGGGGGCGGAAGAGGCCTACCGCGCGTACCGCGACGATGTCGCGCCCTACCGGATGGGGAACGATCACCCGCGCTTCTGGGCGTACTACATGGGGAACGGCAACGTGATGGGCGCGCTGGCGGAGTTCCTGGCCGCGATGGACGCATCCAACTTGGGCGGCGGCGCTTCGGGCGCGGCGCAGGTCGAGCGGCAGGTCGTGGCATGGTCGCGCGAGATGTTGGGGTTTCCGGAGCACGCCAGCGGCCTGATGACCAGCGGCGCGTCGATGGCGAACCTCATGGCGTTGGCCGTTGCCCGCAACGGCGCGACCGACGCCGACGTCCGGCGGGACGGCGTCGCGGCGCTGGGTGCGCCGCTGATCACCTACGGCTCCACCGAGCTGCACAGCTGTCACCAGCGCGCGCTCGAACTCATGGGCCTAGGCTCGAGGTCGCTCCACAAGGTGCCCGTCGACGACGCATACCGCATCGACGTGGCCGCCCTCGAGGCCGCCATCGCCGAGGACCGCGTCGCGGGCGCCGTTCCGATGGCGGTGGTCGCCAACGCCGGCTCGATCAACACCGGGTCGGTCGACGACATGCATGCGCTGGCCGACCTGTGCGAGCGTGAAGCGATCTGGTTCCACGTCGACGCGGCCATCGGAGCGCCCGTGAAGCTGGCGCCGACGGTCAGCCACCTCGTCGACGGCTTGGAGCGCGCCGACTCCGTCGCGTTGGACCTGCACAAGTGGATGCACATGCCGTTCGAGGCGGGCGTCTTGCTGGTGCGGAACGCGGACGCCCACCGCGCGACGTTCACCCTCACGCCCGAGTACCTCGAGCGCACCGCGCGGGGCCTGGCGGGCGACGCCTCCTGGTTCAGCGACTACGGCCCCCAGCTGAGCCGCGGCTTCAAGGCGCTGAAGGTGTGGATGGCGCTGAAGGAACACGGCGCGAACCGGTTCGGACGACTGATCGAGCGCAACATCGAGCAGGCGCACTACCTGGCGCGCCGACTCTCGGAGACGAACGCGATGGAGGTCGTGGCGCCCGTGGTGCTGGACATCGTCTGCTTCCGGGTCCGTCCTCCCGGCGTCCCCGACGATCGCCTCGACGCGTTCCACGACGAGCTGGTCCTGCGCGTCCAGGAGAGCGGCGAGGCGGTGCCGTCCAACACCACCCTGAACGGTCGTCGCTGCATGCGTGTCGCGTTCTGCAACCACCGCGCGTCGTTCGCGGACGTCGACCGGTTCGTCGAGGTCGTCGCACGGCTGGCGGAGGAGCTCGCCGACGCGTTCGGGGAGACATCGAGAGGAGGCGCGCGAGGCCTAGGATGAGGGTGACACCGTCCCGTGCCGGCGCGACGCCGCGGCGCGGATCGGCCGTGTCGGGGCGGCGCTCGGCCCGGGGCGCGAAGAGGAGACGGTCATGGTCGAGATTCTCTCCAGGGGAGTCGTTCCCGCCCCGGCAGACGTCGTGTGGAGCGAACTCCGCACCTTCGCAGGCGGCGAGCGCTTCTCCGACCAGATCGATCGCATGACGGTGGAAGGTGCCGGCGTCGGCGCGACGCGAGAGGTCGTGTTCAGCAGTGGCGACCACGTGGTCGAGCGGCTCGACGCAGTCGACGATGCGTCGCGGACGCTCGCGTACTCGATGGTGTCCGGGTCGCTCCCGTTCGAGGACTTCCGGAGCCGCGTGCGCGTCGTCCCGAACGACGAGGGATCGTGCACCGTCGAGTGGGCGGCGACGTTCGACGCCCCGCCGGAGCAGGTCGACGCGCTGCAGGACCTCGTCCAGGGCCTGTACGACGAGGTGCTCGCGAATCTCGCGACGATGGGATCCACCCCGGCGACGTGAGGCGTACGGCGGGCGGCGGCGATGCGCCGGCGGATACGATGATCACCGTGTCTCAGCGATCCATCGATCCGTCGCGTCCCGCCCCCTGCTGCGCCGCTCCGCGCGACGGGTCGGATGTGGAGTCGGCGGCCCGAAGCGGGTCCGCGGCCGCCGATCTCCTGCTTTCTCCTCCCCCACCGCCCTGCGGGGAGCGCCTCTCGGACGACAGGGTCCGCGTTCCCGCCGGCACGTTCCGGATGGGCACCGACCGTCCGCTGCTGCCGCAGGACGGCGAGGGGCCGTCACGGCGTGTGCGGCTGCCGGCGTTCCGGATCGATCGGCACGCGGTCAGCAACGCGCGCTTCGCGGCGTTCGTCGAGGCGACCGGCCACCGCACCGACGCCCAGCGGTACGGATGGTCGTTCGTGTTCCACGCGTTCGTGCCTGAGGGGGTCGGGCCCACGCGGGGCGTGCCGGGTGCGCCGTGGTGGCGGCAGGTTCACGGCGCGACGTGGTGGCGTCCTGAGGGCCCCGGAAGCGACGTCCAGGATCGCTGGGACCACCCGGCGGTGCACGTGAGCTGGAAC
>JBHEOT010000126.1:374-3043 GCA_046260675.1 Trueperaceae bacterium | reverse complement strand
GCCGACAGGCTGGCCGCGCGGATCGCAGCGCTCGAGAACACCGATGTGCGGCGCGTGACCGTGGGGGATGCGCCCGACAATCGCGGGTCGCTCGTGATGGGCGCGGTCGCCGAGGCGCTGGCGGATCTGCCGCGCGGACGGATCGCGGGGACCATCCTGCTGTCGGACGGGCAGGCCCATGACATGGAGGCGGCGCCGGACCAGCCCGCGCCGCTGCACCTGCTGCATACCGGGCGCGCCGGCGACTGGGACCGCCGGCTCGAAATCGACAACGCGCCGGCCTTTGCCATCCTCGGCGAGGAGGTCGAGCTGACGCTCCGGATCAGCGACGAGGGCGCCGCGCCCGCGGGCGTGACCACGGTGCCGGTGGACATCGCCGTGGATGGCGGGACGCCGCAGCGCTACGACGTGCCGCTCGGGCGGGAGGTGACGCTGCCGGTGACGCTGCCGCATGGCGGGCGCAACGTGCTGGAGTTTTCCACCCCCGCCGCCGAGGGCGAGCTGACGGACCGCAACAACGCCGCGCTGGTGCAGATCAACGGCGTGCGCGACCGTCTGCGCGTGCTTCTGGTGTCGGGACAGCCGCATGCGGGCACGCGGACCTGGCGCAACCTGCTGAAATCCGACAGTTCGGTGGATCTGGTGCATTTCACGATTCTCAGACCCCCCGAAAAGCAGGACGGCGTGCCCGTGCGCGAGCTGTCGCTCATCGCCTTTCCCACGCGGGAGCTGTTTCTGGAAAAGGTGGACGAGTTCGACCTGATCATCTTCGACCGCTATCAGCGGCGCGGCATCCTGCCGTCGATCTATCTCGAGAACATCCGGCAATATGTCGAGCGCGGAGGTGCCGTTCTTCTGGCGGCGGGGCCGGCCTTTGCCGGGGCCGAGAGCATCTATCGCGGCCCGTTCGAGGAGATGGTGCCGGCGCGCCCCACGGCGCGCGTGGTCGAGGAGGGGTTCCGCCCCGAGGTGAGCGATCTCGGCCGGCGGCACCCGGTGACATCGGGTCTCGGCGCGGCGGATCCGGGCGAGTGGGGTCGCTGGTTGCGCCAGATCGAGGTCGAGCCGGACGAGAGCGGTGAGGTGGTGATGACCGGCGCCGGAGAGCGCCCGCTTCTGGTGCTCGACCGGGTCGGTGAGGGGCGCGTGGCGCTTTTGGCGTCAGATCATGCCTGGCTCTGGGGGCGCGGCTTCGAGGGCGGCGGGCCGCAGCTCGACCTGCTGCGGCGGCTTGCACACTGGATGATGAAGGAACCCGAGCTCGAGGAAGAGGCGCTGCGCGCCGAGGCGACAGGACAGACCATGCGCATCATCCGCCGCACGCTCTCGGAGACCGTGCCCGACGTGACCGTGACGGCGCCCTCGGGCGCCGAATTCGTGCTGCCGCTCGAAGAGGTGGCGCCGGGCCGGTTCGAGGCCGTGCATGAGGGCGGCGAGATCGGGCTCTACCGTCTCGAGAACGGCGATCAGAGCGCGGTGATCGGTCTCGGCCCGGCGGCGCCGGTTGAATTCGAGCGCACGCTGGCCAGCGGCGACGTGCTCGCGCCCGTGATCGACAGGACCGGTGGCGGTGTGCAGGCGCTGGCGGACGGGCTGCCGACGATCCGCAGCGTGCGCGCGGGTCGCCCCGCGGCCGGGCGCGGCTGGATCGGCATCACCCCGCGCGGGGCCTTCGAGACGACCGGCGTCCGGCAGATGGCGCTCCTGCCGCCGTGGCTCGTGCTGCTTCTGGTGGCCGGGCTGATCACGGCCGGGTGGTTGCGCGAGGGGCGGCGCTGAGCGTCACCCCACAGGGTCGATCACGGCTCGAGATCGATCCGAAAGGTCTCCTCGCCCCAGCCATCGACCGAACAATGGGCGCGGACATGGATCTGGCGCGTGCCGTCGGGCAGGTCGAGACTGGTCAGCGAGCGGGTAAAGGGCTGCTCGTCGACATGCGGGTGATGCAACATGCGATACCCGAGGCGATTGCCGTCAGCGTCGAGCACCTCCCACCCGTCGGCGTAGTGATCCCAGCCGCTGTCGGGATGTTCGAGCGTGACATCGACCCGCCAGGACATGCCGGATTTGCTTGCCGTGGCGTCGCGTATCCGCGGCTCGTCCGCGCCCAGGGGTGTGGCGACGAGGGCGGCGGCGAGGCTGTAGCCGATCAATCTCATGCGCGCAGCATAGCCGAGCCGCGGCCGGATTGCACTCACATCCCCGTGTCATGTCCCCGTGTCATGTCTCCGTGTCGGACCCGGTCCGGTCAGGGCGCATCAGGACGGCACGGGATTCCGACGCGAACTCGCGCCGCAGGAGAACCGCGAGCGTGATCGCCACCGCAAGCAGGAGTGCGGCCGGCCCGACGATCCACGCGGCGGCAGCGAGCGCGAAATAGAGCGACCGAAGCCCGCGGTTGAACCCCCGCGCGGCGGTGATGTTGACCTCCGCGGCCTTGCCCGCGCGCACCGCTGCGGCGGGATCGTCGGCCGTGTTCGGCACCGCCCCCATCAGCACCGCGCAATAGCCGAAGAGACGGTTGGACCAGACGAACTTGAGGAACGCGTTGGCGAGGAACGCGACAATCGCGAGGATCTTGACCTCCCAGACGAATACCGGGTCCGTCACGCTGGTCAGGTCGTCGGCAACGCCGATCAGCCGGTCCACATCGCCCAGGAGCGCCAGCG
>JBHEOT010000126.1:0-364 GCA_046260675.1 Trueperaceae bacterium | reverse complement strand
CCCGCCGATGGCCAGGAGCGTGGCGGAGGCGAAAAACGAGGTGCCCTGCCGCAACTGACCGATGAGCTGCGAGTCGAAGATGCGCGGGTCGCGCAGGACCATCTGCGTCATCCATTCGCGGCGATACTGCGCCATGAGCGTGGAGGTCGAGGGAAAGCGGCGTGGCGCGTGTTCGATCAGCAGCGTGATCCCGGCCCATCCGACGACCAGCACCAGCACCGCGGCGAGATCGAGGAGGGTGAACGGGGCAAGGGTCTGCACGAGGCGGTCCATCGCGCCGCTCAGAACGGTTTCACGGTGACGGCCCAGAGCACGGCGATCACGATCAGCACGCTGATTTCGTTGAAGATGCGCAGGAAGCGGT
>JBHEOT010000125.1:0-3155 GCA_046260675.1 Trueperaceae bacterium | reverse complement strand
AGGTGGGGTAGAGAGGGGAGCGCGGTCGCACCGCCCGGTGGATCGCCGCGACGCGACCCCCCGCACGCCCGTGGACTTGCGCCCCAGCGTGACGACTGCAGAGCACGATCGCTCGTCGGCCCTCCGGATTCGAGAAGGTTCCCCCGGTGTGGGGTGCCGTCGACGTACCTTTGTGCGAATTCTGGGAGTACGAACCGTCTACGCTCGGGACGATGACGACCAGGCGGACTGGGACGATGCACCAGGAGAGGAACGCGACGATGCGACGACGAGGGTTCACTCTGCTCGAGCTCCTGATCCTCCTCGCGGTTATCGCCATCGTGATCGCGATCGCCGCGCTGGACGTGCGACCCCTGCACAACGAGGCGCGCAGCGCCGCGAACGAGGTCGCCTCGGCGGTGCGCCTGACGCGCGCGCGAGCCATGGCCACCACCTCCGCGCACCGCTTGGTAGTCGCCGGTGCGTCCGAGCTGCGCATGGAGGCCGCCATCGCCTGCGAGGACGCCAGCGGCTGGACGGACGAGACCAGGTTCGCGACGACGCTTTCCGGCACCGCGCAGATCACGGAGCTGTCGGACACCGGCGACCCCGCCGACTACGTCGCTGCCACCGCAGGCGACGTGCTGTCGTGCTTCGATGCGCGCGGCCTGGGCGACGCCAGCCCGACGGTCAAGATCGAAGACCGCCGTGGCCGCACGGCGGAGGTCGACGTCTACGCGGGAGGCGGGGTGCAGCTCCGATGACGCGTCCCCCGATCCGAGCCGCCGTGCGCGAAGGCCTGACGCTGGTCGAGGCGCTGATCGCCATCTCGATCCTGGCGATCCTGCTGGCCGGGGTCGTCCCCGCCT
Source organism: Trueperaceae bacterium (assembly GCA_046260675.1). Lineage (GTDB taxonomy): Bacteria > Deinococcota > Deinococci > Deinococcales > Trueperaceae > JAABTL01. The sequence goes on along the minus strand of JBHEOT010000125.1, from coordinate 2,307 downwards.
TCACGAACGCGTTGCGGATCAACACCGGGAGCGAGGTGCGCTCGCAAGCCGTCGCGGCCGCCCAGACGGTGCTCGAATCGCTCCGCGCCCAGCCGCCCTCCGCTTGGCCCGCCTACTCCGCCGGGGGCGACCCGCCCGTCCAGCAGGTCGAGGTCGGCCGCCGAACCTTCGACGTGACCGTCCGCCATCAGGAGTACTGCGACGCAGGCGGCGACTGCTTCGACAACGCTCGTGAGATCGATCTGGAGGTGAGCTATCGTGACGAGATCCGCTACCGCGTGTCGACCGTCTACACGGAGCTCCGGGCTCCCTGACCGCTCGCTTCCGAGGCGCTCGCTTCCGAGCCGCTCGAGACCCGGCCGCTCGCGATCCGGCCGCTCGCGATCCGGCCGCTCTCGACCCAGCCGAACGCTTCCGGGCCGCTCGGGATTCACGCTGGTCGAGGCGCTCGTCGCGCTCGCCGTGGCGGCGATCGTGCTGGCGCTGGTGCTTCCGCTGGTGCTCAGCCAGCGCCGCGTCGTTCAGCTGGACCAGGCCCGGACCAGCGCCAACCAGACGCTCCGCGCCGTCAGCCAGCTCATGGCGGCCGACGTCCGCATCGCGGGCGAGCGCTTCGGCGAAGGCCTGGCGCTCAGTCCCATCGCGGTCTCGGTCGACGGCTCCGGCGACTCCGTCGTGGTGCTGCGGCGCAACCTCGAGGACGCCCTGCCGGTCTGCCAGAGCGTGCCCGCCGGCTCCACCGTCACCTCGATCGTGGTGGCCGACTGGGGCCCTACGGTCACCCACCCGCAGTGCGCCGTGAACCGCACGGCCACGTACGGCGGCGTCGACTGGCCGTACACCCTGGACGCGCATCGCCGCATCACGGAGGAGCGAGGCGGCGTCGCGTCCGCGTACATCTTCGATCCCGCCAGCCGTACCGGCCAGTGGTTCGCGATGCGGATCGACGGCGCGCAATCCAGCCCGCCCGACGAGGTGCGGTGCGACGACGCTTGCGCCTGGACCACCGACTACGAGCCTGGAGCGAACGCCTACATCGCCCTTCTGGACGCGATCGAGTACCGACTGGTGGACGGCGTGCTCCAGCGCCGCGACCTCGCGACCGGCGACGTCCTGCGGATCGCATCCGGCATCGAGGCGTTCGACGTCACCGTCTCCGTCGCGGGCGAGGCTACGCCCAGGACCACCTTCCCGGACACGGGCGTGTGGCGCTCGATCACCTCGCTGGACCTCGACGTCGTGGTCGAACGACGCGAGGGCGGCAGCTTGGCCGAGCGCAGCCTGCAGACCCGACTCTTCCCCCGGAACGTGCTGTCGAGGTGACGTTGTGAACGGACCGCGCAGAAACCGCACGATGGCCCGCCGCGACGGCTTCGCGCTGGTGAGCGTGCTGTTCATGGCGCTTCTCCTGGTGGGCCTGCTCTACGTGATGTTCGAGCTGACCAACCGCGAGCTGCAGTCCACCGCGACCGACGCGGCCATGACCAGCGGCTTCTTCGCCGCCGAGGCGGGCCTGAACGTCCGCGGCGAGGAGATCCGCCGCGAGTTCGAAGGCTACCGCCGCCCCTCGGGCGCCACCACGACCGACGGGTGCGAGAGCGACGATGGCAGCGGCGACTTCGCCTGTCGCGCGACCGAGGTCAATCAGCGAACCGTCACCACGTACGTCGAAGAGGATCCTCGCAACAACGCCACCAGCGACGACGAGCGCCTGATCACCATTCCTCCCGGCGAGGTCTACGCCGGCCTCAACGCCATCGAGTACCGCTACTCGGTGTTCTCCGAAGCGGTCCCGCCCAACGACACGCGCCCCGAGGCGATCCTCGAGATGGTGTTCCGCACGCGGCTGGTGCCGATGTTCCAGTTCGCCGCCTTCTACGACAAGGACCTCGAGATCCTGCCCGGTCCGGACATGCGGCTGGACGGGCGGGTGCACTCGAACGGCGAGCTGTACCTCGACTCCGACGGGAACACCCTCACCATCTCCGGTCAAGTCACCACGGCGGGCGGCATCCACCGCGGCCGCAAGAACCAGAGCATCTGCGAGGGCCAGCTCGTTCTGCCCGACGGCACGCCTGCCGGACGCGCGGTCGACTGCAACGACCCGGACGTGCCGGCCTCGAGCTTCGACGCGGTGCCTGACCGGCGCCAGCCCACGCCCCGTGGTGTTGACGCCCGAGCTGGCGGGCGGCCAGCCCCACGTCGACGAGAGCCTCACCGCGACCTTGAACGGCTGCCTGGCGACCGACGCGACCGATCCGGCCGACCGGCCGTACGCGGACGGATCGTTGCCGGGCTACGAGAGCG
>JBHEOT010000124.1:0-3162 GCA_046260675.1 Trueperaceae bacterium | reverse complement strand
CGAGCCCACAGGCCAGCTGCGAATCCCGACGGTCACCGTCCACAATCTCTTCGATCCGGTGGTGCCGGCGTTTCACGAGTCGGTGTACGAGCAACGGGTGACCGACGCGACGCGAGAGGCCAACCTGGTGACGGCGATCGTGCCGATCGAGAGAAGCGGCACCGCCACGCTCCCCTTCGGCCACTGCGGCTTCGCCGAGGAGGTCGTCGTGGCGTTCGCGGCGTTGAGCGAGTGGGTCGAGACGGGCAGCAGGCCGTTCGTGCTCGACACCCTCGCGAAAAGCGACGCCCGTCTGCCCTGAGACGGGGCGCCGCGCTAGGCGTGCGTTGGCCGTCGCGCCAGTACGACCAGTACGACCTTCCGCCCATGCCGTGGCTGTCGTCGCTGCCGCCGCTGCCGCCGGCGTGCCCCTGGGGATTCACGAGGTTCCTGACGCCACCGAAGCTCTCGACCTCGTGACCCTGGACCTGTCCGGGCTCCTGGTCGCGCACGAAGCAGAACAGCGGCCAGCCGTCGTACACGACGTGGGTACGGCTGTCGAACACGGCGGTGCCGAGAAGCTCGGCGTCGACGCCCTGCTCTGCCGTGAGCTCCCCTTCGGTCGTGAACGCTGATCGGGCGTCCAGGCCCTCGCCCGTGCACGACACCGCCGCGTCCCGTACGCCGGCGGTCATCCGCTCGGGCCCCTTCCGTGCGTCGCCGAAGTCGTGTCGGGCGGTCGTCATGCCGGACCGGCGTCCGGACCGGCGTGCGGACCGGTGTCCGGCCCGGCGTCCGGCCCGTCCGGCGACCTCTCTCCTGCGCCCACCACGCGATTCTTGCCCAGGCGCTTGGCGCGGTCCAGGCGCCGGTCCGCCCGCTCGAGAAGCTCCTCGACGGGCGTCGGCGGCTCGTACGTCGCGACGCCGAAGCTGGCGGTGACGGCGACGTCGGACGGGAAGGCGTAACGTTGCTCCGCGTCGCGAACGCGCTCGGCCAGTCCCAGCGCCTGCGGGTGGCCGGCGTCGGTCACGATGATCAGGAACTCCTCGCCGCCCCAGCGGCCAAGCACGTCGCCGGCCCGCAGCAGCGGGCGAACGCTGCGGCCGACCTCCTCGAGGATCCGGTCCGCGACCTGCTGGCCGTAGACGTCGTTGATGCGTTTGAAATCGTCGATGTCGAAGAACCCGACGGCCAGCGGAAGGTCGTGGCGGACGGCCAGCGAGGCGTAGCGGTGCAGGCTCTCCTCGAGCCCGCGGCGGTTCGGTAGCCGCGTGAGCGTGTTGCGGTACGCCATCTCGCGCATCCGCTCGGTCTCGATCAGCGCGCGGGCATGATCGTCCTTGCTGCGCGCCAGCGCGTGAAGCATGAGCGTCGTCACCGCCAGCGCCACCTCGTACGCCATCAGCTCGGTCGCGGAACCGACCACCGAGACGCTTGCTGGCCGCGCGACGAGCCAGCCGACGGTGATCGCCACGGCGACCGCCAGCACGACCGACGATACGAGCAGCGCCGTCCGGCTGGCGAACAGCAGGTGCGCCAGGATCACGAGCACGACGAAGATCATGAACACGTCGGGAGAGAGCCGCTGCCCGGCCGGCAGGGTGACGCCGGGCCAGAAGAAGCGGGACGCGACGACCCCCAACCAGAAGACGGCGAGGATCCCGTACGAGATCCGCATCACGGCGCGCGTGTCCATCCGATGCCTGGCCAGCGCCCAGAACGCCCAGCTCAGCTCGAGCGCCAACGCGGGATGGCCGTACCTCCGTACGGGGTCGCGGCCGTGAGCCGCCCGAGAACCAGAAGCGTCGGCACGGCCAGGGCGATCACGGCGAGGAGCAGCGGACGGTGTCGGTACGAATGAACGGTCACCTTCGCCGGCCCTCGGCTGCTGGGCCGAGGAGGTTCCGATGCACGGCCATCGTCGCACCGCGCCGCTCACGAGACGCGCAGCGCGGGTGCGGCAAGCGCGTCTGCAGCAGGCCGTAGCAGGCCGTAGCAGGCCGTGCCGAGCCGCGGCGGAGCGCTCAGCTCGTCGTCAGCTCCGGAAGCGACGCCGTCACGTGCGGCGTGATGGCGCGTGCCCGACCTACGTCGACCACGCCGTTCGTGACGAACAAGCAGGTCGCACCCGCCGCGACCGCCGCGCGGGCGCCGGCCTCGCTGTCCTCGACCACCAGGCAGCGATCGGCCGCGACGCCCAGGCGTCCCGCGGCCAACAGGTAGCCGTCGGGCTCCGGCTTGCCGCGAGCGACGTCCTCGACCGAGATCCGGACCGGCAGGTGGGCCGCCCAGGCGTGCGGCGCAAGCGAGGCGCGGATCATCGCGTGCGGCGAGTTCGACACCACCGCCCGCGGCACGCCGGCAGCGGCGGTCGCCTCGACCCACGCCTGGGCGTTGGGCATCGGACGCGCACGCCCCAGCGCCCCGACGAGGTCATCGACCACGCGACCCCAGAACGCCCCGGGGTCGCCCACGAGGCCGTAGCGGGCCTGCAGGATCTTCGTGGTCGTCGCGCGATCCGATCCGTGCAGCGACGCGTGGGCGTCCTCGGGAAGATCGCCACCGAACTCGCTCACGACCGCGCGGAGCACCTCGAACCAGATCCCCTCGCTATCGACCAGGGTGCCGTCCATGTCGAACAGCACGGCGCCGTACTCGCGGGGGTCGATCGTCATCGTGTCAGACCTCCTTCGCGGGCGCACGGGGCGCCCGGATCCGAAGGCATTGTCGCAGGCCGGTGCGGCCTCGTGCACGGTGCGGCGCTGCCCGTGCCGCTTCGGGACGCGACGCCACGGAGCACCGCAGCACGCTCACCGTGACACCCGCACGAACGTGAGCTACGCCACGCCCATCAGCCCGGGAAGCCGCACGCCGGGGAGGTCGCCACCGTCGCCCTCGCGCGGCTGGATCCACAGCCGCACCAGCTGCGGCAGGACCGAGGCGAAAAGGGCCGCGAGGCTCCCGATCACGAACAGCCACGCTGCCGAGGTCGGCGCCTCGACCACGTACAGAACGCTTCCCACGAGGTAGCACCCGTGTCCGGCCACGGCCAAGCGATCCTGCACCCACTCCATGCGACGACGTTCACGATCACGCATCGGCATCGCGCACCTCCCGTCCGAGACGCCGACGGTAGCAGTCCGCACGGAGGCGGAGGCGTCGCCGCGAGCACGTCGGGGC
>JBHEOT010000123.1:0-3167 GCA_046260675.1 Trueperaceae bacterium | reverse complement strand
GAGCATGTCACGCTGTGGTCGCGCGACGACAGACTCGTGATCGCGGGCGACCAGATCCTGCCCGGCATCAGCCCCAATATCGGCGTCTACCCGACCGAGCCCGAGGCCGACCCGCTCTCGGACTGGCTCGCCGCCTGCGCCCGGCTGAGCGCGCCGGCGCGAGAGGATCATCTCGTCCTGCCGGGGCACAAGCTGCCCTTTACCGGGCTGCCGGCGCGGATGCGGCATCTCGCCGAGAACCACCACGCCGCGCTGGACCGGCTGCGCGATGTCCTGACCGCGCCGCACACCGCCGCCGAGTGCTTTCCGCTGCTCTTTCGGCGCAGGGTGGACGCGGGCACCTACGGCCTCGCCCTCGTGGAGGCGGTCGCGCATCTCAACCATCTGCACCACCGGGGCGAGGTGACCCGCCGGCGCCGCGCGGACGGGGCCTGGCTCTGGCAGATCGGGGCTGCACCGGGGCCGCATCCGCCGCTTCGGGCGTGACAGGGCCCGGCGAGTGCAGTAACCCCTGCACGACATGATGAAAGCCAAAAGGATCGAAGGCATGGGCGAGCAGGAGCACAAGCAAGAGCAGGAGCACAAGCACGGCGAGATGGATATCGAAGTCCAGGAAAAGACCTTCGAGGGCTTCGTCAAGTTCGCGACATGGTCTGTCGTGGGGATCGTGGTCTTTCTCATCTTCCTCGCCATTCTCGGCGCCTGACCGCGGACCGGGGCGCGGCATGCGGCGGATCCTCGCGGCGTTCGGCGTCGTCCTCCTGCTCGGCGGGTGCGCCGCCGAATCGGTGACCTCGCCGATGGAGGAGGTGACGCGCGCGGCCTACGCGCATGACGGGCCGCCGCGGATCACGCTCTTCACGATGATCAACAACAGGACCGGCGCCGGGGCGCACTCGGCGCTCATGGTCAACGGCGCGCAGCGTGTGATCTTCGACCCGGCGGGCACGTTCAACAAAGCCCGGCACCTGCCCGAGCGCGACGACGTGCTCTACGGCATCACGCCGCAGGTCGCCGATGTCTATACCCGCTACCACGCGCGCAAGACCTTTCACGTGCGAGTCCAGCGGCGCGACGTGTCGCCGGAACTCGCCACGCGCGCGATCTCTCTGGTCGAGGCCAACGGCCCAGTGCCGGACGCGGCCTGCTCGCTCGCCGCGTCGCGGATCCTCGCCGAGCTCTTTCCCGGCCAATTCGGCACCTTCTGGTTCCCGCGCCGGACGGCGGATGCCTTTGCGGCGCTGCAAGGCGTCACCGAGGAGACGCTCTACGAATACGACGGCGACGACAATTCGAGGGTGCTGGCCGACTGGGATCCCGACCGCGCAAGAGGGCAATGACCGAGGACGTGCCTCCCGCACGCCTGCGGGTCCGGGTGGTGTTCGACACGGTCGGCATGATCGGGCCGGGCAAGGCCGACCTTCTCGACGGGATCGACCGCTGCGGGTCGATCGCCGCGGCGGGGCGCGAGATGGGGATGAGCTACAAGCGCGCCTGGGAGCTGATCGGCACGCTCAACGCGATGTTCCGCGCGCCGCTCGTCGCGCGCACGCGCGGAGGCGCGGGCGGGGGCGGGGCGGTGCTGACCCAAACGGGGCGCGAGGTGCTCGCGCTCTATCGCGGAATTGAGGCGGACACCACGGCGGCCTCCGCGCCGCATATCGGGCGCTTGCGCGGATTGATGAGCGATGTTCCCGAGGGAAAATAACGCTTGACCAAGGTCGGGGCGGGTTGCGATATGTTTCGAGAAACATATCACCAGAGGCCCGGCATGCGTCGTCCCCCGCTCCGCCCCCTGCTCGTCGCGCTCGTCGCGCTCGGCATCACCTCCGCACCGGCGCGATCCGACACCGCCCTCGTCGCCGTCGCCGCAAATTTCGCCGGGGCCGCGGAGATCATCGCCCGCGACTTCGCGGAGGCGACGGAGCACACGGTGACGCTCACCACCGGCTCGACCGGCAAGCTCTACGCGCAGATCGGCGCGGGCGCGCCCTTCGAGGTGATGCTGTCGGCCGACGCGGCGACGCCCGCGCGGCTGATGGCCGAGGGCAAGGCCGTGCCCGGGAGCGCGTTCACCTACGCTTTGGGGCAGCTCACGCTCTGGAGCGCCGAGCCGGACCGCATCGGCCGCGACGGCGAAGTAACCTTAAGCGATCCGGGCTTGCGCTATCTCGCCATCGCCAACCCCGATCTCGCGCCCTATGGGCAGGCCGCGCACGAGGCGCTGCAGGCGCTCGACCTGTGGGCGGCGCTGCAGCCCAAGATCGTCATGGGCCAGAACGCGGGACAGGCTCAGTCCATGGTGGCCACCGGCGCGGCCGAGATCGGGTTTGTCCCGCTCTCGGGCGTGATCGCCTCCGCCGAGGGCAGCCGCTGGGACGTCCCGCAGGCCCTCCACGCGCCGATCCGGCAGGACGCCGTGCTGCTGAGCGCGGGCGACGGCAACGCGGCGGCGCGGGCCTTTCTCGCCTATCTGCAAGGGCCCGCCGCGGCCGAGGTGATCGCCCGCTTCGGGTATGGCGGCGGGGCCTGACATGGTCTGGCCCGAACTCGGCCCGCTCTGGCTGACCCTGCGCCTCGCGGCGGTGGCGACGCTCATCCTGCTGGTCCTCGGCACGCCGCTCGCGTGGTGGCTGGCGCAGACCCGTTCGCGCGGCAAGGCCGCGGTGGAGGCGGTCACGGCGCTGCCGCTCGTCCTGCCGCCGACGGTTCTCGGGTTTTACCTGCTGGTCTTTCTCAGCCCAGCGGCGCCGCTCGGCGGGGCGTGGCTGTCGGTCACGGGAAGCCCGCTCACATTCTCCTTTTCGGGGCTGGTCATCGCCTCCTGCCTCTATTCGCTGCCCTTCATGGTGCAGCCGCTCCAGGCGGCGTTCGAGGCGATCGGGCGCGCACCGATGGAAGCGGCCGCGAGCCTGCGCGCCGCCCCGCTCGACGCGTTCTTCACCGTGGCGACGCCGATGGCGCTGCGCGGATACCTGACGGCGGTGGTGCTGACCTTCGCGCACACGATCGGCGAGTTCGGCGTGGTGCTGATGGTGGGCGGCAACATCCCGGGGCGCACCAAGGTCGTGTCGATCCAGATCTACGAGCATGTCGAGACGATCGACTACGCCGCCGCGCACACGCTCTCGGCGATCCTGCTGGTGTTCTCGTTTTCGGTGCTGCTG
>JBHEOT010000122.1:0-3294 GCA_046260675.1 Trueperaceae bacterium | reverse complement strand
AACTGCCGGAACAGGAAGATGATGAACGCGGTCGACAGGAAGGGCACCGTCAGCGCCGGCAGGGTGTTGAGCCACGAGCCCCAGGGGATGATGTCGCCGCGCACGAGCAGGAAGCCGGGGATGAAGGTGACGGTGCCGGGGATCATCAGCGTCGCGAGCAGCACCGCGAAGAGCACGTCGCGGCCGGGGAAGGCGATGCGCGCGAAGGCGTAGCCGGCCAGGGTGCAGGTGATCAGCATCCCCAGGATCGTGGTCGCGGTGATGATCACGCTGTTGCGGAAGTAGATGCCGAAGTCGGCGTCGCTCCAGGCCTGCGCGTAGTTGCTCCACTGCGGCGTCTCGGGGAGCGGCGCGCGGGTCAGCGTCTCGCCGAGGGTCATCAGCGACTGGCCGATCATCACCATGAACGGCGAGAGCGACACCAGCGCGCCCACGGTGAGGGCGAGGTAGAGCAGCAGGTGCTCGGCGCGCAGCGTGCCCACGGGGCGGGTCGCGAGCGCCTGGCCGCGCCGCAGACGCGGGCCCGACGCGCGCGAGCGCGGGCCAATCGCGCGGCCGTCGCCGTGGGGGACGCGAGGTTCAGCCACGGAGCGCCTTGCGGCCGAACAGGCGGCTCTGCAGGAGCGTCAGCGCGAGGATGATCGCGAAGAGCACGACCGATTGGGCCGCTGCCATGCCGAAGTCGTTGCGCTGGTAGAAGGTGTCGAAGATGACCAGCGAGGCCGTGTCGACCGCGTCGCGGACCGCCGCCTCGCGCATGACGTACAGGTGGGTGAACGCCTGGAAGGTACCGATGAAGCCGAGCACCGTGAGGTAGAAGGTCACCGGCGCCAGGAGCGGCACCGTGATGCCGAAGAAGCGCTGTGGCCCGTTGGCGCCGTCGATCTCGGCGGCCTCGTACAGCTCCTTGGGGATGCCGCCGAGCCCGGCGAGGAAGATCACCGCGTTGTAGCCGGTGTAGGTCCAGATGCCGAACACGATGATCGTCAGGAGCGCCAGGCTGGGGCCGGCCCAGAAGCCCGTGAGCTCCACCCCGAAGCGCGCGAAGAAGTCGCCGAACCAGAGCTGCACGACCGGCGTGGTCTCGAAGAGCCAGCGCTGGGGTTCGATCCCGAACCACGAGAACGCGGTGTTGGCCAGCCGCTCCTCGCGCGGGTTGAAGATGTTGCGGAACACCGCCGCCGCGGCGACCACCGGGGTGACGTAGGGGAGGAAGAAGAGGATGCGGTACAGCTCGCGCCCCTTGATCGGCTGGAACAGCATGCTGGCGAGCACCAGCGCCAGGCTGATCTGCACCGGGACGCTGAGGAAGCCGTAGAAGAACGTGCGCATGAGGCCGAGCAGGAACCGCGCGTCGCCCGCCTCGCGCATGCCCTGCCAACCGAGCGAGAAGGCGATGCCGGCGAGCAGCAGCGCGGTCGCACCGGCGAGGCGCCCCCAGCGGGCGAGGCCGTCCCGCCCCTTGAAGGCGTCGACCCAAAGCCAATGCGCGACGCCGATGAGGGCGATGCCGCCGAGGAAGACGCCGAACATGGCGAAGTCGCCGAGGATCGCCTCGTACTGGTCGAGCCCCACGAAGCGCCCCTGGCGGATCCGCCAGCGGTGGACGCTCATGTACAGCGCGTAGCCGATCGGGAAGAGCCCGAAGATGCCGATGATCAGCGTCGCCGGCAGCACGAACAGGTACGCGGTCATCCACTCGCCCCACGGGCGCCCGTGCGCCCGGCGCCGGGCGGAGCGCGTGGGTGCGGAGCGTCGTGGGGTGGCGGAAGCGTCCGTCATGTGGGTCGGGTGGGGGCGGCCGGAGCGACCCTGCGATCCGGGTCGTAGGGCCTGCGCGGCCACACCGTACCAAGGCAACGCCGACCCTGGGTCAGGAGTTCGTCAGGAGGTGTCCAGCACGCGCATGCGTGCGGCCTCGAACGCGTACCCGGGGCGACGGACCCCGCGGCGTACCATGGTGCGTGCCCCGCAAACCCCCCACCTCCGGCCGCCGCCGGACCCCCGACCGCCGCGACGAGCGGCCCCGCGACGAGCGCCCCCGCGTCGAGCGCCCCGGCGATGCCGTCCGTACGACGGGCGCCAGACCCAGAGGTAAGCCCGGGGCCAAGCCCGGATCCAACCGCGGGGCCAAGCCCGGCGCCAGACCCGGCGCCAGACCCGGCGCCGAGTCAGCGCCCAAGCCGGTCGCAAAAGCGGCGGCGCTCTTCGACGTCGAGGTCGCCTGCCTCCCGGGCCTCGTCGAGGTCCTCCAGGCCGAGGTGCGCGCCCGCCTGGGCGAGGGGGGCGCGCTGGACGCCGCCCCGCCGCAGCGGCGCGGGCCGGCCGGTCGCGAGGACGCCCTCGCCCTGCGCGTCACCGAGCACGGGCGCGCCGCGCTGCACGACCTGCGCACGGCCGTCGCCGTCGAGCGCGTCCGGCGCTTCGCCGTGCCGCGCCCCAAGGCGTTGCTCGGCGACGCGCTGCTGCGCGACCTGCTGGGTGAGCTCCAGGCCGTGGTCGCCGCGGCCGCCGCCGCGCGGGCGCCGTTCACGTCGCTGCGCCTCGAGGCGGCCGGGCGCGAGAGCCCCGTCATGCGGCGGCTCGCCGCGGCGCTCGCCGCCGGCATCGGGCTGCCCGAAGACCCGGACGACGGCGACCTGCGCGTGCGCGTGCGCCCGGACGACGGCGGCTGGGCGGTGCTCGTTCGGACCACGCGGCGTCCGCTCTCGGCGCGCGGTTGGCGGGTGTGCGATCGCCCCGGCGGCCTGAACGCCAGCCTCGCGGCGGCGGTCCCGTGGTTGGCGCGGCCGGGCAGGGGTGTCCACGCGCTCAACGCCTTCGCGGGCTCGGGGACGCTCGCGATCGAGCTCGCGCTCGCCGACCCCGACGCCCGCGTCGACGGGGTCGACCTCGACGCGGAAGCGGTGGCCTGCGCCGAGCGGAACGCGTCGGCGGCCGGCGTCGAGGGGCGGGTGCGCTTCGCCGTCGGCGACGCGGCCTCGCTCGATGCGGCCGACGGCAGCGTCCGGCTGCTGCTGGCCGATCCGCCGTGGGGCGACGCGGTGGGCGCGCACGCGGCCAACCGTGAGCTCTACCCGGCGTTCCTGGCCGAGGCCGCGCGGGTCGTGGCCGCTGGCGGTCGCCTGGCGCTGGTCACCCACGAGGTCGCGCTGCTGCACGAGCTCCTCGCGGGCGAAGCCGGCGCGGCGTGGCGGACGGTGCACGAGCGCCGGGTCTGGCACGGCGGCCACCACCCGCTCCTGCTGGTGCTCGAGCGGCGGCGCTCGGGCGGCCGCTGATCGCGCTCGAGAC
>JBHEOT010000121.1:0-3409 GCA_046260675.1 Trueperaceae bacterium | reverse complement strand
CCTGCGCCCGGACTTCACCAGCCGCTGGAACGACATCCGCATCGGCATGCTCGAGAGCCTGACGATGACGGTCGTCGCGACCGCCATCGGGGTGGTGCTCGCGATCCCGGTGAGCCTCGGCGCTGCCCGCAACATCTCGCCGCTTCCGGTCTACCTGCTGTGCCGCGGGTACATCACGCTCGCCCGCACCTTCCCCGAGGTGATCGTCGCGATCGTCTTCGTGGTGATGATGGGGTTCGGGCCGTTCGCCGGCGGTGCAGTGATGCCGGTGCGCACGGTCGCGGGTCGCCGGGTGTGGCAGCGGCGGTCTCCGCGCACGAACGCCTTGGCCTTCACCGCTTGGGTTGCCGGCGCCGCGCTGCTCGTCCTGTGCTGGACGCTCATCTCGCAGCAGACGATCTGGATGTTCGTGCAGGACGCGCCCGAGCAGGCTTTCAAGCTCTTCGAACGGATGCTGCCGCCGCGCTGGCCGTACACCGCGGAGCTGGTGCGCCCGCTGTGGGACACCGTCAACATCGCCACCATCGGCACGCTCGCCGCGGTGGTGCTGGCGGTGCCCGTCGCCTTCCTGGCCGCGCGCACCACCTCACCCAACCCGGTGCTGCGGGCGGTCGCGCTGCTCGTGATCGTCGCGTCGCGCTCGATCCACTCGCTGGTGTGGGCGATCCTGCTGGTCTTCTTGGTGGGTCCCGGGGTGTTCGCCGGCATCCTCGCGATCGCCTTGCGCTCGGTCGGATTCATCGCGAAGCTGCTCAACGAGGCGATCGAGGAGACCGACGCCACCCAGATCGAGGCCATCCGCGCCACGGGGGCGGGCGGCGGCGAGACGATGGTCTACGGCATCGTGCCGCAGGTCCTGCCCGCGTTCGCCGGCATCACCGTCTTCCGCTGGGACATCAACATCCGCGAGGCGACGTTCCTGGGCCTCGTCGGCGCCGGCGGCGTCGGCCTGCAGCTGAACGCGTCGATCAGCGCGCTCAAGTGGGCGGACGCGAGCGTCATCCTGGTCGCCATCTTCGGGTTGGTGCTGGTGAGCGAGTGGGTATCGGCGCGGGTGCGCGCGGCGATCACCTGACGCCAGGCGCTACACTCGCGTCATGGACGGATTTGATGAGCTCGACCGGCTTACAGCCGCGCTGGCCGCTGAGCGCGACGTGCAGGTGGCCGTCGCCTTCGGGTCGGTGGCGCGGCGCGAGGCTCGGTTCGACAGCGACGTGGACGTCGCGGTCCTGACCGATCGTCCGCTGACGAGCGAGCGTCGTTCCTCGTTGATGGAGCTCGTGGCCACGGTCACTGGACGCGCGGTGGACCTCGTCGACCTGCGCGCGGCGGGCGTGCCGCTCCTTCGGAGCGCGCTGGTCCAGGGACGCGTGCTCGTCCGAAAAGACGAGGCAGCGTACGCGCGCTTGGTCGCTCGCATGGTGGCCGACGCGGAGGACTTCCTGCCGCTGCAACAGCGGCTGCTGCGCGAACGGCGGGAGCGATGGATCCGCTGATCGTCTCGGTGAAGCTCGAGTCGCTGCGCCGTTGCGTGGTCCGCATCGAATCGCGGCGCGTGGCGACCGCCGGCGACCTGGCGGCCGACGTCGACGCGCAGGACATCCTGGCGCTCAACCTCACCCGCGCGGTCCAGCTGTGCGTCGACGTCGCGCTGCACGTGCTCGCCGATGGGGATGCGCCACCCCCCGAGACGATGGGGGAGGCGTTCGACGCCCTCGCGGACGCCGGCGTGATCTCGGAAGCGCTCGCGCAGCGCATGCGCTCCGCGGTCGGGTTCCGGAACCTCGCAGTGCACGCGTACCAGAGCATCGATTGGGCGATCGTGCACCGCTTGACGTACGACGGCGTGGACGACCTGCGCGCGTTCGCGGCCGCCGTCGACCGCCTCATCCCCTGAGCGCGAACCCCGCCAGCCCGTCCGCCAAGCGCTCGAGTCCTTCGCGCAGCGCCAGCTTCGCGCGCCATTCGGCCGTCGGTCACGCGGCCACCGACGTGAGGCGGGCCGCGAGCGCCCGCCGGTAGCTGGCGGCCATCGCCGCGTCGGCCACGACGAAGCGCACGGCGGCGAGGCCGGCGTCCTGCTGCAGCGCCTCCAGCACGGCGGTTACCGCGACGTCGGTGGCGGCTGCGATGGGGTACCCGAAGGCACCGGTGCCGATCGCCGGCAGCGCGACCGTCCGGGCGTGGAGCGTCTTCGCGGCCTCGAAGGCGGCGTCGTACGCCGCCCGCAGCAGCTCGAGCTCTTGCGCCGCCCCGCCCCTCCAGCGCTGCGTCGTCACGTGGGCCACGTGCGTGGCGGGCAGTCGGAAGCCGGGCGTGACCGCGGCGCGGCCGTACGCGAGCGGCCCGTGGACCGCGCACGCCGCCGCGAGCTCCGGTCCGGCGCGGCGGTGCGCGGCGCCGTCGACGCCGCCCCCGCCGCTCATCGCGCTGTCGCTCGGGTTGACCAGCAAGTCGACGGCCTCACGGGTCACGTCGCCGACGACCACGGCGATCGTGGCGGCGTTCGCGCCGGGCCGCGCGACGGGGAACGCGTCGCGCCGGGCGGGCTCTTTGGACGCCCGGTGCGCGTCGCTCCACTTGCGTTCGGCCGCGCTTTGGCGCTCCTTCCGCATCCGCAGTTCGCCGCGCTCACGGTCGTAGCGGGCCGCGTACGCGCGCTTCTCGGCCATCTGAGCGTCGCGGCTCTGGACGGTGCCGAGGAGCTGCTCGAGGTCGGCGAGTTGGTCGTCGCGGTCCGGGCTCGCCGGCCACGCCTCGACCGCGCGGTGCAGGCCATACAGCGACGCTTCGGCCGCGGCGAGGTCGCCGCGCTGCACGATCTTCTCGACGTCGGCGACGCGCGCGGCGAGGTCCGCCGCTCGCTGGGCCGCCGCCACGGCGGGATCGACCGGGCGCGCGTCGAGCTCCGCGGCGGCGAGCAGCGGCGCGGTCAGCGGGGCGCTGAGGTTCGCCGGGGCGCCGGCGAGCACGTCGTCCCACGTCAGGCGCAGCGGCGGCAGCGCGTCCAGGTCGGCGTCGATCTCGACGGTGACCAGGACCTCGCGGGGGAAGCCGGCGACCAGGTCGGGGAGGTGCAGCACGCCGTCCTGAGCGCGGGCGCCGGCGCCGGCAACGACGAACCGCGCGCCCCCACCGTGGAAGGCGAGGCGCACGCCGCGGCCGCGCAGGGCCGACAGCCCCGCGAGCTCCGTCTCGAAGAGCCCCTCGAGCTGCTCGGGCGTCTCGACGAAGGTGAACGAGCCGCCGCCCGCCTCGGCCATCGCCCCCAGCAGTCGCTCGTCGACGTTGCGCCCCAAGCCGATCGTGCTGGTGGCGACGCCGTCGCGCGCCGCCACCGCGACGTCGGCGGCGATCTCCATCGGCGTGCAGACGCCCACGTTCGCGTGGCCGTCGGACAGCACCACCA
>JBHEOT010000120.1:387-3463 GCA_046260675.1 Trueperaceae bacterium | reverse complement strand
GCCGTACGCCTCGCGAACCGGTCGCCCGCCCGTCCGAACGTCCCGACCGCGCTCGGTACACTCGTGGGATGCTCACCCTCGACCAGAAGCCCACCAACGACCAAAAGCCCACCTCCGACTCGAAGCTCACCTTCGACCAGAAGCTCGATAACCTCGCCACCCTCGCGCTGCGCGTGGGGGTCAACCTGCAACCCGGTCAGCGCTTGGCGCTCGGCGGACCCGTCGCGTCGCTCGACCTGCTGCGGCGGATCGCCACGCAGGCCTACGAACTGGGCGCGCCGCACGTGCACGTCGAGATCACCGACGAGCAGATGGGCTTGATCCGCGCCCTGCACGCGGCCGACGGCACCCTCGACGCCGTGGACGACGAGCGCACCGCGATGGTCAAGACCAAGCTCGAGCGCGGCGACGCCTACCTACGGGTCACCGGCGGCGACCCCGACCTGATGGCGCCCGCCGACCCCGCGCGGGTCGCGCGCATGACCAAGGCCGCGAGCATCGCCCACCGCCCGGTGGGCGACCTGGTGCAGCGCTCGCACATGCCCTGGTCGATCGTCGCGTACGCCACCCCCGCCTGGGCTCTCAAGGCGTTCCCCGACCTGCCCCAGGACGAGGCCGTCGCCAAGCTGTGGGACGCGATCTTCGCCGCCACCCGCGCCGACGTCGCGGACCCGGTCGCGGCCTGGGAGGCGCACCTGGCGCAGCTGCAGCGCGCGAACGACCACCTCAACGCGCGCGGCTACGTCGCGCTGCACCTGACGGCGCCCGGTACCGACCTGCGCCTCGGCCTCGCCGACAGCCACGTCTGGGAGTCGGGCGGCTCGAACGCGCTGGTGAACGGCGCGCGCTTCGTCGCCAACATGCCTACCGAGGAGGTGTTCACCGCGCCGCACGCCCACCGCGTCGACGGCACGATCGCCTCCAGCAAGCCGCTCTCGTACCAGGGGCAGCTGATCGACGGCTTCCAGCTCACCTTCCGCGACGGCGCGGTGGTCGGCGCGACGGCCGAGCGCGGGCTGGCGGCCCTCGAGAGCCTGCTCGAGATCGACGAGGGCGCCCGGCGACTCGGCGAGGTCGCGCTCGTGCCGCACCAGAGCCCGATCAGCCAGAGCGGTCTGCTGTTCTTCAACACCTTGTTCGACGAGAACGCCGCGTGCCACGTGGCGCTGGGTCGCGCCTACGAGACGACGATGAAGGACGGCACCACGCGCTCGCTCGCGGAGCTGCAGGCCGACGGCTTCAACCAGAGCTTCACCCACGTCGACTTCATGTTCGGCAGCGACGCGCTCGACGTCGACGGCGAGAAGCCCGACGGCACCCGCGAGCCGGTCATGCGCGGAGGCGCCTGGTCCTTCTGAGGCGCTGCGCTCGACATGCAGAACTGCGACCGCCGACCGCCGCCGCGGCCCCCACGGGCCGCGGCGGTCGCGTTGGGACCGAGCGGTATCCTGAACGCATGGCCGACGTCTGGCGCGTGGTCCCCCTCGCCGACGCGACGCCGCCCGCCCCCACCACCGAGGCGCGCGCGCGGCGTTGGTGGAGCGACCTGTTGGCGCGCTGGCGCGGCGCCATCGCCGACGTCGACGACCCCACCCCAGCCGAGGACCACCTCGAGGCGCTCGACGCCGAGCGCCTCGAGCGGCTCGTGCCGAAGCCGCCGCTCGAGGAGCAGCGCACGGCGCTCATGACTTGGCGCGCAGCGCGACCGCACGGTCTGGTGTTGCGCCCCGACGACGGCGGCTGGGACGCCGCCCTCGACGGTTCGGGCGACGGCGGCCCCACGGTCGTGCGCCCGCCCGACGGCGCGGTCTCGTACCGCGCGTTGCCGGACGACCTGCTCGCCGTGCTCGCCGGCGACGACGACGTGCACTTCGCGCGCCTCGAGGGCTGGTGGGTGCGCCACCACGACGGTCTGAACGCGATCCGCGACCTGCTCGCGCACCTCGGCGACCGCCGCGGGCCCTGGTCGGCCGACGTCGCGCCGTGGGCCTGGGCCTGGATGCGGCGCACGCTCCCGGAGGCGCGCGGACTCCCCACCCCCTCGACGCCCGCGCCCCTCGACGGTCCGGCGCTCCAAGAGTGGCTCGGCGCCGACCCGGCGCTGCGCCTTCGGGGCAGCGGCGAGACCCCAGGTGAGGGCACCTTCCGCGCGCTCGCGGCCCGCGCGCGCGGCGAGGCCGGCGTCGCGGCCGCCGTCTGGATCGCCGCCATGCGCGATGGCCGCGAGCGGACCGACGAGGACGCCGGGGGCGCCGCGCACGACGAGGACCTGCACGTGTGGCTGCGCAACCCGGCCAACGTCGAGCTGCCGAGCGCCGCCTCGCTCCCGCGCGACGACGTGCTGCTGCTGCACGCGGTGCTGCTCCACGGCCTCGCGCCCGCCGAGGTGGTCGGCGCCGCGGTCGCGCTCGGAGCCGCCGAGGCGGGGGTCGCGTTGCGGGTCCTGCGGACGCAAGGGTTGGTCGAGCTCGGCGGCGACGACCGCTACCGGGTGGCGGCGGCGGCGCTGCCGTCGCTCTGGAGCCGGCTCGCATCCGAAGCCATCGCGGGGGTGCGCTCGTGAACGGGCAGCTCGCCGAGATCCTGCGCGACCCGGCCGACATCCCGTTCCTGCTGCTGGTGGTCGGGCTCGCGGCGGCCGCGGCCGCCGCGTTCGCGATCAGCTGGCTCTTCCCGAGGCTGGCCGAGGCCTTCCCGGCGCGCTTCCGGACGCGGGTGCTGACGCTGGTCCCGGCGCTCCGGCTGCTTCTGGGCCTGGCCGTGATCGTGTGGGCGGTGCCCAAGGTGGTCGCACCCTCGCCACAGAACCTGGTGGCGATCCTCGGGGCGCTCGGGATCGCGCTCGGCTTCGCCTTCAAGGACTACGTCGCGAGCCTCGTCGCCGGGGTGATCGCCGTGGCCGAGCGACCGTACCGGCAGGGCGACTGGGTGCGCTTCGGCGAGCACTACGGCGAGGTGCGCAACGTCGGCAGCCGCGCCATCCAGATCGTCACCAACGACGACGACGTGGTCACGATCCCCCACGGTCGGCTGTGGACCGACGACGTCGCCAACGCCAACGATGGCCACCGCACCC
>JBHEOT010000120.1:0-376 GCA_046260675.1 Trueperaceae bacterium | reverse complement strand
TTCCGCACCGATCTGTCGGTGCGGGCGAAGGCGGCGATGCGGGGGTTGGGGGTGCGGTTCGTGGAGGTGCGGGAGGTGGGCGGCGCGTCGGACGTCGTTCGCTAGGTCCGCGCCTTCCGCCGACCGGACGCGCCCCGCCCGGTTGGTACCCTCACCTCGATGCCGCCCGAC
Source organism: Trueperaceae bacterium (assembly GCA_046260675.1). Lineage (GTDB taxonomy): Bacteria > Deinococcota > Deinococci > Deinococcales > Trueperaceae > JAABTL01. The sequence continues at coordinate 205 of JBHEOT010000120.1, read as the reverse complement.
CCCTCCGTAGGCACCCTCGACGACGCCCGCACCGCCCTCAAGCGCGTCTGGGGCTACGACGCCTTCCGCGGCCACCAGGAAGCCGTCATCGAGACGGTGCTCGCCGGCGGCGACGCGCTCGTGCTCATGCCGACCGGTGGGGGCAAGTCGCTGTGCTACCAGGTGCCGGCCCTCGTGCGCTCCGGCGTGGGGCTCATCGTCAGCC
>JBHEOT010000012.1:0-60192 GCA_046260675.1 Trueperaceae bacterium | reverse complement strand
GCGCAGAAGATCATCCGCGCGTTCTGCGAGGACCACGGCATCAGCTACTACGAGACCAACGTGCTCCAGAGCTACCGCGAGATCCTCGACGTCCTGCGCGAGGTCAGCAAGCCGCTCCGCGAGGAGCCGCGCGCGGCCTGAACGCGAGTCCGAGCTACGCGCGCCCGAGCCGCTCCGCGTGCGCCTCGAGGCGCGCCACGTACCCCTCGACGACGTCGAAGGCCGCGTCCAAGGGCGCAGGGCTCGCGACGTCGTACCCGAGGCGCGCGAAGAGCTCCTTCGGCGCGACGGACGCACCGGCGTCCATGGCGGCGAGGTACGCCTCGGCCGCGCCCGGCTCGCCGGCCTCGATGCGCGCCGTCTGGGCGAGCGCCACGGACAAGCCCACCGCGTACTGGAACGTGTAGAACGGCGCGTACAGGTGCGGGAACTCGGCCCAGACGATGCCGGAACGCTCGTCGGCCGTCACCTCGGGCCCGTACGCCTCTTGGAAGAACCCGGTCAGCGTCGCGGTGAGCTCCTCGGCCGACGGCGGATCGCCCGCCTCCACCCGGGCGTGCGCCCAGCGCTCCACGCGCACGAGCGTCGGCATCACGAACAGGTAGCGGTGGAGATTCTGGAAGGCTTCGTCGAGCAGACCGAGGTCGAAGGCGGGATCGGCGGCCTCCGCCGAGCGGGCCACGTGGCCGCGCATCAGCGCCTGCTGACCGTTCGAGAAGGTCTCGGCGACGGTCATCGACAGCTCGCCCACCGCGTCGAGCGGCGACGTGCGGGCGTTCGACCGAGCCGCGTGCAGCGCGTGCCCCATCTCGTGCGCCAGCGTGCTCGCGCTCGGCAGGTCGTCGACGTAGCTGAGCAGCACGTACGGATGCGCGCCGGGTGCCGCGGCGCAGAACGCTCCGAGGCGCTTGCCGACGTTGGGGCGCAGGTCGACCCAGCGCTCGTCGCGCAGGCCGCGCTCGAGGGTGGCCACGGCGTCGTCGCCGAGCGGGGCCGCCGACGCGACGATCCACTCGACGGCGCGCTCGACGGGCACCGCCACCGGCTCCACCGGGTACGGCGCGAACACGTCCCAGGCCTCCAGGCGCTCGACCCCCAGCAGGCGCCGCCGCGCGGCCCAGTAGCGATGCCACACCGGCAGACGGCGGGTGAAGGCCTCGAGGGTGGCGTCCAGCACCTCCGGTTCGACGTGGAACGCGGCGAGCGCGGACGCCTCGGCGCTCGGGTACCCGCGCACCCGCGCCTCGAAGGCCGTGCGCCGCGCGCGGGCGGTGTACAGGTCGGCGAGGGTGTCCGCCACGCTCAGATGGCCGTCCGCCCAGCGCTCGAAGGCCGCCCGGCGCACCGCGCGATCGGGGTCGCCGAGCAGCGCGCGCACGCTCGCGGGAGCGACCGGGCGAGGGCCGTCGGGCGCGTCGACGGCGCCGAAGGCCACGTCGCCCTCGACGAGCGTGCCGCGCGCCTCCTCGTACGCGTCGAAGGTGGCGTCCGCGGCAGCCAGCACGTCCTCGACCTCCGCCGAACGGACGTGCGGGCGGCGGCGCGCCAGCCGCTCCAAGTACGGCCGGTGGCGCGCGAGCGCCGGATCGACGAGCCAGCCGTCGAACGTCGCGGCCGGCGCGGCCAGCAGCTCGGCGTCGACGAAGGCGAGGGCCGACGCCCACCCGGCGGCTTCTGATCGGAAGCGGCCAGCCGCGGCGCGCGCGCCGGCGTCGCCCCGGTCGGCGCTCGCCGGGAGCGTGGCGTAGAGCCGCAGGCGCGCGGTGCGGGCGACCAGGTCGCCGTAGGCGTCGAGCGAAGCGGCCAGGACGCCGACGTCGGTGGCCAGCGCCCCGCGGCGGGCGGCGAACGTCGCCACGTCGGCCGCCAAGGCGCGCTGCGCCGCGTCGAAGTCGTCGGAGGTCGCGAACAGGTGCTCGAGCGCCCAGGTCTCGTGGACCGGGACGTCGGCGCGGGCGAACAGGGTGCGAGGCATGCCGCAGCGTAGCGGTTGGTTCCCTTGCAAATGCGCATCGACGGTCCCGCCGGTAACGGCCGGAGGACCTGCGGCCGTGCACCGCCTCCTCGGCGCGGCCCTGGAGGCACGATGCAGATCCGCAAGCCCTTGATCCGGCCACCCTCACGACGTCTTCGCCGGTGCTCGACAACGGCGAACCCTTCTTGACCTTCGAGCGCTCCCTGACCGCGGGGGTCCCGGTCTACCTCGAGCTGACGTCGGGGTCGTTCGACCCCTACCTGGTCGTCCTCGACCCCGCTGGTGAGCTGGTGCTCGAGGTCGACGACAGCCCGGGCATGGACCTGAACGTCGGATGCGCTTCACGCCCACCGCCACCGGCACCTTCGTGCTCGCGGTGACGTCGTACGGCCCCGGCGAGACGGGCGCGCTGGTGGTCGACGCGCGCGCCCCTGGAGCCTGGTACGTCGATGTCGTGTGGCCCGGTGCCGAGTCAGCCTCGGCGCGCGACTCGCTGCGCGCTCGCTGAGCTTCAGCGAGCCGCCTCCCGGGTCCGGTCGACCAGGAGCGGGAGCGGGTCGAACGCGCGATGCCGGCACGTTTCGGGATCGAAGGCGTACGCCCCGAAGTGCAGGTGCGGCGGGGTGCCGGCGGCATTCCCGTCGGTGCCGACGTAGCCGAGCACGGTGTCCGGCGTGACCGCCATGCCCTCGCGCAAGCCTTCGCCGTACGCGTCGAGATGGGTGTAGAAGTACCGCACCCCGCCCGGGCCGAGCACCATCACGCCGCGACCGCCCGTGAAGCGGTCGCTGACCTCGAAGACGATCCCGTACGTGGCGGAGCGGACGGGCGTACCCCGGGGCGCGAACACGTCCTGGCCCTGATGACCGCGACCGCCACCGCGCGGCGCACCCCAGGTGTCGGCCACCTGGGCGACGCGCACGCCGTCCACCGGCATCCACAGCTCGGCGTCGGCCTCGCCCGGAAGGCGCGCGAAGTAGTCGGGAAGCAGGACGCGGTAGGCGTTGCGCGACGCCGCACGGACGAGCTGCTCAGCGCTCGGCGGCTCGGTCCACGTGCGCTCGGGGCACACGAGCGCCAGCGCTGCCGGATCGAGGATCGGCAGTTCGGAGTCGGGCAGCGTCTGGCCGAACGCGAGGGTGAGCGCGCCCCCCACGGCCACCGCGACGGCGACGATCGAAGCTCGCGACGGCCGCTGCACCGGTCGCTCTAGAGCGGGTTCGTGCACGAACACCTCCGGGACCGCGTCGACCGGAGGCCCGGCGCACGCATCGTCCGCGCAGCCCAGCGCGGTCCCGCGAGGGTAGCCGACGGCGGCGACCGCCGCGTGTGGCAACGCACCCGGTGCGGTCGCTGGGTCAAACAGACGACCGACACCGGCACGGCTTTGGCCGCACCCTGCGGGTACCCCATCTTCAGGAGGTTCGCCCCGATGAACCAACGTGCCCGCCGCCTCACCCTCACCGCCAGCGCCGTCCTCGCCGCCCTGGTGCTCGCCTTCGTCGTCGCGCAGGACGCGATGATGGTCGACCGCCCCGAGTACAGCGACTGGACGCGCCTGAACCCGCAGAAGAACTTCATCGCGAGCGCCCACCCCACCGCCAAGGACATCTACGTCAACGACGCGGGTCGGGACGCCGCGCTGGAGGGCAGCTTCCCGTACCCGGAGGGCAGCGAACTGGTCAAGGAGTCGATCGACGTCGACACCCTCAACGTCACGGTCATGACCGTGATGCGCAAGGTGGCCGACTTCGACCCGGACAACGGCGACTGGCAGTACGCGATGTTCGAGCGGATGGACGACGGTACGTTCGGCGGCATGTGGGCCGAGGTCGGCTCCGACATGCACCTGATGTGCGTGGGCTGCCACACGGGCGCCGCCGCGACCGATTACACGTTCTTGAGCTACACCGGCGACTGATCGGACGGACCGCACGCACGCACACCCGAGGCGCCGCGGTCGAGACCGCGGCGCCTCGCTCAGGGAGCTGCCGGCGCCCAGGTCAGGGCACCGGGTTCTCCGCCGCGTCCGCGAGCCCCTCGAGGTGCAATCGGTAGCGCCCCCGCGTCCCAGCCAGGACCCCCGCCTGGCGCAGGCTCGCGAAGGCCGACGTCACCGACACACGGGTGGCCGACACCATCGCGGCCAGGTCCTCGTGGCGCAACTCGGTGTCGAGCGCCACCCAACCGTCGCCGGCGTCGGACCCGTAGCGCGTCCCGTGCGCCAGGAGCTCGGTAGCGATGCGCGCCCGGATCGGCGCCTCGACGCGGGCCAGTTGGTCGCGGCACGCGAACACCTTGTCGGCCAGGATGCGCGTGAAGGCGACGACGAAGCCGGGCGCGTGGAGCGCCAGCCGCCGGTACTGCTCCTGGTCCATCGGGCACGTCACCACGTCCGTGAGCGCCACCGCGTCCAGGCGGTAGACGTCGTCTTCGGCGCCCACGAAGGCTTCGCCGAAGATGTCGTCGGGGCCGACGACCGCGAGGATGCGCTCGCGCCCGTCGGGCGTGGGCACGACCAGCTTCACCTGACCGCTCGCCACGACGTGCAGATGCGTCGCCGGATCGCCTGCCCGGAAGAGCGTGCTGCCCCTTGGATGCGCCCGCTCCGGGCAGACCTGCATGAAGGTGCGCAGGTCGGCCGCGCCGACCCGCTGCTTGAAGCCGGTATCGCGCAGCCACCAACCGGGTCCGTCCGTTTGGATCGCCATGGCACAGGTTAACCGGCGCCGCCGGACCGCGGTACGCTCGATCATGACCCGAGCAACGCCCGGCGCCGAAGATTCGCGCCCCGTCGTCCCGACCGCCGGCACGATCGACGCCGACGTCGTGGTGATCGGCGGGGGCATCGTCGGCCTCGCCACCGCCGACGCGCTCCTCCGTGCCCACCCCGGCCTCAAGCTGGTCCTCCTCGAGAAGGAGGACGGCGTCGCCACGCATCAGACCGGCCGCAACAGCGGCGTCGTCCACGCGGGCATCTACTACACCCCGGGTTCGCTCAAGGCGCGCCTGAGCGTCTCGGGCGTCGTCCAACTGCGCGACTACTGCGCCGCGCACGGCGTGGCGTACGACGCGGTGGGCAAGGTGATCGTCGCGACGACCGAGGAGGAGCTCCCGCGGCTCGACGCGCTGGTCGAACGCGGCACGGCGAACGGCGTCCCCGGCCTGCGGGTGATCGACGCGGACGAGCTCCACGCCATCGAACCCTTCGCTGCGGGGCTCCGAGCGATCCATTCGCCGGGCACCGCGATCGTCGATTACCCGGGCGTGTGCCGCTCCCTGGCCGACGGCCTGCGCCGCGCGGGCGCACGCGTGGAGACCGGCGCGCCGGTCCTCGCGATCGCCGAGGACGCGCACGGGCTCACGGTCACGACCCCCAAGCTGCGGGTGCGCGCCGGCCGCCTGGTCGCGTGCGCCGGTCTGCACGCGGACCGCATCGCGCGGATGGCGGGGGCCGAACCCGACGTCTCGATCGTCCCGTTCCGCGGCGAGTACTACTTCCTGGAGCCACACGCGCAGGACAAGGTGAAGGGCCTGATCTACCCGGTGCCCGACCCGACGCTGCCGTTCCTCGGCGTTCACTTCACGCGCACCGTCCACGGCGAGGTCGAAGCCGGCCCCAACGCCGTTCTCGCGCTCGCACGCGAGGGCTACACCCACACGACGATCAACGGCCGCGACCTGAGCGAAACGCTCGCCTTCCCCGGGTTCTGGAAGCTCGCCGGGCGCTTCTGGCGCACCGGCGCGTACGAGTACTGGCGCTCGTTCCGCACCGCGGCGTTCGTCCGCTCGCTGCAGAAGCTGATGCCGTCGATCACCGCGGCCGACGTCCGCCGTGGCGGCGCCGGGGTGCGCGCGCAGGCGATCGGCCGCGACGGCAAGCTGGTCGAGGACTTCGCCTTCGCCGAGACCGAGCGCGCGCTGCACGTGCTCAACGCACCATCGCCCGCAGCGACGGCCTCGATCGCGATCGGGGAGCACCTCGCCGGGCGGGTGCGCGGCTGGTTCGAGGCCTGACCACCGGACGCGAGAACGCGACGCCCCACCGCGCCGCGGCGTCGAACGCCTGGCGCGATATCTCACGAGCCGAACATGTTCTTCTCATCTCCGAGGGCCGCTGCGCTGCCTCCGAGCGCGATCGGTGCAGCGCGAGACGCCTCCACCACGGTGATTCGAACTTCGTCGCGCCACCGACGAAGATGAGCTCGCGAACGGGTCACTTTCGCGCTCGAGCGAGTGACGTACGGTTGCGTCGCCGACTCGGCGGGCCGATGCTAGATTCGAACTCCACCCCGGTATGCGAGGTGGCGTGTACATGCGCCGAACGGCGCGATGGAGTTCCAGATGAAAAACCTACTGATCGCACTAGCCATGGGCGCCGTGCTGGCCCTAGGGACCGCATTCGCACAGGGCGACGTCGTATTCGTGGAGATCGGCACCGAGGGCGACCTCCTGGCGACCGAGCTCGTCGGCGCCGACGTCTACACGACGGCCAACGCCATCGACGAGCAGCGCTTCCAGGTCGAGGACCTGCCCGACGATTGGGAGCAGATCGCCTCGATCAGCGACCTCGTCCTCGGCATGGACGGTCGAGTCCGCGGCGTCCTCGTCGACGTCGGCGGCTTCCTCGGCATCGGCGCGCGCACCGTGATGGTGCACATGGACTCGGTCCGCATCGCGACGCAGTCCGACAGCGACCTCGTCTACGCCGTGATCAACGCTACCCGCGAAGACCTCGAGGCGGCACCCGAGTACGTGGCCTACGACCGCACCGACCTGATGACCGACGACACCGCGATGCCCCGCATCGGCGTCGCCGAGCTCCAAGAGGGCTTCGTCGTGGTCGAGTGGTCGACCCTCACCGTCGACCAGCTCCGCAGCGCCGCGGTCTACGACGTCGACAACGAGCGCGTCGCCGACATCTCGGACGTCCTGCTCGGCACCGACGACGACGTCGAAGCCGTCTTGATCGACGTAGGCGGGTTCCTGGGGATCGGCGCCCGCACGGTCGCCATCCCGATGGACCAGCTCGAGATCCAGGGCAACGAGGACGTCAGCGACCTCCGCGTCTACCTGGCCATCACGGAGGAGCAGCTCGAGGCGCTCCCCGAGTACGACGCCAACTGAAGACGGCTCGCCGCTTCGCGCCGCCGCGCCCACGCGCACGCACGCGGCGCGGACGCCGCACCTCACGGAGGTACCACCATGCCCATCAAGAACCTAGAGGACGTCCTCTACCACTCGATGAAAGACCTGTTGAGCGCCGAGAAGCAGTTCCGCGACGCGCTGCCCAAGCTCGCCGAGGCCGCCGAGAACGCGGACCTCGCGGCCGCCTTTCGCGAGCACCGCGAACAGACCGTCGGCCACATCGAGCGCTTGGAGCGGGGCTTCGAGATGCTCGGCAAGCCCGCGCGCTCGGAGCTCTGCGAGGCCGCCAAAGGCTTGGTCACCGAGAGCGAGAGCGCGATCGAAGAAGACGGCGAGGGCGAGGCCAAGGACCTGCTGCTCACGGGCGCCGGCCGCAAGGCCGAGCACTACGAGATCGTCTCGTACGCGGACGCCGTCGAACACGCCAAAGCGTGCGGCCTCGACGACCTCGCCAAGCTGCTCGGCAAGACGCTCGACGAGGAGCGGCAGGCCGACGAGAAGCTCCACGCGCTCGGGCAACGACTGGTCCAGCGCACGCCGATGCCTGCCTGAGCGACGCCAAGCTCAACGCAGACGTACAGGCAGGAGCGACGCCCGACCACACCGGTCGGGCGTCGCTCCTATCCCATTGGGTGCGCGTTGGGCGCGCGTGCGCTCAGGGATGCCGCTCCCGTTCGTCCACAGGACGCTGCGCCCCCCCGTCGTCTTGCAGTCGGGTCTCGGCGTCGATCTCCGCTTCGGTCGGCGTGGGCTTCGGGTCGGGGCGCTGGGCGGGCAGGTCGACGGCGTTCGCACCGGACGGCTCGGTCGACGGCTCGGCGGACGGCTCGACGGATGGCGCGGCCGACGGCGCAGCGGGCGCCGCGGGCGGCCCAGCCGGCGGAGTCGGCGGCGCCGGCGGCGCGGGCGCGACCCATGGGGTCGACGTCGGGCCGGCCATGCCGGGGAGCGATCCGGAGCGCCAGAGCAGGTAGACGCCGGCCGCGATGAAGACCAGCGGGAACAGCCAGCCTCCGGCCGTGCTGGCCGACACGACCGCGAGGAGGGCGAGCGCCCCGGCCGGGAAGATCGCCCAGCCCTGCGGCTCGACGCGAAGCCGGGTCAGCGCGAAGAAGGTGGCGGCGAGGCCGAACAGGAAGACGCTGCCGGCGGCGCCGGCACCCAAGAGGCTGCCGTCGACGAGCGACGTCAGACCGAGCGACAGGAGCGTGCCGGCGGGGATCAGCGCCCACCAGCGCTGCTCGTCGTCGCGCCACGCGAGCCAGAACGCGAGGCCCAGCGACCCGAGGAACGCGGCGCCGCCCAGGCTCGCAGGGGCGACCGAGGCGATCGCGAGGCCGAACAGCGGGTACGCCGCCGCGCGCCAGAAGAAGTTGCCGGTCCGGCGCCCTTGCGAGGCGGCGAACACCGCGGCGCCGCCGAAGAGCAGCAGCCCGAAGAGGCCGCCCAGGCTGCCGAGGACGCCGAGGCTGGACAGCAGGCCGAGGACGCCGACGGCGATCAGGGCGAACGCGCCCAGCACGCGCGGTCGCTCGTTGGGATCGGTGGGGATCCGGGGAAAGGACATGCGGGACCTCCTTGACGGTCGACCGCAGCGTAGATCGGTCGGTCCGGGACGCGCGTCGGCTGTCGGGTGGGGGTGCGGGCGGCCACACGGGGGAGCAGCGTCTCCCCCCTAAGGCGGAGGTGCCGCCCGCATGCGTGCGGGTACCCTGGCCGTGGAGGCATCGTGCCCGACGCCATCGACCCGAACCCCCCCGCCCACACCACCGATGCACGCGCTCCGGAATCGCGCGTCCGGGTGCTGCTCGTCGACGACCACGTGGTCGTCCGGCGCGGTCTGCGGCTGGTGTTCGACCTCGAGGACGACCTGGAGGTGATCGGTGAAGCCGGCGACGGGCGCGAGGCGCTCGTGCAGGTGGCCGCCCTGCGCCCCGACGTGGTCGTGATGGACCTGCTGATGCCCGTCATGGACGGGGTCGAGGCGACGCGCGCGATCCGCGCCAAGCACCCCGACGTCGAGGTCGTGGCCCTCACCTCGGTCCTGGAAGACCGGCTGGTCGTCGACGTGATCGAGGCCGGCGCGGCCGGCTACCTGCTCAAGGAGACGCGCCCCGACGAGCTGTTCGAAGCCGTGCGCGCAGCCGCCCGCGGTGAGGTGCGCCTCGACCCGCGCGCCCAGGCCCGGTTGGTGCGCGAGCTGCGCGCGCCCAAGCCGCCGGCGGAGGCGAGCGAGGGGCTCACCGACCGGGAGCTCGAGGTGCTCCGCCACCTCGGACGCGGCGCCACGAACAAGGCGATCGCGCAGGCGCTCGGCGTCGGCGAGGCTACCGTCAAGACGCACGTGTCGAACGTGCTCGCCAAGCTGGGGCTTAAGAGCCGCACGCAGGCGGCGCTGCACGCGCTGCGGGAGGGGCTCGTCGAGGGGGCGGCGTGACCGCGCCGGGGGCCGAGCACCCCGCCGAGCGCCCCGAGGTCGCGGCGCGACCTTCGGTCGCGTTCGCGGATCGGCTGGGCACCCGCCTCACGCTTCTGCTCCTGGTCGTGGTCGTGGTGCTCGCGGCCGCCACCGCCGTGCTCCTGTGGCGCGGTCTGGACGCGCTCGTCGTCGCCCGCGCCGGTGCGGACGGGGTCCCCCCCGAGGCGCTCGGCGCGGTGCTGCGCAGCTCGTTCGTCAACCTCGCGGCCGTCGTGGCGGTGACGCTGATCGCCGCCGCCGCCTTCTCGCGAAGCCTGCTGGTCGAACCGATCGCCCGCCTCACGGAGGCGACCCGCGCGCTCGCGGCCGGCGACCGCACCGTGCGTCTGCGGCTCGGCGATCGCTCGGAGCTGGGCGAGCTCGCGCGCTCGTTCGACGCGATGGCCGACGCGCTCGCGGAGGCGCAGGACCGGCTCGAGGCGCGCGTGACCGCCCGCACCGCCGAGCTGCGCGCGCTGCTCGCGCTCTCGAACACGATCGCGGTCACGACCGACCTGGAGCCGCTGCTCGCGGCGGTCCTCGATCGCCTGGAGGCGAGCGGCGCCGGAGCCGCGGCGGAGATCGTCGAGGGCGACGGAAGCGGCGCGACCGTGCGGCTCGCGGTCCGCGGCGGGCTGGTGGCCGAACCGGACCTCGACCCGCGCGCGTTGCCGGTCGCCGGCCGAATCCAAGATGGCGTCCTGGCGCTGCCGCTGCGGGTGCGCGAGCGCTCCGTGGGGGCGCTCCGGGTGGCCGCCCCCGGGGCGGCGGACTGGGACGAGGAGCGCCGACGGCTCGTCGCCGCGATCGCGGCGCAGGCGGCGGTGGCGATCGAGAACGTGCGTCTGTACGAGCGCGCCCGCGACGAGGCCGCCGACGACGAGCGGCGCCACCTGGCGCGCGAGCTGCACGACTCGGTCAGCCAGGCGCTCTACGCGATCGTGCTCGGCGGCCACGCGGCGCTGAAGCACGTGGAGCGCGACCCGGACAAGGCGCGGCGAGCGCTCGACACCGTCGTCGAGCTCGCCGAGGCGGCCCTCGCCGAGATGCGCGCGCTCATCTTCGAGCTCCGGCCCGAAGCGCTCGCCGACGTCGGCTTGGCGGCGGCGCTGCACCGCCAGCTCGACGGGCTCGAGCTCCGCCACAAGCTCGCCACCGACCGCGCGCTCGACGCGCTGCCCGACCTCCCCTTCGCCCATCAACAGACGCTCCTGCGGGTGGTCCAGGAGGCGCTCCACAACGTCGTCAAGCACGCCCGGGCGGAGCGGGTGGCGGTGCGCGCGAGCGTCGACGGCGCCGGCGAGCGCGGCGGCCTGCGCCTCGAGGTCGCCGACGACGGGGTGGGCTTCGACCCCAAAGGCCCGTTCCCCGGCCACCTCGGCCTGACCTCGATGCGCGAACGGCTCGCGGACGTGGGCGGTCGCTTGGAGATCGAGAGCGTCCCCGGTGCGGGCACCGTGCTGCGCGCCCACCTCCCCATCGCGCCCGAGATGAGCGGAAGCGGTCGAGCATGACCCGCCAGCGCGCCGGCTTGCTCCTGATCGTCGCGGGCCTGCTGGCGCTCGCGCAGGGCCGCCTGCCGGTGCCGCCGCTCGCCGAGTTCGCGTGGCTGGTCGCCTTGGCGTTCGCCGCGACCGCCATCTGGCGCCTGCTCGAGCAGCGCGCCACGCTCGGCGTGCGGTTGGCCGCCCACGGGGGGCTGGTCTTCCTGGCCTCGTCGACGACGGACCTGCTGGCGGGCCTAGCGTTCCTGGGCGGCATCGCGCTCGCGTTCTGGTTGGTCTACGCCACCCCACAGGGCGGTCGACCGCGCACCGGCTGGGCGCTCATCCCGGCGGGGGCGGTGACCACCTTGGCGACGGTGGCGACCGTCGACGAGCTGCTGCCGCGCTGGGACGAGGGGATCTTCTTCCTGCTCGGCATGACGGCCACCTTCACCGCGGTGTACCTGCTGCCGCGCGAGGCCGGCGGCGGCCGCTGGGCGATCGCCCCGGCGCTCGTGTTCGCGGTCCTCACGGTGGTGGCGAACGACCCCACCGGGGCGTTCGCGCGCTGGGCCTTTCCACTCGCGCTGATCGGCGTGGGGGCGGCGGTTCTCGGCTGGTCGCGCCGCCCGCGTTGAGCACGCCCGCAAGGCCGCGCCCACCGATCGCTGACAGCCGCTAGTCGACCGCGACCGGGTTCGCCTCGTTCGTCCGCTTGAGCTCAAGCGACGGCACGAACAGCGTGACGACCAGCGCCGCGGCCACGACCCACGTCAACGCCCGGAAGATCGCGGTCACCGCGTCGGCGAAGCCTTGGCGCACCGCGTTCTCGACGCTGCGCGCGACCGCGTCGGCCTGCTCGGCCAGCTGGGCACGCAGCTGCGCCGCGAGGGCCGCGGTGGCCGTGGCGTCGCCCCGCGCCGCCGTGGCGGCGCCCAAGATGAAGGGCCGGGCCTCGGCGGGAACCGCGCTGGCCTCGAGCGCGTCCGCCACGGCCGCCGGTTCGGGGCTCTCGAGCGCCACCACGAGGGACTCCGCCTGCGCCGCGAACGCCTCCCGGACGCTGGCGCCGACGTCGGCCCCACCGGTCGAGGCGAGCTCGCCGCCCTGGATGGTGGGCGCGTCGAGCCCTTGCAGCGCCGTCGATCCCTCGAGCGCCCCGAACGCGCCCGCGAGCGTGGTGGCGAGGATCGTCCCCATGACCGCCGCCCCGACCGCGCCACCGATCTGCCGGAAGAACTGCGCGGCGCTGGTCGCTTGCCCCACCTTGCGCGGATCGATCGCGTTCTGGATCGCGAGCGTGTACAGCGGCAGCCCCGGGCCCACGCCGAGGCCGGCGATCACCATGTAGAGCGTCACCTGCCAGTACGGGACGTCGACGGGCATGGTCGACAGCAGGAACATCGCCACGATCAGGACCGACCCGGCGAACACCATGAGCCCCTTGTAGCGGCCGAGGCGCGAGGCGATCTGGCCGCCGAAGATCGAGCCCAGCACGACGCCGAGCGAGAGCGGGATGAGGCTGACGCCGGCGCGCGTGGCGCTCACGCCGAGCACGTTCACCATGAACAGCGGGAGGAAGATGACCGTCGACAAGAAGGCGGCGCCGAGCAGGAGCGCGGCCAGGTTCGCGGTGCTGAAGACCCGGTCCTTGAAGAGCCGGACCTCGAGCACTGGGTTCGGGGACGCCAAGGAGCGCAGCACGAACAGGGCACCGAACACCAGCGCGGCCGCGAAGGTCGCGACCGTCACGCCCCCCGCCCACGGGTAGACGGTGCGGTCGAACGACAGGCCGAGCACGAGCGGCACCAGCGCGCCCATCAGTAAGAGCGCCGACAGGACGTCGAGGCGCGTGCCGGACTCGCGCGGACGCAGCGGCGGCATGCGGGTCGCGACGAACCACAGCGCCAACGCGCCGAACGGCACGTTGACGTAGAACACCCAGCGCCACCCCTCGATGCCGGGGACGATCGCACCGCCGTAGTCGGTCAGGAGCCCACCGACCCAGGGTCCGAGGACGCTGGCGACGCCGAAGGTCGCGCCCACCAGCCCTTGGTACTTGCCGCGCTCGCGCGGCGGGAAGAGGTCGGCGATCACGATGAACGCGAGCGAGAACAGACCCGCGCCGCCGAGCCCCTGGAGGGCACGGAACGCGATCAGCTGGTTCATGCCGTCGCCGAGCACCGGCAGCGCGCCGAACTCGCCCGCGACGCCGCACAAGAACGAGCCCAACAGGAAGGTGCTGATGGCGAACAGGACGATGCGCTTGCGCGAGTACAGGTCGGCCAGCTTGCCGTAGATCGGCACCAGCACGGTCGAAGCGAGCAGGTACGCGGTGGCCACCCACGCGTAGCGCGACACGCCTTCCAGGTCCTCGACGATCTTCGGAAGCGCCGTCGAGACGATCGTCTGGTCGAGCGCGCCGAGGAACACGGCGAGCAAGATGCCGGTGAGCGTGAGCGCCTTGTCGCGCGGGGAAAGGTCCACCGACGAAGCTTACGCCTCGCGCCGACGATCCCTCCGATACCCCCACGACGCGAGGACACCGAACGCCACGAACGTGCCGACGAGCCAAGCGACGTGCACCCACGTACCCTGCGAGGCCATCCCCAGATAGGTCTCGACGTCCGCAGGCGTCCCGACGGTGGACCACACGAGCTGACCGTAGTGGTACGTGGGGAGGTAGGGCGCCAGGTCGCGCAGGAACTGCGGCAGCTGCGCGAGCGGAAAGAAGAAGCCCGAAGCGAACGACAGCGGCAGGAAGATCAGGTTGCCGATGGTGGTCGCCGCCCGCGCGCGCGTCCAGAACCCGAGCGCGAACCCCATGGGCGCCAACGCGAGCGCCCCGCCGATCAAGGCGCCCGCCGCCGCGAGCCATTGCCCGAGCGGCATCCGGACCTGGGCGAACGCCGCCGAGACCGAGAAGAGCACGACGAGGGTGGCGACCGCGAAGAGCAGGCTCATCGCCAGCTTCCCCGTGAAGTAGGCCCAGGCCGGCACGGGCGTGGCGCGCATGAGGCGAAGCCACCCCTTCGCACGCTCCTGCGCGATCTCGACGCCGAACGCGAAGATCACCAGGCTCAACAAGCCGTACGCACCGAACCCAGGCATCATCAGCGTCGAGACGCGCGTCCCCTCGGGGAGGGTGAAGCGCGCGTTCGGCGGGCCGAACATCAGGAACAGGAACACCGGGATCGCGACGACCCCGATCACGAAGTCGGGGGCGCGCACGCTCGAGAGGAACTCCGCGCGCACCTGGGCGGCGAGCATGGCGAGCGGGCCGCTCGTGCGGCGAGCCGTGGGGCTCAGGCGCCGCGGGGGCGCGGCGCCGTCGGCCGCCGCCGTGGACGGGAGGGTCGGGTTCATGGGCGCACCTCCTGGCTCGAGACCGAAGCACCGTTGGTCAGGGCTACGAACGCGGCCTCCAGGTCAGCGTCGGTGACGGTGAGGTCGCGCACCGACGCCCCTTCGGCGAACAGCTCGCGCAGCAAGCGCTCGGGCTCGTTCGTGTACACGGCGTGCAGACCGCCGGCCTCGAGATCGATGCGCTGAACGTACGGACGGGACGCCAGGCTCGCGCGGTCGAGGTCGCTGCGGAAGCGCACGGCCTTGCCCGCCACCCGCGCCTTGACCTCGCGCGGCGTCCCCTGTGCGATGACCCGCCCCTGGTCGATCACCACGAGGCGCTGCGCGACGGCGTCCGCCTCGGCCAAGTGGTGGGTGGTGAAGAGCACCGTCTTGCCGAGCGCCACGAACCCCTCGACCTGCGCCCAGAAGGCGCGCCGCGCCTCGACGTCCAGTGCGGCGGTCGGCTCGTCGAGGAAGAGCAGGTCGGGATCGCCGACGATCGCGAGCGCGAAGTAGAGCCGCTGGCGCTGACCACCCGACAGCGCGCCGACGAGCGCTTCGGCCTTCGCGGCGAGGTCGGCGCGCGCCAGGACTTCCGCCGTCGGGAGCGCGTACGGGTAGTAGCGGGCGAACAGGTCGATCAGTTCCCGGACCCGAAGCGCGGTCGGCACGCCCGACTCCTGGAGCATCACGCCGACGCGGCCGCGCGCCGCGCGCCGGCTCGGATCGCCACCGAACAGGAGCGCGCGACCCTGGGTGGGGGCGGTCAGGCCGAGCATCACCTTGATCGAGGTGGTCTTGCCCGCGCCGTTCGGCCCCAGGAACCCGACCACCTCGCCCGGGGCCACCGCCAGGTCGACCCCGGCGAGCGCCTGCACGCTGCCGTACCGCTTCTCCACGCCCTGCATCTCGACGATCGATCGGGAGGAATCCATGCCTCAAGCTACGTCCCAGACGTCCGAGCGCGCCTCCGTCGTCGGTGGGGACCGGGCTTCCTCCGGAAGGTGGAGAGCTGATCGCTCGGGCGGGTCGGCGCCGGCCCCCTTCACCTTCTGGCGGTCACTCCCCTTGCGCCAACGAGTACCCGGGTTCGCCATCGAAGTGGTACAGGTGCTCGGTCTTGATCACCTCGAGGCCGGCACCGTCGACCGCGGCGAGCAGCGCGAGCACCTGGGTGAAGCGCGCCGGTGCACCGTCCGTCGGGAACAGCCGGCAGCGCCAGTGATCGGTGCAGTGGGTCTCGGGGAAGCCGTCCGGGTAGACGCGGACGCCGCGGTTGGTGATCATCTTGAGCGTCCAGCCGGCCGCAGCCGCGGTCGCGGCGAGCCGATCGCCGATGACGTCCGGTGCCCGGTCGCCCTCGGACCAATCGAGGAAGACGTCGACGCCGCG
This sequence comes from Trueperaceae bacterium, assembly GCA_046260675.1. Lineage (GTDB taxonomy): Bacteria > Deinococcota > Deinococci > Deinococcales > Trueperaceae > JAABTL01. The sequence goes on along the minus strand of JBHEOT010000012.1, from coordinate 44,387 downwards.
CAGCACCTTGGTCACCGGCACGGGCGGGCTCAGGTGCACCTGGAGGTCGGCTTCGCGGTAATGCACCGGCGTGAGCTGCCGAGGCATCTCGCCGAGGCGTTCGATCACGGCGTCGGCGAAGCTCTCGGTGCCCACCCGCTCGCGGCTGGTACCCGTGCGGTAGACGTCGCCGGTGTGCACGCCGTCCTCGAGCGTGCGCAGCCAGGCGTTGGCGATGCGCTCCGCGACCTCGGGCTGGCCCACGTGCACGAGCATCTGGGTGGCCGCCATCAACAACCCGGACGGGTTGGCGATGCCGCGCCCGGCGATGTCCGGCGCCGTGCCGTGGATGGCCTCGAACATCGCGACGCTCTCGCCGACGTTCGCCGAACCGCCCAGACCCACCGAGCCGGCGATCTGCGCGGTGATGTCCGAGAGCACGTCGCCGTAGAGGTTCAGGGTGACGACCACGTCGAAGTCCTCGGGCGTGTCGGCGAGCTTGGCCGCGCCGATGTCGACGATCATGTGCTCGGCGGCGATCTCGGGGTACTCGAGCGCGACCTCGTCGAACACCTTGTGGAAGGTGCCGTCGGTGAGCTTCATGATGTTGTCCTTGGTCATGCACGTGACCTTGGAGCGGCCGTACGCGCGGGCGTACGCGAACGCGTAGCGCACGATGCGCTCGGTGCCGGGGCGGCTGATCAGCTTGAGCGACTGGTAGACCTCGGCCGTCTGGCGGTGTTCGATGCCGGCGTAGAGGTCCTCCTCGTTCTCGCGCACGATCACGACGTCCATGCCCGGGTGGCGGGTGGGGACGTAAGGGGCCAGGGCCCGCGTCTCGCGGACGTTGGCGAAGAGCCCGAGGCTCTTGCGGAGGGTGACGTTGACGCTCTTGTACCCGCCGCCCTGAGGGGTGAGCACCGGCCCCTTGAGCATCACGCGGTGCTCTCGGATCGCCTGCCAAGCGGCTTCGGGGACGCCGCTGGCCTCGCCGTTCAGGTAGGCGGCGTTGCCGACCGTGATCGGGACCCAGGCGATCGCCGCGCCGGCGGCGTCGACGATGCGGCGGGTCGCCGCGGTGATCTCGGGGCCGATGCCGTCGCCCTCGGCGACGGTTACGGGGATGCGGGAATCGGATGCCATGGGGCCCAGGGTACGGCCTCGCGCGGCGCGGCGTCGTCAGCGGGCGGTGCCGCGCTATCGTGCCACCTAATCCCTGGAGGTCCGTATGCCCGCCGACGCCGTCGCACCCACCCACCCGGACGCCACCCGCGATCTGCTCACCCGCCAGCGCGAGTTCCTGTTGCCCGTCCAGAGCTCGATGCTGTACTACGGCGAGCGCCCGCTGGCCGTGGACCACGCCAAGGGCGACTGGCTGTGGGACGTCGAGGGGAACCGCTACCTCGACTTCTTCGGTGGCATCCTCACCGTGTCGGTGGGGCACGCGAACGACGAGGTCGTCGACGCCACCACCCGGCAGATGCGCGCCGCCGGGCACACGAGCACGCTCTACCTGAACGAGATCACCGTCAAGGTCGCCGAACTCTTGGCGCGCATCACGCCCGGCCGATTGAAGGTCTCGTTCTTCACGAACAGCGGCACCGAAGCCGACGAGATGGCGGTCATGGCGGCGCGCACCTACACGGGCAACCAGGACGTCGTCTCGCTGCGCCACGCGTACTCGGGGCGCAGCGCCTCGATGATGGCGATGACCGCGCACGCCAACTGGCGGCAGGGCGGTGTGTACGACGGGCACATCAAGCAGGTGCGCAGCCCCAACCTCTACCGCAAGCCCAAGGGCATGACCGACGCGGCCTACCTCGACTTCCTGGTCGACGACCTCGCCGACTTCCTGGCGACCTGCACCGACGGCAAGATCGCTGCGTTCATGGCCGAGCCCATCCAGGGGGTCGGCGGCTTCGCCGTAGCGCCGGCCGACTACTTCCGGCGCATCGAACCGCTGGTGCGCGAGGCCGGTGGCCTGTTGATCATCGACGAGGTGCAGACGGGCTGGGGGCGCACGGGGACGCACTGGTGCGGCATCGAGCACTGGGGCGTCGAGCCCGACGTGATGACCTTCGCCAAGGGGATCGCGAACGGCGCGCCGGTGGGCGCCACGGTCATGACGCCCGAGGTGGCCGAGTCGGTCCGCGCGCTCACGCTCTCGACGTTCGGCGGCAACCCGGTGTCGATGGCGCAGGCCTACGCCACGCTGACCTACATGGAGCGCCACCGCGTGCCGGAGAACGCCGAAGCGCAGGGCGCTCGGCTGCGCGCGCGGCTCGAGGCGATGAGCGCACCGCACCCGTTCGTCGGCGACGTCCGCGGCATGGGGCTCATGCAGGCGCTCGAGATGGTCGTCCCGGGCACGCAGGAGCCGGACGCCGCCCGCGCCAACGCGCTCTTGAACGCCGCGCGCGACGAAGGGCTGCTGATCGGCAAGGGCGGGCGTTGGGGCAACGTGATGCGCATCGCGCCCATGCTCAACGTGTCCGCCGAGCTGATCGACGAGGGGTGCGATCGGATGGAGCGGGCGCTCGCCAAGATCGCCTGAGCGACGCGGCGCGTGCCCGCGCCGGCTCGACCGCATTCGACCGCGACCCGTACCCGTACGATGCGGTCCCCATGACCGAACCGTCCCCCAGCCCCGCCGCCCTCCGCCGCGCCGTGAAGCGCCACGTCTGGGGCGCCAACCACCGCTTCGTCGCCACCTGCGCGCTCGGGGTGGAGGACCTGCTCGAGGCGGAGTTGCGGACGATCCCCGGCGTGGCGTTTGCGACGGTGGCGCCGGGTCGGGTCGCGTTCGCCGGCCCGCTCGACGCCGCGCTGGCGGCGCTCGTGCGCGCCCGCATCCCCGAGTCGCTTCGTGTGCACCTGCTCGCCGACGGTGCGGCCGGCGACTACCCGACGCTGCACGCTCAGCTGCGCCGTGTGCGCTGGACGCTCTGGCTGCCGGCGCGGGCTCGGGTCGTGGTGCGCGTGCGCAGCACCAAGTCGCGCGTGCGCGACGACGCGGGCATCGAGCGCAGCCTGCGCCAGGCGTGGCGCGCGGCCGGCATCGAGAGCGACGCCGCGGACGCTCCGCCGTGCACCGTGTCCGTCCGCCTCCACCGCGACCGCGTCTCGGTCGCGCTGCACCTGGCCGATGCGCTCCACCGCCGTTCGGACGCGGCCGGCGCCAAGTGGGTCACGTCGACGACGATCCGCGAGACGACGGCCGCGGCGCTCGTGCGCCTCGCTCGGGCTCCGGAGCACGACCTGATCGTCGACCCCTTCTGCGGATCCGGCACCCTGATCGCCGAAGCGCGAGCCGCGTGGGCCGGCGCCCCGGCGCACACCGGAGGCTTCGCCTTCGAGGCCTCGCCCGCGTGGGCCCCCGGTCGCTTCGCGCACGCCCTGCGCACCTGGACGGCCTCGCGCGCGATCGGCGACGCGCGCCCTCCGGTGCTCGAAGCGTTCGACGCCGACGTCGAAGCGGTCGCCGCCGCGCGGCACAACTTCGCTGCGGACGCGGACCCTCCCGACGTCGCCGTCGCGGTGCGGCGCGCGCAGGACCTCGACCTCGTCGGCCAGGCTCGGCGGCACGGAGCCGCGCGCCCGCTCCTGCTCGCCAACCCGCCGTACGGCAAGGGCGCCCACGCCGCCGGCGCCGAACCGGACGCCCTCGTTCGCGACCTGGTCGCTCGAGCCCACGGGTGGTCGTTCGCGCTGCTCTACCCGCGCCCGGAGGCGTTGGCCGGTCTCGATGGCGTGCACGTCGACCACGTGCGTTCCGTGGTCACCGGCGGCCTGCGCAACGCGATGGTGCTCGGGCGCGTCGACGGCCACTCGTGACGGACGCCCCGCCGTTCGTGGTCGAACCGTCCAGGGCGACCGAGGACGTGGCCAAGGCGTTGCTGGGTGCCACGCTGGTCGCGCTCGCGCCGGACGGCGTGCGCGCGGCAGGCCGAATCGTCGAGACCGAGGCCTACCTGGGGCTCGACGACCCCGCATGCCATTCGTTCCACGGCCGCCGCACCCCGCGGGTGGCGTCGCTCTACCTGCCGGCGGGCCACGCGTACGTCTACCGCAGCTACGGCGTGCACTGGTGCTTGAACGTGGTGACCCGGGACGAAGACCGCCCCGAGGCGGTGCTGATCCGGGCCGTGCGGCCCGCGCTTGGCTTGTCGGCGATGCGCTCGCGCCGCGGCGAACGCGTGGCCGACCTGGATCTCGCCCGTGGTCCCGGCAACCTGACGCGCGCGTTCGGCATCGATGGGGCGCACGACGGGGTGCGCCTCGACCGCGGGTCGGCGTGGATCGCCGCGGTGGCCGCACCACCGACCGCGGCGGACGTGGCCGTGGGGCCGCGCATCGGGCTCGGACCGACGAACCCGGCCCGAGATTGGCCGCTGCGCTTCTGGCTCCGCGACGAGCCGGCGGTGTCCCGTCGGCGCCGCGAGGGCGCGGCGCCGACGGGAAAGATCACACGGAGGTCGACCGGAGGGTGATGGTCGACCCTACCCGGCACTAGCCGGCACTAGCCGGACCCTCCGGACCTTCTGGACCTTCTGGACCTTCCGGACCTTCCGGACCCTCCGGACCCTCTGGACCTTCTGGACCCTCCGGACCCTCCGGACCCTCCGGACCCTCTGGACCCACCGGACCAACAGGACCTTCCGGACCTTCCGGACCTTCCGGACCCACCGGACCAACAGGACCAACAGGGCCCACCGGCCCCGTCGCACCCGTCAGACCCTGCGGGCCTTGCGGCCCCACGGGGCCGATCTCGCCTTGCGGACCGATTTCGCCCTGAAGACCGATCGCACCCTGCGCACCCTGAGACCCTGATGGACCGCGCGGCCCCACGGCGCCGCGCTCACCTTGCGGACCAGCGACGCCGGCCGGACCAACGCAATCGCGCGCGTCCCAAACACCATCGAGGTTCACGTCTTCCTCGAGCCCAGGCAACCCGTCACCATCGAGATCCCAGCACGCAAGCCCGTCCGCGCCCGCTGAGCCGTCGCCACCCGCGGGACCGACCGGCCCGATCGGACCGTCGATGCCGGCGGGACCGGCAGGACCGGCAGGACCCTCAGGTCCCAGCGGGCCCGGAGCACCCTCCGCACCTGGCGGGCCCTCTGGACCCTGCGGGCCAACCGCACCATCGGCACCAGCGGGACCCGCTGGACCCTCGGCACCGGCTGGGCCTTCCGGCCCAGGCGGCCCCTGCAAGCTTCCGTCCGCGATCGCGGCCTGCAGCTCCCCGACCTGGGCCCGCAACGCCACCATCGCCTCAGCGCCTGCCTGCTCGGAACAGGCGACCTGGCTATCGGCGCTCGCGAGCGCCCGCGCCACGAGCAGCGCGGTCTGATAACCACTGAGCGTCGTATCTCCGTCGAAGCGTCCCTCCGGAAACGCATCGGCAACACCGAGCGCCGCGACCTGCGCGACCGAGCCGGCGGCCCAGTGATCGCCCGGCACGTCGGCGAACGCGGCCACGGCCGGCGCAGGCGCGGCACAACCGGTACGCGCAGCGACCTGATCCAGCAACCGATCGATCAGAACGGCCGCCTGGTACCCAGTCAACGGCTCAGCAGCGAGGAACGAACCGTCCGGGAAGCCGGTCTCGAGCCCCGCATCAGCCAGTTCTTGGACCGCGCCAACGCGCCAGTCAGCAGCATCTTGCCCCTGGACGACGAGGAAGGGAACGCCGATGGCGAGCAGCACGGCCCCCACGGCAAGCCAACGAATGGTCGAACGATCGAACGGTCGCATGGTGGCACCACCTCGACCTAAGCCTAGGCGGTTTTGCTCCGCGCCTGCGGACGCGGACCCCTTGAGGCGTGGTCCCGTATTCGTTCGTCCAGGCCGGATCGGCGCCGCTGGACCGCGACCCAACCGGCCTCAATCGTCGTCGCCCCGTCCTGGACGACCCGGAGGCCCAGGCTCGCCCTGAGGCCCCTCTGGCCCGACGGGCCCCATCTCGACCTGAGGCCCTCGAGGTCCGACCTCTCCTCGGGGGCCTTGGAGTCCTTGGGAACCAGTGGCACCCGTTGGGCCAGGCGGCCCCTGCGGACCCGCGGGACCCATCGGCCCGGCCGCACCGTCCGGACCCTGCGGTCCCACGGCGCCGTCCTCGCCCTGCGGACCAGCCGGACCCGCGGGACCCACGCAGTCGCGGGCGTCCCACACGCCGTCGAGGTTCACGTCCTCCGCGAGGCCCGGCAAACCGTCGCCATCGAAATCCCAACACGCGACACCGTCGGCGCCGCTCTGGCCGTCGGCGCCGGCCGGACCGACCGGCCCCATCGGCCCGATCGTCCCGACCGCGCCCACAGCACCAGCCGGGCCGACCGGACCCTCGAGCCCCTGAGGGCCCGGCTCGCCGGCCGGACCGGCGACCCCATCGGCCCCCGCAGGGCCGGCCGGGCCAGCGGGTCCAGACGGACCCGCGGGACCCGCGGGACCGTCTGGACCGGCCGGGCCCTCGGGCCCCTGCGGGCTGGCATCCGCGATCGCCGCGCGGAGCTCCCCGACCTCGGCACGCAGGTCCGCCACGGCCTGAGCACCCGCCTGCTCGGAACACGCGACCTGATCGTCCGCGCTCGCGAGCGCGCGCGCCACCAGCAACGCGGTCTGGTACCCGGAGAGCGTCGCGTCGCCAGCGAAGCGCCCCTCTGGGAACGCGTCGCCTACGCCCAACGCCGCCACCTGCGCAACGGCCCCAGCCGCCCAGTGCTCCCCAGGAACGTCGGAGAAGGCCGCCACCGCCGGCGGCGGCGCGGCACAACCGGTCCGTGCGGCGAACTGGACGAGCAGACGGTCGATCAAGACGGCCGCCTGGTACCCGGTCAGCGGGTCGGACGCGAGGAACGAACCGTCCGGGAACCCCGTCTCCATCCCGGCATCGGGCAACTCTTGGACGCCGCCCACGCGCCAGTCGGCGACGGCGTCCTGACCCTGGACGACGAGGATGGGGACGCCGACGGCCACCAGGGTGGCCCCCACGACGAACCAACGGATGGTCGAACGATCGAACGCTCGCATGGTGGCATCACCACGACCCAAGCCTAGGGTCTGCGTCGGCCGCGCGGGGCGAAGGTGCAGAAATGGCGAGCGTGTTGACCGGTGCCGCCGCGGGGCGACACCTCGGGTAGCATGAAGAGTGAACGCTCGCCGCGAACCTCGGTACCGCAGTGGAGTCAAGCGCCTCCTGGCCACGGCATGGATCGTCTGCTCGTTCCTGACGGCGGTCCAGGCGCAGGCGCTGCCCCTCGCCGCGGCCGACGCCCTCGAGCAGGCCCAGAGCAGCGCGGCGGCGGCGCTGATCGAGTACTCCCGTCATTCTCCGGATCGACCGCTGTGGGCCGAGGCGCTGCGCCTCGGCCGCGCGGCCGCGGCCGCGGCCCCCGACCACCCGGCCCCACAGCGCTTCCTGGCCCAGGCCTACCAACAGGTGGGCTTCTACGCGCGCGCCTGGGATGCCTGGGAGGCGTACCGCACGTTCGGCGGCACGCTGGACGTCGTCGCCGAACGACACGTGATCGAGGTCGCGCGTTGGATGGGCGTCGCCACGTACGACCGTGGGCGCAGGACCGACGCGATCCCGTACTTCGTGGCGCTCCTGGAACTGGCACCGTTCGACGCGATCGCGAACGAACGCTTGGCGCGCACCTTCCTGGAGCAGGGCGAGCCGCTGCGCGCGCGGCCGTACCTCGAGGCGCTCGACGGCTCGATCCCAGACCTGGACGACGACCTCGAGTTCGTGCGCCAACTCGACGAGTACGGCGAAGAAGCCCTACGGGCGTTCGAAGCCGGCGTCGCCGCTGCGAGGGCCGGCGACCCGACCACGGCCCTCGTGCACTACACCGACGCCACCCGCGCGGCGCCCGGGTTCATCGATGCGTGGCGCGCCGTCATCGATGCGGCGCTCGTGCTGGGACGGGACGGCGTCGCTGCGCAGGCGATCGACCAGTTGCTCATCTTGGCGCCCGACGACCCGAGGGGGCTGTCCGCACGCGCCGCCTTGGCGCGCGCCGAATCCGCGCGGATCGCGGAGACGGAAGCGGCCCAGGCGCAAGCGACGGCCGAGGCTGCGGCGCGCGCCGCGGCGCAAGCAGAAGCCGCGCGGTCGGCCACCGAGAGGCAAGCGGCCGAAGCCGCCGCAGCCGCGGCAGCTGAGGAAGCAGCTCGCTCGGCGGCGGCCGCGGCGGCGGAGCGCGCCACCCAGGAGGCGACCGAAAGCGCTGACGACACCGCCGCGGCCGAAGCGGCAGCCGCCGACGAACGCGCCGCCCTAGCCGAAGCGGACCGCATCGCCGCCGAGGAGGAGGCCGCGCGCGTCGCCGCGCGGGAAGAGGCCGAGCGGGTCGCGGCCGAGCGAGAGGCGGCGCGGGTCGCAGCCGAGGCCGAGGCAGCACGGGTCGCAGCTGCAGAGGAGGCCGCGCGCGCGGCGACCGCACGTTCGGCCGAGCTCGCCGCCACGGCGACCCTCACGCTCGGCGACGTCGGCCACACGCACGTGGCCGGCAACGCCACGGCGAACCCCTCCATCGCGTACGTCGCTTCGCCCGGTCTCCGCGTCGACCTGAGCACGCACGTCGACGACGTGCTGCACGTGCGAGCGACCGTGACCGAGCGCGCGGGCGACGCTCCGATGTGGCTCCAGTTCTGCCTCGTCCCACCCGACGTAGCGGTCGCGCCGGCGTGCAGCGCCACCGACCTGCTGGTCCTGGGGTCGCCCGGCACCTACGAGGCGTCCGTGCGTTGGAGCGGTCTCGCCGGTGCCTCGTCGGTCGACTGGCGAAACGGAGTCGACGCCCTCATGTGGGTGCTGCGGCGCCCAGATGGAACGCCCGTATCAGGCTCGGGCGCCGATGCGGACCGCTACCTTCCGACGTCCCTTCGGGTGAGGGTCATCGCGGCGCCCACCGGGGCGACGTCACCCGACGGCCGCTGAACCACGGATCGCTTCGGCCGGGCGACGGGGCTCGTTGAGCACGAAGCCGAGGATCGGCACATCCGCACCCCGCAGGCGTCGGCGCGCGTCGTCGCGGTGGCGCCGAGCGTCCAAGCGACGGTCCACGACGACCACGGCTGTGGTGGCGAAGGGCGCAAGGTGGGTCGTGTCGTCCACCGCATCGAGCGCGGCGGTGTCGACGACGACGACGTCGTACCCCCGCCACCGACCGAGCGCGTCGCCGAACGCGCCGAAGAGCGCGGCGGCCGTGCCCGGCGCCGGCCGCGTCGCACGGAATTGCGGCACCAGGTCCAAGCGACGCTCGTCCCCGAGGTCGACCCCGACCACTTGATGGCTGCCTTGGGGTCGCTGCATCCAATCGAGGGTGCTGGCGATGCGCGAGGCAGCGGCGGTCGGCGCTTCGACGAGGTCGTACCGCGCGGCGAGCGCCGGCGACCACAGCGAAGCGTCGACGAGCAACGTGCGGTGCCCTGAGCGGGCAAGCGCCTCGGCCAGATGGCACGCAACGGTGGTCTTGCCCTCACCCGGCGCCACGCTCACGACCAAGACCACGGCCGGTGCCGGCGCATCGTGCGCCACGACGGCGCGCGCGAGCACCTCGGCCGGGGACCGCAGCGCCGGCACGTCGTCTCCGGTGGCGGCCGGGAACCGCGCAAGCGCGTCGGCGACGCTCGAAGCGGGGGCGTCCCACGTGCGGCCACCCTCGGATGCAACGCGCTGCGACGGACTCCGTTGCGCACGCCGCTTCGCCGCGGCTGCCGTGCCCGCCGACCCACGAAGGCCCGCCAAGAGCCCGAGCGCGCCGGCCAAGGCGCCGCTCACCAATGCATCGCGCGCCGCGGTCGACGGACGCGTGCGCACCACGTCGGGACGCGCCTCGAGCGGAGCGGTCGGACCGGTCGCGAGCGCCGTCAGCGCGGCGTCGCGCGCGTCGACGGCGGCATCGCGCTCGCGAAGCAGCTCCGCGACGTCGCCTTCCGACGCTTGCCCGAGGACCTGCGCGGCCCGCACGCGCTCGGTCGCGGCCTCGACCCTCGTCTGCGCTGCGGCGAGCTTTGACTCCCGACGGTCGACGAGGTGATCGATCGACCAGGCAGCGAAGGCGGCGGCCACGGCCGCCGACCGCCCTTCCACCTCCTCGGCCGTCGCCCCTCGGACGACGATGCGGATGCCGGCCGGATCGGCGCGCGCCGCGAGCCAGCGCTCCACGGCATCGACCTCGCCGGGTTGGGGCGCTCGCCCGAGCCACGCGGCCGCGACCTCCGCTCGCAGTTCGGAGCCAGAAAGCGCCTCGAGGTACGGCGCGGCCTCGCCCGGCGGCGCGGTCGTCCACGTCCAGAGCTGCACCGCCTCGAACGTCGGCGTTCGCCGCATCCCGCCGAGGTACACGACACCCGCGACCGCCACAGCGACGACCAACGCGAGGGGGAGGGCACGGGGTGTCAAGCGCACGACGCCCCGATGGTACCGCCGCCGGACGCGTCAAGCACCCGCGCCCGTCGGATCGTAGTCCGGCGCCTGATGCCGGAAGTAGGTGTCGTACAGGCCGGCGTAGGCGCCACCACGCGCGACGAGGGCGTCGTGCGTGCCCTGCTCGATCACCTCGCCGCGGCGCAGCACCAGGATGCGATCCGCGCGGCGGACGGTCGAGAGCCGGTGGGCGATGACGATCGCGGTGCGGCCGGCCAGCGCCACGTCGAGCCCTTCCTGGATGAGCGCCTCGGTGAACGGGTCGACGCTCGCGGTCGCCTCGTCGAGGATCAGCACGCGCGGGTCCTGCAGCAGCACGCGCGCGAGCGCGACCAGCTGGCGCTGCCCCATCGACAAGCCGCGGCCCCCCTCCGTGACCTCGGTATCGAGCCCGCGCGGCAGCGCGTCGAGCCAGTCGCCACCCGCCACGCTGCGAGCGGCGGCTTCGAGCAGAGCGTCGTCGGCGTCGGGGCGCGCGTACCGGACGTTGTCGCGCACCGTGCCGCGGAACAGGAGGGGGGTCTGCGGGACGATGCCCACCTGCCGCCGGTAGCTCGGCAGGTCGAAGGTGCGCAGGTCGTGGTCGTCGACCAGGATCGTGCCCCCCTGGAACTCGTAGAAGCGCGCGATCAGCTTGCCCAGGCTCGACTTGCCCGCGCCGGTGTGGCCGACGAGCGCCACGGTCTCGCCGGCGGCGACGGTCAGGTCGAACCCGCGCAGCACCGGTTCGGTGGGGACGTAGGCGAAGTCGACGCCGCGGAACTCGATCCGGCCCTCGAGCGCGGGCGCCGGACGAGCATCGGTCTGCGCCACGCGCGGCTCCGCGTCGACCAGCGCGAACACCCGCTCGCTCGCCGACAACCCCAGCTGGAATTGGCTCCAGAACGACGCGATCGACGTGAGCGGGAACCAGAAGAGCGCCACCGCCTGCACGAACAGGTACCACTGCCCCGGGGTGACGTCGCCGGCGCCCACCGAGCGACCGCCGAAGAACAGCACCAGGAAGGTGCCGACCCCCGCGATCGTGCCGAGCACCGGGAAGATCGCGGAGAACACCAATCCCTGACGCAAGTTGAGGCGATAGGAGCGCGCGTTCACCTCCTGGAAGCGCCGGTACGTGGCCGCCTCCTGCCGGAACGCCTTGGCCACCGAGATGCCGGTCACCGACTCTTGGACGTTCGCGTTCACCTCGGCCAGCACCCGCCGCGCCTGTTGGGTCACCAGGCGCGCGATCCGGCGGAAGCCGAGCGCGACGGCGACGATGACCGGGGCGATCGTCATCGCGATCGCCGCGAGGCGCAGGTCGATCGCGACCAGCACGCCCACCACGATGCCCACCTGCAGCACTTGGGCGATCAGGTTGAGCGTCAGCGTCACCACGGTCGCGAAGTCCTGGGTGTCGCTGGTGACGCGGCTGACGATGCGGCCGGTCGAGAACTCGTCGTAGAACGACAGGTCGCGCGCGAGGACCGCGTCCGCGGCGTCCTCGCGCAGCGTCAGCACCACGTCGCCGACCACGCGCGCGGTCCACCACTGGCGCACGAAGTTCAGACCGTACGAGAGCACGCCCGAACCGAGCACCGCGGCCAGCAGCCAGCCGGAGCGCTCGACGAGGCTGGCGCGGTCGAAGCCTTCGGCGAGCACGCGGTCCACGCCCACCGACACCAGGATCGGCAGCGCCGCGTCGAGGCCGGCGCCGGCGACGATGGCGACGCCCACCGCGAGCATCGTCGGCAGGTGCGGCCGGAAGTAGCGACCGATGCGCCGGAGCAACTGAACGTCGGTGTAGCTGCGGTCGTAGCCCTCGGCGGCGACGCCGTCCATGATGAAGCCCACGTCAGGTCCGCCCGAAGATGCGCTGGTACGCAGCGCTGCGCTCGAGGAGCTCGTCGTGGGCGCCTTGGTCGACCACCCGGCCGCGATCGAGCAAAATCACCAGGTCCGCCTTGCGGATCTGCGCCAGGCGGTGCGTGATCAGGAGCGTCGTGCGCCCCTGCAGCACCGCGTAGATCGCGCGCTGGATGGCGTCCTCGGTGGCCGAGTCGACGGCGCTGGTCGCGTCGTCGAGCACGAGCACACGCGGGTCCACGAGCAGCGCGCGGGCGATGGCGAGCCGCTGCCGCTGACCGCCCGACAGGGTGGCCCCGCGCTCGCCGATCACGGTCGCGAAGCCGTCGGGGAGGCGCTCGACGAACTCGAGCGCTTGCGCGGCGCGGGCGGCCTCCACCACCGCTCGATGGGTGGCGCCCTCGAGGCCGAACGCGACGTTCTCCTCCACCGAGCGCGCGAACAGGAACACGTCCTGCTCGATCACCGACATCTGCGAGCGCAGCGACGCCAGGCTCCAGTCGCGCACGTCGACGCCGTCGACCAGCACGCGCCCGGCGGTCGCGTCGTAGACCCGGTTGACGAGCTTGGTCAGGGTGCTCTTCCCGGACCCGGTGGTGCCGACGATCGCCACCGTCTGCCCAGGCTCGACGCGGAACGACACGCTCTGGAGCCCTTCGCGCCCCGCGGCGCCACCGTAGGCGAAGGTGACGTCTTGGAACTCGATCGCCCCGCGCAGCCGGGCCGTGTGGCCCGAGGGGTTCTCGTCGAGCTCGGTGTCGGTCTCCATCAGTTCGAGCATCCGGCGCGCACCGGCGAGGCCCAGCTCGACGAGCGAGAAGGTGAAGATCGAGATGAACGCAGGGAAGCGCAGCAGCCCGACCAGGCCCATGTAGGCGACCAGCTCGCCGCTCGTGATCGCGCCATCGGCGACCCGCACCAGGCCGTGCGCGAAGGCGCCGGCGAACGCGACCGAGACGATCAGCAGCGGCAGATAGCGCGCTTGGACCAAGCCCTGGCGGACGAAGTGGTCGCGGTAGCGGCGGGCGTTGGCCGAGAAGCGCGCGCGCTCGGCGGGCTCCTGAGCGGTCGACTTGACCACCTCGATGCCTTCGATGGTCTCGTTCAGACCCGCGTTGAGCTCGCCGAACGCGCGCCGCTGGCCGGCGGTGACCGGGGTGAGTTCGATCGTGTAGCGCCGCAGCGCGAAGGCGAACGCGACCACGAACGCCAGCGGCGCCGCGAGCAGCTGCGGGTCGAGGGCCGCGACGAAGGCGATCGGCACGACCAGGCCGAGCAGCGACTCGCCGATGAGCGCCACGCCGGGGTTCATCATCCCGTTGAGCTGGCGCACGTCGTTGGTCGCGCGCGCCATCACGTCGCCCACGCGCTGGCGCTCGTGGAAGGTCTGGCTCTTGCCGAGCAGCGACCGGTAGAGCTCCTCGCGGGCGTCGCGCTCGATGCGCTGCGCGAGCGTCTCGACCGCGAACGAGGCCCCCAGGTCGAGCACGCCGCGCACGAGGACCGCGCCGAGCACGAGCAGCGCGAGCGTGGTGAGGCGCGCGACGTCCAGGCCGCCCACGACCTCGTCGAAGGCGACGCCGGTCAGGCGCGCGACGATCGACTGCAGCAGGCTGGCGCCGAGCAACCCGACGGCGAACGCCACGAGCAGCGCCGGATGGCGAGCGAGGTGCGAGAGCACCCATCGCCGCGGGCCGCGGCGGTCGAACGAAGGGGCGCCCTCGACGCGGAACTCCGCGCGCGAGGACGGTGGGGTGGTGGCGATCACGGGACCTCCTCGGGGCCGCTCCCGAGGATGGCACGTCCCGGTCGCGCACGCCACGACGTGCGTCAGACGGTGCGGGAGAACGTCGGCTTGGGGCCGGCCTGGTGCTTGGCCAGGTAGGCGTCGAACGGCATGCAGACGTTGCGGACGAAGAGCCGCCCCGCCTCGGTCACGTCGATCGCTTCGGGGGTGCGGCGCACGAACCCGTGGGCGACCGGTCCGGCGTCGAGCTCGTCGAGGGCGTCCCGGAACGTCGCCTCGAAGTCGATCCCGTGCGCGCGTTCCAGCGCGCGCACGTCGAGGTGGAAGTTGCACATGAGCGCCTGGATGACGTCGCGTCGGAGCTCGTCGTCGGGGCTGCGCTCGAAGCCGCGTTCGACCGGCGGCACGCCGCGGTCGAGCAGGTCGCGGTAGCGGTTGAGCTTCTTGGTGTTCTGGACGAACGCGCCGCCCAGGTCGCCGATCGCCGAGACGCCGAAGCCGACCGAGTCCTCGGCCGGGTGCGTCGTGTAGCCCATGAAGTTGCGGTAGAGCTCCCCCGCCGCCGCCGCGCGCGCCAGCCCGTCCGAGGGCAAGGCGAAGTGGTCCATGCCGATCTGGACGTAGCCGGCCGCGGTGAAGAGGTCGTGCGCGATGCCGAACAGCTCGAACTTCACCTCGCGCGGCGGCAGGTCCTCCGGGAGGATGCGGTTCTGGTTCGCCTCCTTCCACGGCACGTACGCGTAGGAATAGACGGCGACGCGCTCGGGTCGCAGCGCCAGGGTGCGCTCGACGGTGGTGGCGAACGACGCCGGCGATTGACGCGGCAGGCCGTACACCAAGTCGAAGTTGATCGACGGCACCCCGAGGTCGCGGAAGCGCGCGTGGAGGTCGGTGGTCTGCTCCGGGGTCTGGAAGCGGTTGATCGCGACCTGAACGGCCGGATCGAAGTCCTGGACGCCCATCGAGACGCGGTTGAAGCCGAGTTCGACCAGCAGCCGGGCCTGTTCCGGCGTGGTGACGCGCGGGTCGACCTCGATCGCGACCTCGGCGTCGGGGGCGAGCTCGAAGCGCGCCATCAGCAGGTCCCACACGCGCCGCAGCGCGTCGGGGGGGAGGTGGGTGGGGGTGCCACCGCCCCAGTGGAGCTGCGCGAGGCGCCGGCGCCGACCGAGCGGCGCGGCGACGAGGCCGACCTCGCGATCGAGCATCGCCACGTAGTCGTCGGCGAGCGCGGCGTCCTTGGTGATGATCACGTTGCAGCCGCAGAAGGTGCAGCGCTCGGCGCAGAACGGCAGGTGGACGTAGGCGGCCAGCGGCGCTTCGGGACGCGCGGACGCCGCCTCGAGCTTCTCGAGGTAACGCTCCGGGCCGACGCCCTCGTGGAACTCGACGGCGGTCGGGTACGACGTGTAGCGCGGCCCCGGGCGGTCGTAGCGGGCCAGCAGGTCGGCGGTGGCGCGCGCGCGTGCGCTCGCCGCCACGACCGCACGAGCGTGGTGGGGTCCCGGCATCGTGCTCGACGGTACGCGCCACGACGCGGGCGGCGCGCGCGGCATTCGTCCCGCCGGCGTCAATCCCGGTCGACGAGCAGCGGCAACGGGTCGATCGCGTTCCACGCGCACGGGTCGTCGCTATCGCCCTCGTACACCCCCAGGTGCAGGTGCGGCGGCGTCCCGGCGGCGTTGCCCGACGTCCCGACGAAGCCGAGCACGGTGCCCACCTCGACCGCCTGACCCTCGCGCAGCGACTCGGGCACGGCGTCGAAGTGGGTGTAGAAGTACCGCCGTCCGGCGCCGCCGACGATCGTGACCGACAGGCCGCCCAGGCTCAGGTCGTCGATGCGGTACACGAGCCCCGGCGTGGCGGAGCGCACCGGCGTCCCGCGCGGCGCGAACACGTCCTGACCCTCATGGCCGCGGCCGAAGCGCGGTGCGCCCCACGTGTCGGCCACCTGCGCCACCCGCACGCCGTCGACGGGCATCACGAGGACCGCGTCGGGTTCGTCCGGCACCCGCGCCAAGAAGCGCGGGAGCACCGTGCGGTACCGCGCCCGCATCGCGAAGCGCGCCTCCTCGGCCGCGGTGCGCGCCACCGGCGGCTCGCCGACCTCGCACGCGTGGGCGTCGAGGTGCGGGCGCAGGAGGAGCAGGTCGGCGTCGGGCAGGGTCTGCGCAGCGCCCCAGCCGACGGCGGCGAGGACGAGCAGGACGACGAGCGAGCGGCGCGGCATGCGTGAGCCTAGCCGGGCCGGCGCGGGCGCATGTGTATTCGCGATCGCGAGAACCCATTGACGGGTTCGACTGACCGTCTTACACTCCGAACTTAGTTCACCATGCGAGAAGCCTTCCGCCCCCCATCCCCCGCCGCCGAGGAGCGCACCCCGTACGTCATCGCCTCGGCGCTGCGCACCTTGGAGGTGCTGCGCGCCTTCGCGCGGCCGCCGCACAAGATGGGGCTCGCCGACGTGACCGCCGTGCTCGGGTTGGAGCGCAACCAGGCGTACCGGTCGCTCAAGACCCTCGAGGCGGGTGGTTTCCTGGTGGCGACCGGCGACGCGCGTTTCGAGCTCGGGCCCGCCGCGGCCGCGCTGTGCACGGCCGCCATGCGCTTCCACGCGACCTCCGTGATCGACGTCGCCGGCCCGGTCCTCGACCGCCTGAGCGCGGAGACGCGCGAGACCGTCCACCTGTTCGTGCGGCGCGGCGAGCGCGCCGTGTGCGTCGACCGCCGCGAGAGCCCCCAGAGCGTCCGGCTCGTCTCGGTCCTCGGTCGTTCGATCCCCCTGCACGCCGGCGCCGTGCCCAAAGCCATGCTCGCCTGGCTGCCGCAGGCGGAGCAGCGCGAGCTGCTCGACCGCCTCGACGAGCTCCCGGTCTTCACCGACCGCACCTACCGCGACCGCGCCGCGCTCGAAGCCGAGCTCGCTGCCATCCGCGCGCGCGGCCACTCGATCTCCGACGAGGACTTCGACCCCTCGGCTCGCGGCGTGGGCGCCGCCGTCCTGGACGCGACCGGCGACCCGGTCGCAGGCGTGAGCATCGGCGGACCCTCCTTCCGCATCGACGACGCCACCCTGGAGCGCTTCGGCGCGCTGGCGCGCGCCGCGGCCCACGACCTCACCCACGCCCTCGCCCAATCGTCCACCCCGACCCCCGTCGCCTCGCCGATGCCACCCGGCCCGGCCCGTTCCTGAAGGAGGAACCCGCATGTCCCTTCGTTCCACCACCGCACGCCTCGTCCTCGCCATCGCCCTCGTGGCCGGGGCCCTCGGCTCCGCCTGGGCTCAGGACCACGACCCGAGCGCCGTCCTGAACCTGGCCACCAACGCCGACCCGACGCTCAACCCCTGGACCCCGGGCGCGGTGATCGAGTCGAACCTGATCAACACGATCCTGTTCGAGCAGCTCACCCGCTACTCGCCCGAGGACCTCAGCCCCGTAGCGGCGCTGGCGACCTCCTGGACCCCCGAAGAGGGCGGCCTCGCGTGGGTGTTCGAACTGCGCCAGGGCGTCGAGTGGTCCGACGGCGACCCCTTCGACGCCGCCGACGTGGCGTTCACCTTCAACGACGTGGTGCTGAACGCCGACCTGGGCGCCCAGAGCGCGTCGCAGTTCAACGTGATCGAGACCGTCGAGATCATCGACGACCACACGGTGCGCTTCGTCCTCGAGCGCCCCTTCTCGGCCCTCCCGTACTACCTCGCGTCGTTCGCCGGCATCCTGCCCGAGCACGTCCTCGGCGACGCCGAGAACCCGCTGACCGTCGCCGAGTTCAACAAGGGCAGCCCGGTCACCACGGGCGCGTTCCGGGTCGCGGAGTTCGTCCCCGGCTCCTACGTGCGCCTCGAGCCGAACCCGACGTACTGGGGCGGCGCGCCCAAGCTCGGCGGGCTCATCTTCCGGATCATCCCCGACGCCAACACCCAGGTCGCCCAGGCGCTGGCCGGCCAGCTCGACGTGGTCACCCGCCTCAGCCCGAACGTCATCCCCGAGATCGAGCGCAGCGGCCGCCTCGAGGTCCTGCGCCAGTCGCAGAACCTGTTCTTCTTCGTCGCCCCCAACCACGACGACGCGCGCTTCGAGGACGTGCGCGTGAAGCAGGCTTTGCTCATGGCCATCGACCGCCAGGCGATGATCGACGCGATCTTGACGGGCTTCGGCCGCGTCGCGAGTGGCCCGGTCGCCCCGATGCTCGGCGCGCTGTTCTCCGACGCCGTCCAGCAGTACCCGTACGACCCCGAGGCCGCCGGCGCGCTGCTCGACGAGGCCGGCTGGACCGTCGGCGCCGACGGCGTCCGCCAGAAGGACGGCGAGCGCCTCGCGTTCGCGATGCCGACCGGTCAGTTCGGCGACCTGGTGCCCTCCACCCTGCTCGTGCAGCAGTACTGGGCCGACATCGGCGTCGAGGCCGACGTCGAAGTGATGGAGTGGAACGCCTACATCCAGCAGGTGATCCTCGCCCGCGACTACGACGTGACCCTCGCCTGGTGGAGCATGCCCCCCACCGCCGACGTGGCCCCGTACTTCTCGTGCTCCGCGGCCCAGAGCGGCAACAACATCCCCAACTACTGCGACGAGGAGCTCGACGCCCTCATGGACGCCGGCCGCGCCGCGCTGACGGCCGAGGACCAGATCGCCGCGTACGCCGCGATGCAGGTCATGACCGCCGACGAGCTCCCCTACCTCTACCTGTGGTGGCCCGACATCCTCACCGCCAAGAGCGCGGCGCTGCAGGGCTTCCCGGAGATCACCGCCGCGACGGCCTTCCAGCACGCCGCCGAGTGGTTCGTCGCGCGCTGATCCCTTGACCGATCCGCGTGCCCCGCGCTCTCCGGCGGGGCACGCGGCCTTTCCGGAAGGACGGGTCGTCCCGCATGCTCGAGTACGTCGCCCGACGCCTGGTCCAGGGGGCCTTCGTCCTCTTCCTCGTGTCGCTCCTGACCTTCTTCCTGATCAACCTCGCCCCCGGCGGACCGTCGTCGCTCATCGACTTCCAGAGCACGGCGGTCGAGCGCGAGGCGCGGTTGCGCCAGTACGGCCTCGACCGGCCGGTCCATGAGCGCTACCTCGAATGGCTCGGCGGAGCCGTCCGCGGCGACCTGGGGCGCTCGATCAACCAGGGCCTCCCGGTGTCGCGGCTGCTCGCCCAGCGCCTGCCGCTCACCCTCACGCTCGGCGGTACGGCCTTGGTGCTCGCGTCGGTCCTCGGGGTGGCGCTCGGGGTGGTCGCGGCCCTGAAGCGCGACCGCTGGCCCGACCATGTGGTCGGCAGCGTCGCGACGCTCGGCATGTCGGTGCCCAACTTCTGGCTCGGCATCCTCGCGATCATCGTCTTCGCGGTGAACCTCGGCTGGCTGCCCGCCGCCGGCAACGCCTCGATCGGCCGCGGCTTCGACCTCGGCGACCGCATCCGGCACCTGATCCTCCCCGCCTTCGTGCTCGCCTTCTCGCTCATGCCCAACGTCATCCGCACCACGCGCGCGGCCGTGCTCGAGATGCTGGCCGCCGACTTCGTCCGCACCGCGCGCGCCAAGGGGCTCGTCGAGCGCGTCGTGCTCGTCAAGCACACGATGCGCAACGCCATGGTCCCGGTCATCGCGATGCTCGGCCTGATCGCCACGGTCCTGTTCAGCGGCTCGGTCGTCATCGAGAGCGTCTTCGGGTACGCGGGCATCGGCCGGCTCGCCATCGAAGCCGCCAACGGGCGCGATTACCCGGTCATCCTGGGGGTCACGCTGCTCGCGGGCTTCGTCGTCGTCAGCATCAACCTGCTCGTCGACCTGCTCTACGCGGTGATCGACCCGAGGATCCGCCGTGATTGACGCCCCCGCCCGCACCGCCGCTCCGCGCCCGCAGCGCTCGCGCCTGTGGCGCAAGATCGCCCGGCGTCCGGTCGGCATCGCCGCCTTCGTGCTGCTCCTGCTGATCCTCCTAGCGGTCACCTTCGGTCCGGCGCTCGTACCCCACAGCCCCACGCGTGCGAACGCGCTCAACATCCTCCAGCCGCCGTCCGCGACCAACCTCCTCGGCACCGACGAGCTCGGTCGCGACGTCCTCGCGCGCCTTCTCTCCGGCGGTCGCGTCAGCCTGGCGGTCGGTCTCTTTTCCATGCTCGTCGGTCTTTCGATCGGGGTCGCGATCGGCGGCACCGCCGGCTACTTCGGCGGCACCGTCGAGAGCGCGCTCATGCGCGTCGTCGACACCTTCATGGCGATCCCCACGTTCTTCCTCATCCTCGTGATCGTCACCAGCTTCGGGAACCATCCGATCACGATCATCGTCACCGTCGGCCTCGGCTTCTGGGCGCAGATGGCGCGCGTGGCGCACGCGGAGTTCAAACGCTTCCGCAACCACGACTTCGTCGAGGCCTCCAAGGCGCTCGGCGGCTCGCACCTGCGCGTGATGGCGCGCCACATCCTCCCCCAGGTGATGCCCCAAGCCACCGTCCTCGCCACCCTCGGGGTCGGCTGGGCGATCCTCACCGAGGCGGCGCTGAGCTACCTCGGTCTCGGTATCCAACCGCCGCTCGCATCCTGGGGCAACATGCTCCAGAACGCCCAGGGCTACCTGTGGCGCGCGCCCGTCCTGGCCGTGTGGCCGGGCCTGTTCATCGCCGTGACCGTCCTCTCGTTCAACCTCCTCGGCAACGCGCTGCGCGACGTGCTCGACCCGCGCGCGTGAGCCCCAGATCCGGAGCCCCCTGATGCAGAAGAAGAACTACACCGGTTACACGTCGTTCCAGTACCTCGAACCGGGCGACTACCCGAGCATCGAACTCGTCCCCGAGCTGAACCGCGTCCCCAGCACGCGCGTCGCCACGACCGACGCCGAAGAGGCGCGGGTCCGGAAGGTCTTCGCCGAGCACCTGATCATCTCGCTGCACGACCACTGCTTCGTCGCGCCCAAGGACCTGAAGGGGTTCCTGGAGTTCCGTCGCTCGGGGCGCGAGTTCACCGCCTACGAGGGCCTGTCGGTCAGCGGCCTCGACGCCGTCTTCGACGCGATGATGGACGGCACCGCGATGATCACCTCGCGCGCGGGCTGGAAGTGGGACGACGTGATCTTCGACATCGGCATGCGCCTGTCGGACCTCGCCCACCAGGACTTCGTCAAGCTGGCGCTGACCACCGACGACATCCGCGCCGCCAAGCGCGACGGCCACGTCGCCTTCGTGGTCTCGCTCGAGGGCGCGGCGATGATCGAGAACGAGCTCGACCGCATCGACGTGCTTTACGGGATGGGCATGCGCTCGCTCGGCATCGCCTACAGCGAGGCGAACGCGCTCGGCGCCGGGCTCAAGGAGCCCGCGCACTTCGGCCTCACGGCGTTCGGCCACCGCGCGGTCAAGCGCATGAACCAGCTCGGCGTCGCCATCGACATCAGCCACGCGAACGACGCGACGTCGCTGGACACGATCAAGGCGAGCACGCAGCCGATCTTCATCACCCACGCCGGGGCCCGCGCGCTGTGGGACACGCCGCGCCTCAAGCCCGACGAGGTCATCCGCGCCTGCGCCGACAAGGGCGGTGTGATCGGGATCGAGGCCGCGCCGCACACGACCCTCACCAAGAAGAACCCCAAGCACTCGATCGAGTCGTTCATGGAGCACTTCGAGTACTGCGCCGAGCTGGTCGGCATCGACCACGTGGCGTTCGGCCCCGACGCGCTCTTCGGCGACCACGTGGGGCTCCACAAGGCGCTCAGCGGGGCGCTCTCGCTCTCGGCCAGCAAGGGCAAGGCCGAGTACGAGCGGGTCGAGTTCGTCGACGGCGTCGAGAACCCGGCGGAGGCGTTCCCCAACATCGTCCGCTGGATGGTGACCCACGGCTACAGCGACGACGAGATCGGCAAGGCGATCGGCGGCAACATCATGCGCGTGCTCGACGCGGTCTGGGCGAAGTGAGCGCCCGTCCGCCTAGCGGCGGACGGGTTGCGCCGCCCCGTAGCGGACACGACCTCGCCGGCCGCACCGTCGGCGTCTACGGCAGCGGCGGCGCCCCCTGGCACCACCTGGCGCTCGCCGCCAGCTTCGGCGCCGACGTCGTGCCGGTGCGCGCCGAGGACGTCGCCGCCGGGCGGCTGGCGGACCTCGACGCGCTGATCGTCCCCGGCGGCGGCGCGATCGCGATGGCGGGGCTGCTGGCGCCCTTGGGCGAAACCGGCGCCGAGGCGATCGCGGCCTGGGTGCGCGGCGGCGGCACCTACGTCGCCTCGTGCGCCGGGTCGGTGCTGCCGCTCGCCCTGCGCGACGCCGCCGACGAGGCGCTGCCGCTCGCGCGCTGCCTGCGGATGGTCGACGTGCCGATGGCCAACGAGGGCGACGCGACGCTCGGCGGTCTCGCCTCGCCAGGCGTCGGCCGCATCCGCGTGCGGCTCGACCCGACGCACCCGTTCACCGCTGGGCTGCCCTCCGAGATCGACGTCGTGCACTACAACGGCCCGCTCTTCGACCTGTCGAAGACGCCCGCCGGCGTCCGGCCGTTCGCCTGGCCGGTGGCGGCGACCGAGGCCTTCACCCCCGCCGAGCGGTTCCTGCCCGGTGGGTCCGGCGGCGCGACGACGTTCGACCGGTGCGTCGCCGCCGGCGCCGCCACCGGCCTCGAGGCAGACGTCGGCGACGGCCACCTGCTGCTGTTCGGCTCGCACCCGGAGTTCGGGCTCGGGCCGCTGCTGCTCGGCTGGAGCGACGCGGCCGCGCTGCTCATCGCGGCGCTCGCGAGCGTCCCTGGGCGCGCGGCCGGTCGCGCCACGTGGGGGGCGCGCCGCACCCACCCCGAGCGCGCCCCCGGCCACCTGGCCGCGGGCGCGGCGGACGCCCTCGAGCGCGCCGCGGCGCGCTTCGACGCGCTCACCACCGACGTCCCCGAGCCCTGGCTCACCGCCGAGCACGCCGCCGCCTTCCACGGCCGCACCGCGCGCAGCGCCTGGCCCGAAGACGCTGCCGCCGCCGCGCGGGTCGCGCACGCCGCGGCGCGCGACCTCGCCGCGCTCGCCCCGTCGCTCGACGCCGACGACGCGGCCTGGCTCGACGACGCCCCGCGCCCCGACCAGGATTTCGGGTGGATGGGGCTGACGCAGCTCCTGGAGCGCGTCCACGCCATGCTCGACGCCGCCGAGTCGGCGCCCGCAGCGCCCGACGCGCCGCCCGCGCACGCCTACGACCTCTTCGACCACCACCCCTTCCACCTGGCGGTGGGCAGCTACCTGAGCGCGGCCGGGCTCATCTCCGCCGCGGCCCTGACCGTAATCGTGCTCGCCGCGCGCCACGACGCCCCCACCCCCGCGCTCGCACCGATCGTCGGCCCGACCCCTGCCTGAGGAGGCCCCATGCGCGCGTCCGTGAACGGCATCGAACTGAACGTCGACGTCCAGGGGCCGGCCGACGCGCCGGCGATCTACGCCCACCACGGCGCCCCCGGCCTCGGCACCCACGCCACCCCCAAGCGCGCCTTCGCGCCCATGACCGACGCCTACCGCGTCGTCACCTGGGACGCGCGCGGCTCCGGTGCCTCCGATGCGGTGCCGCCCTACACCCACGCCCGATGGGTCGCCGACTGGGACGCGTTGCGCGCCCACCTCGGCGACGAGACCATCGTCGTCACGGGCGGTTCCTACGGCGGCTACGTGGCGCTGGAGTACACCCTCGCGCATCCGGAGCGGGTGGGCGCGCTGGTCCTGCGCGACACGTCGGCCTCGCGGAAGTTCGAGGCGATGGCGAAGGCCAACGCGCTCGCGCGCGCCGCGGAGTTCCCCGACATCACGCCCGAGCTGCTCGACATGGTGTTCGACGGGCGCGTGCCCGACGACGCCACGATGCGCTCCGCGTACGCGACCGTGGCGCCTTTGTACGACGCCAAGACCGACCCGGTGAAGGCCGCCGCGCGCGTCGCCGCCGCGGTCGTGCGCGCCGACACCCACAACCAGGCCTTCTCGCAGAACCTGCCGAACTACGACCTCACGCCACGGCTCCACGAGATCCAGGTGCCCGTCCTCATCACCGTCGGTCGCTTCGATTGGATCACGCCCGTCGCTGCCAGCGAGGAGATCGCTGCCGGCATCCCGCACGCCGAGCTGGTGGTCTTCGAGCACTCCGGGCACTCGCCGCAGCTCGAGGAGAACGACCTCTGGGTGGCGACGGTGCGCGACTTCCTCGCGCGGCACGGGGTGATCGACACGGCGTGATCGGCACGAGCTGAGGCCTTGCGGGACCTTCGTCGGCGCGGGGTCGACGATGCTCGAGCCAGTCCGCCACTCCTGGCGGTCGGGAAGCAGGCCCACGGATGACCCATCCCGCCGACGCGCCGGCCCGACCCAGCCGCACGGTCCGCTGGCTCCTCGGCACCGTCGCCGCCCTCGCGCTCGTCGTGCTCATCGTTCTGACGGCGATCCCGATCGTCGTCACGCGCGACATCGCCAACCGGCACGTGGCGTTCTCGCAGACTTGGACGGGCGACGCGTACGGCTTGGAGCCCGAACGCGTCCGGCTGACCACGAGCGACGGCCTCGAGCTCGCCGCCCACGCGGTGCACCACCCGGCCCCGAGGGCCGTCGTCATCTTCCTCTCCGGCACCCACAACCCATCGGTCACGGCTTTCTTCGGCCATGCGGCCTGGTTGCAGGGGCACGGGTACGCGTCGCTGCTCGTCGAGCTGCGGGCACACGGTGAGAGCGACGGGGAGCGGATCGGTCTCGGCTTCGAAGAGGTCCTGGACGTGCAGGCGGCGGTCGACCACCTGGGCCGCCAGCCGGCGTACACCGACGTGCCCATCGTGGCCTACGGCCTGTCGCTCGGCGGGGCCACGGCGATCAACGCCACCGGGCTCACGCCGGAGATCGACGCCCTCGTCAGCCTCTCCGCGTTCTCGTCGTGGAGCGACGTGTTCGTCGCCTCGATGGGGTTGCCCGAGCCGTTCGCCTCGGTGCAGCGCCCGTTCGTCGGGCTCTACACGAGCATCGCGTACGGCTTCGACCGGCGCAGCGTCGTGCCCAAGACGCAGATCCGCAACCTGGGTGAGCGACCGGCCCTGCTGATCCACTCGAGAGGCGACACGCAGGTCGCCTTCGAGAACTTCGAACGCCTGGTCGCCGCCGCGCCACCCCACGTCGAGACGTGGGCGCGCGAGGGCGACGAACACCTGATCGTCGCCGAGGGCTCGTTCCTGAACCCGCAGGACGACGCGGCGTACGCCGCGCGGGTGCTCGACTTCCTCGAGCGGAGCATCGGGCGCTGAGCGGACCGCCGTTCGGCCTGGGCCGAGCGGCGGTCCGCGCACCGCGACGCTCGTGCCGAGATCAGCCGAGCGTTTCCTCGAACTGACCGAGCGCCTCGAAGGCCTCGAGGCCGTACATGACCGAGGGGCCGCCGCCCATCATGACCGCGACGCCGATCGCCTCGACGATCTCGGGGCGCGAAGCACCCGCCTTGACCGCGTCGTGGACGTGGAACGAGATGCAGCCCTCGCAGCGGACGCTGATGGCGATGCCCAGCGCGATGAGCTCCTTGGTCTTCGTATCGAGCACGCCGTCGGCGACCGACGCCTGGTGCAGCGATCCGAAGCCCTGCATCACCGACGGGTTCTCTTTCTGGTACTGCCCCATCAGGGACAGGATGTGCTGGTGGATCTCGGGATAGTTCTTCTCTTGAGCCATGTCGAACTCCTCGGGGTCCGCGAGAACGATGCGGACGGCCCATCAAACGTACGCCGTTGGGTGTCGAGGTGTGGGCGTCGTTCGTCACCGTTCCGCGCACGCGGCGTGAGGCACCGAACCCGTACGCTGGTCGCACCATGTCCAAGCCCACTGCCTCCGACCCCCCCGTCGCCCTCGTCGCTGGCGGCGCACAAGGCATCGGCCGTGCGATCGTCGAAGAACGCCTCGCCGCCGGCGCCCGGGTGCTCGCGCTCGACGTCGACGAAACCGCCCTCGACGACCTGACCGAACGCGCCCACGCCCGCGGCGACGCCGAGCACCTTTTCGTGCAGGTCGGCGACGTCGCCGACGAAACCTCGGTGCGCGCGGCCGTGGCCCGCGCCGTCGCGCGCTTCGGCCGCCTCGACCAGGTCGCGTACGTCGCCGGCATCGGCGCGTTCATGCCGCTCGCCGACCTCGACCTAACCACCTGGCGGCGCGTGCTCGACGTCAACCTCACCGGCGCCTACCTGGTCGCTCGGGTCGCCGCCCCGCACCTCGCCGCCGCGCGCGGCGCCCTGGTGGTGATCGCCAGCACCCGCGCGCACCAGTCGGAGCCCGACGGCGAAGCGTACGCCGCCTCCAAAGGTGGGCTGCTCGCCCTCACCCACGCGCTCGCGGTGAGCCTGGGGCCCGCCGTGCGCGTGAACGCGGTGAGCCCGGGCTGGATCGAGGTGGGCGACCGCCGTCCGGCCGCCAAGGCGCGCCCGGTCGAGCACACCGACGCCGACCGCGACCAGCATCCGGTCGGCCGGGTGGGCGTGCCCGAGGACGTCGCGGACGCGGTCGCCTACCTGCTCTCGGACGCTGCCGGCTTCGTCACCGGCCAGGAACTCGTGGTCGACGGCGGGATGACCGTGCGGATGCGCTACGTCTGACGGCGTCGGCTGCTTCAGCGCTCGAGCGCCTCGACCTCGAACTCCACGTCGCGGTCGCCGACGTGCGCGCTGAAGCGCTCCCCGACCCGCTTGCCGAGCGCGGCCGCCGCGACCGGCGCCGTGAAGGCCACCCGGGCGGAAGCCGGGTCGGCCTCGTCGACGCCGACGATGCGGAAGCGCACCTGGGCGCCGTCGTTGCGCCGGAGCGCGACCACCACCCCCACGTTGGCCGCGTCCGGCACGTCGGGCAGGTCCACCACCCGAGCGCTCGCCAGACGCGCACGCACGGCCTCGAGCTGCCCCGCGGCCGCCGCCTCCGCGCGCGGGTCGGCTTCGCGGCGAGCGCGCTCGACGCCCGCTTCCAGCGCGGCGCGCTCGCGTTCCAGCGCGGCCAGCCCCTCGGGCGTCACCCGGTTGGGTACGCCCTCGGGCAGCGGTGCGCGCGCCGGCACGACCACCGGATCGTCGTCGGCATCGTCCTTGACGAAGGCGCGGCTCACGGCGCCACCGGCAAGCGCACCTCGGCGACCTTCCACACCAGCCCGCGCGGCCGAAGCACGAACTCGGTCGAGGCGTCCTCGGCGCCGGCGCTCGGCACGCTCAAGACGAAGGCGTCGAGCGCCTCGTAGCGGGTGCTGGAGCGGTCGAAGGTCGCGGCGACGGTGTTGCGCACCCCCGGCGCCCCGCCGAGCAGCGGGCGCAGCGGGACGCCGCCGAGCAGCTGCAAGATGCCCTCGGGCGACGCCACCAGTTCGGCGACCGTGGTCCCGACCAGCGCGCCGAACGCCGCGCCCACCGCGGTGCCGAACGCGGCGCCCAGGCGCTCGAGGGGGTCGTCGGTGGGCAACGCAGCGGCCGGCACGGCCGCGTCGAAGTCGGCGCGCAGCTGCGCGCGCACGCTCTCGAGGTCGAGGTGGTAGGCGAGCGCGGTGACGTCGTCGGCCGCGGCTGCGCGCTCGATGGCGGCGAGCGCGATCCGCGGCGCGGCGACGAAGGTGTACAGACCGGCGGCCAGAACCACGGCCACCACAACGATCACGAGCTTGCGCATCGGTCCTCCACGCCCGCGACCGCGGGCGCGCCTGCGCCAACGGGCGCGGGCGTTATGCGACGGTAGCGCGCGCCGTGCGGAACGCATGTGGTGCGACCGAGCAGACGACCGGGGGAGTCGACCGGCATTATGGTGGGTGGACGCCCCGGCGCACCGGTCCCAGCATGCGCCGCCGCGCGGACCCATCGGAGGATCCGCATGAACCGCCCAAGCACCTACGGCCTCGCGGCTGGCGCACGCCTCGCCACCCTCACGCTCCTCGCCATCCTCGTGCTCGCCGCGTGCGTACCCATCTCGACGCCGTTCCTCAGGAACGTCGACGGCCAGACCTGGGCGGCGCGCTTCGACGTCGCGGTCGGGCCCGCCGAAGCTCCGACGCTGCGCTTGCCGGTCGACCTCGCCCTCACCTTCCGGCAGAGCTGGACGAACGTGACCGCCGACGCCTCGCTCGAGTACGACGCAGGCCTATTCCGCCTGAACACGAGCGGCCTCGTCGAGCTGACGGGGCGCATGGGGCTCGACGACCACCTCGGCCTCGAGAGCGCGTCGGGCGGCCTGACCTTCGACGGCCGCTTCGTCGGCGACCGGCTGATCGGCACCGTCGCGATCGCAGGCGTGGTGCCGGTCGGCGACGTCGTGTTCGTCCGGGTCCGATGACGCCCGACCTCGACGTCCTGGTCGTCGGCGCCGGCGTCGCCGGCCTCACGGCGGCGGCCGCGCTGCGCGATCACGGGCTGAGCGTGCTGGTGCTCGAGAAGAGCCGCGGCCTCGGCGGGCGAGCGGCCACGCGGCGGCGCGGCGACCTGCGGATCGACCACGGCGCTCAGTTCTTCACGGCCCGCGACCCGCGCTTCCAAGCCCGCATCGACGGATGGCTCGCGACCGGCGACGTGGCCGTCTGGACCCGCGGCATGCACGTCTGGAATCCGGAAGCCGGGTGGACCGAGCCCGGTCCCGACGCGCACCCGCGCTACGGTTCGCCCGCGGGGATCAGTACCCTCGGCCGCCTGCTCGGCGCCGGCACCGACGTGCGGCGCGAGGCACCCGTGGCGCAGGTGGTCCGGATCGACGGGGGGTGGCGCGTCGCGATGGCCGACGGTTCGACGGTCGACGCGCGCGCCGCACTGCTCACCGCGCCGGCCCCCCAGACGCGCTTGCTGCTGGCCGACGCGCCGCTCGAAGCCGGCGCCGCCGAGACCCTCGCGGCCATCGAGTTCGAGCCCGTCTTCGCGGTCCTCGCCGGGTACGAGGACGTGGCGCCGCCGGCGTGGCCCGGCGTCCGCGTCGAGGGCCACCCCGACCTCGCCTGGGCGGCGAACGACTCCAGCCGACGCGGTCCCAGCGGCGGCGCGGGTCCGACCGTCCTCGTGCTGCACGCCACGCCCGCCTTCACGCGCACCCACCTGGACGCCCCACACGACGACGTGGCGAACGCGCTCCTGCGCGCCGCGACCGAGTTGGTGCCATGGGCCGACCGCCCCGCCTGGCGCGACGTGCAGCGGTGGCGCTACGCGCGGCCGGTGGCGACGCGGCCCGAGCGCTACCTGACGGCCGCCCCGGGGCTGCTCGTGGCCGGCGACGCGTTCGGATCGGATCGAGTGGAGGGGGCGTTCCTGTCGGGGCTCGCGGCGGCGGAAGCACTCGGCGAAGGGCTCGCCTCGCCGTGACCGACGTGGACCGCTTCTAGGCCTTCGGCCGCCGCCCCAGCTTCGCGGCGTACATCGCGCGGTCGGCCCGGCGCAGCACCGCGACCGCGTCTTCGTCGATGCCCGTCGACACGACCGCGCCCACGCTCGGGCCGTCGTAGGCGAGGTGGGCGTCGCCCAGGTCGAAGACGCCGGTCGCGAGCTTCGCCACGCGCGTCCGCAGCGCCTCCGCATCGTCGTCGGGATCGCTCCCGGTCGCGAACGCCAGGACCACGAACTCGTCGCCGCCGATGCGCGTGATCAGGTCGCCGTCGCGCAGGCCGTCGCGCCAGCGGCGCGCGATCTGCACCAGAAAGCGGTCGCCCACCCCGTGGCCGAAGCGGTCGTTGACCTGTTTGAAGCCGTCGAGGTCGGCGAACGCCACGACCACCGACGTGCCGCCGCGCGCGGCGTTCGCCAGCGCACGGTTCAGGGCCTCGGTCAGCGCCCGGCGGTTCGGGAGCCCGGTCAAACCGTCGGTCATGGCGGCCGTCGCGAACTCGTGGCGTTCGGCGCGCAAACGCGTCAGCAACTCGTCGCGCTCGACCTGCCGCGCGACCAGCACGGCGAACATGCGCAACAGCCGCCGCGCGTGCTCGGGGACCGCGACGCGATCGCCGCTCGCCGCGCACAGCGTGCCGTACAGCTCGCCGTCGCCGATGCGCACCGGCTCGCTCAGGTACGTGACGATCCCGAGCTCGCGCGCCGCGTCCGAATCGCCCCAGTGGCCCGGGACGTCGTCGCAGAACGGCCGCCCCTCTTCCAGCGCGCGCTCGCACAGGGTGTCGTCCCACGGTACGTGCGCCCCCTCGGGGATCTCGATGCGCTCCGGAGCGGCGTTGCGGGCGAACAGGATCGACTGCTCGTCGCGATCGAGGTCCACGGCGGTGAGGTACGTCGACTCGAGGCCGGTGACCGATTGGAGCAGCTCGAGCAGCGGGCGCACCTGCGCCTCGAGGTCGTCGGCCTCGGCGACGACGTCGATGAGCCGGTCCAGCACCTGATCCATGAGCACCTCCGAGGGTCCTGCGGTTGATTATGGCCCGTCCGGCAGGTGCGCGCCGTCCGCGCCGCCCACGCCGCCCGCTTCGCCCACGCCGCCCGCTCCGCCCGCTCCGCCGGCTCCGCCCAACGGCGATGATGGCGCCATGGACCGCTCCCACGACCGCGCGCGCATCGGCTTCCTCCACCCCGGCGCCATGGGGGTCTCGCTGGCCGCCACCGCCCGGCGCGGCGGGCACGAGACGCTCTGGGCGAGCGCGGGGCGCAGCGCGGCTACGCGCGCCCGCGCCACCGAGCACGGCCTCGTCGACGTCGGGACGCTCGAAGCGCTGTGCGCGCGCGCCGACGTGGTCGTCTCGATCTGCCCGCCGGACGCCGCCGAGGACCTCGCCGCGGCGGTCGCGGGAACCGGCTTTCGCGGCACCTTCGTCGATGCGAACGCCATCGCCCCGACGCGCATGGCGCGCGTCGCTGCCGACCTGAGCGCGCGCGGCATCGAGGTCGTCGACGGCGGCGTGATCGGCGGACCGGCTTGGACCCCAGGCACCTGGCTGCACCTGTCGGGGGCACGCGCGGCCGCGGTCGCCGACCTCTTCAGCGCCGGACCGCTCGCCACCCACGTAGTGGGCCCGGACGTGGGCACCGCGTCCGCGCTCAAGATGGTCTACGCCGCCCGCACCAAGGGGACCACCGCGCTCCTGCTCGCGGTGCTCGGCGCCGCCGACCGGCTCGGGGTGCGCGAAGCGCTCGAGACCCAGTGGGAGGCCGACGCCGCCGGCTCCGCCGCCGAGGCGCACGACCGAGCCCGGCGGGCCACGCGCAAGGCGTGGCGCTTCGCGGGCGAGATGGACGAGATCGCCACGACGTTCGCCGCCGCCGGGATGCCGAGCGGCTTCCACGAGGCGGCGGCGGACGTGTACCGGGCGCTGGCGGGGCTCAAGGACGCCGAGCCACTGCCGGAGCTCGACGACGTGCTCGCGGCGCTGGCGGTCCCCGGCGACGATCGGCGCCGCCGGCCTGGTCGCCACCGGCCGCCATCTCGCTGACCGAGGGGCGACCGCGCCACGTGGACGTTCTGCAGCTCACCCCAAGCGCGCCGCCACGTACTTCACGGTGTCGTCGACCGTCTGCACCTTGGCGTAGTCGCGCTCGGGGATCTCCACCCCGGTCCGCTCCTCGATGCCCATGAGCACGTTCAGGAAGTCGATCGAGTCGACGTCCATCTGCGGTCCGATCGGCTTGGCCGGGTCGATCTCGTCGGGCGGGATCTCCGGGGCGACGGTCAGCAGACTGGTCATGATGGCGTCGCGGATCTCGGCTTCCGTCATAGCTCCTCCGGGTGCTGCAAGCGGTCGTCGATCGCGGCCAGGAAGAGGCCGCCGGTGTGCCCGTCGCTGGCGCGGTGGTCGGCCGCGAGGGTGGCCTGGACGATGCGGCGCACGCCCAGCAGGCCGTCGACGGCCCACGGGCGGGTGGCCACCTTGCCGAAGCCCACGAGCGCCACCTGCGGCGGGTAGATGACGCCGTAGACGCTCTCGACCCCTTGGTCGCCGAGCGCGGTGACCGTGATCGTCGCCTCGCTCATCTCGGAGCTGCGCAGTTGCAGCGTGCGGGAGCGCCCGACCAGGTCCTTGATCGACGCCATGAGCGCCGACAGGTCCTGGTCCTGAGCGTCGAGGATCGCCGGCGCGATCAGCCCGCCCTGCCGCAGCGAGATGCCGACCCCCAGGTGGACCGCCGCGGAGGGCTCGAAGCCGTCCTCGCGAAAGAAGCCGTTCATCTCGGGCACCGTGGCGATCGCCTGCACCGTGGCGCGGAGCAACAGCGCCGCGGGCAGCACCCGCTCGGCGATCGACCGTTCGAGGTTGCGCTCCTCGAGCCAACCGAGCGCGCGCTCCAGGTCGATCGGCTGGGTCAGGTAGTAGTGCGGGATCTCGCGTTTGGACTTGGCCATGGCGGCCGCGATGGCGCGGCGCATGGCGGCGTAGCGCTCGGCGCCGGGTTTCTCGCGGGCGGCGGGGCGCTCCGGTGCGGCCGGGCGCGCGGTCGCCTCGAGGGCGCCGTTCGCGACCGGTGCCGCAGGAGCAGCCGCACCGTCCGCGGCCGCGCCCGCCGCGGTGGCGACGTCGTCGCCGGTGACGGTGCCATCCGGGCCGGTCCCGCGCAGCTCGCTCGGGTCCACCCCCAGCTGCTCGGCCAAGCGGCGCGCGCGCGGCGACAGCCGCGACCGTTCGCCGGCCGGGCCGGGCACGGGCGCCGCCGAGGGCGCGGGCGCCGCCGAGGGCGCGGGCGCCGCCGGCGCGGGTTCGGGCGCAGCCTCGGCGGTCGCTCGCTCGCGCAGACGGCCGGCGGCGGCCACGTCCGCTCCGGTGACCACGCCGTGGCGACCGGTACCTCGGACGTCCTCGAGATCGAGCTCGAGCTCGCGCGCGTGGGCGCGCGCCGATGGTGTGGCGCGCCGGGGCGCCGGGGCGGGCGTGGGCGAGGCTGCGGGGGGCACGGTGGCGGGGGTCGAGGCAGCCGGCGAGGCAGCCGGCGAGCCTGTCGGCGGCGCGGCGGCCGGGATCGGCGTGGGTGGCGCCGCGTTCGACGCCTCCTCGGTGGGCCGCGCAGCGGCACCGTCCTCGATGAAGGCCATGGCGGTGCCTACGGGCACGGTGGTGCCGGGGTCGATCAGCAGCTCGCCCACCACGCCCTCGTCGAAGATCTCGACCTCGATCGCGGCCTTGTCGGTGTCGACCAGGGCGACGATGTCGCCGCGGTGGACGGCGTCGCCCGGCTTCACGTACCACTCGAGCAGGCGCCCGGCGTCCATGTCGGCCCCGAGCGAGGGCATGCGGAACTCGGCCATCGCCTCACCCCCGTCCCAGCAGCGCCTTGGCTGCGGCCACGACCTTCTCGGGCTGCGGCAGGGCGGCGTACTCCATGTGCTGGGCGTACGGGATCGGCACCTCCTCGCTGCAGACCCGCGTGGGGGGTGCGTCGAGGTCGAAGAAGGCGCCCTCGACGATGCGCGCCGAGACCTCGGCCGCGAGGCTTCCCGTGCGCCACCCCTCGTCGACGATCACCGCGTGATGGGTGGTGCGCACCGTCGCCAGGATCGCCTCGGTGTCGAGCGGGCGCAGCACCCGCAGGTCCAGGACCTCGGCGTCGATGCCGTCTGCAGCGAGCGCCTCGGCCGCCTCCAAGGTCTTGAAGAGCGAGCCGCCGTACGTGATCAGGCTGACGTCGGTGCCGGCGCGGCGGATGGCCGCGGAGGTGATGTCGACCGCCGGAGGCGGATCGTCGAGCTCGGCCTTGAGGTTGTAGAGCGCGGCGTTCTCGAAGATCAGCACGGGATCGGGGTCGGCGAGCGCCGGCCCGAGCATGCCGCGGGCGTCCGCGATCGTCGCCGGCGTCAGGATCCGCAAGCCCGGGATGTGGGCGTACCACCCCTCGAGGCTGTGCGAGTGCTGCGCCGCCAGCTGCCGGCCCGCTCCGGTCGCCATGCGGATGACGATCGGCACCGCGCACTGGCCGCCCGACATGTGCAGCACGGTGGCGGCGGTGTTCATGATCTGGTCCAGGGCGAGCAGGCTGAAGTTGACCGTCATCACCTCGACGATCGGGCGCATGCCGGCCATCGCCGCGCCGATCCCGGCGCCGACGAACGCCGACTCCGACAACGGCGTGTCGCGGATGCGCTCGGGGCCGAAGCGCTCGAGCATCCCCATGCTGACCGCGTAGCAGCCGCCGTAGGCGCCGACGTCCTCGCCCATCAGGAAGACGCGGTCGTCGGCCTCCATCGCCTCGGTCATCGCGGCGCGCACGGCCTCGCGGTAGCTGATCTCCTTCGTGGCCACGCCCTTCCCCGCCTCGTGCACGGCCTTGGCGTCGGCCACGTGGGGCTTGCCGTTCTGGACGTTCGCGACCTGGGCGCTCATGCCGCCACCTCCGGTTCGCTGGTGACGAAGCGGGTGAGCTCGCTCACCGGCTCCCACGTGCCTTGCTCGGCGAAGTCGATCGCGCGCCGAACCTCGGCGGCCGCCTCGGCCTCGATCGCGTCGAGGTCGGCGCCGGACAGCAGGTCGGCCTCCTCGAGCCGGGCGCGGAAGGTGTCGATCGGGTCGCGCGCCTTCCAATCCTCGACCTCGCCCTTGGCGCGGTACAGCTCGGGGTCGAACATGCTGTGGGCGCGGAAGCGGTAGGTGCGCAGCTCGAGGAAGTGCGGCCCGCCCCCCGCGCGGATCGCCTCGACGGCGGCGTGCGCGGCCTTCTCGACCGCCAGCACGTCCATGCCGTCGACCGACCAGGCCGGCATCCGGTACACCGACGCCTTGAGCGTCAGCTCGGTCTCGGACTGATACCGAGACAGCGCCGTGCCCATCGCGTAGAGGTTGTTCTCGCAGCAGAACAGGACCGGCAGGTCCCACAGTGCGGCCAGGTTCATCGACTCGTGGAACTCGCCCTCGGCCATCGCCCCCTCGCCGAAGAAGCAGACGGCCACGGGGTACCCGCCGTCGCCGGGCCCGCGCAGCTTCTCGGCCAGCCCGAGCCCGACCGCGAGCGGGAGCCCGCCCGCGACGATCGCGTTGCCGCCGTAGAAGCGCGTCTCGGCGTCGTAGAGGTGCATCGAACCGCCGCGGCCGCGGCTGCACCCCTCCTGCTTGCCGTACATCTCGGCCATGATCGACTCGGCCGACATCCCGCGCAGCAGCGCGTGGCCGTGCTCGCGGTAGGTGGCGACGATGCCGTCGCGCTCGTCGAGCGCCTCCATCACGCCGGTGGCGACCGCCTCCTCGCCGATGTAGAGGTGGAGGAAGCCGCGGATCTTGGTGGCCTGGTAGAGCTCGGCGCAGGCCTCCTCGAAGCGGCGGATGCGGATCATCTGACGCAGCAGGTGCTGCGCATGGTCCTTGCTCGGCAGCGACAGGTTCTCGCTCACGACGTGGCTCCCTTCGGCGCGCCCGGTGCGTTCTCGAGGGTCGACGTGTCGCCCTCGGGCAGGCCCAGCTCGCGCGCTTTGAGCAGACGGCGCATGATCTTGCCGCTGCGGGTGTGGGGCAGGGACTCGACGATCTCGATCGACTTGGGGGCGACCGCCGGGCCCAGCTTCTTGCGTCCGTGGCCGATCAGCTCGAGCTTGAGCGCGTCGCTCGCCTCGTAGCCGGGGGCGAGCGTGACGAACGCCTTGACCAGCTCGCCGGCCACCGGGTCAGGGACGCCGATGACGCCGGCCTCGTTGACGGCGGGGTGCTCGATGAGCGCGCTCTCGACCTCGAAGGGCCCGATCAGATGGCCCGCCGACTTGATCAGGTCGTCGGCGCGACCGACGAACCAGAAGTAGCCGTCGGCATCGCGCTTGGCGAGGTCGCCGGTCAGGTACCAGCCGCCCGTGAAGGCCTGCTGGTACCGCTCCTCGCGGTGCAGGTACCCGCGGAACATCGACGGCCAGCCGGGGCGCAACGCCAGCTCGCCGGGCACGTCCGGGGCGTCGACCACGTCGATACCGCCGTCGTCGCGACGGGCCACGATGCCCGCCACGACGCCCGGCAAGGGGCGACCCATCGAGCCGGGCTTGACGTCCATCGCGCGGGTATTGGCGATCATGATGCCGCCGGTCTCGGTCTGCCACCAGTTGTCGTGGATCGGCAGGCCGAGCACCTCCGTGCCCCACCACACCGCCTCCGGGTTCAGCGGCTCCCCCACGCTCGCCACGAAGCGCAGGCGCGACAGGTCGTACCCCTTCGCAAGGTTTGCGCCGACCTTCATGAGCATCCGCACCGCGGTGGGGGCGGTGTACCAGACGGTCACGCGCTGCTCCTGGAGGATCCGGTACCAGCGATCGGCGTCGAACTCGGCCTCGTCGACCACGTTGGTGATGCCGTGCAGCAGCGGCGCCAGGATGCCGTAGCTGGTGCCGGTCACCCACCCCGGGTCGGCGGTGCACCAGAAGACGTCGCCATCGTGGAAGTCGAGCGCGTACAGCCCGGTGGCGTAGTGGTGGAGCGCCGCCTGGTGCACGTGCATCGCGCCCTTGGGGAGGCCGGTGGTGCCGCTGGTGAAGTGGAGCAGGGCGAGCGACTCGGGGTCGGTCGCGGCGATCGTGTAGGCGTCGGACGCGGCGTCGATGAGCGCGTTCCAGTCGTGCACGCCGTCGCCCAGCAAGCCGTCCGGGATGGGGTCGTCGGTGCCGGGCACCAAGATCACGTGCTCGAGCCCGGGCAGCCGGTCGCGCACCTGGGCGACCTTGCGCCGGTAGAGCCGCGGGCTGGTGACGAGCACCCGCCCCTCGCCGATCTCCATGCGCTGCTGGATGGGCTCGGGACCGAACGCCGAGAACAGCGGCGCGAACACCGCGCCGCGCTTGAGCGTGCCGAGCGCGGCGACGTAGAGCTCGGGCACCCGCCCCAACAGGCAGAACACGCGCGTGCCGCGCTCGATGCCCAAGCCCTCGAGCGCGTTCGCGAAGCGCGCGGTGGCGCCCTTGAGGTCGCGGTACGTGAACGAACGGACGGCGTCGTCGGCGCCAAGCCAGCGCAGCGCCTCACGGTCGGCGAGCGGCCCGTCGGCGTGGCGGTCGACCGCCTCGTGGGCGAGGTTGAGGCCCCCGGCCGGCAGTCCGTCGAGCTCGGCGCGCACCGCGTCCCACACGAACGCGGCGCGCGCCGCGCCGTCCTCGGGCAGGTTGGGCGGCGGTTCGCCGAGCGCCTCCTTGCGAATGACGTCGAACCCGAACAGCGTCGTCGTCTCGGTCACGGCCATGGTGCAGTCCCTCCTACCCGCGGACGGGTCACCCCGGGGACGGGGCGAAGCGACGGTCCCGGTCGCCCTCACGCGGGCAAGCGCAACGCGGAGCGCGACGTCCGGATCACCACGGCCCAGGACGAGGGCGGCAGGGGGCCTGTCCGCACCGTAGGGACCGGGACGACGTCGCGCATCGGTGAAAGGCCGACGGCGTGTCGGCGAAACTCCGGTAGCCGGGGCCGGGTCCGGCACCGCGCATCGGCGCCGCCCG
The DNA here is from genome assembly GCA_046260675.1 of Trueperaceae bacterium. Classification (GTDB taxonomy): domain Bacteria; phylum Deinococcota; class Deinococci; order Deinococcales; family Trueperaceae; genus JAABTL01. Next base: position 7,081 of record JBHEOT010000012.1, on the reverse strand, counting down.
GCGTAGCCTGAAGCCACGGCCGGCTGACCCCAGCGCGGCCTTCGGGAGGTCCCCATGAGCGAACTCGTCGTCTTCACCTACCAGCACCCCGACCGCGCCGCCGAGGTGCTGCAGCACGTCGCCACCCTCCAGCGCGAGAACATCCGCAAGCCCGTCGTCACCATCGAGGACGCCGCCGTCGCCGTGAAGGGCGAGGACGGCCAGGTGCGGGTGCGGCAGACGCTCGAGACGGCCATGAAAGCGCGCACGGTGGCATCGGGAAGCCTGTGGGGCGTGCTCGTCGGCTTCCTGTTCGGCGGCCCGCTGATCGGCGCGCTGGTCGGGGCGGGCGTGAGTTGGCTCGCGGGGCGCCGCATCGACATCGGCATCGCCAACGACTTCTTGGAGCAGGTGAGCGAGGACCTGACGCCGGGAAAATCCGCGCTGTTGTTGCTCGTCAAGGACACCCCGATCGACACGCTCGCCGACATCCTCAACGCTCAGGGCGGACGGCTGCACCACACCACGCTCTCCGACGAGGCGGCCGCCGCCTTCACGCAGGCCGCCGGGGCGCCCGAGATCTCGGCGTTCGAGCGCGCCGATGAGGCGGTCTGACGCCTGGAGGGGCGTAGCGCCAAGTGTGCTCCAGCGCCACGGCTGGCGCGCCGAGCCGACCGGCGGCGGCAGCGTCCGTCTACTATTAGCCCCATGGACCTCACCGCTGCCACCGACTTCCTCCGCGCACGGGTGCCGAACCTTCGCGTCGCGTGGTTGCACGGTTCGCGCGCACGCGGCGGCGCGCGCTTCGACAGCGACGTCGATCTCGCGGTCTTGGCCGACGCACCCATAAACGTGCGCGATCAGCTGACGCTCCAGGCGGACCTGGAGGCGCTCCTCGGCGCCGACGTCGATCTCGTCGATCTGTTCGACGCCGACGACGTGTTGCGCGTGCAGGTGATCGAACACGGCCGGGTGCTCTTCGAGCGAACGCCGGCCGATCGCGCCCGCTTCGAGATGCACGCGCTGTCGCGGTACGCGCACCTCCAGGAGGAGCGCCGGGGGATCCTCGAAGACGTCGTCCGTCGAGGCAGCATCTATGGATGACGTCGCGCTGGGCAAGGTCGAGATCATCGAACGTTGCGTGCGTCGGGTGCGCGAGGTCCACGGCGGCGACCCGGCCGCGCTCCGCGGCGACCTGACGCGTCAGGATTCGGTGCTTCTGAACCTGCAGCGCGCCTCCGAAGCGACGATCGACCTCGCGATGCACCTGGTACGCATCGAACGCTTGGGGCTTCCCAAGGCCAGCCGCGAAGCCTTCGATTTGCTCGAACGGGCGGGCGTGCTGCCCGCCGAGCTCGCAGCGGCGCTCCGCGGGATGGTCGGGTTCCGCAACGTCGCGGTCCACGACTACCGCAAGCTCGATCTCGACGTGGTCGAGTCGATCATCGCGCGGCACCTCGACGACCTGCTCGCGTTCGCGCGGATCGCGATGGTCACGCTCACGAACGATTGAACGTGCCGAACGATCGAACGAAACGAACCCGGAGGTCTTCGTCCATGAACATCCACCGCATCGGCGACCGCCCGTCGACCCCCGGCGCGCCGGAGTACTTCACCGGCACCGTCCGGCTCGATCCACTGTTCCAGGCACCGGAGCCGGCGCGGGCCATGGGCGCCAGCGTCACCTTCGAACCCGGCGCCCGCACCGCGTGGCACACGCATCCCCTGGGTCAGACGCTGATCGTCACGTCGGGCTGCGGCCACGTGCAGCGCTGGGGCGGACCGCTCGAGACGGTCCGACCGGGCGACGTCGTCTGGTTCCCACCGGGCGAGAAGCACTGGCACGGCGCCACGGCGACCGTCGCGATGACGCACGTCGCCATCCAGGAGGCGCTCGACGGGCGCGGGGTCGAATGGCTGGAGCACGTGAGCGAGGCGCAGTACGCGGGCTGATCCGGGAGCGCGGGACGCCGGTCGCGCCGACTAGGGCTCGGTCAGCGTCACGTCAACGGCGTTGGTGAAGGAAGCGCCGTCGACGCTGGGAACGATCGCGACCACGCCGGCCGTCGTGCCCGCGGTGTACGTCGCCGAGTAGGTCCCGTCGCCCTCGTCGGTGACGGCGCCGATCGATCCTTCCGACGGCGCGGCGAACGTCACGTTCGCACCGCCCACCTCGAGGGCGTTGCCGAACGCGTCGCGCAGTCGGACCGTGAGCTCGCTGGTCGCCACCCCGTCCGCGACGAGGCTCGTCGGGTCGGCGTCCACCGTACTGGTCGCGGCCGACGCATCCCCCGCGACGCCGGTGGCCGTGAACGCCACGAAGAGGCCAGGGTCGGACACGACCTCGGCTCGGACAGCGTTCTCGCCAACGACTTCGCCGAGCACCCAGCTGGTCAGCGTCGCGACGCCGCTCGCGTTCGTCGCCACGGGCGTCACCGGGGTCGTGCGCCCACCACCGGCGGTCACGACGAACGCCACGTCCAAGCCGGGCACCGGCGTTCCGTCTGCGTCGCGCACGACCACGCTCGGTGGCGTCGCGACCGCCGTACCGACGGCCGCCTCTTGCCCGTTCCCGTCGTCGATATCGATTCGCCAAGGCGCGACGACCCTCACGGTGACGCCGCCGTCGCCTACGGTCGGATCGAACACACTCCTGGCCGACACCTCCGTTACGCCCACGGCGAGCGCGTTCACGAGCCCGGTCGGGTCGACGGTGGCGACGTCGGGCTGGCTGCTGCGCCACGTCACGGCCTCGTCCGCGCCCCCGACCGCATCGACGGTGACGGTGTACTGCGTGGCGCTGCCCACCGCCACGACGCGACTCGATCCGATGATCGTGACGGCGAGCACCTCCGACCGCTCGACGACCTCGACGGCGACCGTTGCCGAGCGGCTCGCATCGAACGCGCTCGTGGCGGTCACCTGCGCCTGCCCGATCGCCACGCCCGCCACCAGACCCGACGCGTTCACCGTGGCGACGCTCGGCGCGCTGCTGGCCCACGCCACGGACTGGCTCGCGCCGCCGACCGCGTCGACGCTCGCCGACACCACGAGGGTGCCGCCGACCGCGACCGAACGACCCCCATCGTCGATGGACACGCTCAGGACGGCCGGCTCCGCGCTCGGCCCGCCACATGCACTGACCGACACCACCAGGAGTCCGGCCCACAGCAACCACGAGCGCCACGTGCGCCTCATCGATCACCTCGTCTACGATCACCCTAAGGCCAACACGCGCTGGGCAGCGTCCAGCGGGTCACCGACAAGCGACCCACCGACGCCGTCGAGGACCAGGGCGCTCGAAGAGGCCGTGCTTCGCGACGAGTGCCGATTGGCCCACGAAGATGCGTCGCGCCATTGCTCTATACTCAAGAATGAACCCAAAGCAAACAGAAGGTGCCCCATGAAGACCGCCGACCTGTTCCTCATCGCCGCCGCGTTCCTCTCGTTCCTGTTCTCCGTGTACCTCTGGTTCCAGGGGATGCGCGAGGAGGGCGTGTTCGTGGGTCTTTGGGTCCCGTCGATCCTCGCCCTCGGCGCCTTCTTGCGCTTGGCGTTGCGGAGGAACTGAAGTGTCGACGGCCGTCATCTTCGGCGTGGGCGTGGGGGTGAGCCTGCTCGTCACGGCGTACGCCGTGCTGCTGACGATCGCCTCGCGAGAGGACGCCAAGCGTCCCGGCCCGTGAGCGCGGCGAGGAGCGTCCGGCCGTCGATTACCTAGAAGAGCGCCGCGCCCCCTGAAAACGTCCCGGGGGGCGCGCGACGTTCGTCGAGCGGTGCGGTGCCCAGGATCAGTTGCCGGCACCTGGCCGCGTCGAGAGCGGAAAGACGAGCCCCAAGCGCGCCCCGGGGAAGAAGATGACCGGGCTTCCCGGCGGGACCAGAAGCTCGCCGCGCAGTTCGACGAACGCCTCCGATCCGCCCAAGTCGAACGCGACCCCAACGATGCCCGAGACGTTGGCCGCGAAGGCAGCCCCGACGCTCCCGTCGCCGGCCGCCCCGAGGACCACCACGCCGGCACCTGCGCCCCCGTATGGAGCCGACCGCGCCACCTCGTCGTTCGCGGTGTACGCGAGGACGTCCGCACCCGCCGCAGCGCCGAACAGCAGGCCACCGGACGCAGCGAGCGCCGAACCGCCAAGGTTGATGCGCAGGTCGACGTCGGGACCGAGCAGGTCGGTGAACCCGACGTGGACCCCGAACACCGCCGGGAACCCGGTCGAGACGGCGAGGTAGGCCTGAGCGCCCACGGTGCCCCCCGCGAGCACGAAGAACGCGAATAAGGAACGGAACCACGGGCGCATGACGACCTCCTGGACTCGATCGCGAGTAGCTTTGAATTACGCCGCGAGCGACCTCACTCGCCCGCCGGCACCCCCCGCTCGAACCGCAGCCCGAGCGCCGTGCGCTCCTGGAAACCCAGCCAGTACGTGTGCTCACTCGTAGGCGTGCCCGCGTCGTCGACCGACCACACGCCCGCGACCGAATCCTCCACCAGGTCGAGGTACGGCGCCATCGCGGCGTCGCTCTTGAGGTGCAGGTCGAAGAAGGCGGTCGCGAAGTGCTGCGCGACGTTGTTCATCCGGACCGTGTCCCACACCGCTTCGGCGTAGTGGTCGAAGGTGCCGGCGTCCCAGGACTCGCGCGGCGCCGGGTTGGGCGCGGCGGCGTTGTGGCGGGCGTTCTCGAAGGTGAGCAGGTAGCGCTCGGCGTTGACGGCGCCCTCGAAGATGGCGCGCGTGCCGGTCTCGTAGCCCGAGACGTCGTCCTGGCTACCGGCCATGAACAGGACGGGCGTCTCGATGCCCGCCAGCCCGGCGGCGTCCCAGAAGCCCGCCGGCATCCCCCACGGAGCGATCGCGACGCCGGCCCGGATCCTCGGATCGAAGCTGGCCGCGTACGCCTCGGTGCCCGCCTGCCGCTCGGCCAGGAGGCCGTTCGGCGGCGCGAAGCCCAGCTGCGTGCTCGCCTCGGTGAAACCTCCGCCGAGGACGTTGACCAGCCCGTAGCCGCCCATCGAATAGCCGATGATCCCGGTGCGCGACGCGTCGACCAGGCCGCTCAAGAAGCCCTCGCCGGCGGCCGAGCGCCGGTCCAGCTCGTCGACCACGAACAGCTGGTCGAGCGGGCGGTTGTAGAGCGTGCTCGCGAACGCAGCCACATCGGAGTAGGTGCTGTCGGTGTGGTCGATCGAGGCGACGACGTAGCCCTTGCTCGCCAGGTTCTCGCCGAAGTGCGCGATCAGGAAGCGGTTGCCCGGGTAGCCGTGCGACAGCACGATGAGCGGGTACGGGCCACCCTCGACCGCGGGCTCGGCGTCTCGGACGGCGCGCCCCTTCAGCTGGGCGGGCGTGCCATCCCGGGTGACGATCTCGTAGATCCCACCCTCGGCGACCCCCTCGGGCAGCGCGGCCGGGTACCAGACCTCGAGCGTCAACGGCCGGTCGTAGCGGGGGGCCTCCACGTCGCGGATGGTGCCCAAGACGTCGATGCGGTCGGGGTCGGCGACCTCGAGCGTGCGCACGCCCACGGCGTGGTCGCCGAGGGCGGCGAGCTCGGGGGCGTCGGGCCGCTGCAGATCGATGCGGTTGTCGGACTGGGCGATGGCGCCTCCTAGCAGGAGCAAAAGGGCGATGGGAAACCAGGCGCGTTTCGGCATGTCGCGTCCTCCCTTCGGCGTCGCACGAACGCGTCTCGTGACGGGGGTCGCTCCGTCCGCTGCGCGGGCGGCACCTGGGCTCGGGTGCCGTCGACGCCTCGATGGACCATCAGGACGCGTCAGCCGAGCGCCGCCTCGCCCTCGAGGGGCTCCGCGTCCTCGTACGGAATCCAGCGTGCGCGCACGCCGGCGCCAACGAGCGCGACGCCGGCGAGGCGCTTCCCGGACGCCTCGTCGAACACGTGGAGGCGCGCGCCGGGCGCCAATAGGACGCTCGCTCGTGCGCCTTCCCGGACGTTGACATGCGTCTCGAAGCGCACGATCCGCACGAGCTGCTTGGCCACGGTGACGTTGTAGAGCGTCTCGGAGCCGAGCGGCTCGGCCGTCAGGCACGTGCCGGACCCGAGCGCTGCCGGGCCGCCTTCGGCGCTCGGCGCGGGCGACGGGCCGCGCAGATCGAGGTCGACGGGACGCACGCCCACCACCACCTGGGTGCCGGTCAGCCCGTCGAGGGCGCGGGCGACGTGCGCACCTCCCTCGCCGTCGAGTTCCAGCGCCCAACCGTCCCCCTCGAGGCGTGCGGCGCCACCCTTCACGCGCGGCACGCCCGAGAGGAGGTTCATCGCAGGGCTGCCGATCGTCTTCGCTACGGAGATGCTCGAGGGCGTCAGATAGACCTCTTGCGGCGTACCGATCTGCTCGACGATGCCGTCGCTCATCACGACGATCCGGTCCCCCATCGTCATCGCTTCGACCTGGTCGTGCGTGACGTAGACCGCGGTGGAGCCGATCGCGCGTTGGATGCGCTTCAGTTCCATGCGCATCACGACCCGCAACCTGGCGTCGAGGTTGCTCAGCGGCTCGTCGAGGAGCAGCACGGAAGGGTTCCGCACGACCGCCCGGCCGAGCGCGACCCGTTGCTGCTGACCGCCCGAGAGCTCGCCCGGGCGCCGGTCGAGCTCCATGGTCAACTCGAGCATCTCGGCGACCTCGGCGACGCGCCGTTTGATCTCGTCCTTCCGGACGCCCTCGGACTCGAGCGGGAACGCGATGTTCTCCGCGGCGGTCTTGTGGGGGTAGAGCGCGAAGTTCTGGAACACGAGCGCCACGCCGCGCTTGGAGGGCGCGACGTCGTTCACGACGCGGTCGCCGACGAGGATCTTGCCTGAGGTGATGCGCTCGAGCCCGGCGATCATGCGCAAGACGGTCGTCTTTCCGCAGCCGCTGGGACCGACGAGCACCATGAGCTCACCGGGTTCGACGCGGATGTCGACGCCGCGCACCGCGTGAACCCCCCCGGGGTAGGTCTTCGACACGTCCTTCGTTTCGACCGCGACCGTCATGCGGGGTCTCCTTCGGTACCGGCGTTCATCCTTTCGTCCCGCTGAGGGCGACGCCTCGGATCAGGTGCTTCTGCCCGACGATGAACATGAGGACGAGGGG
>JBHEOT010000119.1:0-3483 GCA_046260675.1 Trueperaceae bacterium | reverse complement strand
CACCAGCACGGTCGCCCGAAACCCGAGCGCCGCCGCGAGGATCGGCCGGTCCTTCGCGTCGAGCGCGACGCCGACGCGGTCCAGTAGGCGCGGGTCGGCCTCCGGGACGATGCCCACCACCGGGGCCAGGACCTCCCACCGGTCCATGGCCGCCGGTGCCTTGGCGCTGAGGTTGCGGCTGGCTTCGGTGACCGCGAGCGCGGACGTCACCAGCGCGCACGCGCCGGCCTCACCGAGCGCGATCAGTCCGGCGGCGGCGCCTGCGGGGCCGATGGCCGCGCTGAACAGCACGTTGGCGTCCAGGAACAGGCGCACGCGTCATCCGTCGCGCCGAAGCGCGCCGATGGCCGCGTCGAGGCGAGCCGCGAGGTCGGGCGTGAGCTCGTCCTCGGCTTGGAACTCCGCGATGCGCGCGTCGTCGTACAGCTCGATGGGCGCCACGCCGGCCGGCCGCAGCACGATCGCGCCATCGCCCGTCGTGTCGATGATCAGCCACTGCTCCCCCTCGAGGTGCAGCGCGTCGAGCACCGCCTTGGGAATGGATACCTGGCCCTTCTTGCCGAGCTTGACGACGTTCACGGCAGCTAGGATACCAGACTCCGGTATGCCGGAATCCGGACAGGTCAAATACCGCTCCGTTTTTTCGAAGGCATGACCTCGCGTCATCGCGACAGCATGCGGCCCAGCCGGGCGCCGGGCCTCAGCGGCCTTGGCACGAGCCGGGTGCGCTCGGGTGATGCCGGCAGACGGAGCACGGTGCTAGTCGCCGAACCGACCGGTCGACTCCCGGTACTCCACCGGGCACGCCTCGCCGAACGCGTCCAGGAAGGCGTCCGTGTTTTCCGGTGCGGAGCGGGAAGGGTCGGCTTCTTGGCTCGTGAGCGCGCGGAGCCGATCGACGAGGGCCGCTTGGTCCGACGGCGCCGACGTCGCGTCGACGAGGCGCGCGGCGTTCGCGAACGCGTCCCGGCGCGCCTCGTCAACGTCCGTTCCTTCCGCACCCGACGCGCCGTCGCCCGACTCGAAGCGCCAGCCGACGTAGGCCTGCGCCAAACCGCACGGCCCCAGATCGGCGAGGCGCTGCGCCTCGCGGCCGTCGGCGAAGGCAACCCAGGTGACGTAGCTGACGAACACGAAGATGGTCGCCAACACGATCTTCACTTGCACCGTCACGCCCATGCCGTCCCCCATCGGGACGCGGCGGCGAGCGGGCGTCGGGGTTCGATCGGGGCGGGGCACGAGTCGATCACGCGCTCATCATGCGGAGTGGCCGCTAACGCAACTCGCACGGGGGTGGTTCGAGCGTTGCAGTGCTTTGGCGATGCGTTCGAAGCGTTCGACATGCGTCCTGGACGAGTCACAGCTACCCCGTGGTCAAGGGGCCCCGTGCGCCGGGCCGTTCTAAAACCAACGGACCGAGTGCGCGCGGGCGGGCGCGACCTTCGCGGGCGAGCGCCGAGGCGCGCCGAAGCCCCGTCGATCAGCGCGGCGGTCCCGCTGCAGGCGTTCACGCGGGCCGTACCTGCGCCGCCGCGTTCGGTGCGAACGCGTATCGCGCGCGAGTAGAGCCGGCGTCGCCCGCCCTTGTGGCCCGCGCCGCGCCACCGCTGCGGAGACTTAGATCCTCAGCCGTGCTCCGCGAACCACGCGACGCAGTCGTCCATCATCGCCGGCACGATCGCGTGGCCCACGCCCGGATGGAGGTTGACGCGAACGCGTGCCCGCAGGTCTCCGTAGACGCCGGCGAGCGCTTCTTGGAACCGCAGCGCGCCGTCGGCGGGCACGTGATCGTCGTCCGCACCGCACTCGAACGTCATCGCCGGACGGTGGGCATACGAGCCGGCGTTCGTCAGCGGGTCGATCCGATCGTAGAAGAAGCGGGCGTACGCGTCCGGCTCACCTGGGGCCACGAGGGCACCATCCACGCGCATGCCCGGGCGCCGCCAGTCGGGCGTGGCCACGATGGCGGCGACGCAGCCGATGCGCCGGTCCAGTCCGGCCGCGGCTACCGCGATGTCGCCACCGGCCGACACCCCACCGACCGAGAAGGGGGGCGCAACGTCGAACGCTCTCGCGGCCCAGTCGATGACGCGCAGGACCTCGAGCGCGCCGTGGCCGTGGAGCGGCCACGCCACGAGCGGCCAGTTCGCCCACGCGCGCGGCAACAGCGTCGCCGGCGCCTCGGTCGCCCGCGAGCCGCGCTCCCACGAGTCGAAGCTCACCGCCACGAAGCCAGCCGCGGCGAGGCGCTCGAGATCGGGTTTCACGACCTCCATCCCGGAGAGGCCCGGCGCGAGCCAGATCACGAGCCTGCGCTCGCGCGTGGCGTGATCGGGCATCGCCCAGATGACGGGGATCTGCTCGACCTTGGCCGCACCGGTGCGCACCGGGCCGTTCGACGTCGTCATTAGGTGCTCCTCGAGTAGCGGATGCCCCACCGTCGTGGCGGGCGCGGCAACGAAGCTCGTTCGGACTGCGGCTATGCGGCGAGTGTCCGCTGGGACGTCGCCGATCGAATCCATCACCCTGAACGGTACCGCGGTGCCTCCACCCGTGACGCGTGAGGTCTCGATCGAGCGCCGGGTCCCCCAACCGCTTCTGGACGACAACCGAGCCGCTCGATCGACCCGTCATCGGTGCGCAGTTGACACTTTTCTCACCGACAGGTAAGGTTATGCGTCCCAAGAAACGGAGAGCAACCTGATGGCCGACACGGATACGACCCTGGCTGTGGTCACTCGTTTCGAGAACGAGTTCAACACGCGCGACTTCGATGCGCTGATGGCCGACATGACCGAGGACTGCGTCTTCGAGCACGTCGCCCCGGCGAACGCCGGCTTCGGGCGCCACGAGGGCGCCGCCGCCGTGCGGGCCGTCTGGGAATCCATGGACGCGCACTTCCCGGGGTTCACGCAGGAGATCGCCGACATCTTCGCCACGGGCGACCGGGCGTGCTGCCGCTGGGTGATCCGCTGGAAGGACGCGGACGGGAACGACGCCGCGCTGCACGGCGTCGACGTCATCACCATGCGCGACGGAAAGATCGCCGAGAAGCTCACCTACGGCACGCTGTAGACGACCGGCGCCGGCGCGTCCGGCCCCCCGCACGATGAATGGAGTCGATCATGCCTACCGCGATCATCTTCCACGACGTATAGGACGGCCAAGTCTGGGCCAACGCCTGGAAGCAGGGCCCCGGCAGCCGGCACGAGATGTTCGGCAAGATCGGCGCGACGTTCCGCAGCTTCCGTGACCCCAACGACCCCAACGCCACCGGCCTCATGGCCGAGATCCCCGACATGGCGGCCTTCCAGGAGCTTCTGCAGTCGGAGGAAGGCCAAACGGCGATGCGGGAAGACGGCCTGAAGGTCGACACGATGCGGATGCTGGTCGAGTTCACCCCGTAGCCGCCGGCGAGGCGGAGGAAAGCGCGAGCGACGACGGAAGGCCGGGAACGCGCACGTCGATGCCGCGGTCCGCTCG
>JBHEOT010000118.1:2732-3535 GCA_046260675.1 Trueperaceae bacterium | reverse complement strand
GCATGAATGCGGCGACGACGGGAGGGATACGCCCTGCGAGACCGCGCTGATGAATCCGTTCTACACCGAGAGCTTCCGCGGGCTGCAGCCGGACGATATCGCTGGGGCGCAGACGATCTATGGCGCGGGCGCGGGCGTCGTCGCACCCGTGCCGCTGCCGGCCGCGCTGCCGCTCATGGGCGGGGCGCTCGCCCTGCTGGGCGGGCTCGGACTGCGCCGCCGCCGCGCCGCCGCATGACGGATCCGGTCGCTCCCCTGCTCGCGGCCCCGCCGCGTCGCTCCGGGGCTGCCACCGGACGGGACCGGCCGCACTGACCCGCGCGCTCGTCATCGGCGCCGGGCCCGCGGGGCTGATGGCCGCGGGCGAGCTGGCGCGCGCGGGGCTCCGCGTGACGCTGGCCGAGGCCAAGCCCTCGGTCGGCCGCAAGTTCCTGATGGCCGGGAAATCCGGCCTCAACCTCACCAAATCCGAGCCGCTCGAGGAGTTCCTCGCGGCCTACGGCCCCCGGGCCGAGGCCCTGCGCCCGATGCTCGCGGGTTTCGGCCCCGATGCCGTGCAGGACTGGGCGCGCGCCCACGGGCAGGCGCTCTTCACCGGCTCGACCGGCCGCGTCTTTCCCGAGGTGATGAAGGCCTCGCCGCTGCTGCGCAGCCTCCTCGCCGAGCTGCGCGCCCTCGGCGTCGAGATCCGGACACGCTGGCGCTGGACCGGCTGGGACGGGCCTGCGGTCCTCTTCGAGACCCCCGAGGGCCCCCTGCGCCGCGATCCGGCGGTCACGGTGCTGGCCTGCGGCGGGGCGAGC
>JBHEOT010000118.1:516-2722 GCA_046260675.1 Trueperaceae bacterium | reverse complement strand
GGCGAGCTGGGCGCGGCTCGGCTCGGACGGGGCATGGACCGCGCATCTGGGCGCAGACACGCTCGCGCCCTTCCGCCCCGCCAACATGGGCTTTCGCGTGGACTGGTCGGCCCATATGGCGCCGCATTTCGGCCGACCGGTCAAGGGCGTCGCGCTCCACGCGGGGCTGCTGCACTCGCGCGGGGAATGCGTGATCTCCGCCACCGGGCTCGAGGGCGGCGGCATCTACGAGATCAGCGCGGCGCTGCGCGACGGCGCGCCGCTGCTGGTGGACCTGCTGCCCGACCTGGGCAAGGCGCAGATCGCGGCGCGGCTCGACCGCGCCCGCCCCCGCGACAGCCTCAAGAACCGCCTGCGCAAGGCGCTGCGCCTCGACGCGGTGAAATCCGCGCTGGTGATGGAATGTGCCCGCCGCGCGGCGGATCTTCCCGCGACGCTCAAGGCGCTGCCGATCCCCCTGCGCGGCCCCCGCCCGATGGACGAGGCGATCTCGACCGCCGGGGGGCTGCGCCTCGAGTCGCTGGACGAGAGGCTGATGCTGCGCGACCGCCCCGGCACCTTCGCCGCCGGCGAGATGCTCGACTGGGAGGCGCCCACCGGCGGCTACCTGCTCACCGCCTGTCTCGCCACCGGCCTCTGGGCGGGGCGACACGCCGCAGCTTACGCGCTGCACGAGGACATGTCCCCCCGCTGACCGGATACCGTCGGACCGCCCGACCGGAGACGTCGGACTGCGTCTCCGCGACCGGCGCGGGGGGGGCCGAGAGCGATTCGTCCCGGCATTTCCCCTGCCCGTCTCCCGCGTCCTGCGCGCGCCTTGGTAACCCCGGCCCGGGACGAAAACCGCACCGACGCGATACCGACAGGATACCGACGCGATACCGCCCGGGAATTTGTCGCGAGTCCCGCGCGTTAACCCGATTCGCCCGTGCGCCGCGCCGCGCGCTCAAAAGTCGAGATTGGCCACGTCGAGGGCGTTGTCCTGGATGAACTCGCGGCGCGGCTCGACCACGTCGCCCATCAGCTTGGTAAAGAGATCGTCGGCCTCGGCCACATCGTCGATCCGCACCTGCAAGAGCGTGCGCGCCTCCGGGTCGAGCGTCGTCTCCCAGAGCTGATCGGGGTTCATCTCGCCCAGACCCTTGTAACGTTGCAGCGTCAGGCCCTTTTCGCCCTCCTTGAGGATCGCCGCGAGCAGGTCGAGCGGGCCGAAGATGGGCTGCACGCGCTCCTTGCGCACGAGCGTCGCGGCCTCGCGGTAGATATCGCGCAGCGGCGTCGTCATCTGCGCGAGCCGGCGCGCCTCGCCCCCCCGCAGGACCGGCCCGTCGAGCGTGCGTATCTCCTCGACCCCGCGCACTGTGCGCGACAGGCGCAGCCCGTGATCCTGCGTCGGCCGTCCCTGCCAGCCGCGCTCGTATTCGTTGGAGATCATGTCGAGCCGCGCGGCGACGGTCTCGGCGACACCCTGCAGATCGCCGTCCACACGACCGGGCAGGAAGGCCTCGGCGATCGCCGCCTGCTCGAGGATGTGACGGGGGTAATGCGTTGGAAACGCTTCGAGAATGCGCCTTGCCTGCCGCGCCTCCTCGACCACGCGCACAAGGTCAGGCCCCGCGATCTCCTCGCCGCTGCCAAGCCGCAGCGCGGCGTCCGTGGTGCCCTGATCGATCAGGTAATCCTCGAGCGACGGGTGATCCTTGAGATAGACCTCGGACTTGCCGCGCATCACCTTGTACAAGGGCGGCTGCGCGATATAGAGATACCCGCCCTCGATCAGCTCGGGCATCTGCCGGTAGAAGAAGGTGAGCAGAAGCGTGCGGATATGCGCGCCATCCACGTCGGCATCGGTCATCAGCACGATCTTGTGGTAGCGCAGTTTCGAGATGTCGAACTCGTCGCGCCCGATCCCGGTGCCGAGGGCCATCACCAGATTGCCGATTTCCTGAGAGCCCAGCATCCGGTCGAACCGCGCCCGTTCGACATTGAGGATCTTGCCCTTGAGCGGCAGGATCGCCTGCGTGCCCCGGTCGCGCCCGGTCTGCGCCGACCCGCCGGCCGAATCGCCCTCGACGATGAAAAGCTCGGTCCGCGCCGGGTCCTTGCTCGAGCAATCCTTGAGCTTGCCGGCGAGGAAATTCACATCCATCGGGTTCTTGCGCCGGGTCAGGTCACGCGCCTTGCGCGCCGCCTCGCGGGCATGGGC
>JBHEOT010000118.1:0-458 GCA_046260675.1 Trueperaceae bacterium | reverse complement strand
TCGACCGCCGGGCGCACCTCCGAGCTCACGAGCTTGTCCTTGGTCTGGCTGGAAAATTTCGGATCGGGCACCTTGACCGAGAGCACGCAGGTGAGCCCTTCGCGCGCGTCGTCGCCGGTAAAGCTCACCTTTTCCTTACGCGCGATACCCGAGCTCTGGGCATAGGCGTTGATCGTGCGGGTGAGCGCGCCGCGAAACCCCGCCATGTGACTGCCGCCGTCGCGCTGCGGGATGTTGTTGGTAAACGGCAGCACCGTCTCGTGATAGCTGTCGTTCCACCACATCGCGACCTCGACGGTGACGCCGTCGCGCTCGCCGATGATGAAGATCGGGTCGGCCATCACCGGGGTCTTGTGGCGGTCGAGATACTTGACGAATTCCCGGACGCCGCCCTCGTAGAACAGCTCCGCTTCCAGCGGTTCGGCGGGGCGCTCGTCGCGCAGCACGATGCGCACCCC
>JBHEOT010000117.1:394-3538 GCA_046260675.1 Trueperaceae bacterium | reverse complement strand
GTGCTGACGTGCACGAAACGGGCGTCGTCGCGGCCCACCCAGGCGCGGCGTGCGGCCTGGAGCAGGACGAATGTGCCGTCCACGTTCGTGCGCAGGAACGCGCCGGGCGCGTCGATGCTGCGGTCCACGTGACTCTCGGCCGCCAGGTGCAGCACCGCGTCCGGCCGGACGCGGTCGAACAGCTCGTCCACGAACGCGGCGTCGGCGACGTCGCCGTGAACGAAGGTGTGGCGCGGATCGTCCAGCGTCCCGGCCAGCGAGGCGCGGTGACCGGCGTACGTCAGGGCGTCCAGCGTGACCACCTCGTGCCGGCCCGTCGCCAGCAGCGCGCGCACCAGCGCGGAGCCGATGAACCCCGCGCCGCCGGTGACCAGCGTGCGCCGAATAGGAGCGTGACCGTCCGCAGCGGTGCGGGTTTTCGCGTCGGGCGTCGTTCCGTCGGGCGTCGTTCCGTCGGGCGTCGTTCCCTCGGGCGTCGTTTCGTCTGGCGTGCTCACGTCGGCTCCTCCCAATCGAAGTCCTCCCAATCGAACAGGTCGCCTGGACCGAGGTCGGCGAGGCGGGGGCGGTTTCGGTCGCGCTCGGAGAGCGTCGGCGTTACGTCCCACGCCACGCCGACCTCCGGATCGTCCCACGCCATGCCCCGCTCGGCCGCCGGCGCGTACTCGGCGGTGGACGCGTACGCCACGTCCGCGATTTCGCTGCGCACGACGAAGCCGTGCGCGAAGCCGGCCGGGATCCACAGCTGCTGGTGATCGACGTCGTCCAGCACCGTGCCCACCCACCGTCCGAAGGTGGGCGAGCCCCGCCGCAGGTCGACCGCCACGTCGAAGATCCGGCCGCGCGGGACCGACACCAGCTTGCCCTGCGCGTGCGGCGAGACCTGCCAGTGCAGCCCGCGCAGCACGCCGCGCTGCGAGCGAGAGTGGTTGTGCTGCACGAACGGGCCGACGCCGTGCGCCAGGTACGACGACGCCTTCCAGCGCTCCAGGAAGAACCCGCGCGCGTCGCCGTGGACGGTCGGCGTGATCAGCACGACGCCGGGAAGCTCCAGCGGCTCGAAGCGGGGCATCAGCGTTCCGTCTCCGTGTCGTCCGCGAAGCGTCGCTTCAAAGCGCGCCAGCGGCGCGTGCTGAGCGACACGTCGTCCGGCAGCGGCACGCCCACGTCGTGCTTGGAGCCGGGCTGCACGTCGGGCGCGCGCCGGACGGCTAGCTCGAACACGCTCTTCCGCTCGGTCGCGACGTGCACGACGTCGGCCTCGATCCGGTCGTGATGGCGCAGCAGGACGACCAGCTCGTCCGCGATCACGTCCACGTAGTCCTGGGAGGTGAACAGGTCGGTGAACGCGACCGGGTACGGCCAGATGCCGGCACGGAACGAGGTGCGCACGATCAGGGGACGCGTCGCCCGCCGCGCGGCCTCCTCGGCCACCAGCTTGCTGAGCGCGTAGTAGTTCCGCACCGGGCCGACTGGATCGTCCTCCCGGTAGCCGCCCTCGGGGCGGTCTTCGCCGCCCCAGAACACGTAGTCGGTACTGACGTGGATCAGGCGCGCGCCGACCGCGTCCGCCGCGTCCGCGACGTGCCGCGTTCCCGCGACGTTCACGTCCCAGCACAGGCGTTTCTGGTCCTCGGCGTTCGAAACGTCGGTGTACGCCGCGGTGTGCAGCACGACGTCCGGCTGCACGGCCCGCAACAGGTCCAGCACGGCGGTGGGGTCGCGAACGTCCGCGTCGGCGGAGGCCGCGCCGGTCACCTCGTACGCCTCCGCCAGCGCGCGCGCTGCCGGCGTGTCGCCGGTCAGCTCCGAGCCCAGCCGGCCCGACGCGCCGGTGATCAGCAGACGCGGCTTAGGCAGCGTGGATGTGGGCGGCGCAGGCTCTGGTGTCGCGCGCTCGAGGTCGCCACGGTCCCGCATCGCGCGATCAGGCGCCGCGGGGCGTGGGTCGAGAGTTTGGCGGAGATGCGCGCTCCGGCGCGCGGGTAGCTTCGTCCGCCGGCTCGCGCACCGCCTCGCGAAGGAACACGAACAGCGTCGCCGCCAAGCCTGCCACCACCGCGGCGATCAGGGCCAGCAGTCGCGCGCTGGGGCCGGTCGGCTCCGTCGGCTCCTGCGCGCTGTTCAGCACGCGGGTGTTGCCCGGGGTGAGGTTCGCGACGAACGCCAGCGCCGGCTCGATCGCCTGAACGGCCTGGAAGGCGGCTGACGCGCTCTCCGTTCGGCGCGACAGGCGAGCGTCCTCCTGCCGCAGCCCGGCGACCCGGTCGCGCAACGTCTCGGCGCGCGTCTCGGACGTCGCCAGGGCCGAGCGGAGCTGCTCGCGCTCCTGCAGCGCCCCGGCCAGCTCGACGGTGGCGGCGTGCAGGTCCGCGCGCGCCAGCAGGGCGATCGCGTCGTCCGCCCGGCTCGGATCGCCCGCGACGCCGTCGCCCGGCTCCGTCGCAAGGAGCCGCAGCTGCGCCGCCACGGCGGGATCGAGGCGCCCCGTGTCGGCCAGCAGGTCCAGCGTCTCGGCCGAGGCCGCCGCCGTACCCGACGCCGCGCCCGACGCCGTGACGCCGCTCATGGCCAGCAGCGCTTCACGCCGCGCGCTCAGGCCCGCCACGGACCGATCCAGCTCCGACAGCGCATCCTCGCTGGTCGCGATCCGCCGACCGATCGTACGGAGCTCCTGCTCGATGCCGGGCAGGTCCTGCGCCCGGAAGCTGCGGTAGGCCGCCTCGGCCTCGGCCAGCGCGGCTTCGCGCGCTTCGAGCGCCTCGACCGTCTGGGCCCGGGCCGGCTCGAGGTCGGCCAGCAGCGTCGCGCGGACCTGCTCCACCGTCGTGTCCGCCCATGCGTCCGCGTAGCGCGCCGCCAGCTCGGGGTCCGACCACGAGATCCGGTGCACGACCGTCAGCGGCGTCGAGTCGCTGGCGTTGGCGGGGCCGGTCAGCCGCTCGACCGTGGCCGCCGCCAGCAGATCCCGCGGGCCGTCCGGCATCGCGACGCCGTCGTCACGCAATCGGCTCAAGGTCCGCTCGAACGTCCCTCGGCTAGTGGCGATGTCCTCGTACGTCGCGAACGTGATCGCGCTGCGTGGCTCGAACGCCAACGTGCCCTCGCCCTGGACCTGCACCGTGGTCGGGGCCGAGACGACGG
>JBHEOT010000117.1:0-384 GCA_046260675.1 Trueperaceae bacterium | reverse complement strand
CACGATCAGGTACAGCTCTCTCAGGCTGACCTCGTCGTCGTGACGGGGCGGCGTCGGGGGAGGAGGAGAGGCCGGAGGCGGCGCTGCGGCACGCGCGTCCCGCTGGTGACTGGCGTCCGAATCGCTCGTCATCGTAGACGTGAGCATACCGCGGGGCCGCGGCGTCGCCCGGCCGAACGCCGGCCGGTCACGCCTCGCTCCGGACCGTCACGCGTCCACCCGCACGAGCCCGTCCGCTTCCAGCCGCCGCAGCCACGCGCCCAGCTGGTCCAGCTCGAGCCCCAGCTCGGCGGCGGCCGTCTCGACGTCCAGGCCGCGCCGCAGCGCGCGGAGGATGTCCTTTCCCGACGGTCCGTACTCGGCGTCGAACCGCATCGCCAGCTC
>JBHEOT010000116.1:0-3581 GCA_046260675.1 Trueperaceae bacterium | reverse complement strand
GGTCCCTACTACATCTGGGGCGCCACCGCGCGGATCCTGCGCGGGCTCGCGGATCTCGCGGGGCGGGCATGAGGCTCGGCGGCGCGTGGATCGCGCGACCCGAGACGCGCGCGGTCTGCGCGGCGCTGAGCGGGGCGGGGCACCGGGCGCTGTTCGTCGGCGGCTGCGTGCGCAACGCGCTGCTTGGCGAGCCGGTCGGCGATATCGACATCGCCACCGATGCGCCCCCCGACACGGTGATGGTGCGCGCGCAGGCGGCGGGGCTCAAGCCGGTGCCGACGGGGATCGCGCATGGCACCGTGACCGTGGTGTCGGGCGGCCTGCCCCACGAGGTCACGACCTTCCGCGCCGATATCGAGACCGATGGCCGCCACGCGCAGGTCGCCTTCGGACAGAGCCTCGAGGCCGATGCGCGGCGCCGCGATTTCACGATGAATGCGCTCTATGCCGAGACCGACGGCGCGGTGATCGACCCGCTCGGCGGGCTGCCCGATCTGCGTGCGCGGCGCGTGCGGTTCATCGGGGACGCGGCGCAGCGCATCCGTGAGGACAGGTTGCGGATCCTGCGCTTCTTTCGCTTTCATGCCTGTTACGGCGATGCGCAGCAGGGTCTCGACCCCGAGGGGCTCGCCGCCTGTGCCGCGGCAAGCGACGGTCTCGCGGCGCTCTCGCGCGAGCGGGTCGGCGCGGAAATGCTCAAGCTGCTCGCCGCCCCCGACCCGGCACCCGTTCTCGCGGCGATGCAGGGGGCGGGCATTCTCGCGGCGATCCTGCCCGGCGCGGAGGCGTCGGCGATGGCGGCGCTCGTCCATCTCGAGGCGGTCTGCGGCGCGACACCGGACCGGCTGCGCCGGCTCGCGCTCCTGGGCGGAGAGGATGCGGCCGACCGGCTGCGCCTGTCGAAGGCCGACCGCCGCCGGCTCGAGGTGCTGCGCGGGGCGGCGACCGGCCCCATGCACGCGGCCGAGCTCGGCTATCGTTTGGGGTGGGCGGACGGGCGGGACGCGCTGCTCATCCGGTCCGCGCATCTCGGGCAGGCGCCCTCCGCGACGGATCTCGACGATGTCGCGCGCGGCGCGTCGGCGGAGTTTCCGATCAGGCCCGAGGATCTCATACCAAAGTACGAGGGTGCGGCGCTCGGGGCGCGGCTGCGCGAGCTCGAGGCGCGCTGGATCGCGTCGGGCTTTACGCTCCGGCGCGCGGATCTGCTGTGAGCCGCCACCGGATCCTGAGCCTCGGCGCGCGCGGCGATGGCGTGGCCGAGGGCCCGCTCTTTGCCGCGCGGACCCTGCCCGGCGAAGAGGTGTCCGGCACGCCGGAGGGCGAGCGCCTCAAGGATATCCGCATCCTGTCGTCTTCGCCCGATCGGGTCCGCGCGCCCTGCCGCCATTTTGCGAGTTGTGGCGGCTGTCAGCTGCAGCACGCCTCGGACGCCTTCGTCGCCGCGTGGAAACTCGAGCGGGTGCGCGCGGCCCTCGCGGCGCGCGGGGTCGCGGCGGAGGTCGTGCCCCTGCACGCCTCGCCCCCGGCCTCGCGGCGGCGGGCCGTGCTGTCGGCGCGGCGCACGAAATCCGGTGCGCTCGCCGGGTTTCACGCCCGCGGGAGCGATCAGGTGATCGAGGTGCCCGAGTGCCGCCTGCTGCACCCGCGCCTGATGCCGGCGCTCGATGCGGCGCGCGACCTGGCGCGGGCCGGGACGAGCCGCAAGGGCGAGATCGCCGTGACCGCCACGCTGGCGGGCGCGGGTCTCGATCTCGCGGTGCGCGGGGGCAAGCCGCTCGACGAGGCCCTGCGGCTGACCCTGTCGGATCTGGCCGTACGGCACGATCTGGCGCGGCTTGCATGGGAGGACGAGATCGTCCTCACCCGCCGCGCGCCGGAGCAGATTTTCTCCGGCGTCGCCGTGGTGCCGCCGCCCGGTGCCTTCCTTCAGGCCACTCCCGGGGGCGAGGCGGCCCTCGTGGACGAGGTGCTCGGGGTCCTCGACGGGACGCGGGCGGTCGCCGATCTCTTTGCCGGCTGCGGCACGTTCACCTTTCCGCTGGCGCGCCGCGCGGCGGTCCACGCGGTCGAGGGGGCGCCCGGCATGGTCGCCGCGCTCGAGCATGCGGCGCGCCACGCGCAGGGTCTCCGGCCGGTCACGGGCGCGGCGCGCGACCTCTTTCGCCGCCCTCTGGACCGGCACGAGCTTGCGCGATTCGACGGTGTGGTCATCGACCCGCCCCGCGCCGGGGCCGAGACGCAGATCGCCGAACTGGCGGAGGCGGGCGTGCCGCGGATCGCGCATGTGTCCTGCAGCCCGACGAGTTTTGCGCGCGACGCGGCACGTCTCGTGGCGGCGGGCTATGCCCTGGGTCCCGTGCGCGTCGTCGATCAGTTCCGCTGGTCCGCGCATGTCGAGCTCGTTGCGGGGTTCATTTTGCACCGATGAAATACCGACGCGATACCGACGCAAAACCGCTGGGGTTTCGGGGCAGAATCGGCTATCATAAGTAAAAAAAGAGCGCGGCAGGCCAATGAAACTCAGCAGACGGTTCACCCTTCTCGCCGGCGCCGCGGCCCTCGCGGGATGCGCACGGGAAACGAAATTCAGGGCGTATGACGGGCCCGAGATCACCCATGTGGTTGTCGACAAGCCTGGGCGCCGGATGTTCCTTCTGCACGGGAATCGGCTCCTCGCGCATTACCGCGTCGATCTCGGGTTCGCTCCGGAGGGGCACAAGCGATTCGAGGGCGATGGCCGGACGCCGGAGGGCCGCTACGTCATCGACCGCCGCAACCCCAACAGTGCCTACCACCTGTCGCTCGGGATTTCCTATCCGAATCAGGCGGATATCGCCTATGCGCGCGATCATGGGCTGTCGCCGGGGGGCGATATCTTCATCCATGGCGAGGCGACGGCGTTCGGCTTTCTCGAGCCGGACTGGACGGCGGGCTGCATTTCCGTGAAAAACCGGGAGATCGAGGATATCTACGCGATGGTCCGCAACGGCACACCGATCACGATCACCACGTGATCATGCCCCGAGGACCATCGTCCACCAGATCTTGCCATTCGTGTCCTGATGCCAGGCGAACCCCATGCGGCGGGCTGCGGGGGCGAGGATGAGGCGTCGGGTGCGGTCCTCGTCCATCCAGGCAGCCAGCGTCTCGAGCTCGGTCTCGTAGGTCTCCGAGATCGTCTCGCCGACCAGCTCGCCTTCGTACCCGACCCGTCTGACCCGGTCGAGCGGCGACGACCCGTCGGACCCGAAATGCCACGGACGGCTCTGCAGCGACATGTCGCGGGCATGGGTCGCGGCTGCTGCTGTCAGCTTGTCATCGAGGGCAAGCGGCAGCTGGCCGGCGGCGGTGCGCAGGGAGTTGACCGAGTCGAGCATCCGGAACCTGATCTCGCGGGTATCGCCCGACCCGATCCGGTAGACCTGCGGCAGCGGCTTGCCATCCGCGCCAATCTGCGGCGCTGGCGGGGCACCGCAGGCCGCGAGCGCCAGCAGGGCCGCGCAACAGATCAGAAACAGCCGAGGCATCAGATGGCTCCACCCTCTATCGATATCGCAACGACATAGCCGGAGGCTGAT
>JBHEOT010000115.1:0-3581 GCA_046260675.1 Trueperaceae bacterium | reverse complement strand
AAGCCGTCGCCGAGCACCCCCACCCGGCGCCCGTACAGGGTCGCGTCGTAGCGCGCGAGGTTGCTGCTCGCCTCGGCGGTCGCGATCACGTAGTACGCGGCCACGGCGGCGTCCGCGAGCGGCAGCGGCGCGTCGTCCACCGCGGCGCCCGCCGCCTCGAGGCGCGCCGCCACCGCGTCCAGCGCCGCGCGCACGCCGGGCGCGACGCCGTCGCCCCACAGGGTCGTGACGCGCCCGACGCGCAGCGGAGCGCCGTCCGGCCGGCGCCAGGGGTCGCCAGCCGGAACGAGCATCTCGACGCCGTCGCGCTCGACCGTCGTGGCGTCATGGGGGTCGGCGCCGGCCATCGCCCGCAGCGCCACGGCGGCGTCGTCCGCGTCGCGCGCGAACACGCCCACCTGATCGAGCGAGCTGACGTAGGCGATCACACCGTGCCGCGACAGGCGCCCGTACGTCGGCTTGACGCCGAGCACCCCGCAGAACGCGGCGGGCTGGCGCACCGATCCACCGGTGTCGGTGCCGAGCGCGAGCGGCACGATGCCCGCGGCGACCGCCGCCGCCGACCCCCCGGACGAGCCCCCCGCCACCCGGTCGGGGTCGTCCGGATGCCGCACCGGGCCGAACGCCGAGTTCTCGGAAGAGCTGCCCATCCCGAACTCGTCGAGGTTGGTCTTGCCGATCACCACCGCACCGGCCGCCTCCAGGCGCGCCACCACGGTGGCGTCGAAGGGCGGCGCGTAGCCCTGCAGGAAGGCGCTGCCGGCGGTCGTCGCCACGCCCTGCGCGCACAGGTTGTCCTTCAGGGCCACCGGGACGCCGGCCAACGGCCCCGGATCGACGCCCGCGGCGACCTGGGCGTCGATCCGATCGGCGTGCGCGCGGGCGCGCTCCGGCACCAAGGCCACGAACGCGTTCAGGTCGGCGCGCCGTTCGGCCGCGGCGAGGGCGGCGTCGACCGCGTCGCGCGCGCGGGTCCGGCCGCTGCGGACGCCTTCGGCGAGGGCGCGGGCGGAAGTCACGCGCGGCAGCGTAGCACGCGTCCCGTGCGAGCTTTTTCCCCGAGCGGGACGCGACCGCGACCTACACTGATGGGCCATGGACCGCTCCGTACGCACCCCCGCCCCGGGCTCGGTCCCGCGCGCGGAGCCAACGCCCACTGCAGTGGGCGCGGCCACCCCGGTGGGGACGCCGCCGCCCGAACCGGCCCGGGCGCCCGCTGCGCCCAGCGGCACGGGCACCGGCACGGGCACCAAGATCGTGGCGGGGGGCGCGAGCGACGCGGGGCGCGTGCGCGCCGTCAACCAGGACGCCTACTGGCTCGGCGACCTGCCGGGCAAGGGCTTCCTCGCCGTCGTCGCCGACGGCATGGGCGGGCACCAGACCGGTGAAGTCGCGAGCAGCCAGGCGGTGGAGGTCTTTCGCGCCACGCTCAGGTCGAGCCGCGCCCACGTGCCCGCGGCCATGGCGCGTGCCGCGCAGACCGCGAACCTCGACGTGCACGCTGCAGCCACCGCCAACCCCGAGAACCACGGCATGGGCACCACGCTCACGGCGCTCGTCGTCGACGACCAGGTGGGCTTGATCGGCCACGTGGGCGATTCACGGGCGTACCGGCTGCGCGGTGGGGAGCTGGTCCAACTCACCCACGACCACTCGTGGGTGGCCGATCGCGTGCGCCAGGGCCTGCTGACGGCCGACGAGGCGCGCCGCCACCGCTGGCGCAACGTGATCACCAACGCGCTCGGGGCGACCGAGTCGTTCCGCCTCGATCTCGGTGCGACCGAGGTGCGCCCCGACGACCGCTTCTTGCTCTGCTCCGACGGCGTGTCGATGCTCGTCTCCGACGGGCTGATGCGGCAGATCTTGACCGACCACCCGCCGCAGGCCGCCGCCGACCTGCTGATCGCCGAGGCGAACGACCGCGGCGCGCCCGACAACGTCACCGCCCTGGTGGTCCACGCTCAGGGCGTCGCCCACCGACCCAAGCGCTACGAGCTCCCCGACGAGATCGACGAGCCCACGTCCGTCGAGGTCCGCGGCACCCAATCGGGCATCCGCGAGGTCGAGGCGGCCTTCCCGGTGCGGTCGCCGCTGCGGGCGCTGCGCAACCACCCCTGGTACCCCTACCGCGGCTGGATCGTGGGGTCGCTCTACCTGGTGCTGCTGTTCCTGGTGTTCTCCGTCTGGCGCGGGTGACGTTCGGGGGACGTACGATTCGGTCGACCCAAGCGCCCGCGATCGCTCGCCGCGGAAGAACGGAGCCCCATGACTACCGCCACCGCCTCCTCCACCGCCTACCGAGTGCCCGTCAGCGACGCGAAGATGAAGGGCCTACGGCGCTTCAACGCCGTGATGGGCCTGCTGCACTTGGTGCAGGGACTGTTCATGATCGCGGTCAGCAACGACACGACCTACCCGATCTTCACCAACTTCCTCAGCTTCGACCCGGAGACCTTCGCGCTCACGTCCGGATCCGCAGCTCCTGTACGAACTGCCGTTCGGCCCGGCGGTCGCGGCGTTCCTGCTCATCTCCGCGGTGGCGCACGGCTACCTCGCGACCATCGGCTTCGAGCAGTACGCGCGCAACCTGCGCAGCGGCATGAACCCCGTGCGCTTCTACGAGTACGCGCTCAGCTCGAGCCTGATGATCGTGCTCATCGGCATGCTCACCGGCCTGTGGGACCTGGGCGCGATCCTCTTGATCTTCGCCCTCAACGCCACCATGAACCTGTTCGGCATCATGATGGAGAAGCACAACTTCTTCACCGAGCGGGTCGACTGGACCGCGTTCGTGTACGGCTCCATTGCCGGCATCGTGCCCTGGATCGTCGTGTTCCTGTACTTCTACGGCGCCGTCAACTCGGGCTCGGGCGACGAGGGCCCGCCCGCCTTCGTCTACGTCATCATCCCCACCCTCTTCGTCTTCTTCAACATCTTCGCCGTGAACATGGTGTTGCAGTACAGGAAGGTCGGCCCTTGGCGCGACTACGTCTTCGGGGAGCGGGTCTACATCATCTTGAGCCTGGCGGCCAAGTCGCTGCTCTGCTGGATGATCTGGACGGGGACGCTGGCGCCGGTCTGAGCGCGCCGCGGCCGGCGCGGGGGCTTCGCCCCCGGCGCCTGCGGCGCGTTGGTACGCTGACCCCATGCGCCAAACCATCCAGACCGACCGAGCGCCCGCAGCCATCGGCCCCTACGTCCAAGCGGTCCGCATCGGCGACCTCGTCTTCACGTCGGGCAGCATCCCCTTGAACCTCGACGGAAGCTTGATCGAGGGCGACGTGAGCGCGCAGACCGAGCAAGCGATGGCCAACCTGGCCGCGGTCCTCGAGGCCGCCGGTACCTCCCTGACGTTCGCGGTCAAGACCACGTGCTTCCTCGCCGACATGGACGACTTCGCGGCCTTCAACGAGGTCTACGCGCGCTGGGTGGGCGACGCCAAGCCGGCCCGCAGCACCGTCCAGGTGGCGCGGTTGCCCAAGGACGCGCGCGTCGAGGTGGAGTGCGTGGCCACCCTGCCACCGGGCTAGACGAACAGCACCACCACGTACGCGAGGTACGCGGCGAGCAGGTGACCGCCG
>JBHEOT010000114.1:396-3623 GCA_046260675.1 Trueperaceae bacterium | reverse complement strand
GAGGTGACCGGCGCGCTCTGGGCGGTGACCCGTGCGGCCGGGCTGTCGTTGGGCGACCGTGCCTGCCTCGCGCTGGCGCTGCAGCGGGGCCTCCCTGTGCTCGCGACGGACCGCGCCTGGGCCACCTTGGACGTCGGCGTCGAGGTCCGCCTCGTGCGCTGAGCGCGCCCCGGCCGCCCCCCGCGCGTCGTCAGTCCCCGTCCGCCGCCACCGGCCGGTGCCGCAGCCGCAGCACCAGGTCCTGCGGGTAGTTGCCGAAGCCGCGGCCGAACAGGTTGAGCCCCCCCACGTGGCGTGCGTCCGGCTCCACGCCGATCGCCACCTCCACGTACGGGTGGGCGCCCAGGTCGAGCTCGTCGATGGTGACGTCCGAGAGCTTCAGGCCGTCGACGAAGCTCCCGGACTCGGTCACCCGCCACTCCTTGAGCACCCCGTACTGCGTGTTGCGCGCGTCCCACCAGGCCGGGGTCAGCTGGCCGCGCCGGCCGCCGAAGTCGGCCGGGCTCGTCCAGTGCCCCAAGCGCACGCCGTTCACCCACACGGTGACGTCCGAAGGCCAGTCGTGGTGGTGCATCGGAGCTTCGGAGCACAGCTCGACGATGAACCACAGCGTGTCGACCTGCGCGCGCGGCGGCAGGCGGTTGGGGAAGCGGTACGCGAGCCGCCCGTGGCGGAAC
The DNA here is from genome assembly GCA_046260675.1 of Trueperaceae bacterium. Lineage (GTDB taxonomy): Bacteria > Deinococcota > Deinococci > Deinococcales > Trueperaceae > JAABTL01. The sequence goes on along the minus strand of JBHEOT010000114.1, from coordinate 2,946 downwards.
CAGACCAGCTGCGCGTCCATGTGGTCGGGTTCGTAGAAGGCGGTCGGGTCGTCGAGCAGGCCGATGATGGCGTCCGGGCCGGCGAGCCCGCAGGTGGGCACGACGTCGGCGTCGGCGTAGGCGCCCACCGGCAGGCTGCTCTCGACGATGTCGCGCTCGCGCTCGGTGTGGCCGCGCGGCAGGTCGACGCGCACCTGGTCGAACACCCGTTGGCACACGCGCTGCCGGCCGCGCTGCCCCGGCACGTACTCGGTGCGCACCAGGCCGGCCTCCTCGAGCACGCCCAGGTGCATCGCGACCGTCGACGGCGGCATCGCCAGCGCCTCGGCGAGCTCGCCGACGTTGCGGAGCTGCTCGCCGAGCGCGGTGAGCAGGCGCCAACGCGGTTCCGACGCGAGCGCCTTGGCGACCGCGCGCAGGCGCGGACCGTCGCGCTCGTCGAGCGAGAGCGCGAGCGCTTCGGCAGCACCCGGCGACGGGGCGCGCGGTGACGGCGCGCGCGGCAACGCGGCGCGCTCGGGCGCGGCCGTGGGGGACCGGCTGGCGGGGGCAGTGGTGCGCGACGGCATGACGGAGCATAGCAGGAAAAGCTGTGGTTAAAGCCCCCGATTCCCTGCGGGCGAACGGAAGATGCTGATTAAGTGGCGTGCTGCACGCGTATTTTGCGGTTGACGCCTCGGGACGCCCGTGCTACACCTGGGATTACCTCAGCGTTGTCCGTGTATTCAGCGTCGTCCCCCCGATGGCTGGGAGCCTTGCTTGGGAGAGGAGCGGTCGATGGCCAGCTCGAACCCCACCCGCTCGATGCGTGCCCGCTCGACCGCCGGCGCCGCGCGCAGCGCGCGCACCGCTCGCCGCGTCGGCGACGCCTTCGCCGGGTACCTGTTCGTCGGCCCGTTCCTGCTGGCGTACGTCGCCTTCCTGCTCTGGCCGTTCGCGCGCGGCGTGTGGATCAGCCTTCACGAGTGGAACCTGCTGGCCGTGGCGATCAACCCCGAAGCCAAGACGTTCGTCGGCTTCGACAACTACGTGCGCATGCTCTGGGGTGACGGCTTGGTGTGGAGCTTCGAGCATCAGTGGGCGGTGCGCGCGATCGGCCTCGCCGGGGTCGCGGTGGCGCTCTGGGCCTGGCGCACCAAGGCGATCGGGCGCGGGGCGGCGATCACCGCGATCGTGGCCGGCACGCTCGTGTTCGGCTTCGCGCTCGGCCTCCACCCCGGCGAGGACGGCCGCTGGGGCGACCGGCGCTTCTGGCCCATCGTCGGCAACACGCTGCAGTTCGTGGCGCTCACGGTCCCGGCGGTCGCCGCGATGGGGCTGGCGCTGGCGATCGGGCTCAACCGCGACGACCGCCTGACCGCGGTCCTCCGGACGGCCTTCTTCTTGTCGCAGGTGCTGTCGGTGACGGTGGTGACGCTCATCTGGCAGCTGACCTTGAGCCCGCGCCAAGGGCTGATCGCGCACGCGTTCACCAGCCTCGGGCTCGAGCCGCTCGCGTGGGTGACCAATCCCGACCTGGCGATGCCGGCGATCGTGATCGCCACCGTGTGGTGGTCGCTCGGCTTCGCGATGATCCTGTTCCTCGCCGGCCTGCAGGAGATCCCGGCGGAGCGCAACGAGGCCGCTCGCCTCGACGGCGCGGGCCCGCTGCAGCTGCTGCGCCACATCACCCTGCCGGCGCTCACCCGCACGACCACGCTGGTGGTGGTGCTGCAGATCATCCTGCACTTCCAGGTGTTCGGGCAGAGCCACCTGATCACCCGCGGCGGCCCCAACGACGCCACCCAGGTGTGGGTCCGCTACATCTACCAGTCGGGGTTCCGCAACAGCGAGCTGGGGTACGCCTCGGCGCTCGCGATCATCCTGTTCGCCTTCATGCTCGTCTTCGCCCTCGTGCAGATGCGCGCCTCGCGCGCGGAGGACTGACGTGGCCGGCTCGGGCGCCTCTCGTCGCCTCTGGACCGTGGTGCTGGTGCTGCTGGCGCTGGTCTGGCTGATCCCGATCGTGTGGATGGTGTCGCTGGCGCTCCAGCCCAACGACCTGCTCGCGCGCACCACCTCGAACGTCGCCTGGGGGCTGATCCCGTGGCCGTTCACGCTCGACAACCTCTCGTTCGTGCTCGGCAGCGGCCTCACGCCGCGCTGGTTCCTCAACAGCGCGATCGTCGCCGGCGGCATGACGCTCGCGGTGCTCGTCACCGCGTCGCTCGCGGGCTACGCCTTCGCGCGCATCCCCTTCCCCGGCAAGCGCATCTTGTTCCCGCTGGTGCTCGCCGGGCTGGTCATCCCCGAGCAGGCGGTCTTCATCCCGCTCTACACGCAGTTCGCGGAGTGGGGGTGGCACAACGGCTACCTCGCGCTCATCGCGCCGCGCGTGGCGGTGCCCATCGGGGTCTTCCTGATGACGCAGTTCTTCCGCGGCATCCCCACCTACCTCGACGAGGCCGCGGCGCTCGACGGCGCCGACCGCTGGGTCATCTTCACGCGCATCATGCTGCCGCTCGCGCGCCCCGCGCTGACCACACTCGCGATCCTCACCTTCCTGTACGC
>JBHEOT010000114.1:0-386 GCA_046260675.1 Trueperaceae bacterium | reverse complement strand
TGTGGCCGCTGGTCTCGGCGAGCCGCCCCGAGATGTTCACCATCACCCTCGGCCTCGCCAGCCTGCAGAGCAACTTCGCGCAGAGCGAGGGGCTGGGGCGCGTGATGGCCTCCGGCGTGCTCGCGAGCCTGCCGGTGGTGCTGCTGTTCCTGATCTTCCAACGCCACGTCGTCCGTGGCATCGCGATGGGGAGCGGCAAGTGAGCGCTCCCACCCCCATTCGGTCCCGCGGCCGTTCTCTGGGCCGTTCCCTCGGCCGTTCCCCCGGCGCGCCCCGCGCGCCGCTGCCCCAAGGAGGCACCATGCGACGTTCCCCCTACGTGCTCGTCCTGCTCGTCCTCGCCGGATCCCCGGCGCTCGCGCAGGACACCACCATCACCCTCGGCC
>JBHEOT010000113.1:0-3640 GCA_046260675.1 Trueperaceae bacterium | reverse complement strand
CGCGCCCGGTAGCGGCGCCGTTCGCTCGGATGGCAGCGGCAGGGAACCGCGTCGTCGCCGTCGTGGCCGCACGGGCACGGGTTCATGGCGGCGATCAGCGTGAAGCGGGCCGGGTACTGGCGGCTGCCGCGCGCGCGCCAGCACCACCTCGCCCGCTTCGAGCGGTTGGCGCAGCCCTTCGAGCACGCGCCGGGAGAACTCGGGGAGCTCGTCCAGGAACAGCACGCCACCGTGCGCCCGGGTCGCTTCGCCGGGGCGCAGCGCGGGACCACCGCCGAACAGCCCCGCCTCGCTGCCGCCGTGGTGCGGCGCCCGGAACGGCGCACGCCGCGGCAGCGCCGCGACCCGCAGGCCCGAAGCGGACCGCACGAGCGCCGCGGTCCACGCCGCGTCGTCGTCGAGGGGCGGCCACACGCCCGGCGCGCGCCGCGCCAGCATCGACTTGCCGCAGCCCGGCGGTCCGATCAGCAGCAGCGGGTGCTCGCCGGCTGCGGCGACCTCGAGCGCCCGCCGGGCGAGCGCCTGCCCGCGGACGTCGGAGAGGTCCGCGACGTCGGCGGGATCGGCAGTCCAGGGCTCGAGGTCCTCCGGCGCCGACGGCGCGGGCGTCGCGTCCGGCGCCCGACCGGTGCGGAGGTAGGCGACGGCGTCGGCCAGGGTGGCCGGAGCGACGACGGGCACGCCGCCAACCAGGCGCGCCTCGTCGGCGTGGCTCGCCGGCACCAGCACCGCGGCCGCGCCGCGGTCGCGCGCCAGCAGCGCCGCAGCGAGCACGCCGGGCACGCCGCGCACCGTGCCGTCGAGCGCGAGCTCGCCGATCACCACCGCGTCGGCCAGCCGCTGCGCCGGCACGAGTCGCTGCGCGGCGAGCACCGCGAGCGCGATCGGCAGGTCGTACGCGGGGCCCGTCTTGCGCAGGTCCGCCGGCGCGAGGTTGACCGTCACGCGCGACGGCGGCAGCCCCCACCCCGAGTGCTTGAGCGCCGCCCGCACCCGCTCCTTGGCCTCCATGACCGCCGCGTCGCCGAGCCCCACTACGTGAAGCGCGGGGAGCCCGCCGGCGACCAACACCTCGACCGTGACGGGGACCGGTTCCAGGCCGGCGAGGGCGACGGCGGTGGTGGTGGCGTGCATGGGGCCATCGTGCGCCGGGCGCGAACCGCAGGGAGGCCGCCACCGGGACGGCCGCCTAGGCGACGGCGGCACGCGTTCCGAACGGTGCGGTGGTGTTCAGGCGTCAGGTTCTCGTGACCCGCACCGAACTATGCTGGCGACACCAAAGGCACCGGTGCGTCGGCTCGGAATCGTTCCGAGCGCGGTCGCGCCGGCCCGAGGACGCTCAGGAGGATCTCCATGACCAGAACAATCCGTTCCTTCGCCCTCGCCGTCGCCGCCGCCGTGGTGCTCTCCGCCTGCGGTGTGCTCAACGCGCTCATCCCGGATCAGGACATCGCCGGCGGCATCCTCGGCATCGGCAGCGCCGGCGTCCAGGTACCGCTGGAAGCGGCCGTCGCCGATGCCGGCATCGGCGCGGCGCAGGCCGGCTTCGCGACCGTCTTCACGGGCACCTTCGACCTCGGGGCGGTGGACGTCGATGCGATCGACGAGCTTCCCGACTTCGTCGAGGCCGACGCCATCACCGAGACCGTCGCCCTGGGCGACTCCATCGAAGTCACGTACCCGACGGGCGGCGACGTTGCCTCGTTCACGCTGACGGAACTCGCGGTCACGGGCTCGATCACGATCTCCGGCACCGAGTACGCGCTTCCGGTGCTCACCGCCGGCGAGCTCGAGGTCCTCTTCGACGACGTCGACTGCGTCGGCACCGTCTGCACGTACGGCACCGCCAGCAACCTGCCCGAGCTCGACGTGGCGCTCGCCGCCGCCGCGGTCGATGCCTACGCGTCCCTCCTGAAGGACGGCGGCTCCGTCTCGGCCGAGCTGACCGTGACCGCGACGCTCGAGGCGCCCGGCCTCGCCGACGACGCCACCGTCGTCGTGACGATCCAGAGCCTCGGCGCCGTCATCGAGTTCTGACCCAACGCTCGTCTGCGGAACGAAGCGCGCCCCGGACCCAACGGTCCGGGGCGCGCGCCGTGCTCGAAGTCCGGGCTCAGGTGGGGACGACGTGGGCGTACACGCCGAAGGTGCCCGGCCCCACGTGGGCCGCGATCACGGCGCCGATCTCGTAGACCTGCCCGTCCTGGAACGGGATGCCGGCGTCCTTGACCGATTGACGCAGGGTCTGGGCGGCGACCTCGTCCTGGATGTGCAGGAAGTCGAGGAGCAGCGTGCCGGGGTGCGCGGCCACGTGGGCGCGGACGCGGTCGACGATCTCGGCGATCGCCTTCTTGGTGCCGCGCGCTTTGGCCGCCGGTACGATCTTGCCGTCGTCGAGCGTGAGGATCGGACGGATGTTCAGCATGCCGCCGAGCAGCGCCGAGATGCGGCCGACGCGGCCGCCCTTCTGGAGGTACTCGAGCGTGCCCACCGAGAAGAGCACCAGCTGATGCCCCTTGAGCGCCTCGAGTTCGGTGGCGATGGCCTCGCGCGAGCCACCGGCGGCACGGAGTTCGGACGCTTTGCGCACCAGCCAGCCGACGCCGGCGCTGGCGCCGCGGCTGTCGACGATCGAGACCGGCACGCCCGCGTCCTTGGCGGCGAGGTTGGCCGACTGGAAGGTGCCCGATAGCTCACCGGAGATGGTGATCACGAGGATCTCGGTGGCGCCCTGCTCCTTGGCGGACCGGTACGCGACCGCGAAGTCCTCGGGGCTCGGCTGGCTGGTCGACGGCAGGTCGGCCCCGGCCTGCACGCCGGCGACGATGTCCTTCGGGGTGATCTCGACCCAGTCCTTGTGGGTCTTGCCCTGGAACGCGACGTACAGCGGTACGCGGTGCACGTCGAGCGCCTCGAGCTCACTCGGGGTCAGGTCGCAGGTCGAGTCGGTGACGATGGCGAGCATGAAGGCTCCTTCGGCCGGAAGGGGGGTCGCCGCCGGCGGGGTGGGATCGGGCTTTGAGCTTTCCAGGTAGCGTACCCCAGCGCTACCGGTGCGGAACGGCCGGCCGCCGCTGGATCGGAGGGAGCGTGACCGAAGCCTTGTGGGGATTGCTCCAACCCTCGACGCTGCTCGTGGTGCTCGTCGCGACGGCGCTCGTCGCGACCTGGCTGCGGTGGGTGGCCGTGGCGGCGACGCTGCTCACCACCTTCCTGCTGGCCGTCGCGGCCGTCGTGCTGCTCCCGGTCGGCGAGTGGCTCGGCGCGCCGCTCGAGACGCGCGTCGCGGCCGCCCCCCTCCCGGACCGCATCGACGGCATCGTGGTGCTCGGAGGCGCGGTCGATTGGCGGGTGTCGCGCGAGCGCGGTCAGCTGGCGCTGAACGCCGCCGGCGAGCGCGTCGCGGCCGCCGCAGCGCTGGCCCAGCGCTACCCGGACGCGCGGCTCGTGATGACCGGGAGCTTCGGCGACGCCTTCGTCGACGACTTCCGCGCCTCCGCGACCGACGCCTCGCTGTTCTTCGGCGCGCACTTCGCCGGGCGCGACGTGCGCTACCTGGGCGCGGCGCGCAGCACGTACGAAGACGCGCTGCTCGCGCTCGAGGCGGCGGCGCCGAGCGCCGGCGAGACGTGGCTGCTCG
>JBHEOT010000112.1:0-3707 GCA_046260675.1 Trueperaceae bacterium | reverse complement strand
GTCCACGGTGGACGCGAACGACGCCATTACCGCGCAGGAACGCGTGACCGAGATCGACGCGCGGCTGACCGCGCTCGACGCCAAGGAGCGGGGCCGAACCGACCGACGCGCCGCAGCGCTCGCGGCGGCCGCGGAAGCCCACGCCGGCGCCGAGCGGCTCGCCGCGACGGCCGATGCCACCCTGGCGAAGCTCCCCGAGGCGGCGCGCGCCCCGGAGGCCTTCGCCGGCGCGCTCGCCGATGCCCGCGCTCGCGCCAAGGAGCTGCGCGCCGCGCTCGAGGCCGCCGTCGCCGCCCGCGAGGCGGCGCGCGTCGCCGCCGAGTCCGCGCAGGCGGCGCTCGAAGGCCGCAGCGAACGCCTGAAGGACGCCCGCGCCGAACTGAACCGCGCGCAGGGGGAGCTCGACGCAGCGCTCGCGCGCGAAGGGTTCGCCGACGCGGACGCCTGGCGCCGCGCCCATCTGCCGCCGGACCAGGTCGCCATTCTCGCGGCCGAGCTCGAGAAGCTCGACGCCGACCTCGCCGACGCTCGCTCGCGCCACGCAGCCCTCGCCGAGGAGCTCGCGGACGCCACCGCACCCGACGTCGCCGCGCTCGAGGCCGCCCTCACCACCGCGCACGAAGCGTGGGGTGCCGCCGACGTCGCCTTCCGGCAAGCGGAGCAGCGCTTCGCCGCCCTCACCGAAGCGCGCCGCGACCTGGCCGCGGCCGACAAGGGCTTCGCCGAGGTGCGCGCGCGCCTGGAGGCCGCGACCAAGCTCGCCGACGCCGCCGACGGCAAGCTCAGGGGGCGCGCCAAAGTCGACTTCGAGACCTTCGTGCTGCAATCGGTGTTCCTGCGGGTCCTGGCGATCGGCAACGAGCACCTGGGCCGGATGACCGGCGGCCGCTACGCCCTGCACCTCGTCGACGACGCCACCCAAGCCAGCAGCCGCGGGCTCGAGCTCGAGGTCGCCGACCGCTTCGCCGGCGACGCGCGCCGCCCCGCGCGCACGCTGTCGGGCGGCGAGGGCTTCCTGGCGGCGCTGGCGCTGGCGCTCGGGCTCTCGGAGAGCGCCCGGCGCAGCAGCGGCGGCATCGAGCTGGGCGCGCTGTTCGTCGACGAGGGCTTCGGCAGCCTCGACGAGGTGGCGCTCGAGCGCGTGGTGCGCATCCTCCGCGACCTCCCCGAGCAGGAAGACCGCGTGGTGGGCGTGATCAGCCACGTCGAGGAGCTCAAGCGGCGCATCCCCACGCAGGTGCTGGTGGTCCCGGAGGCGCGCGGGAGCCGGATCGAGGTCCGGGAGAACGCATAATCGCGCACCGTGCGCCGGGCCGGCGTCAGGCCGGTCGGGAGACGGGTTCGGCGGCCCGCCTGTTCGCGACGCTGAGCACGGCGATCGTGGTGGTCGCCACGAGCGCGAAGAGCATCCAGCGCACCGCACCGTCTTGGGCGGGGTTGGTCACGCCCTCCAGCGCGAGGAATACGGCGTTCAGGGCCAGGTACGCGCCGAGCGCCGCGACGACCACGGTGCGCCGGGCGGCGTCGCGGCGCACGACCGCGACGATGGCCCAAACGGTGACGAGGAGGCTGGCGGCGACGCGCAGCGGCTCGAGCTGGCCGGACGCGACGTGCACGCCGACATCGAAACCCTGGATCAGGCCGAGGACGGCGGCCCAGACGAGGACCGAGAGGGGAACGGGGCGATCTCGCATGGGTGAAGGGTGCACCGGCGGCTGGGCCTCCGGTCAGACGTCGCCGCCGTACGCGCGGATCGCTCGGAGCCAGGCATCCGCCTCGGGGCCGGCCGCTTCGTTCGCGAAGCGGTAGTCGGCTTTGCGGATCGCCTCCTCGAGCTCCGTACGCAGCGCGTGCAGGCGGTCGGTGAAGCGCTGCTTCACGGCGCCGTCGGGGAGCGCGGCGAGGTGCTCGAGGCAGAGGAAGCCGCTCGCGTCGCCCGCCAGCGCCGCGTCGAGCGCCGCTGGGCGCAGCCGCGTCAGGGTGCGGAGCGTGCGCTGCTCCTCCACCGTCGCCACCGCACACGCCGGGCACGCCGGTCGCGCCGGCGGCGTGTCCAGGTGCGCCCCGAGCAGGTCGTGCAGCAGGATCGCAGTCGGCAGCGGCGGCGACTCCAGGGCGCGCCACACGCGCCAGTGCGCCGCACAGAGGCCGCCGTCGCGGCGCCATAGGGCGCGCACCTTCACGTCGTTGACGCCGTCGCCGAGCACCCCGCGCAGGTACTGGCGGCCGGCGTGGGCCGCGCGGTCGCAGACGGCGCACACGGGGCGTCGGAGGACCTCGAGGAGGGTGTCGTCGGGCATCCCATGCAGGCTAACCGGCGGGCGGCACCCGGTTGGCGTATGCGTTGAGGACGATCGTTCGAGCGCGAACACGCGAGGACGCATGGCCAGCTCCGGGGAACGCGTGACCGTCACCCTACCGGCCGAACTCGTCGCTCGCATCGATCGATGCGAGCGGAACCGCAGTCGCTTCTGACGGCCACGCGATCACGCTCTGCGTTGGCGATCGACGGTTTTCTGCGCCAGCCACTGACGCCCCAGATCGGTCAGGCGGTACCGCTGCAGTCGGCTGTTCGGCTTGTCGGGGATGGTCATCTCGATGAGGCCGCCACGCAGCGCGGGTTCGAGGTACCGCGCACGAAACGACGTGCGGTCCGATAGGCCGAGCTCGCCTTGCAGCGCTTGGCGCCCCATCTCGCCTCGGATCGCCGCGAGCAGCGCGCCGACTTGAGGGGTGACTTGAGGGGTTACTTGAGGGGTGACGGCCGATACGGCGTCCTCGATCATCTGCAGCATGAAATCGAGGAACGCGCCGGCGTCCGCCTGGCGGTTGCTCTCCTCTAGGGCGAGGTAGTACTCGGGCTGGTGTTCGTAGACCAGGCTCTCGACCGGAATGTCGGCGAAGAGCGGGTGCCACCGCGCCAAGATCAGGCTCTGCCACAGCCGCCCTATGCGGCCGTTTCCATCGGCGAACGGGTGGATGAACTCGAACTCGTAGTGGAACACGGAGCTGGCCACGAGCGGATGGGCGTCGGTCACGGCCAACCAGGCGAACAGGTCGGTCATCAAATGCGCCACGCGGTCGGCGGGTGGCGCCATGTGCATCACGCGCTCCCCTGCCATGACCCCGACACCGCCGCGACGGTAGCGGCCGGCTTCGTCCAGCAGGCCGGCCATCAGGACGCGGTGCGCCTCCAGCAGATCGCGCTCCGCGTGCGGGTTCCAGGCGGCGAGGCGGTCGTACGCGGCCAGGGCGTTCTTCACCTCCTGCACCTCGCGGGGTGGCGCGATCACGCGCTTGCCTTCGAGGACGGCGGATACCTGTGCTTCGCTCAGGGTGTTGCCCTCGATCGCCAAGGACCCGTGCACGGTGCGGATGCGGTTGGCGCGTCGCAACCGCAGCGCCACAGCAGGATCGCTGAGCACGGTCAGCCGCCCGACGGCCTCGCTGATCGCCGCGACCCGGTTGAGGATCGCCGGGGTGATCGAGTATGGCGGCTGGTAGGCGCTCATGTGCTCCGTTCTCCGGGACGGCGTCGCTCGTGCGCGGGCATGCTCGCGATGGCTGGACTTAGGGTACGCCGGAGTACGGCACCATCGCGGCCGCTGAATCGGCGGCATGCGGTTGTTCGGCCCACCCCGACCATCACGCGGTCGAGGGATCTTGCACGACCTCCGTACGCCGTTCCATGACGGTCACCTGCAGGC
>JBHEOT010000111.1:0-3750 GCA_046260675.1 Trueperaceae bacterium | reverse complement strand
TTCTTCGATCGTCTTCTGCCCGGTGAGGGCGGCGGAGATCTCCTCGCCCAGGATCGGGGCGTTCATCGCGCCCCACTCGGGGATCAGCGGGCGCCAGTCGGCGTTCGCGCAGGGAAGCTGTTCGACGACGGTCTGGTACCAGGGGAACATGGCCTGCAGCTCGGGGTCGGCGTGGGTGGAGGTGCGCGTCGGGTTCCCACCCATCATGGCGATCTCGAGGTCGATGTCCTTGCTGGTGAGCCACTGGATGAAGATCCAGGCGGCTTCCTGGTTCTGGGAGTTGCTGGGGATGCCCAAGGCGAAGCCACCGGTCTCGGACCCGCACTGGGCCTGTTCCGGGTGCAGCGCGTAACCGACGTTGCCGGCGATGCGCGACTTCTCGGGGTCGAGCGCTTCCGCGGCGACGATGCTGCGGTCGAGGTACATGGCCGACTGGCCCTGCAGGAAGGCCGCGTCCTGCTCACCGGCGCCGGCGGCCGCCATGCCGGGAGGCGAGTTCTCGAGGATCGCCTTCAGCGCGTACGTGGCCGCGATCGCCTCGGGCGAGTTGACGACCGGGTTGAAGTCGTCGTCGAGGACCGTGCCGCCGTAGGGCGAGAGGTGCAGGAGCCAGGCGTGCACGACCTGGTGGCCGGCCGACCCGCGGGTGGTCATCCCGTACACGTCGGGAACGTTGTCGGTGATGAACTGCGCGGTCTCGAGCAGCTCGTCGTAGGTGGTCGGGACCGACAGGCCGTACTCCTCGAAGATGTCCGTGCGGTAGCTGAGGATGCTCGTCTCGGGGCTGAACGGGATGCCGTACAGCGCGGCGCCGGGGCCCTCGAGGTAGCCCTTCGTGCCACCGACCTTGCCGCCGGCGAGCAGGAAGGCGGGCACGATGTCGTCGATGTCGTAATCGGGCCGGGTCAGCCGCGGGTTGATCAGGAACGGCGCCAGCGGCGTGATCCACTGGTTCGCCACGTACTCGCCCTTGGTGAACACGACCCAGGCGACGACGTCGAGGTCGCCGCGCCCCGGCTTGCTGATCTCGACGATCTGCCGGTCGCGCATGTTGGTGTACGCGACGGTGTCGAGCTCGACCTCGATGCCGGTCTCTTCGGTGAACTGCGGCACGAGTTGGGCGGCGAGCTCGAAGTGGAAGGTGGCCGGCCAGTTCACCACGATGGTGGTGCCGCGGTAGGCCTCCCACGGGCTCTCCTGTGCGGCGCCGAGGCCGACGAAGAAGACGAGCGAAAGGATGGCGAGGCGTCTGATCATGATGTGTCCCTCCTAGGACTCGAGCGGTCGGCCCTGGATCGGGCCGATGGACCGGGTGGCGCGGCGCCGACGCGCGGGCGCGTCGGGCGATGGGGTCACAGCAGGGCCTTGAACGGCAGGTCGGGTTCCTCGGTGAAGGCGTCCTCGAAGCCGCGGCGGTGGGTGTAGATCAGACGCTCGCGGTCGTCGGGCCAGGTGAAGCGGCCGCCGACCTGCCAGATGAAGGGCGTGAAGTCGTACTGCATGCGGTCCTTGCGCATCCGCCAGACCGCGACCACCTCGTTCGGGTCGGCCATGAAGTTCGACCAGATGTCGTGGTGGAAGGGGACGACGACCTTCGCCCGCAGACCCTCGGCCATGCGCAGGACGTCGCTGGTCGTCATCTTGTCGGTCATGCCGCGCGGGTTCTCGCCGTAGGAGGCGAGGGCGACGTCGACGTGGTGCTCGTTGCCATGCTGGGTGTACCCGTTGGAGTAGTGCGAGTCGCCGCTGTGGTAAAGGTTCCCGCCCGGGGTCACGAACAGGTAGTTCACGGCGTGGTCGTCCATCTCCTGCACCGGTTGGTCCTTGAGCGTCATGCCCTTGGGCGCGGTGACCAGGACCGTGCGGTCGAACGAGTCGAGCGCGACGATCTCCACGTCCTTGATCTGGACGCGATCGCCGGGTCGCACGACGCGGCAGCGCTCGGCGGGCACGCCCCACCCGACCCAGAGGTCGACGCAGGATTGCGGGCCGATGAACGGCACCGACGGGTCGCAGTTCTGCAGCACCGCAGCGGCGACGTTGACGTCGATGTGATCGCTGTGGTGGTGGGTGGCGAGGACCGCGTCGAGCGAGCGGATCGCGAACGGGTCGATGGGGCACACGGCGTTGCGCAAGTTGGGCTGCAGCGCCTTGACCCCGATCGCGCGCCGGTGCTGATGATCGGGCGCCATCTCCTTGACCTTCTGGGTCGATTTGCCGCGCTGGACCCACAGATCGGTCAACAGGTTGGCACCGCCCTCGCTCTTGAGCCAGATGCCCGTGCAGCCGAGCCACCACATCGTGAAGGTGCCCGGCGCCACGTCGGTCTGCTCGATCTCCTCGTTCAGCCAGGTCCCCCACTCGGGAAAATTGCCTAAAATCCACGACTCGCGGGTGATGGTGTCGACCTTGTGCATGGGTGCCATGACCTCCAGACGCCATCGCGGGCGTGCTCGCGCGGGCCCTTGGGCCCGTCCTCGTTCTGGTTCGTATGTGCGCCAAGGATAGGCGCACCCGGACGACCGGTCAACGCATGTGCCCACCCATTTGCACATATGTTCAGCGGGCGCTACGCTGGCGACCACCTACCGACGGAGGGGGCGCCCGATGAACCTGCGAGACGACGCGTTCGCGGCGAGCGCCCCGGACCAGGACCTGATGATCGAAGCGGCGACGCTCTATTACGAAGAGCAGCTGACGCAAGCCGAGATCGCTCAGCGCCTCGCCACGTCCCGCTCGACGATCTCGCGGCTCTTGCGCGACGCGCGCGCGCAGGGCGTGGTGCAGGTCACGATCCACCACCCGTGGGCGCGCCACAGCCAGCTCGAGGCGCGCTTGCGGGCGACCTTCGGCCTGCGCGACGCGCGCGTGCTGCGCGCGGGGCACCGGCCGGACGACGTCCTCCTCGAGGGCGTCGGCGCGCTGACCGCCCGCTACCTCCAAGGCGTCATCCGCGACGACATGGTGCTCGGGGTCTCGTACGGCCGCTCGATCGCCGCCACGATCCGCCACCTCGCCCCCGCGAACGCGCGCGACCTCGTGGTCGTGCAGCTGCTCGGCGCGCTCGGGTCCGACAACCCGCTCATCGAAGGGGCGAACCTGGCGCGCGACCTCGCCGCGAAGTTCGGCGCCACCTTCCGCTACCTCTACGCTCCGCTGGTCGTGGAGGACGCCCGCACCCGCGACCTGTTGACCCAAGAGCCGCTCGTCCAGGACGTGCTGGAGGTGGGTCGGCACGCCGACGTCGCGCTCGTCGGCATCGGCGCGCTCGGCGACGAAGCGCCCAGTCTCATCTGGCGCGGCTACTTGGCGAGGACGGACCTCGAGCGCCTCCGGGCCATGGGCGGCGTGGGCAACATGTGCGCCCAGTTCTTCGACGCCAACGGGCACCTGCTCGACGCCGACCTCAACCGCCGCTCGATCAGCATCGGCCTCCATGGGCTGGAGCGCATCGACCTGGTCGTGGCGGCCGCCGGCGGCCGCCAGAAGGCGCCCGCGATCCTCGGCGCCCTCCGGGGTGGGCACATCGACGTCTTGATCAGCGACGACGGAGCGATCGAAGAGGTGTTCGCGCTCCACGACCGGGCGGCGGGCGGCGACGACACGGCCTGATCGCAGATCAGCCGGTCGATCCGGCCCATCGGGCCTCGGCGTCCGCCCACGCCGCCGCGTCGGCGGCCCAGTCGACCGCGACGGCGTCCCAACCGCGGTCGCCGTCGACCACCGCGCGCACGCTCGCGTCGCCCGTCA
>JBHEOT010000110.1:0-3761 GCA_046260675.1 Trueperaceae bacterium | reverse complement strand
CGGTTCGGTCTCGGTGGTCACCTTCGTCGCCGCCCAGGCGTTCCTCGATCGGGCGGCGGTGCCGTACGAGGGCTTCATGCCGGCGCTGGTCGCGCTCCTGGAGGTGCCCGCGATCCTGGTCGCGCTCGTGCTCGCGCAGCGCGCCCGCGCGACGTCCGCCAGCGGTGGGCTCGGCGCCACCGTGCGCGAGGTGTTGACCGGCCGCAGCGTGGTGCTGCTCGTGGGCGGCCTGGCGATCGGCCTCGCCACCGGGGTGGAGGGCGCCGAGCGGGTCGCGCCGTTCTTCGCGGCCCCGTTCGAGGGGGCGCTGACGCTCTTCCTGCTCGAGATGGGGCTCGTGGCCTGACCGTCGTGCGCGCCGAGGGCGACCCGTTCGGTTCGCGCGTCGGCGACATCGAAGGCGCCTTCCTGCGCCTCGAGTGCGTGGTGGGCGAGGCGATCGCCGAGCGGGTGCTGAACGGGCTCGCAGCCAACTACCTCGAGCGCTTCAAGGTGGTGGCGTACGACCACCCGGTGCGGGTGGTGCGGGGAGCCAAGTACCCCTGACCATCGGTCAGCGACCACCGGTTAGCGACCACCGGTCGGCGATCGCCGATCAGCGCGCCGAGGCTACGCGAACCCGCAACGCCGCGTCGAAGAACTCGACCACCCGCCGGGCGTACTCGTCCGGCTGGGCCTCGTACGCGTCCGCATGGCCGACGCCTTCGAGCGTCCACAGACCGGCGCTCGGCTCGGCGGCGCGCAGCCGCAGCGCGTGGTCGTACGGGATCAGCAGGTCGGCGGTGCCGTGCACCAACTGGATGGGGCGCGGCGCCACGCGGGGGAGTTCGTCGGCGGGACGCGAACCGGCGAGGTCGAAGCCGAAGCGCTCCCGGTGCGCGAGCCGCGCGGCGTGCCAGAACACGGCCGGCAGCCCGCTGGCCGACGGCCACTCGGCCTCGATGATCGACGCGATCTCGGCGTAGCCGGCGTCGGCCCACAACGCGCCCACGCGCGGATCGACGGCCACCGCACCGACCGCGCTCGCCGCCCCCATCGAGACCCCCAGCACGCCCACCTGCCCTGGAGGCACGCCCTGCGCGACCAGGTACGTGATCGCCGCCCCCACGTCGAGCCGCTCGTTCCGTCCGAAGGTGAAGCGTGCGTCGCCCGACGCGCCGTGGCCGCGGAGGTCGAACATCACCACCTGGTAGCCGTTGGCCTGCAGCGTGGCGGCGAGCTCCGGGAAGCGACCGCCGAATTCGCGGGTGCGGCTGGAGTTGCGGCCGTGCACGAGCACCACGCCGGCGTCGGAGCCGTCCACGGGGAGGAACCAGCCGGTGATCTCCACCCCGTCGGCAGCCGAGAACATCGCGTCCTGGAACGTGGCACCGAACGTGGCCGGCGTGATCGAGGGGTCGAGGTGGCGCTCGGGGAACGTGAGGCGGTCGGCGGCGATCCAGCCGACGCCGAACCAACCTGCGACGGCGAGCACGCCGAGCGTCGCGAGGACGACGGGAAGACGAAGGCGAAGGCGCGAACCGGGCATGGCCGATGCTACCTGGTCGCACCCGCATCTCCGGACGTCCGGAGCGCGCCGCCACCGCTGCTATGCTCCGGGAGCACGGCGGACGCCGCCACGCTTGGCGCGCCGCCCAACCGAGGTGATCATGCCGAACAAAGTGATCCAGCTGACCCCCAAGGGCCTGGAGAAGATCAAGGAAGAGCTGCGCTACCTCAAAGACGAGAAGCGCCAGGAGCTCGCCGACTACATGGGCGTCGCGCTCGCCGACGGCGACCTGCGCGAGAACGCCGCGTACGACGAAGCTCGCCTGCTTCAGAGCGCCAACGAGGCGCGCATCGCCGACCTCGAGGAGGTCGTCACGCGCGCGGTGGTGGTCGAGCAGGGATCGAACGACGAGGCGATCGCCCGCCTGGGCGCGAGCCTGGAACTGAAGGATAACCAGGGCACCACTCAGACCTTCCACCTGGTGGGCTCGCTCGAAGCGGACGTCTTCGAGAACCGCATCTCGGACGAATCGCCGCTGGGGCAGCAGCTGATGGGGCGCCGCGCGGGCGACGAGGTGGCGCTCGGCAAGATGCGCTACACGGTGCTGTCGGTCTTGTTCGAGTAAGGCAACGCCCCGCAGCGCGTCGGCGGACCGCTGCCTGCATGAAGCCGGCCCCGACCCAGCCGTCATCAGACGCTCAGGGCGCGCGCGGTAGTCTGAGCGCGTGACCCGAGCGGCCCTCATCGCCCTCGCCGTCGTGGTGGTCGCTCTGGTGGCGCTCAGCCTGCTGCCCGATCGACGCCCCGACCTCCCCGACGCGACCATCGTGTTGGGCGACGCGCGCGTGCTGCTCCTGCCCACCGCCGACCCCGAGGCCGTCTGGACCTTCGCCGCCCCCGAGGCGCGCTTCGACCCGGACGCCGAGAGCACCGAACTGTTGGGCGTCGAGGACGGTGCCCGCACCGTGAACGGGGTCGTGGACTTCACGCTCCGCGCCGAGCGGCTGGTCATCGACCGCCGCGACGACCTGGTCACCGACCGCCTGGAGGCGCGCCTGGTCGCGGACGGTTGGGACGTGGTGATGGAGGGCCGCACCGGCCGCAACGTGCTCGTGCGCCAGGACCAGGGGCGCTTCGAGGTGCCGCACGTCGAGATCTCCGGCGACGGCATCGGCGACAGCGTCTACCAGGACATGCGCATCAGCTTCGACTTCACCGACTTCAGCGCCGGCGGCCCCGGCACGGTGGGCACGTCGGCGTTCGTCACCGACGTGTCCCCCCGGTAGGCCGCGGCGTCCCCTCGGAGGTTCCCGTGCCCCGTCCTCGCCCGCTCGCCCGCGCGCACCGGCCGCTCGCCGCCGCGCTCCTCGCGGCCCTCGTCCTCGGCAGTGCGTTCGCCCAGGGCGACGCCCCCGCGCCGGTCTCCGAGCGGCGCCTCATCACGATCGACTCCTCCGGCGGCACCCAGTCGGGCAACCTCCGCTTCGGGCCGATCAGGTACGAACACCCCGACCCCGACGGCGTCGTCGCCACGGTCTCGACGCTCACCATCCGCGGACCGCGCGCCGAGCTGCGGGCGCCCGAAGGGGCCCTGATCGGCCAGTCGCAGGGTCTTCGCGAAGCCACGTTCGACGGCGGCGTCGTCGTCACCCGCGGCCGCCTCACCGCCACCGGCGCCTCGCTGCGTTACTCGGAGGCGACCGGCCTGGGCGTGCTCGAGGGGGACGCCCGAGTGGTGGTCGCGCCGGCGTCCGAGGGCGAGAGCGAGGTGATCATCACCGCGCTGAGCGTCACCTTCGACGTCGACACCGACACCAGCGTCAGCGAGGGCGACGTGGTGCTGCTCAACGGCGACCAGTCGGCGATCGCCGAGCGGCTCGAGTACGAGGAGACCGCCGGGCTGGGCGTGCTCGCGGGCGACGAACGCCCGGAGGTCACGCGCACCGCCGAGGACGGCGGTCTGCTGCAGATCGTCGCCGACGAGATCCGCGTGCTCACCGACCTGAACGCGCTGTACGCGGTGGGATCCGTCGAGGTGGTCGACGGCGACGTGCGCTCGACCGGCGACGTCGTGTTCTACGACGACGAGGAGGAGGTCGCCGAGGTCCTCGGGGACCCCGCCATCGCGGTCGATTCGGCGGCCGGCGTGCGCCTCGAGACCGCCCGGGTGCGCCAGGACGTGCGCTTCCGCTTCGTGGAGGCGATGGACGCGTCGCTGCCCACCCCCTTCACCGCCGACCAGTTCCAGCTGGCGCGCGAGGTCGGCGAGGAC
>JBHEOT010000011.1:0-60405 GCA_046260675.1 Trueperaceae bacterium | reverse complement strand
GTCGCGGTCGGCGCGCTGCTCGCCGCCTCGACCGGCGTGGTGGGCGCGTCGGTCGTGACGATGGGCGTCCTCGCGCTGCCGGTCATGCTCAAGTACGGCTACTCGAAACCGCTCGCTACGGGGGTGATCGCCTCGTCGGGCACGCTCGGCCAGATCATCCCCCCGTCGATCGTGCTGGTGATCCTGGGCGATCAGATCGGCGTGTCGGTGGGCGACTTGTTCCTCGGCGCCATCGTGCCGGGCGTCATGCTCGCCGGGCTGTTCATGCTCTGGGTGGTCTTCGTGGCCATCACGCGCCCGGAGGACGCCCCCGCGCTGCCGCCCGAAGCGCGCACGCTGCACGGCTGGCGCCTCGGCCTGGCGGTGCTCCAGAACCTGATCCCGCCGCTGGTGCTGATCTTCCTGGTGCTCGGCACCATCTTCTTCGGCATCGCCACGCCCACCGAGGCCGGCGCCATGGGGGCGATCGGCGCGATGGCGCTCGCGGCGGTCAACCGGCGCCTGTCGCTCGCCAACCTGCAGAGCACCATGGACCAGACGGTCCGCCTCACGAGCATGGTGTTCGTGATCCTGATGGGCGCCACCGCCTTCGGCATGGTGTTCACCGCGCTCCACGGCGACCGCGTCGTCCAGGACTTCCTGCTCAACCTCCCCGGCGGCCAGGTGGGCTTCTTGTTCTTCACGATGCTGGTCATCTTCCTGCTCGGGTTCTTCATCGACTTCATCGAGATCACCTTCGTCGTGGTGCCGCTGCTGACCCCGATCGCGCTGACCTTCTTCGGGCCCGAGCTGATGGTCTGGTTCGGGGTGCTCGTGGCGATGAACCTGCAGGCCTCGTTCCTGACGCCGCCGTTCGGCTTCGCGCTCTTCTACCTCAAGGGCGTGTCGCCCCCCTCGATCAAGACCGGCCACATCTACCGCGGCATCGTGCCGTTCGTGATCATCCAGTTGGTGATGGTGCTGATATTGGCGACGTTCCCTGGGATCGTCACGTGGTTGCCCAACCTGGCGAGGTAGCGCCGCGGCGATCACGCAGAGGGGCCCGGTGCGCGCGCACCGGGCCCCTTTTTGCTTGGGCTTTGCTTGGACGGTCCGTGGACGTCGGCTCGCTCAGCCGCCGTAGACGTAGCGGTGCCAAGCCGCCTCGGAGGTGTCGTGCCAACCGCGCACGGACGCCATGAACTCCTGGTACGACGCCACCGCGCGGGCGTAGAAGGGGTCGGCGGCCGACTTCTCGGCGTTGACCTCGTCCCAGTTCGCACGGAAGGTGTCGAGCACCTCGGTCGGGAAGGTGCGCACCTCGGTGCCGCCGGCGACCAGCCGCGCCAGCGCGGCGCCGTTCTTGGAGTCGTAGTTCGCCAGCATGCGCGTGTTCGCGGAGCGCGCGGCGTTCTGGACGATGCTCTGGTGGCGCACGTCGAGGCCGTTCCACAAGTCGAGGTTGACGTAGAGGCAGAGCGTGGCGCTCGGCTCCTGCCAGCCGGGGGTGTAGTAGAAGGGCGCGGCGTTGTTCAAGCCGAGCTTCTCGTCGTCGTACGGCCCCACCCAGTCGGCGGCGTCGATCGCGCCGCGGTCGAGGGCGAGGAAGATCTCGCCACCCGGCAGCGACTGCACGTTCGCCCCGGCCTTGGCGTAGACCTCGCCGACCAGGCCGGCGGTGCGGATCGACAGGCCCTGAAGGTCGGCCGGCGTGTTGATCTCGTTCTTGAACCAGCCGCCCATCTGCACGCCGGTGTTGCCCGAGTTGAACGCGATCAGGTTCTCGGGGGCGTTGAGCTCGTTCCACAGCTCCTGGCCACCGCCGAACTCGATCCAGGCGATCTGCTGCTGCGCGTTCATGCCGAACGGGAGCGACGTGAACATGCCGTGCGCCGCGCGCCGTCCGACGAAGTAGTACGAGGCGCTGTGGGCGAGCTGGAACGCGCCCGACGCCACCGCGTCGAAGACCTCGAAGCCGCCCACCTGAGCGCCGGCCGGGTAGACCGTCACCTCGATCTCGCCCCCCGACATCTCGTTGACGTAGCGGGCGAAGTCCTCGCCACCGCCGAAGATGGTGTCGAGCCCCTGCGGGAACGAGGACACCAGCTCCCAGCGGAGCGTGTTCTGCGCCTTGGCGAACATCAGCGGCGACAGCGTCGCGCTGGCGGCCACCAGACCGGCCTTCTGGAGGAAATCGCGGCGTCTCATCAAAAACCACCTCGCAATAGGTTTTGGTCGTGAAACCGACTGGAGTCTACCGCAGTCACTCCGAAGCTGCACCAAATCGCCTTCACGAACCCAACACCATGCGTCCGCGACGACGATGAAGGACCTTCATGCAGCGCTCCGGACGGGGCGCCGGACCCCGTGCTAGGCTGCCGCTGCTCGGGTCGACGCAGATCGCGCCGCCCTCGCGCCACCCCCTGTTGGAGGACCCACGTGAAGCGATTCCTCACGAACGCCGCCAGTGGGACGTCCATCCACGTCTTCCTCTTCGCCGTGGTGCCGCAGGTGCTGACCGAGTTCCTGTCCAACCTCCTCTACCGCTTCGAGATCAACCTGCGCGCCGCCGCCGTCCTCGGGCTGGTGGGCGCCGGCGGCATCGGCCTGCCCCTGATCCAGCGGTTGCAGTTCCGCCGCTGGGACGAGGTCTCGATGTTCCTGATCGTGATCGCCACGCGTGATCGTCACGTTCGTCGTCGTCGTCGACCTGGTGAGCTCACGGCTGCGCCGCCGGCTCGTCTGACGCTCTCCGTGGGGCCGCTGGCCCCCATCCCCTCGTAGGAGGTCCCCATGCCCCGTCGCCTCGTCGTCCTGCTCACCGTCTTGCTCCTGGCCAGCGCCGCCTCGGCCCAGAACTGGTTCGGCGTCCGCAGCGGCTACCCGCTCGGCGTCACCGCGCACTACGGCGCTGGCGACGCGCTCGCCAACGGCGCCGACCTGCGCGTCTCGGCGCGCGTGGTGGTCGGTCCCAGCGGCAGCGCCGCCTTCGGCGTCGGCGTCGACGCCCTCGTCGACGTGTTCGCCGACGGGCCGATCAGCGCCTACGTGGGCGGTGGCCCGTCGCTCGAAGCCGGCGGCGGACACGTCGATCTCGACGTGCACGGCCTGATCGGCGGCGCCTTCCGCTTCACCGACGTCGGCCTGGCCCCGCTGTCGGTGTTCCTCGAAGCCAACCTCGGAGCGGCCATCAGCCTCTCCGGGGGCACGGCGCGCATCCCGACGTTCGGGGCGGCCGTCGGGTTCAACTGGGACTTCTGAAGCCATGAGCATCCGGCCCGATTGGTGGATCCGCCAGCGCGCTCTGGAAGGCATGATCGATCCTTTCACCGACCGCCAAGAGCGTCGTGGCGTGATCAGCTACGGCCTTTCGAGCTTCGGCTACGACCTGCGCGCCGCCCCGGAATGGCGGATCTTCGTCAACGCCTTCAACACCATCGTCGACCCCAAGCATTTCGACACCCGCAGCCTCGTCGAGCATGAGGGCGACGAGTGCATCATCCCGCCCAACAGCTTCGTGCTGACGCGCTCGGTCGAGTACCTGCGGATCCCGGACGACACCATGGTCGTGGCGCTCGGCAAGTCTTCGTACGCACGCTGCTTCCGTGGCGACACTCGGGTCGCCCTCGTCGACGGTACCGCCCGCACCTTGGAGACCATGGCGGACGAAGCCCGCGACGGAGCCCTCCACTTCGGGTACGCCCTGGGCGCGAACGGCCAGTTGATCGCAGCGCTGCTGGACGCCCCGCGGTTCGTCGGACGCGACTCGCTGCTCGAGATCGTCCTCGACGACGGGGCCGTCATCCACGCGACGCCCGATCACCGGTTCATGCTGCGCGACGGCTTCTGGACGACGGCGGGCGAACTAACGCCAGGCACGTCGCTCATGCCGCTCTACCGCGACGTCTTCCGGGGCTACGAGATGACCTACCAACCCCTTGCCGGCACGTACACACCGACGCATCGACTCACCGACGCGTGGAACGTGCGCAACGGAGTCGATGCCGACGCGCCGCGCACCCGTCGGCACCCTCAGCGACCCCCACGCACCGCAGCGATCCACCTGAACCACAAGGTGGCCAGCGTCCGGTCCCTGAAGGGCGAGGAGGACGTCTACTGCCTGACGGTGCCGGAAGCCGGCAACTTCGCCCTCGAGGCCGGTGTCTTCGTCTCGAACTGCGGCATCGTCGCGAACGTGACGCCCTTGGAACCCGGCTGGGAGGGCCACGTCACCCTCGAGCTCTCGAACACCACGCCGCTGCCCGCCAAGGTCTACGGCAACGAGGGAATCGTGCAGCTGCTGTTCTTCCAGGGCGACCGGCCCGAGGTCACCTACGGCGACCGCAAGGGGAAGTACCAGGGGCAGACCGGGATCACGCTGCCGCGCCTCGGTGACGACGAGGACTGAGCAGCTGTCTTGATCGTGAAGCGGGGATCGGCCGTGGCTCGTTGCTGCGGCTGCCCTTCGTGATGGCGTTGAGCCCATCGTGCGGCGCACGCCGCGTTTGGGACCGCGGCCGCGGTTCATGGGCGCGCCGGTGCACGGCGGCGGGGCCCGACGTCGGGGAGGCGTCCTCCGCGACGCTTCGGTAAACTTGCAATTTAAAAGCGCGACTTTTGATTTGCAAGGTTATCGAAGCGTCGCGCCAAGGCACACCCCCGGGTCCGGCTAGGCCACGGTGTCGAGCACCAAGGGGTGCACGGTCTGTCGCGTGGATCCAACCCGAAGACATAAGGCGCGCGTCAGGCGTCGTCGTCGCCGAGCTCCATGCGCGGGAGGCGCACGGCGAACGTGGTGGCGCCCGGGCGGCTCTCGAGCGTGAGCGCGCTCCCGTGCGCCTCGGCGATCTGGCGCGCGATCGCCAGGCCGAGGCCGGCGCCGCCGCCGCCCGAGGTCCAGAACTTCTCGAACACCTTGGCGCGCAGCTCGTCGGGCACGCCCGGGCCCTCGTCGTGGACGTGCAGGCGGACCAGGTCGCCGTCGGCGCGCAGCGCGCAGGACCACCCCGGCTTCCCCCGCCGCCCGCACCGCGTTCGCCGTCAGGTTGCGCACCAGTTGCCGCAACCGCGCCGGGTCGCCGAGCACCGTGGACTCCCCCTCGTCCCCGTCGACGCGGACCCCGGGCCACTCCTCGGCGACGGGCATCAGCACGTCCGCGACCGGATCGACCAGGAACGGGTCGACCTCGCGCACCACCTCGCCGCGGGACAGCTGGAGCAGGTCGGTGACCAGCCGCGACATGCCGGCGGCGACCCGGCGGGCGTCGTCCAGATCGCGCCGGACCTCGGGCTGGGCGCGCCGCGACGCGCGCTCCAGGAAGCCCTGGAGCGACGTGAGCGGGGTGCGCAGTTCGTGCGACGTCTCCGCGAGGAACGCCCGCTGCGCACCCATCGCGCCCCGGAGCCGCTCGAGCAGCGCGTTGAGCACCTCGGTCAGCCGGCCCACCTCGTCGCGCGTGCCGGGGTCCGGGATGGGCTCCAACCGCTCGGGGTCGAGGCGCTGCGCTGCGCGCGCCAGGCGCCGCACCGGCCCCACGATGGCGGCCGCGACCCCCCAGCCGGCGACGGCCGATACGGCCACCAGCGCCACCGCCGCGAGCGCCAGGTCGCGCGTCAGGCGCGCGAGCGCGTCGCCGATGAACTGGGCGTCGCCGACCACCGCCACCATCCCGAACTCGAAGGGCGTCAGCGCCGCCTGCACCGGGCGTCCCACGAGTTCGCCCCGCCACCCGGCGGGCACGGTGCGGGCGAGCAGCACCGCGTCGCGCGGGATCGCCGCACCGGGCTCCATGTAGCGCGGCTGGCTCGCGACGAGCAGCTCGCCGAGGGGGTCGTAGAGCTGCACGGCGACGACGCCCGTCGGACCCTGAAGCAGGTCGCGCGCGCTGCCCGCACCTCCGGCCGTGTAGAGCGCCGCCACCCGCGCGGCGTCCGCGGCCAAGGCGGTGTACAGGCTCTCCCGCAGGCTGGCGCGCACGACCGCGAAGGTCGTGATCGCCGCGAGGACGATCAACGCCCCCATCGCGATCGCGGCCAGCACCGCACCCCGCCAGGTGATCGGCCAGCCACGGCGCCGCGCCATCATCGATGGTCAGCCCTTGATCGCGTAGCCGACGCCGCGCACGGTGCGAATGACGCCGAAGCCACCGGCGTCGCGCAGCTTGCTGCGGATGTTCGCCACGTGCACGTCCACGACGTTCGACGTCGGCGGCAGGTCCTCGCCCCACACGTTGCGCTCGATCTCGACGCGCGAGTAGACGCGGCCCGGTTGCCCGGCGAGGAACGCCAGCAAGTCCAGTTCCCGTGGCGACAGCTTCACCTCGGCACCTGCCCACCACACCTGCTTGCGCATCGCGTCCAGCGTCAGGTCGCCGACCGTCGTCGGGGCGCCGCCGTGGTGCTTGCGCAGCTGCACGCCCACCCGTGCGACCAGCTCCTCGACGTGGAAGGGCTTCGCCAAGTAGTCGTCGGCGCCCGCGTTGAGCATCTCGACCTTGGTGGCGACGTCGTCGGCGGCCGTGAGGATCAGGATGGGCGTGGCGTCGGTGCGGCGGACGCGGCGGGCGATCTCGGCGCCCGAGACGTCCGGAAGGCCGAGGTCGAGGACGATCAGGTCGGGCTTGAGCTCCCGGATGCCGGCCAGTCCCCGCATCCCTCCGTCGAACGCGTGGACCTCGTGCCCGGCCTCCTCGAGTTCGAGCGTGAGCAGGCGGATGATGTCGAGGTCGTCCTCCACGATCACGATGCGATTGGCCACGGCGATCACCTCCGGGTGACGAGGACGAGCGCGATCCCGCGCTCCAGGCGCAACCAGTCGCGCAGCGACACCGGCGCCTCCACTTCGGGGAAGCGCACGAGGATGTCGGCGCGATCGTCGGCGACGCGCCCGTAGATCGCGCGCGCGCCCGACAGCACCTCGGCCTTCTCGGCATCGGTCGCATCGGGCGGGAAGACCAGCAGGCGCAGCTCGGTGCCGGCGTCGAGCGCGTGGTCGACGATCAAGTGGCCCCCTTCGGTCACGCGCCCGCTCGAGTACACCGTCAGCAGGTCGGGCGACACCAGCCGGAGTTCGGTCCCTACCGGGAACGCCGGCAGACCCGCGAGGGTCTGCGCGATCAAGAACCCGAACAGCAACTCCGAAGCCATACCGGCATGCTACCAGCGCCCCCCTTCGCCCTCCGGGGCGCAG
Source organism: Trueperaceae bacterium (assembly GCA_046260675.1). GTDB lineage: Bacteria > Deinococcota > Deinococci > Deinococcales > Trueperaceae > JAABTL01. The sequence continues at coordinate 53,237 of JBHEOT010000011.1, read as the reverse complement.
GGCGCCCGGCCTTCAGGCTTCCTTCACGCGCCACGGGCCATCGAAAGTGCCGCTCGACACCGGGCGCCCGGCCCGTGGCGAGCGCACCGTGGCGCAGGCGGCGCGCGAAGGCGGTACCATGACGCGAGTCATGCGTCGACGCAGCCATCGCTTCCCCGTTCTTCGAACCCTCGCCCTGTTGGCGATCGCCTGGTCGGCGGCCACCGCTCAGGGCCAAGCGTTCTCTTCGGACCGCTATCTCGAGCAGTGCCTGCGCTTCGAGGCCGGTGGCGATCTGGGCACCGCGCGCGGCAGCTGCCTCAACGCCCTGGAGATCGAGCCCGACCTGGTCGACGCGCAGCTGGCGTTGGCGCGGATCGAGTTCGGCCTCGGCGAACTCGCCAGCGCGGAGTCCCGCCTCCAGCAGATCCGTGGTCGCGTCCCAGGTGCGGAACCGGCGGTGCTGCTCGCCGAGATCGCCTTCGCGTCGGAGCGCGTCGACGAGGCTGCGGCCCAGACGGCCACCGCACGCTCCCTCCTCGCGCAGCAGGACGACCTCGGGTTCCGCGCGCGCGTGGCCTACCTCGACGGCCGCATCGCCGAGACCCGCGGCGAGATCGACGCCGCGCTGGCTGCCTACGCCGAGGCCGTGGCGGCCGACGGGCTCGAGGTGCGCTACCGCCTCGCGAGCGCGGAGCTCCAGTACCGGCTGGGGGATTTCGACGGCACGCTCGCGGAGCTGCGCGCGTACGAGGCGCTCTCGGGCGGTGCGTTGGACGCCGACGTCAAGTCGCTCATCGGCCGCGCGCTCTGGGCGCAAGGCGACGCCACGGAGGCGGCCGGACAGATCGAGACGGCCCTCGCCCTGCGCACGCTGCGCGATTCGTCGGCCCAAGCCGCCGACCTCCGCGCGCTCTCGGTCCTGTACTTCGGCCAGGGCGACGTCGAGGGGGGCGGGCTCGCGCTGCGCGAGGCGTCGCGTCGCGGCAACCTGATCGAGCAGTTCGACGGCAACACCATGCTGTGGTTGCTGGTGCTGGCCGTGCTGCTTGCGGTGCATCTGGTGGGCGAAACGCGCCACGGCGGCATGGTCACGGCCGCGGCCGAGGGGCCCAAACCTTGGTCGCTCGGGCAGGCGTACGGGATCCTTCTCACCAGCGTGCTCGTCGGAAGCTCGGCGTCGATCGTCTACGGCGTGTTGGTGCACGAGAACCTGCTCGTCCTGCTCACGCCGTACCAGCAGCACGAGGCGCGCTCGGTCTACCTGATCGTCTTCGCCGTCACCATCGCGGGGCTCTCCTGGTGGCGCGTGCGGCGCAACGGTTGGGACGCCGGTGAGCGCTTGCTGGGGCGCAGCGACGGTGTGCTGAGCGGCGTGCTCGTCGGTGCGCTGCTGTACGGCGGTTTCCTCGCGTACCTGCTGTACGTGCCGCGCGGCGGTGCCGCGGGGCCCTTGTTCCTCGACCTCGCGTCGCTCACGCCGTTGCGCGTCGCGGCGCTCGCCGCGATCCCGCTCGCCGAGCCGTTCTTCCGCGGTGTCCTCCGTCCGGCCGCGTCCCATCGCTACGGCGGTCCACTGACGGTGACCGTCGTCGGGCTCGCGTGGGCGCTGACCTTCGCGACGCCGCTGCTCGCGCTCGTACCGGCAGGGCTGGCGCTCGCCGAGATCGACCGGCGTCGCCCCAACGGGCTCGCCGCCGCCACCGCCCTGTGGGTCGCCTGGCTCGGGATCGCCGCGACGGTCGCGGTCTCGCCCTTCGTCCGCAGCCTCTTCCTCTGACGTCGGCGTGCCGGCCCCCGACGACTGGCTCGCTCGCCCCTTGTGGGCTTTGGACGCCGGCGGGCGCGGCTTCGCACCCATCACGTGGCGCGACGACCTAGGCTTGGCGGGGATGCTCTTCGGCGACCGGGCGGCGGGCGAACGACACCTGGCGCGGATCCGGCGCGCGCGACCACGGACCGGGGCGACGCGGCGGCCGGAAGTGCAGCTCATCGAACTCGCCGCCGACGACCTGCGGGCCCGGGAGGAGTGGTTGCGCGCCGTCTTGCACGCCGGGGCCGCGCGCGTCGCGTTCGACCTCGCGCCTGCCGACGCCACGCCCGCCACCTTCGAGCTCACCAGCGCCCTGCTCGCCGAGGTGCTCGGGCACAAGCGCGGGCTCGCCTGCTTCTGACCTACCGTCCGGCGACGGACGACCGCGCGCGCTCGCGGCGTCCGCGGGCCGCAGCCTGCTCCGCCTCCGTGGCCGCACGCTGCGCCGCCCGCAGTTCGCTCAGCGGGTAGCTTCGGCCGCGCCACGCCACGGAGCCGCGACGGAGCACGCGCACCGTCGAGCGCAGCAGCGCGACCACCAGCCACGAGGTGCTCACCGGATGCAGGGCGCCGAGCCATGCCGGGTGGCCGGCGCGCCGCCCGTGGACGGCGTACGCGGCGAGCACGCACGCGAGGATTCCCATCGCGAGCGCACGCGCCCAGGGCTCGGGTGCGGCCAACGCGGCGAAGGGCGCGACGTGCGTGGCCAGGAGCGCGATCGAGGCGAGCACCGCGACCGACGGTCGGAAGCCGACCCCGACGAACGCGTTCTTCTTGAGCCCCGTCAGCGCCGCGGCGAGCGTCGGGTACCAGGCGAGCGCCACCAGGTCCGGTGCGAACGCGATCGCGCTGCGCCCGCCGGTCGCCTTCAGCCCACGCGCCAGCGCCAGGTCGTCGTCCGGACGGGCCCGGACCGCCGCGAGCCCGCCGGCCCGCTCCAGAGCGGCCCGCCGGTACAGGCCGAAGGCGCCGATGCCCAACGCGCGCGGCGAACGTGGGTCCCTCGCCTCCCACGGACGCACGAGCACGGTGAACAGCAGCGAGAACGCAGCCAGGAACGCGCGCAGCGCCGGCCCGCGCGCTTCGAAGCGCGGCATCAGGGCCACGTGATCGAGGCGTTCGCGCTCGGCCCAAGCGAGGGCGGCGCGCGCGGTGTCCGGGTGGAGCCGCACGTCCGCATCGGTCAGCAGCACCCAGGGCGCGGTCGTGGCCGCCACCGCGCTCGCCTGGGCGTGCACCTTGCCGAGCCAGTCCGAGGGTGGCTCGGACCCGCGCAGGACGCGAGCGCGCGCGTCGCCGCCGAAGGCTCGCTCCAGCACCGCGGCCGTGGCGTCGCTCGAGCGATCGTCCACGACCACGACCTCGAGGGCCGGGTGTTCGAGGGCCAACCAGGACCGGGCGGCTCGCTCGAGCACCGCCGCGTCGCCCTCGGTGCCGGCCTCGTCGCGCGCCGCCACGACCACCGCGAGCGCGGCCACCTCCCCTTCCCCACGGTCGCTGGGGCCGAGCACCGGCACGGTGCGCAGCCGCATCCACCAGTAGAGCGGCAGCGCCACCCACAGTGCCGCGGCGACCAGCAGCGCGACGAACAGCGGAGCGGAACCGAAGGCGGTCATCGTGTCGAGGCTACGCCGTCGGAGCGATCGGCGACCGCGCGCCCTGGTACCGTGGGTAGCGACCATGGTGGTCCCTTCGAACCCCGACCTCGCCGCCCTCGCGCGCTGGGCGCTCGTACCGCGCGTGCTTCACGACGTGGTCGATCCCGACCCCGGCGTCGAGCTTCTCGAGCGCCCGCGCTCGCACCCGATCGTGCGCCGGTACCACGGCGCCGCACGCACGGCGCCGGACGGCGCGCTGACGCTCGTCGACGCGGCCGCCGTGACCGAGCCCCACCCCGAACGCATCCCGGTGCTGGCGTCGGGCAAGATGGGCGAGCTGATGCCCGAGGTGCGCCGGCTGGTCGCCCTCGACGTCCCAGCGCTCGCGCTCGACCTCACCCATCTGGGCGACGTCGTCCCGTTCGGATCGAACCCGTGGCGCCCCCGAACCCGCGAAGACCTCGCCGAGCTCGCCGCTGCGGCCGGACGCCCGGTGTGGCTGATCGGGGTCGCCTCCGCGGACGACGCGGCGGTCGCTGCGGAAGCGGGCCTCGACGCGATCGTCGTCGACGCGGCCGTCGGCCGCCATCTGGGCGGTCCCCCCACGGCCGACGTCCTCCCCGAGGTCGTCGACGCGGTGGCGGGCATGCTGCGGGTGCTCGCCGGGGGGCACGTCGGCAGCGGCCTCGACGTCTTCCGGCTGCTCGCGCTCGGCGCCGACGCCGTGGTCGTGGCGGGCGATCGGCCCACGTCGTCCCTCGACGAAGAGCTGCGCTACGCGCTCCGCCTCACCGGCTGCGCGACCCTGGCCGACATCGGCTACGACGCCCTGTTCGAACCCCTGTTCGGCGAGCCGTGATCGCGTTCGTCGAGGGCACCGTCGAGGAGGTCGGTGCCGACCGGCTCGTGGTGCGCGCCGGCGCCTTCGGCGTCGAGGTGCTCGCCACCCCGCGAGCCCTGGCCAGCACCCGGGTGGGCGCGATCGTGCGGCTCGCCACCCACCTCGTGGTGCGCGAGGACGGCTGGACGCTGTACGGCTTCGCCGATGCCGACGGCCGAGCGCTCTTCCGACACCTGCTCGGCGTGGGCGGCGTCGGTCCCAAGCTCGCGCTCGCGATCCTCACGGCGCTGACCCCGGCCCAGGTGGCGCTGGCCGTGGCCAGCGGCGACGCCGCGCTCCTGGCCACCGCCCCGGGCGTCGGCAAGCGCACCGCCGAGCGCCTGGTGGTGGAGCTGAAGGGGAAGCTCCCCGAGAGCCTCGAAGGGGGAAGCGCGCGCACCGTGCCGGTGCCCTCAGGCGCCGCGGAGGACGCGGTCGCCGCCCTGATGGCGCTCGGGTACCGCGAGGGGCAGGTGCGCGGCGTCGTGGCCGAGCTGGCCGGGGCCGCGCCGGACGTGGGGCCTGAGGTGTTGATCCGCAAATCGCTCGCGCGACTGCGCTGATGGGCGCGGCGCTTACGCCGCCAGGGCGCCCAGGGGGTCGATCGCGGGGAGGTCGAAGGCTTCGGCGACGCCGGCGTGGGTGAGTTGGCCGCGGAAGGTGTTCAGCCCGCGCGCCAAGACGCGGTCGGCGCGCATGGCGCCGAGCGGATCGGCGGCGAGCGCCAACGCGTAGCGCAGCGTCTGGTTCGAGAGCGCCCGCGTGCTCGTGTTCGGTACCGCGCCCGGCATGTTGGCGACGCCGTAATGCACCACGCCGTCCACGACGTAGGTGGGGTGGTCGTGGGTGGTGGGCCGGATCGTCTCGATGCAGCCCCCCTGATCGACGGCGACGTCGACGATCACGCTGCCGGGCTTCATGGTGCCGAGCATGTCGCGGGTGACGAGCTTGGGCGCACGAGCGCCGGCTACGAGGACGGCGCCGATCAACAGGTCGGCCTGGGCGATCGCTTCGGCGATCGCGCCGGGGTGGCTCGAGATCGTCTGCAGGCGCCCCGCGAAGACGTCGTCCAGGTAGATCAGTCGCTGGTGGCTGACGTCCAACACGCGCACCCGCGCGCCGAGCCCGACCGCCATGCGCGCTGCGTTGGTCCCGACCACGCCGCCGCCGAGGATCGCCACGTCCGCGGCCTCGACGCCGGGGACGCCGCCCAACAGCAAGCCGCGGCCGCCCAGGAAGCGGCTGAGGTAGTGCGCGCCCACCTGCGTCGCCATCCGTCCGGCGACCTCGCTCATCGGGGTCAGGAGCGGCAGACCGCCGCTGTCGAGCTGCACGGTCTCGTACGCCACCGCCGTCGTCCCCGCAGCCAGGAGCGCGTCGGTGAGCGGTCGATCGGCCGCGAGATGCAAGAACGTGAACAGCACCAGGTCGTCGCGCAGGAACCCGTACTCGGCGGGGATCGGCTCCTTGACCTTGATCACCATCGCTGCGGCCCAAGCCTCCGCGGCGGTGTCGACGATCGTGGCGCCGGCCGCGCGGTACGCATCGTCGTCGAACCCGCTGCCGGCGCCGGCGGACTGCTCGACGAGCACCTGGTGGCCGGCCGCCACCAGCGACTGGACGGCGGCCGGCGGCGCCGACACGCGGTACTCGTGGGTCTTGGTCTCTTTGGGGATGCCGATCTGCATGCGCGCGCTCCCGTCGCGGCGGGCTGCTCGCGCGCCCACCTCGAGTCTCGTGCCGGTTCATCCAAGTGTAGCGCCGCGCACGGTCCGGCGACCGCCCTAGATCGCCCCGCGCCACACCCGGACGGGCACGCAGCTGCCCTCGACCGCGTCGGCCACCGCCACCAGCGCACCCTCCGCATCGACGAGCGCGACGCGCCCGTCGAACGTCGCCGGGTCGCGCCGGCCGTCGCGCACGCGGCGCACCGCCCCGTCGTCGAGCGCCACGGCCGGAAGCCCGAGCAGGGCGATTGGATCGACCGGCGCCGCATCGGTCAACCGGTCCAACGGGACCGCGGCTTCGAGCTCGGCCGCACCGGCTTCGGTGCGGCGCAGCGCCGCCAGGTGCGCGGGCACGCCCAGCGCCACCCCCAAGTCGCGCGCGAAGGCGCGCACGTAGGTGCCGCCGCGCACCCGCAGGGCGACGACGGCCGCCGGCGCGTCCGGGTCGAGGGGCGTCGGCATGGCCGCGGCAGCCCCCGCATCCGGGCGCCACGCCGCTCCATCCGAACGCCACCCGGACGGCAGGTCGGCGAGGCGCCCGAAGGCGAGCAGGCGCACGTCGCGGTAGCCCGCCGGCCGCGGCGGCAGCTCGAGGTCCTCGCCGCGACGCGCGGCCTCGTACCCCTTGACCCCGCCGCGCTTGACCGCGGAGTACGCCGGCGGCGCCTGGAGGGTGACGTCCAAGAACGGGGGCAGAGCCGCTGCGACCGCGGCCTCGTGCACGTGCGCGGCGTCCGCGCGAGCGTCGATCGGCCCCTCCGCGTCCAAGGTGGGGGTGCCGATCCCGAAGGCGATCCAGGCGAGGTAGCTCTTGTCGGAGCCCGTCAGGAACGGCGAGAGCTTGGTCGCCTCCTCCGCCAGGACGACGAGCACTCCGGTCGCGAGCGGGTCGAGCGTACCGCCGTGCCCCACGCGCCGGGTGCCCAGCGCACGGCGCGCTCGGGCGACCACGTCGTGCGACGTCAGCCCCAGCGGTTTGTCGACGACGAAGGCGGGCATCAGCCGGCGTCGGTCGGTGGGGCGGCGGAGGGGGACGGCATCCGCGCATCGTACCGGGGTGGCGGCCGGGTCGCCCGCCGTGGAGCATCGCCCACCGCATCCCCTAGGATGATCGGATGATCAGCGTCACCGCACTCACCAAGCGCTTCGACGACGCCGTCGCGGTCGACGGCGTGTCGTTCGACGTGGCCGCCGGCGAGGTGTACGGGCTGCTGGGCCCCAACGGTGCCGGCAAGACCACCACCTTGCGCATGCTCGCGACCCTGCTCCGCCCGGACAGCGGCTCGGCCACCGTCGCGGGCCACGACGTCGCGCGCGAATCCGAGGCCGTGCGCCGCTCGATCGGCGTCGTCAACGGCGGCATGGGGCTCTACGACCGCTTGACCGGCCGCGAAGTGCTCGGCTACTTCGGGCGGCTCTACGGCCTCGAGCGCTCGACGATCAAGGAGCGCATCGAGCGCCTCGACGCGCTGCTCGACCTGCGCGGCGTCCTCGACAAGCGCACCGGCGCGTACTCCACCGGCATGAAGCAGAAGATCGTGATCGCCCGCGCGGTCCTGCACGACCCACCGGTGCTGTTCTTCGACGAGGCCACGAGCGGTCTCGACGTGATGGCGCGCCGCGCCGTGCTCGACTTCTGCCGCGACTACCCGGGCGAAGAGCGCGCCGTCGTTTACTCCACCCACGTGATGGGCGAGGTGGAGAAGCTGTGCGACCGCGTCGGCATCCTGTTCCACGGTCGGCTGGTCGCCGACGACACCGTCGCGGGTCTGTTGGCGGACGCCGAGGCGCCCGATCTGGAGCGCGCCTTCTTCGAGCTCGCCCGCCGCTCCGGCCTGGCCGAGGACGAGCTGCAGGGGGTGGCGGCGTGATGCGGCCCCGCTTCGTCGGGCGGATCGCGGCCAAGGAGATCCTGTCGACGCTGCGCGACACGCGCGCGATCGTCTCGAACCTGGTCATCCCGCTGGTCTTGTTGCCGGTGGTGATGCTCGGTCTGCCGCTGCTGCTCGGTGGGCTCTTCCAGCGCGAGACGAGCACCGTCACCGAGCTCGCCGTGCAGGGGCTCGACGCGCTCCCGGCCGACCTCGTCGCCCTCGCCGAAGACCAGAACGCCGTGTTGGTCGAGGTCGCGGACGCGCTCGAGGCCGTGCGGAACGACGCCTATTCGGCCGGCATGATCGTCGCCCCCGATTTCGTCGAGGCGATCGAAGCCGGGCGCCCGGTCGAGGTCACGATCGTCGCCAAGACCGGCAACCTGCGCGCCGAGCTCAACTCCGGCAAGCTGCGCGGGGCGGTCGACGCCTACACGCAGTCGCTGGTGGCCCAGCGGCTGCGCGACGCAGGGCTCGATCCGGCGGTGCTGCGCCCGATCTCGGTCACGACCGCCGACGCGTCCACCGAGGCGGAGCGCAGCTCCGGCCAGCTCGCCTGGCTCATCCCCTTCTTCATCGCCATCTGGACGCTCACGGGCGGTCAGATGACGGCGATCGACGCCACCGCCGGCGAGAAGGAGCGCGGCACGCTCGAGGTGCTGCTCGTGGCCCCAGTGCGGCGCACCGAGGTGGTGTTCGGCAAGTTCCTGGCGGTGATGACCTTCGGGCTCTCGGCGGCGGTGATGGCGATCCTCGGCTTCGTGCTCGGCGGCACCGTGCTGCGGCGCATCTTCATGCCGCTCATCGGCGACGGCGGCGGCGAGATCGCCTCGATGATGGGCGGCAGCCTGACGATCACGCCGGCCACGATCGGCCTGCTGCTCGTCTCCGCGCTGCTGCTCGCCGCGGTGGTGGCCGCGCTGCTGCTCACCGTGACGCTGTTCGCGCGCTCGTTCAAGGAGGCGCAGACGTACGTCGCGCCGATGTCGTTCCTGCTGCTCATCCCCGCGATCGCGCTGCAGTTCCGCGACCTGATCGGCGCCGGCGACTCGGTCTACTGGATCCCCGTCTACAACGTCATGGTCCTGATGGACGACGTCGTGAAGGGGTCGGCCACGCTCGCGGCCATCGGCGTCACGTGGCTGGTGATGCTCGCGCTGATCGCCGTCCTGCTGGTCTTCGCGAACGCCTCGTTCCGGCGCGAGGACGTGCTCTTCAGGACATGACGAGCGCGGTCGCGAAGCGACCGCAACGCGCCGCAGGCGCCGGAGGCGAAGCCTCCGCGCCGTCCGCGGCGCGCCTAGTCCTCCGGATCGGCGCCGGTCGTCGACTGCCGGTACGGCGTGTCGACCGCCGCGCCTTCGCCCGCCCGGCCGTACAGCTCCGCCATCTCCCGGAGCTGCGGCGCCAGCCAGTCCGGCAGGTCGTGCCACGCGAAGCGCCAGCCCCAGTTGCCCGAGGCGGACCCGGGCACGTTCATGCGCGCCTCGGGCCCCAAGCCCATCAGGTCCTGCAGCGGCGCGACCGCCGTGTCCGCGACGGACGCCTGCGCCAGCCGCCACAGCTCCCAGGGCACGTTGGTGTCGTCGCGCGCCAGGTAGCGGCGCACCAGGTCGCGCTCCACCTCGGGCGCCTGCGCGTACCACCCGGCGGTGGTGTCGTTGTCGTGGGTGCCCGTGTACACGACCGAGTTGGGCAGGTAGTTGTGGGGCAGGTACGGGTCGCTGGCGTCGCCCGCGAACGCGAACTGCAGTACCTTCATGCCCGGCAGGGCGTTGTCGTCGCGCAGCTTCTCGACGCCGGCGGTGATCACGCCCAGGTCCTCGGCGACGATCGGCAGCTCGCCGAGGGCGGCGCGCAGCGCGTCGAACAGCGGTTGCCCCGGCCCCTTCACCCAGCGCCCTTTGATGGCGGTCGATTCGCTGGCCGGGATCTCCCAGAAGGCCTCGAAGCCGCGGAAGTGGTCGATGCGCAGCACGTCGACCAACTCGAGGGTGCGCTGGACGCGCTGGATCCACCAGGCGAACTCGGTGTCCGCATGTCGCTTCCAGCGGTAGAGCGGGTTCCCCCAGCGCTGACCGGTGGCGGAGAAGTAGTCGGGCGGCACCCCCGCGATCACGGTCGGCTGGCCGGTGTCGTCGAGGTGGAAGAGCTGCTGGTCGGCCCAGGTGTCGGCCGAGTCGTAGGCCACGAAGATCGGTACGTCGCCGAGCACCGCGATGCCGAGCTCGGCGGCGCGGGCGCGCACCGTGCGCCAGTGCGCGTCGAACCAGTACTGCCACAGCGCGTGCCGCGCGATCGCGTCGTGGTGCTCGGCGCGCGCGTCGGCGATCGCCGCCGGCTCGCGGTCGCGGAGCGCCGCGGGCCACTCGGACCACGGCCGACCCTCCTGCGCCTCCTTGAGCGCCATGAACAGCGCGAAGTCGTCGAGCCACGGCGCCGCCTGGGCACGGAACGCGTCGAGCGCGGCGCGCTCGTCGTCGTCCGCACGCAGGAACCAGGTGCGAGCGGCGCGACCGAGCGCGTCGAGGCGGAACGAGATGACCGGCCCGAAGTCGATCCGGCCCGGCTCGAAGTCGCCGCCGGCGAGGTCGTCGTAGGTGAGCCAGCCCTCCTCGCGCAGGCGCTCGAGGCTGATCAGGAAGGGGCTGCCCGCGAACGAGCTGAAGCTCTGATAGGGGCTGTCGCCGTAGCCGGTCGGGCCGAGCGGCAGCACCTGCCAGACGCGTTGGCCCGCCTCGGCGAGCACGTCGAGCCAGCGCAGCGCGTGCGCGCCGAGCTCGCCCATGCCGTGCGGTCCGGGGAGCGACGTGGGGTGGAGCAGGACGCCGGAGCGACGCGGGAAGGGCATGGCGTCAACCTTTCTCGAAGGGCTTGCCGATCGCCTTGGGGGCGACCGAGCGACCGACGAAGCCGGCCAGGACGAGCATGGTCAGGATGAAGGGCAGGCTCTGCACGACGGTGGGCGGCAGCAGCTGGCCCCCACCGAGCTGGGTCTCGAGCGCCTGGAACGCGCCGAACAGCAGCGTCGCGCCCAGCACGCCCAGCGGGTGCCACTTCCCGAAGATCAGCGCCGCGAGCGCGATGAACCCGCGCCCGCCGGACATCTCGGCGATGAACTGGTTGAACCCGCCGATCGAGAGGTACGCGCCGCCCACCGCGGCGAGCACCCCGGAGAGCATCACGCCCATGTAGCGCATGCGCGTGACCGAGATGCCGACGCTGTCGGCGGCGTGCGGATGCTGGCCGACCGCGCGCAGCCGCAGGCCGAACGGGGTGCGGAACACCACGAACCACACGACCGGCACCAGCGCGAACGCGAAGAACACGAGCGGGCTGAAGGTGAAGATCCCGTCGCCCCACCGCGGCAGCCGGTTGGCGATCGTCGCCGACGTCGACGAGTTGCCGAAGAGGCCGGTGAGGAGCACGGCGGGCAGCCCGATCGCCATGAGGTTGATCGCCACGCCCGAGATGATCTGGTCGGCCTTGTACCGGATCGAGATCACCGCGTGGAGGAGGCCGACGAGGCCGCCCATGACCATCGCCGCCAGCAGCCCGACCCAGGGGGCGTACCAGACGACCGCGCCGGGGTTCTCCCGCAGCACGGGGAGCTCGACGTAGTACGTCACGAGCGCGGCGGCGAGCGCGCCGAAGATCATGATCCCCTCGAGGGCGATGTTCACGACGCCGGCACGCTCCGAGAAGAGCCCGCCCAGGGCCGCGAACAGCAGCGGCGTGGTGGCGCGGAGCGCCGAGGCGAACAGGGTCAGCAGGACGACGGATTCCATCAGCGCTCGCCTCCATCGTCCGCCGCCGGCGCATGCACCGCAGCGGACGCGTCCGCCGTCGGCGCGTGCACCGCGGCGGACGCGTCCGCCGCCACCGACGTACCGGTGTCATGCGCCGCATCGGGCTGCGGCAGCTCGCCCAGCGCCTGCGCGCGGCGCAGCGGGTTGGTCCAGCGGTCGGGCAGGAACCCCTTGGCGGCGATGAACAGCACGACCAAGGCGAGCACCATCGACACGACGTCGCGGGTGAGGTCGCTGAAGGTGATGTTGAGGACCGAACCCCCGTTCTTGAGGACGCCGAACAAGAACGCGGCCAAGACGATCCCCACCGGATGGTTGTTGCCCAGGAGCGCCACCGCGATGCCGTCGAAGCCGTCGTTGGTGGGGATCGACTGGCGCAGCGCGTAGTCCTCGAGCGCACCGCCCATCACGTAGTGGGTGGCGGTGAGGCCGGCGAGGCCACCGGAGATGGCCATCGCCATGACCGTGTTGCGCGCCAGGTTGGCTCCTCCGTACTCGGCCGCCTTGGGCGACAGCCCGGTGGCGCGCAGGTCGTAGCCGAACCGGGTGCGGAACAAGAACAGCCAGACGAGGACGGCCGCGCCGATCGCGATCAGGAACGCGGGGTTGAGGTTCGTCGCGGGGATCTCCAGCGGCACCGCTCGGCCGCCGAGCGCCGCCAGCAGCCCGTACCCGACGCCGCCGACGATGCCGGCGAAGGCCAGGCGGCCCGCGGCACCACGACGGCGGACCGGCGGGACGAGCCCGCCGGCGAAGACCGACGCGAGCGCCAGACCCAGGCCTGCGAACAGCGCGACGTCCACCGGGACGGTGGTGTCGCCCGGGGTGGCGCGCAGGTCGATGCCGAACAGCGCCGGCAGGCGCGGCAAGCGGGCGGATTCCGAGATCTCGTACGACTTGGGCTCGGAGCCCGGGACCTTGAACGGGAGTTCCAACACCACCGGCGCGTCGCCGGGCCGCGGCTGTGCGACCACGACCGAAGCGGCCAGGACCGCCACCGCGACCACCGTCAACGAGACCCGAGGCGCCCGCCCGAGCAGCCGCCGCGTGGGCGGCACCAACAGCGCGAGCACCGAGGCGGCGATCGCGATGGCGACGACCTGGATGACGCGGACGGCCGCGGCCGCGAAGGTGGGCGAGGCCGAGAGCATGAACAGCAGGAGCGACGCGGCGACGAAGTTGAGGAGGATCGTGTTGATGACCTCGTTCGCTCCGAAGCGCGCCTTGAGGATCCCCGGGATGGCGCCCCAGAAGGCGCCGCCGAGCGCCGCGCCCAGCACCGCGAGCGGGAGCACCACGAGCGGCGGGCCCGGCATGTAGAGCCCGACGAACATCGCGAAGATCGAACCGAGCACCATCTGGCCCGGAGCGCCGATGTTGAAGAGCCCCGCGCGGAACCCGAACCCGACCGCCAGCCCGGTGAAGATGAGCGGCGTCGCGAACGAGAGCGCGGCCAAGAAGCCGCTCAGCGTGCCGAGCGAACCGGAGAACAGCGTGAAGTAGGCGTGCCAGAGGGTGTCGAGCCGTCCGGCCAGCACCATCGTCGGCCCCGCCATCACGAAATCGCGCCCCACCGGGGTCGGCTGCAGCGCCAAGATCACGACCGCGGCGACCACGAGGGCGAGCAGGATGGAGACGAGCGGGATCGCCACCCCGAGGACGATCCGGTCGATCGCCGCGCTCGCGCGGGGCACGATGCGCAGTCCGAAGAACACCGCGACGGCACCCGCGACGAGGGTCAGGAACGCCGCCAACGAGAACGACGAACCGCCGTACGGCAAGCGCCGCACCACCACCCCGGCCTCACGGGCGAGCTCGACGCTGCGCTCGACCGAACGGTCGAGGGCCCCGTCGGCCAGCTCCTGCAAGCGCACCGGGTCCTGGCCGGCGTTCGGGTTCGCGATGGGCCTCGCCAGGGCGTCCTGGAACGCGACCGCGCGGCGCGCCTCGACCGCGGTGCTGAAGGTGCCGAGGCCCCATGAGGTGGCGCCGATCGCGAGCACGCCCGTCGCGAGCCAGACGACCGAGCGCGCCCGGCCCCGCAGCGCGGCCCCCGTCGCCATGCCCGAGAGCGCCAGCGCGCTCAAAATCAGGACCGAGCCCTGGTTGGGCACGGTCACCGGCTCGGTGCGATCGGTGAAGTCGATGACGCGGTTGGGCAGCAGCAGGACGGCGGCTCGTGCGCCGGTCTCGCGGTTGAAGGTCGCCCACGGAGCGGCCCACAGCGAGAGGAGCGCCAACACCGCGAGGGCCGCGACGGCCAGGCGTTCGTTCATCGCGCCATCCTACGACGCTGCGAAGCCGCGCCACTCGGCCATCAGCGCGTCGAGTCGGGGGCGCGCATGGTGCGCCTCGGCCACGCGGCGGTCCGGGTCCGCGGCGAGCAAGTCGAGCACCAGGTCGTCGGCGGAGGCGAGCGCGCGATCGAGCACGGACGGGCGCGGCAGCGCGTCCGGGCCGACGGGGGCCTCACCGGTGAGCGCGGTGTGCAGCAGCACCCCGGCGGCGTACAGGTCGGCGGCATAGGTCGCCGGCGCCCCCCTCGCCTGCTCCGGGCTCAGGTACGCGAGCGTGCCCGCCGCCCGCGGGGCCCGCTCGCGCTCGTCGACGCGGAGCGCCAGGTCGAAGTCGATGAGGCGCGCCCGGCCGCTGCGGTCGACGAGGACGTTCTCGGGCTTGACGTCGCGATGCACGACGCCGCGGGTTCGCAGGTAGGCCAAGGCGTCGAGCAGGTCGCCGAACGCGGTGAGGTACGCGAGGCGGTCGGCGACGCTCGCGCCGCGGGCGATCAACCGGCGCCCCGCGACGAACGGGAGCAGCAGGCCCGGCCGGCCGTCGACCTCCAGGCGAGCGTCGACGTGCCCCACCCGCGGGTGGTCGAGGCCGTGCGCCACGCGGAACTCGTGGTCGGCGCGGTCGGCGCGCCCCTCGGGCAACAGCTTGAGGGCGCGCACCGCGGTGCCGTCGGACACGAGGTACACGTGCGCGAGCGCGCCGCGGCCCACCTCGCGCAGCACCATCTCGCCCGTGTCCAGCACGCGCCCGATCACGTCCACCCACTCATCGTACCGGCGGCACCTGCGCTCAGCGCGGAACCAGCACGCGCGCCCGCCGCAACGCGGCCAGAGCCCAACGCTCGCGCGCGGGCGCGTCCGGTTCGGGCGGCACCCGCAACAGCACGTGCGCCACCCCCGCCTGCGCCAGGGTGGCGCGCGTGCGCCGCACGAACGCCTGGACGGCGACGCGGTAGGCGCGCACCTCGGCCTCGTCGACCGCGCGGCGTTCGCCGGTCTCGACGTCGCGGACCTCGAAGCGACCCACGGGCGGATCGATCTCGTCGTCGGCGACCACCTGCAGGAACGCCGCGTCGAGGCCACGGGCGCGCAGGGCGACGAGGGCGCCGCGCCACGGCGTCGGGTCGAACAGGTCCGAGACGACCACCGCGAGCGCCGCGCCGCGCACCCGCGGGAGCCCGAGCGCGAAGCGGCGGACCCCCTCGACCGGTCCGGGCGCGGCTTCGCTTACCTCGGCGGCGGCCGCCGGCTCGGGCGCGGCCGACTCGAGCAACCCCCAGGCGCGCGCGAGCCCGAGGCGCCCCTGCGCCGCCGGGCTGCTCGCGCCTGCGGTCGTGTGCACGCGGGTGACGGCGTCGCGATGCCCCGCGTAGGTGATGATCTCCGCGATGGTGCGGGCGTGGGCCGCCTTGTCGCCGAGCCCCATGCTCGCGCTGACGTCGAGCACCACGTGGACGTCGATCGTCCGCTCCGCTTGATAGAGCCGCGTCACGAGGCGTTTCGAACGCGCGTAGGCGCGCCAGTCGACGGCGCGCAGCTCATCGCCGGGTTGGTACGGCCGGAAGTCGTGGAACTCGACCGAGCTGCCCGCCTCCCGCGCGCTGCGCTCGCCGCTCGCCGAGCTCAGCTCACGCGCGGCCAGGGCGTACCGGTCGAGCGCACGGCGCGTGGCGGCGCTGATCACGGCGCGGGCCTCGAGCCCTAGCGGCCGCGGCCGCGGCCGTCGACCGTCGCCAGCGCTTCCTGGACGACCTGGTCGGGGTCCATGCCCTCGACCTCGGCCTCGAACGACAGCAGCAGGCGGTGGCGGAGCGCCGGCAGCGCCGCGCGCCGCAGGTCGTCGAGCTCCACGTGCGGCCGCCCGGCCGCCAGCGCGAAGCCCTTCGCGGCCAACACCATCGCCTGCGCCCCGCGGGGGCTGGCGCCCAGCCGCACCAGCGGATGGACGTGGGTCGCTTCGACGAGCTCCACCACCCACTCGAGCGCGCTCGACGCCACCGGCACGTTCCGCAGCAGCTCCTGCATCGCCAGGAACTCGCCCCGCGCGACCACGTCGCGCGGCGGCTCGTCCTCGACGCCGGTGGTGGCGACCAGCACCTGGCGCAGCGTCGCGGCGTCGGGGCGCGGCACGTCGAGCTTGAACAGGAACCGGTCCAACTGCGCCTCGGGCAGCGGGTAGGTCCCCTCCATCTCGATCGGGTTCTGGGTGGCGAGCACCACGAACGGCTCGGGGAGCTCGTGGCGGACCCCGCCGACCGTGACCGCTCGCTCCTGCATGGCCTCGAGCAGCGCCGATTGCGTCTTGGGGGTGGCGCGGTTGATCTCGTCGGCGAGCAGTACGTTGTGGAAGATCGGGCCGGGCTGGAACTCGAAGCGGCGCTCGCGCGCCTCCTCGACGAAGACGGTGCTGCCGGTCACGTCGGCCGGCATCAGGTCGGGCGTGAACTGCACGCGGCCGAAGGTGAGCTCGGTGGCGTCGGCGAAGGCGCGCACGAGGCGCGTCTTGCCCAGACCGGGCGCGCCCTCGATGAGCACGTGCCCGCGGGCGAGGGCGGCCACGAGCAGGTCCTCGACCAACACGCGCTGACCGAGCACCACGCGCGCGATGGCGTCGCGCAGGCGTGAGAACGGTTCGGCGAAGCTGCGGACGGGATCGTCGGACATCGAAAGCTCCTCGGGTCCACGCGCGCGAAGCGCCTCGGGTACGCGTCGGCGACGCCCGAACCGTGGACGCAGCCAGCGTACACTGGGCTCCATGAACGCCGCGTCGGCCACATCGGCCGCCCCGCAGCCCGTGTTGGTGCAAGGGCGGGTGACGCTGCGCCCGCTCGCCGACGCCGGCCCGGCCGCTTGGCGCCGCATCCACGCCCACTTCCGCGACCCCGAGATCGCGTTCTTGAACGGCACGCCGCCCAGCCGCATGCCGATGTGGTTGCTGCGCCGGGTGCTGCGCAGCGACGCCCGGCGCCCCGACCGGCGCACGTACGGCATCTACGACGAAGACGGCGACTACGTCGGCACCATCGAGCTCTACGACCTGCGCGGCCACGAGGCGACGCTCGGCATCATCATCGGCGAGCGCAGCCATTGGGGGCGCGGGTACGGCCCCGAAGCGATCGAGGCGCTGCTCGACCACGCGTTCGCGGACCTCGGGTTGGAGCGGGTGCGTCTGCACACCTTCGCCGACAACCCCCGGGCGCAGGCCGCCTTCAAGAAGGTCGGCTTCGAGGAGCACCGGCGCGTCCCAGCGCGTCAGGGGCGCGTCGACGTGCAGATGGCGCTCGAGCGCGCGGCCTGGGCGGCGCGCCCCCACCCGAGCCCCCGAGGAGGTACGCCGTGACCGGACCGACCCCACCCGCCCGATCGCTCGAAGGCCGCCTGGCGGTCGTCACCGGCGCCAGCCGCGGCATCGGCCGCGCGACGGTGCGTTCGCTCGCCGACCTCGGCGCGCGCGTCGTCGCGGGCGCGCGCGCCGAAGACGAGCTCGCGGTGCTGGCGGCCGAGCACGCGAACGTGCACGCGCTGCCGCTCGACGTCGCGGACGCCGGCTCGGTGCGCGCCTTCGCCGACGCCGTCCGCCGCGACCACGGCCCCGTCGACGTCCTGGTCGCGAACGCCGGGATCGGCGTGTTCGGCCCCATCGAGACGACCGCGCTCGAGGACTGGGACCGCGTCTTCGACGTGAACGTGCGCGGGACCTTCCTGGTGGTCCAGGCCTTCCTCGGCGACCTGCGCGCGCGCCACGGCCACGCCGTGCTCGTCACGAGCGACGTCAGCGCCCGCACCTTCGCGGGGGGCGCGCTCTACACCGCGTCGAAGCACGCCCAGCGCGCGTTCGCGCGGGCGCTCCAGATGGAGGTCGAGGCGGACGGCGTGCGCGTCACCGAGGTGCGTCCCGGCGTCGTCGCCACCGCTTTCGGCGACGGCACCGAGCGTCCGGCCGAGTACGGCGCGCTCGAGAGCGCCGACGTCGCCGAGACGATCGCCTTCGCGCTCACCCGCCCGGCGCGGATGCGCCTCGACGAGCTGCACTTCCACCCGATGGGGCAGAAGGCGGAATACTAGGCCTCCGGAAGCGTCTCCACGGCCTCGGGTTCGAAGTAGGCCTTGACCGCCGCCGCGGCCACCGGGCCCACGCCCGGGATGGCGGCGAGCTCATCGACGCTCGAATCGCGCAGCTGGTCGATCGACGAGAAGCGCGCGAGCAAGGCGTCGCGACGTTTGGGACCCACCCCGGGGACGTCGTCGAGCAGGCTGCGGGTCATGGCTTGGCCGCGGCGCTGCCGGTTGTAGCCGACCGCCGTCCGGTGCGCCTCGTCGCGGGCGTGGATGAGCAGCTTCAGCGCCGGGTGGGCGTTGGGGAGCAGCACCTCGCGGCCGTCCTGGGTGACGATCGTCTCCACGCGTTTGGCCAGGCCCACCAGCGGCACGTCGATCCCCGCCTCGCGCAGCGCGCGCTGCGCCGCGGAGAGCTGCCCCTTGCCGCCGTCGATCAGCAGCAGGTCGGGCGGGGCGAGCTGGTCGGCCAGCCGACCGGTGAAGCGGCGGTAGACCGCCTGATGCATCGAGGCGAAGTCGTCGGGTTTGTCCAGACCGTGGATGCGCAGCCGGCGGTACTCGCTCTTCTTGGCGCGGCCCCCTTCGAACACCACCAGGCTGGCCACCGTGTGCGTGCCCATCAGGTTCGAGATGTCGAAGCCCTCGATCCGCCATGGAGGGTTCTCCAGTCCGAGCACGGTCTGGAGCTCCTTGACCCCAGGCGCTTCGCCACGCTTCTCCAGGAGCGCCAACTCGGCGTCGAGGCCGGTGCGCGCGTTGCGCTCCGCCATCTCGAGGAGCGCCATCTTGTCGCCGCGCCGGGGCACCCGCACGTGCACTTTCCGGTGGGCGCGCTGCGCCAGGAACGCCTCCCAGGTGGGGGCGTGGAGGTCGCTCTCGGGCAGCAGCACCAGGGGCGGCACGTGGGTGGCCATGCCGTAGTACTCCGCCATGAACGGCTCGAGCACCTCGGCGACGCTCGCCTTCGCGGCCCCGGTGAGGTAGCGCTTGTCGCGCCCGACCACGCGGCCCCGGCGCATCTGGAACAGCTGCACCATGGCGGCGTCGCCGGCCTGCGCCACGCCCAGGAAATCGAGGTCCTCGCCCGCCGACGACTGGACCGCCGACTCGTAGCCGGTCATCCGCTTGAGCGCCTCGAGGCGATCGCGGTAGGTGCGGGCGAGCTCGAAGTCCGTGCGCTGCGCCGCGGCCTTCATGTCGGCCTCGAGCAGGGCGACGGTCTCCTCCACCCGGCCCTCCAGGAAGGCGCGCACCTGGGCGACGGTGCCGGCGTAGGCGACGGGATCGGCGGCGCCGACGCACGGCGCCGGGCAGCGCCCCATGTGGTGGCGCAGGCACGGCTTCTTGCGCTTGACCATCGGCGAGCCGCTGTTCTGACGGAGCGGGAAGACCGCCGCCACCAGCTCCTGGACGCGCCGGACCATGCTCGGGTTGGGGTAGGGCCCGAAGTACTGCGCGCCGTCCTTGAGCACCCGCCGGGTGAACTGGAGCATCGGGAACGGCTCCTTGGTGAGCTTGAGGAACGGGTACGACTTGTCGTCCTTGAGCAGCACGTTGTAGTGCGGCTTGTAGCGCTTGATCAGGTTCGCCTCGAGGATCAGCGCTTCGACCTCGTTATTCGTGACGATGTACTCGAGCCGCTGCGCGTCGCGCGTGATCAGGTGCGCCTTGGCGCCCGACGTCACCCCGAAGTACGAGCGCACCCGCGAGCGCAGGTCGATCGCCTTGCCCACGTAGATCACCCGGTCGTTCGGCGCGTGCCACAGGTAGCAGCCGGGCTGGCGCGGGAGGACGGGGAGGTCGTCGGGGTTCACCCAGACAGGTTATCCAGTCGCGGCCGCCGGCTTGGTCGGGCAGGGCGCTCGGCGTCGGGCGCATCAAGGAACGTGCGCCGGACCTCGGTCGAGGTCCGGCGCACGCAGCGGTTCGAGCGGGCTACTCGAGCTGTTCGCGTTGACCGTACGAGAAGATGACCAGGTCGCGCACGCTGTCGCTGCCGATGGTCGGGAAGTACGGCGGAGCGAGCCCGTCGCTCGTGCGCTGGTCGAAGGTGAAGGCGCGGCCGTACCCAGTGCTGTTCAGGCCGGTCGACGCGTTGAAGGTACCGAAGGCGCCGTAGTGGTACTCGATGACGCCACCGATCAGGTTCACGTTGCCGCGCGTGACCCCCGAGTCGTAGTCTTCGACGCCGACGATGCCGCTGGAGGTCATCAAGACGCCGTGGATGGTGACGTCCGCGGGTGCGTTCAGGTTGTCGTTCGAGTTGTCGTGGCCGATCAAGACGTCGGCGGGCGAACCCGAGCTCCCTTGGGCATAGATGCCGAGGATGTTGGTCGCGCCCAGGTTGGTGCACGCCGCGCGAACGACCTCGTTCGCGGCGTCGCGCGTCGGCGTACCCTCGCAGGGGGGCTCCTCGTACTTCAGGTCGCTCGTGATGCGCACGCCCTCCTCGGCGGCCACGGTGATCTGGCCGAAGCTCGCGAGCGCCGGGGGGGCGGTGTCGGGGTCGTCGGAGCCCGGGGGCACCCGTGCCGGCCCGCGGACCCGGTCGATGTCGCCGTCGACGTGGACGACGCCGTTGAACGTGAGGCCCGGATCGGCACTGACGAAACGCCACTCGCGGTCGGTGGTGAACGTGCTGTACATCACCAAGCGGTCGCTCGGCACCCCATCGGCGGTGTCGTAGACCAATCGGCGCGTCTCGAGGCGGCCCGCATCCGTGCCCGTGCCGGTGTAGCGGTACTCGTCGCAGACCGTCCAGGTCGGATCCGACCGGCCGAACGAACCCAATGAGTTCCCGTCGGCGTCCTCCATCGACACCGATGCAGAGCCCGAATACGAGCGCGTGAAACACGCCCGGATCACCTGGTGCGTGGCCACTTCCGCCGGCGTCGCGGAGAGGTCGAGCGGCCGCATGTTCTGCTCGGCGCCCGGGAGCGGCGAAGTGGTGTCGATCTGCCCCGCGACCAGCTCCAGGAGCGAGAGGTCGCGACCGCTGGCGATACCCGCGTCGAGCGCCGCCTGCCGCTGATCGAGCGTGTTCTCGGGGAGGGGCACGTACTCGGCGTTCCAGCTGACGGATTCGGCGAACTCCGGCGAGTGCGTACCGTAGTAGTTGGTGTAGACCGGACGGCCCGAGATGCTGTCGGTCCTCGCCGCGATCTGGGGCACGGTCTGGAACCCTGCGCCGTAGAAGCTGGCGCCGGGGGTCGTGGTGCTCGTGCACACGTCCGAGCCGAAGGTCGGGTTGCTGCAGCCGGCGGACGTCACGGTCCCGCCGAACCACGGCTGGTCGTAGAAGCGGAAGTTCTGGTTGGTGTGGACGGGCCCGTCGAACAGCGTCCGCCCGGTGAACCAGATGTTGGTGCCGCGCTCGGTGGTGTGCACGTTGGTGAACAGCGCGTACTGCGCGAAGCTGCCGCGTCCGACCTTGAACTTGTACTCGCCGCTGGTCACGATGCGGCGGGTGTAGTCCCCGACGGACCCCTCGGCGACGACCACGAAGGGGAGCGCGTAGTCCTGATCGGCCACCGCGCCGGAGCCCGTGCGCGGATCACCATCGATGAAGCGACCGGTCGGCAGGTCGACGTCGCCGGGAAGGTCGACCCCGCACGCCGTGGGCGTGAAGTAGACCCGGAGCGCCGCCGTCTCGCCACCACCCAGCCCGGGGACTGGGGTGTCGCACAACAAGGCGTCGGTGGCGTCTTGGAGCTTGTTCGCCACGCTCGTCGCGTTGGTCGAGAGCGCTTGAGCGACGGAGGCCGATTCCGGCCGGTCACCGGTACCCGTGCCGAACGACCAACGGTCGACGGTGCTGGAGTCGGCGTTGACGATGAGGTTGAGCTGCGCTCGCACCGGGACCTGCATGACCGCGCCCGCGAGGTTGGCGGCGCCACGCGCGAGCAGCAGCGACTGCACGATGCCCGTGTCGTCGCCGGAGTGCTGGACTTCGCTCAGCGTGCGCGTGAACATCAGCGCTGCGATGCCGCTCACCACCACGAGGATGGCAAGGGCCGTGATGAGGGCGACGCCGCGGCGTCGGGCAGGGGTAGGGGTCATGGGCAGCTCACCACCGATCTGAGGTTCACGCTGCCCGAGGCAGGCAGCGCGATGTTTGCGAGGTACGAACGTTCCGCCGTGCGGTTGCCGAAGATCGGCTCCTCCGCCGCAACGCGGACGCGCAACGACTCGAGCACCTCGGTGGGCGTGAGCCGCAGCGGCGGCCCGCCACCGGCGGCCGTCCTGGGGGCGTCGAGCACCGTGAGGGTGCCGTCGTTCGCGCGGTAGGCGTACTGGACCTCGAACGCCGATAGGCCGAAGGCGAGCGACTGCGCCGCCGCGCCCGAGACCTGGCGCGCCAGGTCGCCGTTGGCGAGGAGGCTATACCCGATCGCGTCGACGACGAACAGGCGCATCGGGTCGACGAAGTCGATCTGGTTCGTGCACCCGCCCCCTAGGACGACGTCGAAGCGGCCGTTGCCCCGATCCGCCACGGTCCCGGCCGGGACCGTGGACCCGATCCCGTCGCCGTTGACCAGCAGGATGCGCTGGCCCGTCGTGACGGGGGCGCCGTTCGAGAAGACGCTCATCGTGTTCGCGGCCGCGAACGCGCCGGCGCCGGAGATCTCTCGAACCTCGAAGCCCTGCCCGCCGACGGCCAGCGTGAAGGAGACCTGGTCGTCGCCGCTCGCGTACGGGGCGTCCACGATCGCGCCGAGGACCGCAGAGCGCAGGTCCTGGCTGACGACCTCCGTGATGCGCCGCAGCTTGCCCTGAAGGCTGGTGTTCGCCTCGTTCAGCGACTGGACCCGCAACGCCTGAACGATGCCGCTGGCGGCCAGCGCCGCGACGATGGAGAACACGAACAGCGCCACGAGGAGTTCGACCAACGTGATCCCTCGCATGGCCCTATGGGTACCTATGGTCCGGTGCGCCGCCATCTCAGTTGATCCCTGGGAGCGGGGGCGGGGTGGCGCCGGTGGCGGCAGGCGCCGGCCCGATGGTCGTCGCGGCAGCGCACGATTCGCCGGTGGGCGTGACGGAGCACACGCGGACGCGGTACTGCACACCGATTGCGCCGACGTAGGCGACGGCGCCGACGCTCTCGACCTCGGCGCGGTACCGCCCCGCCGCGTCCAGACCAGCCCCGCCCGGCAGGTCGGGGAAGGCGGCGACCATGGCTCCGTAGTCCCAGGTCAACGTGTTGCCGGCGGCCGGCAAGACGTCCTCCGCCCCGCCGGCGACCAACCGGCCCAGGTAGTTCAGATACTGCGTCGTCTGCGTCCGGGCGTTCGCATTACCCGAAAAGCGCAACTGCCCCACCAACGCCGTGGACAGGATCGCGAACGCGATCGCGACCACCGCGAGCGCGATGATGACCTCGACGAGGCTCAATCCTCTGCGCGTCACTGGACCCTCACCTCCCCGATCAACGACACGTCGAGCGTGTAGCTGTTGCCCGCCGCGGTCAGGGTGATCGACCCCGGGAGCGTGCCCTGGGCGATCGTGCCCGGGGGCGTGAACACCAGCGACGTGCCGTCGCCGATGCCCGTCAGCGTGACTTCGGCGTCGATCTCGTACCCTCGAAGCTCCTCGCCGTCGCAATCCGGAGCGGTCGGGTCGTCGACGCGCCGGATCGTGAGGACCGTGTCGTCGCGGCAGAGCACCGTCCGGAAGCCGCGCGCCGCTGCGAGCGTCGAGCCTTGCCACACGACCTGTTGGACGGTGTTCAGCGCGGCTCGCTCGCGCGCGTTCTGCGCGATCGTCCGCCCAGAGATCGCACCCAACCCGGCGATGACGCCGATGATCGCGATGACGATGAGCAATTCGATCAGCGTGAAGCCCGACCGTAGGGCTGCATCGTGTCGTGGACCGTTCACATCGTTCACCTGCCTCTCTGCAGACTAGCCGCGACGTGTCACGGCGTCCTTACGGGCGCCGCGGGCCTCCAGCGAGCATGCGCCGGCAAAGCGACGCACACAACCGAGCACCGTTACTGCGAAGGTAGCGTCACGGAGCACCGACCGCATCCCCCACTCGGGGGGTCGCGCGGCACCTAGCGACGGCAGGGTCGCCGGAGAGCCCCCTCACGCATCCAGCAGCATCGCCTCCGGCGCCTGCAGCAGGTCGATCAGCTGGTTGGTGAAGCGCGCCGCGTCGGCGCCGTCCACCAGCCGGTGGTCGAACGCCAGGCTCAGGTAGAGCATCGGGCGCGCCACGATCGTGTCGTCGGGCATCACCACCGCCCGCTTGCGGATGGCGTGGACGCCGAGGATGGCGGCCTCGGGGACGTTGATGATCGGGAAGCTGAAGAGCCCGCCGACGCTGCCGATGTTGGTGATCGAGAAGCTGCCGCCGCGCACGTCGTCCGGCGCCAGCGTCTTGGTGCGCGCCTTCTCGGCGAGCCCTTGCAGCTCCTCGGCGACGTCGATCAGCGGTTTGCGGTCGACGTCGCGCACGACCGGCACCACCAGGCCGACGTCGGTCGAGACCGCCATGCCCAGGTTGACGTAGTCGCGGAGCACCACTTCTTGGGCGACGTCGTCGAGCCCGCTCGAGAGCGACGGGAAGTGCGGCAGCACCTGGCCGACCGCCTTCATGATCAGCGGCAGGTACGACAGCCGGGTCCCGCGCGCCTCGGCGCGCGGCTTCAGGCGTTCGCGCAGGCGCACGAGCTCGGTGACGTCGGCCTCGTCGACGTGGAGCGTGCGCACGCTGTGCAGGTGCGAGGCGACCATCTGCGTGGCGATCGCCCGCCGCACCCCGCGCAGCGGCACCCGCCGCTCGCGGTCCTCGAACCCCTTGGGGGTGGACGGCCGGATGGAGGCCGGCAGGCCCGACGTGGCCGGCGCCACGCGCCCCTCGTGAGCGCGGACGTCGTCGACGCGGACGCGGCCCGAGGGGCCGGAGCCGAGCACCTGCTCGATGGGCAGGCCCAACTCGCGGGCGAGCCGGCGCGCGGCCGGGACCGCCACGACGCGCCCGAAGGCGCCGCGGGGCGACGGCGGGGCGGTCGGCGCCGCCGCTCGACCGGACTCCTTGCGCCGCACGGACGGGATCGCGTCGGTGTCGGCGCCGTCGCGCGCGCGGAAGAGGCTGCGCTCGTCGCCGTCGTCGTCGCCGCCATCATCGCCGTCGGCGGCGTCGCCGTCGGCCTCGGGCGCGCGGGCCGCCACCGGCTCGGCCGGCTCGGCCGCCTCCGCCGCCGCCGCCCCGGCCCCCCGCTCGACGCGCGCCAGCACCGCGCCGACCGGCACCACGGCCCCCTCGGCGACGGCGAGCTCCACCACCCGCCCGGCGAAGGGCGCAGGGAGCTCGACGGTCACCTTGTCGGTCATCACCTCGACGAACGGCTGGTCGGCGACGACGACGTCGCCCACCTGCACCAGCCACTGGACGATCTCGCCCTCGACGACCGACTCGGCGAGTTCGGGCAGTTTGACGTCTTCGGGCACGGGTCCTCCAAGGCGCGCCGCGCTGCGGCGCGCGGACGGGTCGCTCGGGTCAGTAGTCGAGCACGCGCTGCACCGCGTGCAGGATGCGGTCGGGGCCGGGCAGGTAGGTGCGGTCCTGGGCGTAGGGGTACGGAACGTCGAAGCCGGTGACGCGCACCGGGGGCGCCTCGAGCAGGTCGAGCGCCTCCTCGGCGATCGTCGCCGCCACCTCGCTGGCGAACGAGCCGGTCCGCGGCGCCTCGCTGATCACCACGACGCGCCCGACGCGCGCGACGCGCTCGAGCACCAGGTCCTCGTCCCACGGGAGCAGCGAGCGCAGGTCGATTACGTCCGCCGAGATCCCCTGCGCCGCCAGCGCGTCGGCGGCCTTGAGCGTCTCGAACATGCTGGCGCCGTAGCTGATGAGCACCACGTCGTCGCCCTGACGCCGCACGGCGCCGGTGCCGATGGGCAGCACGAAATCGGGGTCGTCGGGGACGTCTTCCTTGATCGCTCGGTAGAGCCGCTTGGGCTCCATGAACATGATCGGGTCCTCGCCGCGGACGGCGCTCCTCAGCAGCCCCTGCACGTCGGTGGGGGTCGACGGGTAGACGACCTGCAGGCCCGGCGTGTGCACGAAGTGGGTCTCGGGGTTCTGCGAGTGGTGGTGGCCGCCGGCGACGCCGCCGCCCGAGGGCAGCCGCACCACCATGGGGGCCTTGAAGCCGCCACCGGATCGGTACCGCAGCTTGGCCGCCTGCGACACCAGCTGGTCGAAGCCGGGGAACACGTAGTCGGCGAACTGGATCTCGGCCACCGGGCGCAGCCCGTGCACCGCCATGCCCACCGCCGCCCCCAAGATCGCGGCCTCGGAGAGCGGCGTGTCGATCACCCGGTCGGGGCCGAAGCGGTCGAACAGCCCCTCGGTCGCCAGGAACACGCCGCCGCGCTTGCCCACGTCCTCGCCGATCACGACGACGCGCTCGTCGCGCGCCATCTCCTCGGCGAGCGTGCGCGCGACCGTCTGCACGATGGTCTGGGTCGCCATCAGGTGGAGGCGTCCCCCAGGTCGCGCTCGCGCGCGAACGCCGCGCGCTGCTTGCGCAGCTGGGTGCTGGGGCTCGCGAGCACGTCGTCGAACATCCACCCGAGCGGCACGTCGCCGGCCGCCTCGTTGGCGACCACGGCGTCGTCGAGCTCGGCTTTGAGCTCCACGGCCAGCGCGGCTTCGGCCGCCGCGTCCCACAGGCCGCGCCCCTCGAGGAAGCGGCGCATGCGGCCGATGGGGTCGCGCGCCTTCCACGCCGCGACCTCGTCGGACGGGCGGTAGCGCTTGTCGTCGTCGGCGTTCGAGTGCGCGGCGTAGCGGTACACGAGCGCCTCGACGAGCGAGGGCCCGAGGCCGGCGCGCGCCGCGTCCACCGCCTGGCGCACCACGTAGTAGACCGCGAGCGGATCCATGCCGTCGACGCGGTACCCGGGCATGCCGTACGCGTGGGCCTTGGTCGCGACGTCGGCGCTCCCCGACTGATGCCGGAAGGCGACGCTGATCGCGTACCCGTTGTTCTCGCAGAAGAAGACGACCGGCGCCCCTTGCGCGCCGGCGAGGTTGAGCGCGGCGTGCCAATCGCCCTCGCTGGTCGCGCCGTCGCCGAACGTGCACACGGTGACGTCGCCCTTCCCCTGGAGCTTCTGAGCGATGGCGGTCCCGACCGCCGGGGGCACGTGGCTGGCGATGGGCGAGGCGGCCGTGAACAGGTTGAGCGCGGGGCTGCCCGGGTGGGCGGGCATCTGGCGCCCGCGGGCGGGGTCGAGGCGGCTCGCCATCTGCTGCGCGACGGCCTCGCGAAGGGGCCAGCCGAGCGCGAGGGCGAGCGGCAGGTCGCGGTAGTACGGGAAGACCCAATCGCGGCCCGCTTCGACGGCGCGCGCGGCGCCGACCTGGGCGCCCTCGTGGCCGCCGGCGGAGGCCACGAAGCTCACCTTGCCCTGACGCTGGAGCGTGGACAGGCGTTCGTCGAGGCGGCGAGCGCGAACCAGGTCGCGGTAGATGGAGCGCAAGCGGTCGTCGCCCAGGTCGCAGGCGAACGGGGCGATCCACTGGCCGGACTCGTCGATCACGCGGATGGGCGCGTCGGTGAAGGGCTCGAACCGTCGGGTGTTGCCGATCACGTCGGACCTCCTCTCGCGGCGCCTCGGGTCGTGGCGTACCCGGCGGCGCCGACGCGGGGGTTCGGTGCGCCCGGCGGCGTCGCGCCGGACCGGACGCAGGGCGGCGGGAACGCGGGCATCTTAGCACCCGCCCCGACGCGCGCGGCAGCGGCACCAGGACACGCGCGCTCGGCCGAGTAGACTCTTCTCATGGTTCGCACCGACGCCTTCGCCTACCTTCTGATCGGCCTCGGCGCCCTGGCGCTGCTGGCCCGCCTGACCGACGGCGCCGGCTGGTTGTGGCTGGGCCTGGTCGCCGCCGCGCTGCTCGTCGCTTACGTGCAGCAGCGCACGTACGGGTTCCTCGTGCTGGGCAGCATCCTCGCGGGCTCGACCGTGGGGCTGCTGCTCCAGGCCGCCTTCCCCCGCTGCGACGGGGTCTTCCTCATCGCCCTCGGCATGGGGCTCGTCGCGATCGACCGGGTCGAGCAGCGCGCCCCGCGGTGGCCCTGGGGGTTGGGGCTGGCGCTCGTCGGCATCGGGGTCGTGAGCGGCCTGGCGTCCTCCGGGCTGCTCTCGTCGACGTGGTTCGCGCTGCTCTTGATCGCCGCGGGCGCGCTGCTGCTGTGGCGGCGGCGCGAGTCGGCCGCGTTCCCGCCGCAGGTGCGCGGCGGCCCCGGTCCGCGCTCGACGCCCGATGCGCAGGACCCACCGAGCGACTGAGGCACGGTCGTCCGCCTCCACCGTCGATCAAGGCACCGTCCCGCGAGGGCGGCGCGGTACACTGCACTCCGTTCAACGGGCGAGAACCGGACGATCCGGAGGGGCTACGCCCCGCCGGTCGCGTCCAACACCGCCACAACCCGCATGCGGGCCGGGCCCGGCGTCAGCGCCGAGGCGCCGTCCCGGTCCCCCGGAGGCGCCATGGACGAGACCATCTACCGCGGCTTGGACGGTGTCAACGTCGACACCTCGGAGATCTGCTTCATCGACGGCGAGAAGGGCGAGCTGATCTACCGCGGTTACGACATCAACGAGCTGACCGATGCGACGTACGAGGAGGCCGTGTACCTCCTGTGGGAGGGCGAGCTCCCCACCCGCGAGCAGCTCGAAGCCTTCCGCGCCACCATCGCGGAGGACTTCGCGATCCCCGACGCCGTGATCGACCTGCTGCGGCACCTGCCGCACGACACCTCACCCATGCATGCGCTGCGCACGGCGGTGTCGGCGCTGGCCGCCTTCGACCCCGATGCGGACGGCGTCGGCCCCGAGAACGTGCGCCGCATCGGCACCGCGCTCCTGGCCCAGGTACCGGTCCTCGTCGGCACGCTCCAGCGTCTGCGGACGGGCCTCGATCCGGTCGCGCCGCGCGCCGACCTCTCGATCGCCGGCAACTTCCTGTACACCCTGTCCGGCGAAGAGCCGACCGAGGCCGCCACCCGCGTGATGGACACGGCGCTCGTGCTCCACGCCGAGCACGGCTCGAACGCCAGCACGTTCGCCGCGCGCTCCACCGCGTCCACCCTCACCGACGTCTACAGCGCGATCACCGCGGGCATCGCCTCGCTCAAGGGGCCGCTCCACGGCGGCGCCAACACGGGCGTGATGAAGGCGCTCGAGCAGATCGGCAGCGTCGAGAACGTCGAGAGCTACGTGCTCGAGACGCTGGCGAAGCCGAACGGGCGCATCATGGGCTTCGGCCACCGCGTCTACAAGGTGCGCGACCCGCGCGCCTTCATCCTCGAACGCGTGGCGAAGCAGCTCGCGGAGGAGTCCGGCGAGGCCAAGTGGTTCGAGATGTCGCTCGAGATGGAGCGCGTGATGGACCGCGAGATGGCCGCGAAGGGGCGCGAGGTCAAGCCGAACGTCGACTTCTTCAGCGCCAGCGTGTACCGCATGCTCGGCTTCCCCGCCGACATGTACACGCCGATCTTCGTCGTGGCGCGCATCTCGGGCTGGATGGCGCACCTGTACGAGCAGTACGCCGACAACCGCCTGGTGCGTCCGCGCCTGGTGTACGAAGGCCCGCGCGGCAAGACCTTCACCCCGCTCGATCAGCGCGGCTGACGCGTCGCGCGGCCGTCGCGGCCGCACCGACGACGCGGTCGGCGTCCCCGTGCGGGGCGCCGGCCGCTTCGGTCGAGGGCGCGTGGGGCGTCAGCCGTCCCAGCGCACCGAGCCGTACGTGTCCTCGCGATCCGGGCTGGTGGAGAACATCCAGACCGGCACGTCCACCGCGTCCTCGATCAGCGCCAGGTAGTCGAGCAACGGCTTGGGCAGCGCCTCGCGCGAGCCCAGGCCGTGCAGGTCGCCCCAACCGGGGAGCGCGCGGTAGACCGGCGCCCCGTGGACGTCCAGGTCGACGCACACGCGCACCTCGTCCATGCCCGACAGCACGTCGAGCTTGGTCACCACCAGGCCGTCGAAGCCGTTGATCTCGGCCGCGTAGCGCAGCTGCGGCAGGTCGAGCCACCCCACCCGGCGCGCGCGTCCGGTGGTCGTGCCGAACTCGTCCCACTGGTTCTCGCCGGTGCCGCGCAGCCGCTGCGCCTCGGCGCCCTCGAGCTCGGTGCGGAAGGGCCCGTGGCCCACGCGGGTGGTGAACGCCTTGACCACGCCCACCACACCGTCGAGCGCCTTGTGGTTCACGCCCGCGCCCACCAGGATGCCGCCCACCGTGGGGTGCGAGCTGGTGACGAACGGGTAGGTGCCGTACGAGAGGTCGAGCATCGTCCCCTGGCCCCCCTCGAACAGCACCCGAGCGCCCGCGGCGAGCCGCTCGCGCACCAGTGCGCCGGTGTCGGTCACGAGCGGCGCGACGTACGCGCGCACGTCCTCGAGCTCGGCCATCGCCACGTCGACCGAGGTCCACCCGACCCGGGCGGTGGAGTTCGGCTTGCCCTCGATCAGGCGCCCCAGGCGCTCGCGCAGGAGCGGCTCGTCGAGCAGATCGCCGAAGCGCAGGCCGAGGCGACGTGCCTTGTCGGAGTAGCACGGGCCGATGCCGCGGCCGGTGGTGCCGACGAAGCCGCCCCCCTCGTCGTTCTTCATGTGGTGCGGCAGCACCAGGTGCGCCTCGTGCGAGATCAGCACCTCGCCGGGGTCGCGGCGGGCGCGCAGCCCTTCGAGCTCCTCGCGCAGCTTCCACGGGTCGATGACCATGCCCCCGCCCAGCACCGACGTGGGTCCGTCGTGGAGCGTGCCGCACGGCAGGTGGTGCAGCTTGAACACGTCCTCGCCGACGACGACGGTGTGGCCGGCGTTGGCCCCGCCGGAGTAGCGCACGACGACGTCCGCCTCGGTGGCGAGCGCGTCGACGACCTTCCCTTTCCCTTCGTCGCCCCATTGGGCGCCGATGATGGCGATGCCAGGCATGACGTCCTCCTCGAGTGCCGATCGCGACCTCGTGGCCGCACCGGGAACGCGGGGCAGTATCGCACGACCGGGCTACGATGCCTCCATGCACAGCGTCGCCGACGCACCCGACGCACCCGACGCGCCCCTGGCGCCGGTCGTCGTCCACGACCGCGGCGCCGCGCGCCTCACCGCGGGCCATCCCTGGGTGTACCGCTCCGACGTGGTCGCGCCCGCAGCGCATGCCGGGTTCGCGCCGGTCGTCGATCGCCGCGGTCGACCGCTCGGCCAGGCGGCCGTCCACCCCACCTCGCAGATCGCGGTGCGGCTGATGCACGCCGGCGGCGCCCCGGTCGACGCGGCGTCGCTGGCGGCGCGCCTCGACGCCGCGCTCGACCTGCGCGCGGCGCTGGCGCGCGACCCGGACGCGCAGATGGAGGGCGTCACCGGGTACCGCTTGGTGCACGCCGAGGCCGACGGGCTGCCCGGTCTGATCGTCGACCGGCTGGGGCCGGTGCTGGTGGTGCAGAACGGCTGCGCCGCACTGGAGCCGCACCTGCCGGCGCTCGTCGAACGCTTGGTCGAGCGCCTCGCGCCCGACGGCGTGCTGGGCCGCTTCGACGCCAAGGTGCGCGCGCTCGAGGGGCTTTCCACCGACGCGGCCCTGCTGTACGGCCGCGTCCCGGACGCCGTGGAGGTCCACGACGGCGTGCTCGCCTGGCGCGTCGAACCGCGCGCAGGCCAGAAGACCGGCGCGTTCCTCGACCAGCGCCTCAACCACCGCCGCCTCGCCACCGCCGCGCGCACCTACGCGGCGCCCGGCTTCCGCGCCCTGGACGCCTTCGCGTACCACGGCGGCTTCGGCCTCCACCTGCTGCGCGCGGGCGCGGCCGACGTCGAACTCGTCGACGCGTCGGCGGCCGCGCTCGGGGCCGCCCGCGCCGCCGCGGCGCGCAACGGGCTCCCCGAGCCGACCTGCACCCGCAGCGACGCCTTCGAGCGGCTGCGCGCCCTCGACCGCGCCGGGGCGCGCTTCGAAGCGATCAGCGTCGACCCGCCGGCGCTCGCGAAGCGCGCCCGCGACCTGGAACGCGCGATGGCCGGCTACAAGGAGCTCAACCTGCGCGCGCTGCGGCTGCTCGCGCCCGGCGGCGTGCTCGGCACGTCCTCGTGCAGCGCCCACCTGCAGGAGGCCGAGTTCCTGAACGTGCTCGCCGACGCCGCCGCCGATGCCGGCCGCACCGTCCACGTGCTCGGCCGCTGGGGCGCCGCCCCCGACCACCCGGAGCGCCTCGGCTTCCCCGAGAGTCGCTACCTCGAGTTCGTGCTGCTGCGGGCGGTGGACTGACCGGCCGTAGACTGGCGCGCATCATGCCCCATGACCCGCGCCCGCTCGTCCTGATCAGCACCAGCACCAGCGTCCTCGACCTCGGCCTGCGCCGCGTCGACATGTACTCCGGCAAGAACTACGCCGACGCCGTCCTCGCCGAAGGGGGCCTGCCGGCCTACGTCACGAACCACGACCCGGAGGCAGCCGCCGACTTCGTGGCCCGCGCCGACGGCCTGCTCCTCTCGGGTGGCCCGGACCTCGATCCGCGCCGCTTCGGACAGCTCCCCCACCCCGACCTCGGCGCCGTCGACCCGGAGCGCGACGCCTTCGAGCTCGCCCTGTACCGGGCCGCCCGCGACCAGGGCACACCAGTGTTCGGCGTCTGCCGCGGCGTCCAAGTGATCAACGTCGCCGAAGGCGGCACGCTGCACCAGCACCTACCGGCGCTGGGTGGTCCGCTGCAGCACAGCCAGCGCGACCCCGGCGGCCAGCCGCACCACGAGCTCGCCCTCGCAGAGGGCTCGGCGATCCGGGCGGGCTTCGGCGCGGCCAAGGTGCGCACGAACACCTACCACCACCAGGGGCTCGACGCTCTGGGCGCGGGGTTGCGCGCCACCGCGCACGCCGAGGACGGCTTGGTCGAGGCGGTGGAGGGCACCGAAGGGGCCTGGCTCCTGGGCGTGCAGTGGCACCCGGAGATGAGCTACCACATGGGACCGGAGCACCACGCGCCCTTCCGCGTCTTCCTGGACGCTTGCCGGGCCGCGCTCGCCCAGGGTTAGACTCCGCGGCATGCGCCGCTCACCGGCCTCGTGACCGGGCGCGCCCGAGCGCCGGGCCCCACTACCCCAAGGAGTCCCCCATGGTCGTCGTCATGCAGAAGGGCGCCGCGCCCGAACAGCGCGAGCGCGTCCTGACCGAGATCAAAGCGCTCGGCTTCACCCCGCACGTCAGCGACGGCGAGTCGCGCAGCCTGATCGGCGCCATCGGACCCGCCCCCACCGAGGAGGCGCGCGATCATCTGCGGGCGCTTCCTGGGGTCGAGACGGTCGTGCGCATCACCAAGCCGTACAAGCTCGCCTCGCGCGAGTTCCGCCACGACGACTCCGCGGTCCGCATCGGCGACGTGACCACCGGCCAGGGGCGCTTCGTGGTCGCCGCCGGTCCCTGCGGCGTCGAGTCGCGCGAGCAGCTGCGCGACGCGGCCGCCATCGCCCACCGCCACGGCGCGCAGGTGCTGCGCGGCGGCGCCTTCAAGCCGCGCACCAGCCCCTACTCCTTCCAGGGGCTGGGCGAGGAGGGGCTCGAGCTGCTCGCCGAGGCGCGCGCCGAGACCGGCATGCCCATCGTCACCGAGGTGACCGCGCCGGAGCTGGTCGCGACGGTCGCCGCCACCGCCGACATGCTGCAGATCGGCGCGCGCAACTCGCAGAACTTCGCGCTGCTCGCCGAAGCCGGCAAGAGCGGCAAGCCGGTGCTGTTCAAGCGCGGCCTCAGCACCTCGATCAGCGAGTTCCTCCAAGCGGCCGAGTACGTGCTGTCGCAGGGGAACGCCAACGTGATCCTGTGCGAGCGCGGCATCCGCACCTTCGAGACCAGCACCCGCTTCACGCTCGACATCTCCGCGGTGCCGGTCCTGAAGGAACTCACCCACCTGCCCGTCTGGGTCGACCCGAGCCACGCCGCCGGGCGCCGCCCGCTGGTGCCGGCGCTCGCCCTCGCGGCCGCCGCCGCGGGCGCCGACGGCGTCATCGTCGAGGTCCACGCCAAGCCCGAGGACGCCAAGTCCGACGCCGCGCAGCAGCTCGACGACGGCGAGTTCGCGGCGCTGATGGCGCAGCTGCGCGGCGTCGTCGCGGCCGTCGGCAAGGAACTCTGAGGACCGCGCCGATGGCCGCCCCCGACCCCACCGCACGCCCGGCGCCGCTGGTCGGCACGGTCGTGCTGGCCGGCGTCGGGCTGATCGGCGGTTCGGTGGGGTTGGGGCTGCAGCAGCGCTTCCTGGCGCGGCGGGTGATCGGCCTCGACCGCGACCCGGCGGTGCTCGAGGCCGCCCGCGGGCTCGGCGTGATCGAGGAGGCGCGGCTCGACGCCGGCCCCTGGCTCGCGGAGGCCGACCTGGTCGTGCTGGCCACCCCCGCGCGCACCCTCGAGCGGCTCGCGGCCGAGGTCGCGCCCTTCCTGCGCGAGGACGCGATCGTCACCGACGTCGGCAGCGCCAAGGCCGACGTGGTCGCGGCGCTGACGCCGCGCCTGCGCTTCGTCGGCGGCCACCCGATGGCGGGCTCGGAGCGCATGGGGGTCCTGAACGCCGACCCTTCGCTGCTCGAGAACGCGGTGTGGGTGCTCACCCCCACCGACGGCACCGACCCGGCCGCGCTCGCCGTGGTGACCGAGCTCGTGCGGGCACTGGGCGCGCTGCCGATCGAGGTCGCGCCCGAGCTCCACGACCGGCTCGTCGCCACGGTCAGCCACGTCCCCTACCTGGCGTCGGTGGCGCTCACGCAGCTGGTCGCCGAGGCCGACGAGCGCGAGCTGCTGATGCTCCTCGCCGCCGGCGGCTTCCGCGACCTCACCCGGGTCGCGTCGGGCAGCCCGCGGATGAGCCGCGACATGGTCGTCGCCAACCGCGCCGCGGTGCGGGACGCGGTCGCGCGCTTCGGCCGTGCGCTCACCGACCTGGCCGACCGACTGGACGACCCCGAAGCGCTCCTGGACGCCGCGGAGGGCGCCAAGCGGACCCGCGACGCGCTGCCCGTGGTGCGGCGCACGCTCATGCCGGCGCGGTTTGAATTCGTGATCGCCGTGCCCGATCGCCCCGGCGAGCTCGCGCGCATCACCAAAGCGCTCGGCGACGCCGACGTCAACGTCAAGGACATCGAGGTGCTGGGCATCCGCGAGAGCGGCGGCGCCATCCGGCTGGCCTTCGAGACGGTCGACGAGCGCACCCGTGGCGCCGAGGCGCTGCGCGCCGCAGGCTACGAGGCGCGCGGGCGCGGCGAGGCCAACGGCAGCTGAGCCCGGTGGCCGAGCGCCCGCCCCACGACGCGCTGTTCGCGCTGGCGCTCGCCCGCGCCGAGGCGTACCTCGAGCGCGCCCGGCCCCCCGCCGACGCCAGCCCGGAGGCGATCCGCCGCGCGCTCGAGCCGTGGGCGCTCAAGACCCGCTTCGCGTCGCGCGTCGACCTGATGGAACTGGCGCGCGCGCTGGCCGAGCGGGGGTTCGGGCGCGGACCCCGAAGCTAGTCGGACTCCACGCCCAGGTCGGCCAACGCGTCCCGCACCCGCTGCCCGCATGCGTCCAGCGCCGCTCGGGCGCGGTCGGCGTCGACGCCCGCCTTCGCGACCACGATCGCGACGCGAAGGTCGTCGCCGGCCACCGCC
This sequence comes from Trueperaceae bacterium, assembly GCA_046260675.1. Taxonomy (GTDB): domain Bacteria; phylum Deinococcota; class Deinococci; order Deinococcales; family Trueperaceae; genus JAABTL01. Next base: position 17,556 of record JBHEOT010000011.1, on the reverse strand, counting down.
AACGCGGCCGCAGCGCGCGCCTCGTCGACCCCGGCAGCGCGCGCCACCATGGCCGCGGCGCGGCGGCGCAGCTTGGCGTTGAGCGGGCGCATGCCGACCATCAGGTTGCCGTAGGCGCCGCCCAGGCGCACGAGCGCGGCGGTGGAGATCAAGTTGAGCGCCGCCTTCTGGGCGGTGCCGGCGGCGAGCCGGGTGGAGCCGGCGAGCACCTCGGGGCCGCTATCGAGCCACACCGGGGCCTCGGCGGCCTCCAGGAGCGGGGCTGCTTCGACGTTGGCGATGCCGACGGTGAAGGCGCCGGCGGCGCGCGCCGCGCTCAGCGCCGCGACCGTGAACGGGGTACGGCCGCTGGCGGCGACGCCGATGAAAGCGTCCGCCGGTCCGACCGCCGCGGCGGCCACGCGCGCCACGGCGTCCGCCTCGTCGTCCTCCGCCCCCTCGCGCGCGCTGGAGCCGGCCTCGGCGCCGCCCGCCATCAGCACCACCGTGCGCTCGAAGCCGAAGGTGGGCGGCAGCTCGGCGGCGTCTTGCACCGCCAGCCGGCCGGACGTGCCGGCGCCGGCGTAGACCAACCGGCCGCCGGCCGCGAGCCGGGACTCGACGCCGGCGGCGGCGGCCTCGAGCTGCGGCAGCGCACGCTGCACCGCGCCGATCGCGCGCGCCTGCCCATCGGCGAGCGCGGCGAGGCTGCGCCCGAGCGGCCAGTCGTCCAGGTCGGCGAAGGCGGGGTCGACGCGCTCGGTGGCGAGGGCCGCGGGGCGTTGCGAACGAGGGTCTTCGGGCGCATGGGTCACGCACGAACCTCCGCGCGCTGGTAGGCGCGCCACACGAAGGCGCCGAGGCGCCCGTAGAAGCGGGTCAGGTCGGTCCAGTCGATCACGGCGGCGTCGGCACCGCGCGCGCGCTGCCAGCGCGCCGCCTCGGCCACGAGCGCCAGCCCGAGCCCTCCGCCGCGAGCTTCCTCCTCGAGCCCCAGCGGGCCGAGGCCGACCACGCGTCCGGGGAGCCCCGCGGTCCAGGCGAGGCCGCCGCCTTGCAGCGCGTCCTCCGGGCGGGCCGCGACGCAGAAGCCCACCGTCCGACCCTCGCGCCGCAGCGCCAGCACCGTGGTGCCGGCGGCGGCGAAACGCGCCGCCTCGTCGGCCCAGCGCCCCGGGAAGGCGCGCTCGACGAACGCGGTCGCCTCGTCGGCGGCGTCCGCGACCAGCTCGACCCCCTGCGGCAGCGGCGGCCCGAGCACGGGCGGGCGCAGGTCGAGCAGCAGGTCGGCCTCGATGGCACCGGGCACGGCGCCGCGAGCGCGCAAGAAGCGCCAGGTCGCCGGCGGCGCGGCGACCGGCACGCCGGGGAGCAGCCGCTCGGGATCGGCGCCCAAACGAACGCGGGTGCGGCCCCGCGCGTGCAGCGCCGCGAGCGCCGCATCCCAGAGCGCGCCACCGACGCCGGCGCGCTGCGCGTCGGGGTGCACGACGAGGAGCGCGACGTGCCCTACGTCGGCCGGCGCCCACGGACGCCGCGGGGCACGCGCGAGCGCGAACCCGACGAGCTCGCCGTCGCACTCGGCGGCCCAGGCGAGCTCGGCGTTGGCGTCGGGCGAGCCCCACCAGGCGTCCCAGGCACGCCGCGTCAGCGGGTGCGTGCCTGCGAACGTGGCGTCCCACACGGCGGCGGCCTCGAGGTGGCGCGCCGGGTCGAGCGGGCGCACCGCCAGGTCGCCGTCCATGGGCAGGCTCATCCGCGCTCGGGGGCCCGCAGGTCGAGCGCCACCCGGTAGCGGTCGGTGCGGTACGCCGAGCGCACGTACTCGAACGGCAGGTCCTCGGGGTCGAACGTCGTGCGCTCCAGCGCGAGCACCGGGTCGTGCGGCCCGATCTCGAGCAGCAGGCGCTCGCGGCGCGTCGGCAGGCGCGCCCCGATCGTCTGGCGGGCGCGCTGCGGCACCACCCCGAAGCGCCGCTCCAGCGCGCGGTAGAGGCTGCCGTGGCGCTCGAGATCGTCGGCGGTCAACGCGCCGAGCGACGGACGCAGGTGGGCGTACTGCAGCGAGAGCGGCGCGTCGTCGGCGGTGCGCACGCGGACCACCCGCAGGACCTCGTCGCCGACGTGGCAGCGAAGAGCTTCGGCCAGCTCGGCGTCGGCGGGCACCAGACCGATCTCGAGCAACCGCGAGCCGGGGTGGAACCCGAGGTGGAGCGCCTCGTCCGTGAAGCCGGTCACGCGGTCGATCGTCTGCTCGAGCCGGCGCGCGCGGACGTACGTGCCCGAACCGTGGCGCGGTTCGACGAGCTCGTCGTGCTCCAGCTCGCGAAACGCCCTCCGCACGGTCATGCGCGAAAGCCCGAGGTCGGAAGCCAGGTCGCGCTCGCTGGGGAGCGCGTGCCCGGCCAGAAGGTCACCGCGAACGATCGCGCTGGCGATCTGGTCGCGCACCTGGAGGTACGCGGGGGTGGGCAGACGCTTGTCGACCCGCAACCACGGCAGCTGAGCGCGATCGGCGGGGTCGACGGGCTGCGGCGTGGGCATCGGGCTCCTCGGTGGGACCGCGGACGCGGGTGCACGCGTGTTCGCGGCCGCATGGATGGGTGAGTGTACCACCCATGCACCACTACGGACAACGGCACGTGCCGCCGGTCGCGCCCGCGAGGGGCGCCCCTGAAGCGTGTGCTCGCCTAGACCGAACGCGACCCACGTCGATGAAGGAACCGTTGGTGCGCGAGCGGTGGACGGTGGTCTCAAAGTGGACTATCCTGAAGCGTCGACCAAGTCGCTACAGGAGGTACCGCATGTTCCGACGTCCTACGTTCGCCGTGCTCCTCGCCGCCACGCTGGCGCTGACCACCCTCGCCTTCGCGCAACCGCGCACGGTGGGGTACCCCGATCTCGGCATGGTGCCCGGCACCGCCGGCGGCACCGTGACCCTGGCCCTGGGCGACAGCCCGCCCCGGTTCTTCTACTACGGGGAGATCAGCAACGTCAGCCAGACGCTCACCCAGCAGATGTTCGACTCGCTCGTCGAGTTCGACCTCGAGAACTACGAGCTCGTGCCCGGCCTCGCCGCCTCGTGGGACGTCTCCGAGGACGGCACCATCTACACCTTCAGCCTGCGCGACGGCGTCACCTGGCACGACGGTGAGCCGTTCACGGCCGACGACGTGGTGTTCACCTACGAGCAGATCATCACCAACCCCGAGGCCCGCGCTGGCGACGCCGCGAACTTCCAGTTCACGGTCGACGGTGAGGCGCGCCCGGTCACGTTCGAGGCCGTAGACCCGCTGACCGTTCGCATGACGCTGCCGGCCCCGTCCGCCGCGTTCCTGCTGCAGCAGCGCTTCTTCATCATGCCGAAGCACAAGCTGCTCCCCTTCAGCGTCGAGGGAGGCGCCGAGCCGGCCGAGATCAACGATGCCTGGCCCACGGACGTCGACCCGAGCGAGGTCGTCGGCACCGGCCCGTTCCAGCTGGCCGAGTACGTCGCCGGCCAGGTCGTACGGCTTGCCAAGAACGAGGCTTACTGGAAGGTCGACGCGGCCGGCACCCCGCTGCCGTACCTCGACGCCCTCACCTACCTGATCGTGCCCGGTACCGACGCGCAGATCGCCCAGTTCCTCGCCGGCAACCTCGACCAGCTCAACATCTCGGGCGCCCAGTTCCCCGACTTCAAGAGCCGCGAGCTCGCCGGCGCCGACTTCACGGTCGTGCAGTCGCCGGCGCTGTTCGGCTCGCCGCCGCACCTGGCGTTCAACTTCGACGCCACCGACCCCGACCTGCAGCGCGCCTTCTCCGACGTCGCGTTCCGCCAGGCGATGGAGTACGCCGTCGACCGCATGCGCGTGATCGACGACGTGTACAACGGCCTCGCGGAGATCCCCGGCACGCCGACGGCCCCGGCCAACGGCGCTTTCTTCGAGGACACGACCGGCCTGATGCGGATGTACGACCTCGAGGCGGCCGCCGCGGCGCTCGACGCGCTCGGCTACGTCGACGGCGACGGCGACGGCGTGCGCAACCTGACCGCCGAACGCGAGCTCGAGTTCACCTTGACGTACGGCAACGACTCGGCCACCTGGACCGACATCGCCACGATCCTGCAGAACGACTTCGCCGAGATCGGCGTGCGCGCGAACCTGCAGGGCGTCCAGTCGAGCCAGCTCTTGGGCACCGGCCTGTCGGGCGACTACGAGGCGCTCCTGGTCGCGCTGGGCAACCAGCCCGACCCCGAGCTGCGCAAGCCCATCTGGCAACCCGGCGGATCGCTGTACTACTGGCACCGCAGCACCCAGCCGGCCGAGCAGGGCGCGGCGCCCAACTTCGACGCGATGGAACCTTGGGAACAGGACCTCTACGAGATCTTCGACCTGAACTCGACCGAGTCCGACCCCGCGGTGCGCGCCGAGCGCTACCGCGCCTGGCAGCGGATCAACGCCGAGTTCGTGCCGGTGATCATGATCGCCAAGCCGGGCAACGTCGCCGCCGTGTACGACCGCGTCGGCAACTTCGCGTACAGCCTGGGCGTGATCCCCGGGTACAACCCGGTCCCCTTCTACTTCCTGCGCTGACCCCTTCATCCCGAGGGGCCGCCCGATCCGGGCGGCCCCTCGGCGCGTGCCCCGGGAGCCGAACCCCTGCTCGTCTACCTCGTCAAACGCGTGCTGATCATGATCCCGACGCTGATCCTGGTGTCGGCGATCTGCTTCGCGGTCATCCAGTTGCAACCCGGCAGCTTCGCCGACCGCTACCTCGAGGATCCGCGCTTCACCCCCGAGACGGTCGCGCGGCTCAACGCTCAGCTCGGCCTCGACCGGCCGCCGGTCGAGCAGTACGTTCGTTGGGTCGGTGGCATCGTCACCCGCCTCGACTTCGGGTACTCGTTCTTCGCCAACCGTCCGGTCTCGGGCATCATCGGCGAGCGCCTGCTCTGGACGATCGTGGTCGCCGGCGTGACGCTCGGTTTCGCCTGGCTGGTCGCCATCCCGCTCGGTATCTTCGTCGCGCTCCGTCGGAACGGCTTCACCGACGCCCTCGCCAGCTTCGTGGGCTACGTCGGCCTCGCCGTCCCCGACTTCTTGGTCGCGCTCCTCCTGATCGCCCTGGTGCTCGCCTACGGCGGCACCAACGTCGGAGGGCTCTTCAGCGCCGCCTATCTCGGTGCCCCTTGGAGCTGGGGCAAGCTCCTCGACCTCCTGAACCACCTATGGATCCCCGTGCTCGCGATCGGCACCGGTGGCATCGCCACCGTGATGCGCCAGATGCGCGCCAACCTGCTCGACGTGCTCCACGCCGACTACGTGCGCACCGCCAAGGCCAAAGGGCTCGCGCCCCGGCGCGTCACCTACCGCCACGCGGTCCGCAACGCGATCAACCCGCTCGTGTCGCTCGCGGGGCTGCAGCTCCCCGAGCTCATCAACGGCACGATCATCGCGTCGATCGTCCTCAACCTCCCCACCATCGGCCCGCTGCTCTACACCTCGCTGTTGAACAAGGACCAGTACGTCGCGATGACGCTGCTCCTGTTCGCCAGCCTGCTCCTGATGCTCGGCAACCTGCTCGCGGACCTGGCGCTCGCCTGGGTCGACCCGAGGATCCGCTATGGCTGACGCCGCCCGCGTCGCCGGCGCCGCGAACGTGCGCCACGACGCCCGCAAGGGACCGCGCAGCAAGGCGTGGCGCCGCTTCGCGGCGTCGCGGGCGGGGGTGGTCGGGGCTTGGATCTTGATCGTCCTGTACGGCGTCGCGCTGATCGCACCGTTCCTCGCGCCGTACGGCATCACCGTCCAGCACCGGGGCGCGGTCCACCAGCCGCCGCACGCGGTCCGGATCTGGCACGAGGGCCGGCTGCACGCCCCGTTCGTCCACCCGTTGACCACGAGCCGCGACCCGGTCACCTTTCGACGCGGTTACGTCGAGGACACCAGCCAGCGCCTACCGGTGCGGCTCTTCGTGCGAGGCGACCGGTACCGCCTGTTCGGGCTCTGGACCGCCGACCTGCACCTGTTCGGCGTCGCGAGCGGCACCTGGTTCCCGCTCGGCACCGACCGCTTCGGCCGCGACCTGCTCTCGCGCGTGATCGTCGGCTCGCAGGTCTCGCTCACCGTCGGCCTGATCGGCATCCTCATCAGCTTCTCGATCGGGGTGGTCGTCGGCGGCGTGTCGGGGTTCTACGGCGGCTGGGTCGACGGGGTCATCCAGCGTGGCATCGAAGTGCTGCTCTCGTTCCCGCGCCTGCCGCTGCTGCTCGCCCTCGCGACCGTGATCCCGCCCTCCTGGCCGAGCACCTACGTCTACCTGGGCATCGTCTCGGTGCTGGCGTTCATCGGCTGGGCCGGGCTGGCCCGGGTGGTGCGCGGTCAGGTGCTCGCCGCCCGCGAGGTCGAGTACGTCCAGGCCGCCAAGGCGCTCGGCGCCCGCGACCTGCGCGTGATCCTGCGGCACCTGCTCCCGAACCTGACCTCGTACCTGGTGATCGCCGCCACGCTGGCGCTGCCGGGGTACATCCTGGGCGAGAGCGCGCTGTCGTTCCTCGGGCTGGGGATCAAGGAACCGATGACCTCGTGGGGGCTCCTGCTCGCCGACGCGCAGTCGTTCGAGGCGCTCTCGCTCTATCCTTGGCTGCTCGCGCCCGGCGCGCTGATCGTGCTGTCGGTGCTGGCCTTCAACTTCGTGGGCGACGCCCTGCGCGACGCCTTCGACGTGCGCAGCCGCTGACCGCGGCCGCCGTTCTCCGGGAGGAACCATGCCGCTCGCCGTGATCGACTTAGGAGGCGCCACCCTGAGCGCCGACGAGCGCGCCGTGCTCGCCGACGAACCGGTGGCCGGCATCTGCCTGTTCGCCCGCAACACCCCCGACCGCGACCGCGCCCGCGACCTGGTCGCCGACGCCCGGGCCGCCGCCGGTCGACCGCTGCTCGTGTCGATCGACCAGGAGGGGGGCGGCGTCGCGCGCTTGATCGACGGCGTCGTCGCGCCGGCCGCCATGGCGCTCGGCGCGATCGACGACCTCGCCACCACCGAGGCGATCGCCGCGGCCACCGCCCGTACGCTGCGGGCGATCGGCGTCGACGTCGACTTCGCGCCGGTCGCCGACGTCGCCCTGGACCCGCGCAACCCGGTGATCGCCGACCGCGCCTTCGGCAGCGATCCCGAGCTCGTCGCGCGCCACGTGGCCGCCTCGGTGCGCGGACTCCAAGGGGCGGGCGTCGCCGCCACCCTCAAGCACTTCCCCGGGCACGGTGACGTGGCGGTGGACTCACACCTCGAGCTGCCGCGCTTGGACGTCGACCGTGCGCGGCTCGAGGCGGTCGAGTGGGTGCCGTTCCGCGCCGGCATCGCGGCCGGCGCCGCGGCCGTGATGACCGCCCACCTGCTGGTGCCCGCGCTCGACCCCGACCGGCCCGCCACCATGGCGCCCGCCGCGATCACCGCGCTCCGGACCGCGCTCGGCTTCGACGGGGTGGTCTTCAGCGACGCGCTGAACATGCGCGCGATCGCCGACCGCTGGTCCGCCCCAGAAGCGGCGGTGCACGCGGTGGCCGCGGGCATCGACGCGCCGCTGCTCTGCGGGCCGCTCGAGGAGCACGTCGCGGTGATGGCCGAACTGGCGAACGCCGAGCGCGACGGGCGCCTCGACCCGGTCGCGTGCGCCGCCTCGCGCGCGCGCCTGACGCGCCTGGCCACGGCGTTCCCGGCCGACCCCGGCGCGTACGACGACGCCGGCGACCGCAAGCTCATGGCCGACGCCGCGCGGCGCGCGATCGTGGCGTTCGGCATGCCGCCGCGGCTCGCGCCCGGGGCACGGGTCGCGGTCGTCGGCGCCGCGGAGGTGCGCGCCGGCGCCGCCACGGACGCCACGGCGCGGCCGACGGCGGCCCTCGTCGACGCGCTGCACCGGGCCGGGTTCGTCCCGGAGTGGGTCGCCGAAGGCGCCGACCGTGCGGCGGTCACCGACGCGCTCACGGGCGTCGACGCCCTCCTCGTGGTCAGCACCAGCCGCGTCCCGCTCGCACCAAACGCGGTGGCCGCGGCGCGCGCCGCCTTCGCGATCGCCGCCGAGCGCGGCGTCCCGGCGGTGCACGTCGCGCTCTGGAACCCGGCGCACGTCGCGGTGCTGCCCGGGCCCGCGCTGGTGGCCTTCGGCTTCCGCCCCGACGCGGTGCACGCCGTCGTGCACGCGCTCCGCACCGGCGAGGCGCCGGGCCGGAGCCCCATGCCGCTCACGCCGTGGAGCCCCGCGTGACGGCGCGCCGTGGCGAAGGCGGCACGAGCGCGCCTTCCAGCGCTCGTGCAACCGATCGCGATGGGAGCGAACAGGGCATCGCTCCCATCGCGATCGGCATCGATGGCGGCGGTACCGGCGGGCGGGCGTGGGTCGGACCCGCCGACGGCGCGCCGGTGGGGCGCGGCGGCGTCGATCGGCCGTGCAACCCCTACGCCGTCGGCGCCGAAGCGGCCGCGGACGCGGTCGTCGCGGCGGTCGCCGCCGCCTGGGCCGATGCCGGCTACCCGGCCGAAAGCTGGAGCGCTGCATGGGTGTGCGCGGGCTTGGCGGGTGTCGACCGCCCCGAGGACGGCGCCGCGATGCGCGCGGCGCTCGTCGCGCGCGGGGTGCACCCCGAGCGCTTGACCTTGGTCGCCGACCCGTGGGTGGCGCTCGAGGGGGCGCTGCCGGGGCATGGACCCGAGGACGACCCGCGCGTGCTGCTCGTGGCCGGCACCGGCAGCGCCGCGGTGGGCGTCGCCGGCGCGCGTCGGGTCCGCGTCGGCGGTTGGGGGGCCCGCGTGGGCGACGAGGGCTCCGGCGCCTGGTTGGGCATGGAGGCGGTGCGCGCCACGCTGCGGGCCCTCGACGGTCGCACCGAGACCGGGCCGCTCGCGGCGGCGGTGCAGGAGGCCTGGGGTCGCGGACCCGAAGCGCTGGTCGGGCGCGCCAAGGACGCATCCTCCGGGGCGTTCGGGGCGCTGGCGCCGCTCGTGCTGGAGCACGCGAGCGAGGACCCGGCCGCCGCGGCGCTGCGCGCCCGGGCCGCGGCGCACCTCGCGGAGCTCGTCGCCACCGCGGTCGCCCGGCTCGGGCGCCCGCCCGTGGGTTGGACGCACGTAGGGGGGGTCGCTCAGGCGCTCGAGGCGGACCTGGTCGCGCTGCTCGCGCCGGATTTGGCGGCGGCGCTGCGGCCGGCGGTGGGTCCACCGGTCGCGGGGGCGTGGGCGTTCGCAGCCGCGGCCGCGCGGGATGCCGCCGCGAGGGGCTGACTCAGGCGTCGGCGCTCACGCCACCCGCACCCCGCCGCGCCACACCGAGCGCACGTTCAGCGACGCGTCGAGCCGCACGAAGTCGGCGTGCGCCCGCGGCGCGACCCGCCCACGGTCGGCGAGCCCCAGGTAGGCGGCCGGCGCCTGGCTCGCGGCGCGCAGCGCCGATTCCACGGGCACGCCCATCGCCACCGCGGTCCGGACCGCGGCGTCCAGCGTCAGCACGCTGCCGGCCAAGGTGCCGTCGCTCAGGCGCGCGGCGCCTCCGGCGATGGTGACCGCGTGGGGGCCCAACCGGGTCGTCGTGGCGGTCGTCGCGGTCGCGCGGATCGCGTCGGTGATCAGCAGCAAGCGCGCCCCTTTGGCGTGGAACGCGGCGCGCACCGAGGCGGCGGCCAGATGGTGGCCATCGACGATCAGCTCGGCGAACGAGGCGGCGTCGCCGAGCACCGCGCCGATGACGCCCGGGGCGCGCCCGGTCATCCCGCTCATCGCGTTGAACAAGTGGGTGGCACCCATCACCCCACCGGCGTCGTGCACGGCTTCCGCGACGCGCTCCGCGGTCGCCGCGTCCGCGACGGTGTGGCCCAAGCTCACGCGCACGCCGGCGCGCGCGAACGCCGTCGCCGCCCCCTCGGCGCCGGCCAACTCCGGCGCGAGCGTCACCACCCGCACGACCCCGAGCGCCAGGACCGCCGCCACCCGGTCGGGCGTGGGGTCGACGGCGAACGGCGGTTGGGCGCCCAGGCGCTGCGGGCTCACGAACGGGCCCTCGAGGTGCGCGCCCAGCACCGCCGCGCGCCGCTCGGGCGCACCTCCGGTCGCCGCCGCCAGCGCGTCCTCGTGCAGCACGGCGGCGACCCCACGCAACCCAGCGAGCACCTCGGGCCATGGCGCCGTCAGCGTCGTGGGGAGCAGCGCGGTGGTGCCGTGCTCGAGGTGCGCCGCGGCCAGCGCGCGCACCCCTGAGGCGCCGTCCATCGCGTCGCCACCGCCCCCGCCGTGCACGTGCACGTCGACGAAGCCGGGCACCCACCACCCGTCGTCCTCGAGCGCCTCGGGCTCGAAGCCGGCCACTCGCCCGCCGGCGACGGCGACCCGGCCCGTGGCGACGCCGTCGGGAAGCAGCCAGCGACCACGGAACCGATCGTCGTCCATCACGTGGGCTACGCCGACCAGGGGCGGACGACGATCTGCCCCGCCTGCAGCAGCGCCACCTCGTGCTTCTTGCGCCCCTCGTCGCCGTCGACGCGCGGGTCGCTTTGGGCCAGCGACCCGGCGATCCGCAACTGCGGCGCCAGGATGCGCTCGGCGTAGATCACGGCCTTCTCGTTGCCCGCCGCGCCCGCGTGCGCGATCCCTCGCAGCACCCCGGTGACGATCACGTCGCCCTCGGCGATCAGCTCGGCGCCGGCGTTGACGTCGCCGAGCACCACGAGCGACCCGCTCGACTCGACCCGGCCACCGGAGCGCACCGTGCGCGCGACGATCACGGTCTCGGACCGCGCCTGCATGACCGCGGTGGGGGGTCGCACGTCGGTGACCTGCCCTCCAGCCGCCGCGACGCGCTCGGCCACCGCGGTGAGGACCGCCAACGGCACCTTCTCCGCCACCTCGAGCACGACCTTGCCCGCCAACAGCTCCGCCTGTGGCGCCAGCATCGCCTCGAGCTCCTCGAGCGCCACCGAAGCGTCGAGCGTCAGCAGCACCCCGCCGCGCGTACCGCGCAGCCTCACGGCGCGCTCCGAGGCGCGGCCGACGCGCTCACGACCTCGTCATCGACGCCCCAGTACGCCGCGAAGAAGTCGCGCGCCAACGGCACCGCCACGCGCGAGCTCGACCCGCCGTGCTCCACGAACACCACGATCGCCACCTCCGGGTCCTGGATCGGGCCGTACCCCATGAACCAGGCGTGCGTGTAGTCGTCGCCGCGCGCCGTCTGGCCGGTGCCGGTCTTGCCGGCCACCGCGACCGGGAAGGCCGCGGGCCCCAGCACGGTGCGCGACGGGTAGTCGGTGAACATCATCCGCATGCCCTCCTGGAGGACGCCCCAGTGGCGCCCCTCGACCTGGCGCGTCGCCGCGACGAACGGCTCGTCGCCGATGGAGCGCACGAGGTGCGGCTGCACCTGGAAGCCGTCCATGGCGACGGTCTGGATCAACTGCGCCACCTGCACCGGGGTGGCGAGCACGTCGCCCTGCCCGATGATCGTGTTCATGGTGAAGCCGGGCAGCCAGCCGTGCTCGTAGGTGACGCGCGCCCACTCGAGGTCGGGGATGCGCCCGGCCCGCTCCTCCTGAACGCCCACGCCCACCACCGCGCCGAAGCCCAGGTCGCGGGCGGTGGCCACCTCGTCGGCGATGAACGGGCCCCAACCGCGGGTGGCGTCCGGGGTCGAGACCGCCGCGTTCCAGAAGTACGTGTTGCAGCTGTCGGCGAGCGCGTCGCGGATGTCGTAGCTGCCCTTGTCAAAGGTCGCCCAGTTCCGGAAGGTGACGCCGCCGAGCGTGAAGCGCGCCGAGCACGAGAAGCGTTGGCCGGGGCTCACCCATCCGCCGTCGAGCAGCGTCATCGCCGTGACCACCTTGAAGGTCGAGGCCGGCACGTAGGCCTCGACGGCGCGGTTCTGCAGCGGCTTGTGGAGCGCGTCGGTCAGGTACGCACCCACCGCGGTCGGGTCGATCGGGCGCTTCGCGAAGACGTTCTGATCGAAGGTGGGCGACGACGCCATCGCCAGCACCTCGCCGGTGCGCGGGTCGAGCGCGATGACGGCGCCGTGCACGACCTCCTCGAGCGGCAGCCCGACCCGCGCGCGGTCGCCGTTGACGTATTCGAGCGCGCCGGCGAGCACGTCCTCGGCCATCCGCTGCACCAGCGGGTCGAGGGTCAGCACGACGTCGGCGCCGGGCACCGCGGACGTGGTGACGGTGCTCATCAGCGGGGCGCCGCGGTGGTCGACGTTGACCTCGCGCGCCCCGGACGCTCCGTACAGCACGGCCTCCCACGTCGCCTCGACGCCCATGACGCCGGCGAGGTCGTCGACGCCGTACCCGGGGTTGCGCACCGGGTCGGCCTGCGACGTGTAGCCCACCACCTGCGCGGCGAGGTTGGTGGGGTAGGTGCGCTCGATCCGCTCGCGCAGGTAGAGGCTCGGCTGCCCCGCGATGCGCTCCTCGACGGCGGGCACCAGGTGGTCGGGGATGTTCCACGCGACCACCGCACCGTTGAGCGCCTCTTCGGGGCGACTGCGCTCGGGCGGCCGCAGCACCGGGTCGACGCCGAGGAACGCGGCGAGCCGCATCCACCCCTCGACCTCGCCGCCCCAGTACATGAGGTCGTAGGCGACGCGGTTGTCCGCCAGCACGGTGCCGTCGCGGGCGAGGATGCGCCCGCGCAGCGGCGCGATGCGGCGCTCCTGGGTGAAGTTCCGCTCGCTGATCGCCAGGTACTCCGTCCCCTTCACCAGCTGGAGGTACATCAGGCGGCCGGTGAACACGACGAGCAGGGTGAGCATGAGCGCGAGGACCAAGCGCAACCGCGCGGCCATCTCCGCCGGCGCCTCAGCCTCGGGCTTGCGCTCGCCGGGGACGATCTCGGAGGCGGGGCGGCGGAGCGAGAGCTCGCGCTTGCGGCCGCGCGCGGACGACCCGGCAGGCCGGCGCGTCACAGCAGCTCCTTGCGCAGCGCCTTGGTGCGCGCGAGCAACGCGAAGCCCCACGGGAGCAGCAGCACCGCGGCCACGACGGTGAAGGCGGCGTCCAGGGCGGCGACCGCGCCCACCGAGATCCACGTGACCGACCCCTCGGCCAACCACGCCAGCAGCAGCGCGACGACGGCCCACTTGCCGGCCGCGGCGGCGAGCACGGCGAGCGAACGCTCGAGGAAGCCTTCTTGCGACAGCTGCAGGCGCACGGTGCTGGCCACCAGCGCCGCGCCGGCGAGGCCGAGCGCGTGCACGCCGAGCGCGCCGTGGCCCACCAGGTCCTGCACCAACCCGGCGCCGTAGCCCAGCAGCACGAGCTGCCAGGCAGGCAGCCGGTAGAGCAGCGTGAGCACGCCGATCAGGAACAGGTCGGGCGGCGGCAACGGCGCCATCAGCGCGCCCAGGAACCCCTGGGCGACGACGAGGACGAGGTAGAAGAGAGCGAGCCGCACGCGCCAGTCTATCCCCGCGCGCTGCGCTTCCCGCCGTTCGCGGTCCCGGCGTTCGGGTAGCGTGGCGCCATGCCGAAGCTCCTGATCCACGGCGGCGCGGGCACGATCGCCGAGGCCCGCCACCCCGCATACCTCAAAGGCCTCCGCACCTCCCTCGCCGCCGGGTGGACGGCCTTCGACGACGGCGGGGACGCCGTCGAGGCGGCGCTGCGTGCGGTGGAGGCGATGGAGGCGAACGCCGAGGCCTTCAACGCGGGCATCGGCAGCAGCCCCAACCGCGACGGCGATGTCGAGCTCGACGCGTGCGTGGTGCGCGGCGAGGACGGCAGCACCGGCGCGGTGGCCGCGGTCCGCACCGCGCGCAGCGCCATCCGGCTCGCCGACCGGGTGCGCCGCGAGACCCCCCACGTGCTGATCGTCGGCGCGGGCGCCGAGGCGTTCAATGACGACCCGCTCGACCCCGCCGACCTCCTCACCGCGTACACCCGCGAACTGTGGGCGCGGTGGCGGGCGCGCCAGGACGCGTCCACGCCGACCGGCTCGGCCACCGTGGGCGCGGTGGCGCTCGACGCCGCCGGCGACCTCGCGGCCGCCACGAGCACCGGCGGGCTGCTGGGCAAGTGGCCAGGGCGCGTCGGCGACGCGCCGATCGTGGGCGCGGGGACCTACGCCGACCGAGCGGTGGCGGTGAGCACGACCGGCAAGGGGGAGGCCTTCCTGCGCGCGGTGACCGCGAAGGCGTTGGCCGACCGCCTCGAGCGCGGCGACGACCTGGCCAGGGCGCTCGAGCACGCTCTGAGCGACGTGAACCGCATGGACGGCAGCGGCGGGCTGATCGTCGCCACCGCCGACGGGCGCCTCGCGTACGCGTTCGACACGGCGCACCTGGCGATGGGGTGGACCGACGGGCGCACCACCGTCGCGGACGTGCTCCATGGGACGGACGGGCGCACGGTGACGGTGCTCGACGGCGCGCGCCCGATCGCTTGAGCGGCCGCCCGCTCGACGTCGGGGAGACGTCGTTCGCGGGCAGTACGGCAAACTTGCAAATCGAAAGTCTGACTTTTGATTTGCAAGTTTGTTGGAGCGTCGCGAAGAGGCACTCCCCGGGGCCGCCTTGCCCTGGTCGGGCCGATGATGGCCATGCGGTGCCGCCGTCCATCGAACGCCGCCGGCCCGACCGCCTGGCCGCGACCCGACCACGCTGTGGCCGAAATTCAACCACGACGTGGTCGATTTTCGGTGGGCGTCCGCGAGGACTTCGCGGCGTGGGCGTTCGGAGGCGCCGCACCCTCGGCGCCCGAGCCCATCGGTGACCTCGCCGATCGTGTCCTCCGCGGCGGCTTCCCGCCCGCCGTCGCACGCACGGCACCGAACCGGCGCCGTGCCTGGTTCGACGCGTACCTTGCGACCTCGCTTCAGCGGGACGTCCACGACGTTGCCAACCTAACCAAGCTTGGGGATCTCCCTCGGCTCGCTCGGCTGGTGGCCGCCCGCACCGCGCGGCCCGCGAACCTAGCCGAGCTCTCGCGCACGTCCGGGATCCCCGCCACCACCCTGGCTCGATACCTGTACGCGCTCCAAGCCCTGTTCCTCATCGAAGACGTGCCGGCGTGGAGCGTCAACGCCGGCAAACGGCTCGCTCGCCGACCCAAGATGCTGGTGAGCGACACCGGCTTGGCCGCGGCTCTTCTCGACATCACGCACGACCGCTGGGCCAACGCGCCCGAAGCGCGCGGTGCGCTCGTCGAGACCTTCGTCGGTCTCGAGCTGCGCAAGCAGCTCTCGTGGTCGACGGTGCCCACGACGCTCCACCACTACCGCGAACACGACGGCGTCGAGGTCGATTGGCTCCTTGAAGCCGGTGACGGGCGGGTCGTGGGCATCGAGGTCAAGGCGGGTCACCGCGTCGGCCCGGACGCGGTGCGGCACCTCGCGGCATTGCGCGACGCGCTCGGCGACCGCTTCGCACGCGGCGTCGTCCTGCACGCCGGGCCCACGGTCCTGCCGCTCGGCGACCGCCTCTGGGCGCTGCCCATCTCGGCGCTCTGGGCTCCGGCCTGAAGCGCTGCGCGGCGGAGACCATCGTCGCCACCGCCGACGGGCGCCTCGCGTACGCGTTCGACACGGCGCATCTGGCGATGGGGTGGACCGACGGGCGCACCACCGTCGCGGACGTGCTCCATGGGACGGACGGGCGCACGGTGACGGTGCTCGACGGCGCGCGCCCGATCGCTTGAGCGGCCGCCCGCTCGACGTCGGGGAGACGTCGTTCGCGAGCAGTACGGCAAACTTGCAAATTGAAAGTCAGACTTTTGATTTGCAAGTTTGTTGGAGCGTCGCGAAGAGGCACTCCCCCGGGCCGCCCTGCCCTGGTCGGGCCGATGATGGCCGTGCGGCGCCGCGTCCTAAAGCACCGGCAGCGCCCGCATCCCCTCGTGCGGCACGAAGTAGCTCCCCTCGGTGACGCCCTCCGGCGCCGCCGCGCGCAGCCGCGCCTCGAGCCGCGCCGGGTCGAAGGCCGGCGCGTCGAGCACCCCGCGCCACGCGGCGAGCACCGCTCGCACGGCGTCGCCGTCCTCGTGCACGAACTCGACCCGCGCGTCGCGGAAGCCCGCCGCGCGCCACCGCGGCCAGTGTTTGGCAGCCACCTGCGCCTCGGCGCCGAACACCGTGTTGCGGCAGCCGACGTCGGCGAGCACGGGGTGCAGCCGCCCTTGGCCGTCGCGCAGCGCCACCCGGTGGCTCTCGCAGGGGTGGCCGCAATCGGTGTGGTCGTGCCCGTCCGACAAGAAGCGGCAGAACACGCAGTGCTCGGTGTGGAAGACCGGCAGGTGGTGGTGCACGACCACCTCCAGGCGCCGCGGGTCGATCGCCGAAGCGAGCGCCGCGACCTGCGCGGCATCGAGGTCGTACGCGGGCGTGAGCGCGTCGCAGCCGGCCGCGAGGAAAGCATGGGCCGTGAGCGCGTTGGTGGCGTTGAGCGAGAAGTCGCCGGTGATCCGCGGACGGGCGCCGGCCGGAAGCGCCGTCAGGTCGCGCAGCAGGCCGGCCGAGCGCACGAGCAGCTCGGCGCCGAGGTCGGTGAGGAAGCGCACGACGTTCTGCTCGGCCGGCTTGAGCACGCGCGGGCTCGCCACCCGCACCCGAAGGCCGGCGGCGCGGGCGCGCTCGACCGACGGGCGCAGGCCGTACAGCTCGAGGTAGTCGAGGGTGACGCTGGCGAGGGGGACGCCCTCGGCATGGGCCGCGAGCGCCGCATCGAGCTGCTCCGGGGTGCGCACGAGCGCGTGCAGCCGCGAGGGGGCGTCGGCAGCGACCGGCGCGGGAGCGGCAGCACCGAGGGCCGCACGAGCGTCCGCCAGCGCACCGCCGCGCGCATGCCGCTCGGGCCGCGCGGCCCGGACAGCCACGAGCTGCGCCACCAGCTCGCGCCGCAGCGCGTTGAGCGCCGACACCGGCGCGAACGGGGCGCCCTCTGCGTCGAGCGTCAAGTCGCCCAGGTGGAACGGGGTGCCGCCCAGGCGTCCGAGCTGCGTGCGCGCGGTGGCGTGGTCGAGGGCGCGGTTCGCGGCCCGCTCGAGCGGCGCGTCGCCCACCGCCACGGCGGTCTCGCCGCGGGCCGTGGTCGCGACCAGCACGAGCGGCGCCCCCTCGTGCGCGGTCAGCACCAGCGACAGCGCATCGGTGCGCACCGGCTCGGCGGCCTCGGTGAAGCGCCGGGCGCGCGCGGCGAGCGTCGGGTCGTCGCTGCGCCACACCGCGTCGCCCGGGCGGACGAGGCACAGGTCGACGTCGCCCCGTCCGAAGGCGAGGCGCCAACCGTCTCGCGCGGCCGCCACCCGGTAGACGCGTCCCCCCTGCTCCGGCAGCGCCGGCGAACGCCGATGGGCGGCGTCGAACACGAGCCCGTCGCCCGGTCTGGGCGCGCGACCGGCGGCCTCGGCGGCCGACCGGGCGGCCGGCCGCAGGTCGGCGAGCGCCGGCCCGGGCGGCTCGACCGCGGCCGCAGGCGCGACGACCACGGCGTCCTCCAAGATGCGCACGACGGTGCCCAGGCGCAACCCACGGTGGCGCGGTGCGCGGCCGCGCACCACGGTGCGGTGGTCGGTACCGGCGACGAACCAGGGCCCGAGGCCGCGCGAGTAGGTCTGCTCC
>JBHEOT010000109.1:0-3784 GCA_046260675.1 Trueperaceae bacterium | reverse complement strand
CCCCCTGCCTGAGCCGGTTAGGGCAAATCCTGGGACCCAGGACCTTGCCGAGATCGGTCGCCGCCGGTCATGCTAGGTATGTACGGTGAAGGAGGCGCGGCTCGCCATGGACGAACCCCGGACGACAGCGTACGAGCGCATCGGCGGTGCCAAGACGGTCGCGTCGTTGGTCGACGCCTTCTACGACCGCGTCCTCGGCGACCCCGAACTCGGGCCGTTCTTCGAGCACGCCGACCTGGCGCGGCTGCTCGAGATGCAACGCATGGTGTTCTCGATGGCGCTCGGTGGCCCGGAGACCTACGAGGGCCGTCCTTTGGCCCATGCCCACCGCGGCCGCGGCATCACCCGCGAGCACCTGCAGCGCTTCACCGATCACCTGTTCGCGACGCTGGAGGAGTTCGACCTCAGCGAGCACGACCGGCACGAGATGATCGCGCGCATCAACACGTACTCGAGCGAGATCCTGGGGGGGTTTGGCGTCTCGGGCTGACGCGGACCTTAACGGCTTCGTGGGTGGCTCGTCCTAGTCAGAGCATAACGCAAGTTTGATAAGTTGTCTTATCACACCTCGTTTGTTCACGTTCGTTCGCGCGAAGCGCAGCGCCTCAAGGACTCAGATCGCCCATGCGTCCAACGCGGCGTCGGCCACCTCGTCGACCTCCTAGTGCGCGAAGCGTACCGGAGCCCGAGCCGCCGCAACCGGCGAATGCGACGTACGGATGTGCGGTCGCTGTGAAGCACCTCGGCCTACACTCCAGGCGCCGTACACCGAACCGTCGCCTTCGAGCGATCCGATCGGCTCCCACGGACCCCGTCCGGATGGCACGCACCATCGCCGTCCGCCATCCTCCCAAGCGTCGCCCCGAGCCCCATCCTCGGGGCGACGCCTATTCGTGTCCTCTCGCTGAGTCGCTCCGAAGTGTCACGACGGAGTCATCGGTGCTGGGGTATAACCATGCCCACGCATACAGTGCACCACTTCGGAGGCAATCATGATCTGCGTCGTACCCGTCCGTTGACCCCGCTCGTCCTCGCCCTCGGCGATGCACGCGCCGCCGACCCCGCGGTCGTCGGGCCCAAGGCCGCCCACCTGAGCGCGCTCTCGGCGACCCATCCCGTGCCCCCCGGCTTCTGCCTGACCGCGGACGCCTACCGCCGCGCCGAACGCGCCGGCGGCATCGACCCTGAGCTCAGCCAAGCCATCGTCGACGCGTACGCGCAGCTCGTGGGCGACGCCGATCCGCCACCGCCCGTCGCGGTCCGCTCCTCAGCGCTCGACGAGGACGGTCCCGGCGCGTCGTTCGCGGGCCAGCACGAGACGATCCTCGGGGTCGTCGGCCTCGACGCCGTGCTCGAGGCGATCACGCGCACGTGGGCTTCGCTCCAGAGCGACGTCGCGCTCGCCTACCGGCGCGACCACGGGCTGCCCGAGGACGGGCTCGCGCTCGCCGTGCTCGTCCAGCAGTTGGTGGTCGCGGACGCGTCGGGCGTGGCGTTCAGCGTCGACCCCGTCTCCGGCCGGCGCGACCGGATGATCGTCAACGCCACCTGGGGCCTGGGCGAGAGCCTGGTCGCCGGGCACGTCACGCCCGACGGTTGGACGCTCGACAAGGAGGACCTCCGTGTCGTCGAGGCCCGACCCAGCGCGAAGGACAAGATGACCGTCCTCACCGAGAACCGCACCGTCGAGCTGGCGGTGCCGACGTTCCTGCGCGAGCGCCCCGCGCTCACGGACGCCGACCTCGCGGCGGTGGCCGAGCTGACGCGCGACCTCGAGGTCCATCAGGGCTGGCCCGTCGACGTCGAGTTCGCCCTGGCCGACGGCGAGCTGTTCCTGCTCCAATGCCGTCCCGTGACCGCGCTGCCGGACCCCGCACCGGGCTCGCTCGCCGCGCCGGACGATCCGCTGGGCGGGCTGCCCGCCCCGTGGCGCGAGCCGGACGACGCCGAGCGCCCTTGGGAGCGCGACCGCGTACACTTCCCCGGGCAGATCACCATGCTCGACCAGGAGCTCGCGCACCTCGTGTACGACGTGGGCATCACGCACGGCCTCCGCACCTACGGCACCCCGGCCGCTGTCCAGAGCCGGCGCTTCTGGACGCATTTCTACGCTTCGAGAAGGGCGATCGAGTTGCCCGAGGCGGAGCGCGCGGCTTGGCGCATGCGCGGCGAGGCTGCGTCCGCCGAGACCGATGCGGGGCTGGCGAACGTCTGGGCCTGGCGCTGGCGACCCGAGATCGAGGCCCACCTAACCTTCTGGGACGGCTTCGACCTGGGGGGCGCCGACGACGAGGCGCTCCGTGCCCACCTCGACGCGACGTACGAGCGGCTGCTGCGCCTCTGGCAACTGCACTTCGAGATCAGCTTCCCAGCGGGTCGGGCTCGCGGCGCCTTCGTAGCGCTGTACGGGGAGCTCTTCGACGACGCCAGCGAGCTCGACGCCGCCGGCCTGCTGCAAGGACGGCCGACGCTGACGACCCGCGCCGGCGAAGCGCTGTGGGCCGTGCGGGATGCGGTCGCCGCGGTGCCGGGCCTGAGCGAGGAGCTCGTCGCCCTGCGAGCCACCGAGGTCGCGGAGGCGCTGGCACGGCGCGACGACGCCGCCGATGCGCGCCATGCCCTCGACGCCTACCTGGAGGAGTTCGGGCGCCGCACGCTCTACGTCGCGCTGAGCGCACCGAGCCTGCTCGAGGACCCGACGCCCGTGATCGCCATGCTCCAGGACGCGCTGCGGCGGCCCGGCAATGACGCGCGCACGCGCCACGCGGAGGTGGCGGCGGAGGGCGAGCGCCGCGTCGCAGCCGCGCGCGAACGGTTGCGCGGGTACCCCGAGCCTGTGCGCGCGGCGTTCGAACACCGGCTCGCGGCGGGTCTGTCCGCCTTCGTGGCCTCGGAGGACCACAACTTCCTGCTCGATTACGGCACCACCGCCGCCGCCCGGCGCGTCGTGCTCGAGGTCGGCCGACGACTCGCGGACGCCGCCACCATCGTCGCGCCCGAAGACGTGGTCCACCTCACCTGGGACGAGTTGCGCGCGACCTGGGCGGCCTCTCCTCCGCTCGACCGCCGCGCGCTGATCGCCGAGCGGCAGCTGGAGCTGCGCCAGTACGCGGACGTCGACCCGCCCGAGACCGTGGGCGCGACACGCAGCGCGGCGGACCCCACCGACGACGCCTACGCCGGTCGCACACCCCCCGAGACCCGCGAGCCCGACGTCGTCACCGGCGCGCCCGGCGCACGGGGCCTCGCGCGCGGGCGGGCCAGGGTCCTGCGCGACCTGCGCGACACCGGGCAGCTGCGCCCGGGCGAGATCCTGGTCGCGACCACCACCTCGCCACCCTGGACGCCCCTGTTCGCGATCGCCGCGGGCCTCGTGACCGACACCGGCGGCGTCCTGAGCCACACCGCCGTCATCGCCCGCGAGTACGGCCTCCCGGCCGTCGTCGGTACCGGCGTCGGCACCCGCCGCCTCCGCGACGGCATGCTGCTCGAGGTCGACGGCGACCGCGGTCAGGTTCGCATCGTGCACGAAGCTTGATGCCGGCGAAGCCGCCGGTGGCGACCGGGGTCGTGGTCGCCGCGGCGATCTTCGCCGGCGTCCTCGCACCGCTCAACTCCACGATGATCGTGGTGGCGCTGCCCGAGCTGCTCGCCGACCTCGGGGCGTCGCTGACCTGGGGGAGCTGGGTCATCGTGTCGTACCTGGTGGCGATGGCCGCGGTGCAGCCGCTCGGCGGGTCGCTCGGCGACCGCTTCGGCCGCCGCCGGTTGCTGCTCCTGGGCC
>JBHEOT010000108.1:0-3795 GCA_046260675.1 Trueperaceae bacterium | reverse complement strand
TCTACGACCACCTTCGCGCCGTACAGCCGGAGCTGCCCCTCGACGATGGGATCGACCCGGGCCCGCCCGAGCGCGCGGTAGCGCATCCAGAAGCCGCCGTTGACCAGCAGCCCCAGCGTCGCGATGGCGAGGCCGAGGCGCACGTCGCCGCCGGGCGTCCAGCGCGCGCCCACGACCAGCCCGACTGCCGTCGCCACGCCCGATACCGCGAGCGCGAGCGCCACGGCGATCGCCGTCGAGCGCGTCCACCGGGCGGCCACGGCGGGCGCCACGTCCGGGTTCCGGCGCAGCCGGCGCGCCGTCGCCCAGGCGAGCGTCATCGCCACCAGCTCGACGGTGCGGCGCACGAAGTCGGCGACTTGGGTGGTCGACTGAGCGAGCACCACCGCGATGGCGGTCGCGAACGGCCCCCACGCGCTCAGCGCCACCGCGAGCGCGAGCGTGCGCTCGCGCCGGCCGTCGAGCGCGGGATCGTGCGCCGCCCTCACCATCCGGCCGCGCTCGACCACCACAGCCAGGGGGCCAGGACGGCCGCCGTCGCGCACGGGACCGTCACCGTGTCGAGCCCGGCATGCGAGACGAGCTCGGTGGCGGCCGCCACCGGTCCGGCCACCAGCGCCGCTACCAGCGCCACCCACCACGGGTGCCCACCGTAGACGAGAAGCACCGCGAACACGGAGGCGGCCACCACCGCGACCATCGCGGCGGCGCCCTCCCACGTCTTGGTGCCCTCGACGTCCCGGTGCACGACGCCGTGCCGCCCCCACGCCTTGCCGACGAGGGCCGCGGCCGCGTCGCCGAACCCCCAGGCGACCGAGGCGACCGCCACCAGCGGGCGCCCCAGATCACCGAGGCCGCCCCACAGCACGCCCAGCAGGACGGTCGTGGTCGCCTGGGCGAACAGCACTTGGCGGCGCAGTTCGCCGCCGGCGGGGTCGCGATCGGTGGACCAGCGGTGGTAGAAGCGGCTGCGCTCGATCAGCCAGAGCATGGGGTACGCGAGCCCGAGCAGGAGGGTCGATGCGATGAGCGCCGCCCACCAGTGGGTGAAGAGCGCCATGAGCACGATGGGCGAGGCCGCGAAGCCGAGGTGCTGCACCTTGCGCACCACCTCGCGCGGGGTGCGCGTCCAGGCGCGGAGCACCAGCGGAAGCAGCGCCAGCACGACCAGGTCGTAGGCGAGCAGCAGGGCGAAGGCGAGCGCGTGCGCGGTCATCGCGGCGCGTCCTTCCGGCGGTGCCGGCGCGTGCCCGATCCGAGCGAGCGCGCCGTCCGCGTCGCCCGCATGGTACCGCCGGCGGCGGGCCTCGGAGCCCGCGGTTGCCGCGGTGCGTCAGAGATCGAGCGCGTGCATCAGGCCCGCCTCGATCTCGATGAGGAGTTCGGGCGGGACGCGACCTAGCCGCCCACTCAGCTTCGTGCGGTCCAGGACCGTGACTTGGTGGCACACCGCGAACGAATCGTGCTCGAGGCCAGCTGTGCCTGCAGGGATCGGGACGGCCGTCGGCCCCCGGCGTGCCTGCGCCGTCGAGGTCGTGATCGGCACCACCAGGAGCGTCCGCCACTTGGCGTGTCGGTTGAAGCGATCGTGCGAGACGATCACGGCGGGTCGGCGACCCCGCTGCTCGCTCCCCGATCGGGGTTCGAACGTCGCCCAGTAGACGTCACCGCGCATCGACTTCGATGCGCGCCGCATCGACTTCGATGCGCGCCGCATCGACTTCGATGCGCGCCGCATCGCCGCCGTTCGCAGCAGCGTCCTCCTCGCCCCAGTCGTCCTCGTCCGCCGCCCACACGTCCATCCCCGCAGCCAAGACCGCTGGGTCGAAGTCGAACTCCGTGCCCGCCATCGCGTCCGCGTAAGCCGTGATCTCGTCGGCGATCTGCTCGCGCTTGAGCGCGCGCACGCGATCCTCGATCGCTTGGCGGGCGAGCACGGTGGCGGGCTCGCCGACCCGCTGCGCCTGGGACTTGAGCTCGGCGTGCACGTCTTCGGTGAGCGGAACGTGCAGGTTCTTCTTGACGGACGCGGTCATGCTGGCCTCCTGAACGCCACGAGTACGTGACATGAATCAATGCCATGATTCAACTCCACGGCTAGACGCCAGCATACAAGGTGAGCCGCGAGGGATGGCTCGGACGTAGGCACGAGCCCATGGCCACGTCTGCGGCCCGTCGCCCGAGCGCGAAGCCGCGCCTCACCGCCCACGTACGATCCCCCACGTGACTCGCCCGCCGCATCCCCCCGTGCCCACCCCCAAGCCGCGCCCCGGCCGCGCCCCCGACTGGCGCACCCAGGCGCGCGACCTGCGGACGACGCTGGCGCTGGTGTGGGCGACCGATCCGCGCCGCACCGCGCTGATCGCGGTGCTGAGCGTGCTGCAGGCGGGGGTGCCGGCGGTGACGCTGTGGATTGGCAAGCTGCTGCTCGACGCGGTGGCGCTCGCCATCACGGGCGGCTTCGCGACCGAGGGGGACGCCTTCGCGCGGCTGGCGACGCTGCTGGGGATCCAGGTGGTGGTGGGCGCGTTGGGCGCGCTGTTCGGGACGCTCCAGAACGCCACCCAGGAGCTGCTGGGCGACTCGTTGCAGCACGCCATCACCCGCAAGATCCTCGACAAGGCCGCCAACCTCGACCTCGAGCGCTTCGAGGACCCCGACACCTACGACGCGCTGCAGAACGCCTACCGCGAGGTGGGGCGGCGGCCGCTGGGCGTGTTCACCCAGACGGTGGGGCTGCTGCAGGCGCTGATCACGCTCGGCTCGGTGTCGGCGCTGATGGCGCAGCTCGGCTGGGCGGTGGTGCCGCTGGTGCTGCTCGCGAGCGTGCCCGGCGTGCTGGTCGCCAACCGCTTCGGCACCGAGAACTACCGGATGCTGCGCCGCCGCGCCGCCGACGCGCGCGTCCAGAACTACCTGGGGCGGCTCCTGACCTCCGACGAGGACGTCAAGGAGGTGCGGCTCTTCGGCTTCGAGCGCTACCTGATCGACCGCTGGCGCGAGTACTACCTGCGCTTCCGCCGCGAGCTCGAGGCGCTGGTGCGCCGGCGCAGCGGTTGGGGGCTGGGGGCGTCGCTCGCCTCGTCGGTATTGGTCGCGGTCGCGACGCTGACGGTGCTGCGGCGCGCGGCGCAAGGCGCGCTCACGGTGGGCGACTTCGGGCTCTTCATCCAGGGCATCGCGCAGCTGCAGCGGCAGTTCGCGACGCTGCTGCAGGGCGTCAACGGCGTCCAGCAGGACCTGCTCTACATGCGCAACCTCTACGAGTTCCTCGAGCTGCCCGCGCGCGACCTCGACGCCGGCGAGGCGTGGACCGGGCGCATCGAGCGGATCGACGTCGAGGACCTGCGCTTCCGCTACCCGCTCACCGACCGCGACGTGCTCGAGGGCGTCACCTTCTCGGTGCGGCGCGGCGAGTCGCTGGCGCTGGTCGGCGTGAACGGGGCGGGGAAGACGACGCTGGTCAAGCTGCTCACGCGCCTGTACGAGCCCACCGGCGGGCGCATCCTGCTCAACGGCCTCGAGGCGTCGCGCTTCAGCCCGCGCAGCGTGCAGCGCGAGATCGCGACCGTGTTCCAGGACTTCGGCACCTACCAGATGACCGTGCGCGAGAACGTGGCCGTCGGGCGCGGCGCCGGCGACGCCGACGCCGACGCGCTGGCGGCCGCCGCCGAGCGCGCGGGCGCCTCCGAGTTCGTCGGGCTGCTCCCCAAGGGCTTCGAGCAGATGCTCGGGCGCTGGTTCGAAGGGGGCCAGCAGCTCTCGGGCGGGCAGTGGCAGCGCCTGGCGCTGGCG
>JBHEOT010000107.1:624-3852 GCA_046260675.1 Trueperaceae bacterium | reverse complement strand
CGAGGCGGTCGCCCGCGGCGGCGCCTTCGAGCCGACGCTCGCCTGGTTGGCGCACCCGGCGGTCGGGGCGCTCGACGCCGACGCCGTCGCGCGGGTGCGCACCTGGCGACCGGCGAACCCGCGCGCCTGGGCGCGCGCGGTCGCACCGGCGGTCGCCGGCGAGCGCGAGCCCGACGCGCGAGCCCGAGCCGACGCGCTCGTCGCTGCGCTCGCCTGGCCCGAGCGCGCCCGCGCCTCGGCCTGGCGCGCCCGGCTCGGCGACGCGCCGGCAGCGGCCGGCCTCGGGGCCGGTCCGGGGGACGCCGTCGCCGCGGACGCGGCGCCGGTCGACCCCGCGGTCGCCGTGGCCTGGGCGGCCGCGCTCGACGCGCTAGGCGACGGGCTGGGCGAGATCGATGAGCCCGGAGCGGACGCCGACCCGGCGCTCGCGCGCGGCGCCGTGCTCGGGGCGCTGCGCGACGCGCTGCGCCACACGCTCGTGCGCTGGACGCATCCGGGGGCGGCGCCCTCGAGCCCGGCGGCGGACGACGAGGCCCCGCAGGGCTCCGACGACGACGCCGTCTGGCTGCGCCCGCTCCAGGCGCTCGCCGATCGCCGCCCCGCGCACGTGCTGCTGCTGGGCGCGGTCGACGGCGTGCTGCCCACGGCGGTCGCCGACGACCCGGTGCTCGGCTTCCGGGAGCGCGCGGCGCTGGCGGCGCACGGCTGGCCGTTCACGAGCGCCGGCGACGCTGGGCGGCTCGAGGCGCTGCGCTTCTGGGGGGCGCTGCGCGCCGCGCGCAGCCGCGTCTGGATCGGCGTGCCGGCGCAGACCGGCGGCGACGCGCGGCTCCCGAGCCCCTTCCTCGCCCGGATGGGGGTGGAGCCCGGGGTGCCCGCCGCCTCCGCGCCGGCGTCGCCGGGCGCCTTCCGCGCGGCCGCGTTGCGCGCGGAAGGCGCGGTGCCGGACGGCGTCGACGCGGTCCTCGCGGGCGCTCGGCGCGCATGGCGCCAGGCGCTGGAGCGCGAGACCGGTCGTGCCTGGGGGCCCGAGGACGGCTTCGTCGGCGTGGGCGTCGATCCAGACGCGCGCGTGTGGTCGGCGACGCAGCTGCGCGACCTCGGCAGCTGCCGCTTCCGCTGGTGGGTCGGCCGCCTGTGGGGGGTGCGCGCGCCGGACGAGGGGGTCGAGGCGCTGACCCCGCTGCTCGAGGGGCGGCTGTACCACCTCGCGCTCGAAGGGGCCTTGCGCGCGGCCGTCGGGCGCCGCGGTCTCGAGGCGCGCGCTGCGGCGCTGGACGCGCTGGACGCGGCCTTCGCGGCGGCGGAGGCGGCCGAGCGGCTCGACGACGTCGTGCCCCACTGGGCGCGCCTGCGCTCCGAGCACCTCGCCCACCTGCGGGCGCTGATCGGGGCGCCCGACTTCCTGCCCGACGACCACGAGGTGGTCGGCACCGAGGACCGCTTCGAGGGCGTCTGGCACGGCTGGCGCGTGCAGGGCTACGTCGACCGCATCGACCGCACGCCGGACGGTATCGAGCTGATCGACTACAAGCTGTCGGGCCGCCCGCCCGCGGGGGCGCGCGACGCGGAGCTCAAGCCCACGCTCGACCTGCAGCTGCCGCTCTACGTCGACGTCGCCGCGCCGGTGCTGCGCCCCGGCGAACCGGTGGCCGGCGCCGCGTACGTATCGCTGCGCACGCGCGCCCGCCTGCCCGCCCGAGCGCCCGGCGCCGACGACCTCGCCGACCTCCTCGCGCGGCTGCGCGCTTCGCTCGCCGCCGGCTTCTTCCCGCCGGAGCCCGACCCGTCGGTCTGCCGCCTGTGCGACCTGGAGTCGGTGTGCCGCAAGGGTCCCCACCTGGAGCGGCGCCCCGCGCCCTACCGGGTGCCCGAGGCCGAGGAGGCGTCCCCGTGAGCCTCAACGCCGAGCAGCGCGCGGCCGCCGAGGCCCCCGGCAGCGTCGTCGTCACCGCCGGCGCCGGCACCGGCAAGACCTACATGCTCGCGCGCCGCTACCTCCACCATCTGCAGCAGGGGTTGCGCCCGCTGGAGGTGGTCGCGGTCACCTTCACCCGGCGGGCCGCCGAGGAGCTGCGCGCGCGCATCCGCGACGTGGTGCGCACCGCGCTGGATGCCGGCGACCCCGACCTCGATGCGGACGTCCTCGCCGAGGTGGAGGCGGCGCCGATCGGCACCGTCCACGCGCTCGCGCAGACGGTCTGCCGGCGTTACCCGGACGCCGCCGGGGTGCCGCCGGACTTCGGCGTGGTCGACGAGCTCGATGGCGCGCTGTGGGTGGCCGAGGCGCTCGACGAGGCGCTCGCGGCGCTCCCCGACGAGGCCTTCGGGGTGCTGCCGTTCGAGCTGCTGCGCTCGGCGCTGCGCGCCGCCCTCGACGACCCCGCACGGGTCCGCGCCGCGCTCGCGGTGCCGCCGGCAGCCGTGCGGGCGGCGGTCGATGCGGCGCGGCGCGCCGCGTTCGAGGCGAGCGTCGGCTCCGCGGCCTGGCGCGAGGAGGTCGCGTTCTTAGCGGCGTTCGAGGGTCCGGCGGGCCACGCGACCGAGGCCGCGCGACGGGCGGCGGTCGACGCGGACGCGCGCCTGCGGGCCCTCGGCGCCGACGGCGATCCGGCCGCCCTCGAGGCCGCTTGGACGGCGATGACCACCTTCCGGTACCACCTGGGGGCCAAGAAGGGGTGGGCCGGCCCCGACCTGAGCGCCGTGAAGGCGTCGCTCAAGCGGCTGCGGACGCTCGCGCAGGCGTCCTGGGACGGGGGCGAGGGGCCGGCGGCGCTGCATTGGGGGCCGCTCGACGAGCTCGCGGCCGCGCGGGTCGAGCACGTGCGCGCCACGCTGGACCGGGCGCTCGCGGCGGTCGACGCCCGCAAGCGCCGCGCCAAGGCGCTCTCGTTCGCCGACCTCGAGACCCACGCCGCCCGGGCGCTCGAGCACCCCGACGTGCGCGCCGACCTGCACGCCCGCTGGCGCGCGCTGCTCCTGGACGAGGCGCAGGACGTCAACCCGGTGCAGGCCGCGCTGCTGCGCGCGCTGCGCGCCCCCGACGCGCCGCTGACGGCCGTCGGCGACGCCAAGCAGTCGATCTACGGCTTCCGCGGCGCGGAACCCAGCGTCCTGGCCGGGTTGCGCGCGGCGGTCGCCGGGGCCGACGACGGCCGCACCGTGGAGCTGCGCACCAGCTACCGCACCCACGTCGACCTGGTCGACGCGGTCAACCGGGTGTTCGAC
>JBHEOT010000107.1:0-473 GCA_046260675.1 Trueperaceae bacterium | reverse complement strand
GCGCTGCTCGAGGCCGACCCCGCGCTCCAGGTCGACGGCCCCGACGGTCCGCGGCCCCTGCGGGTCGACGACGTCGCGGTGCTCGCGCGCGGCCGCGCGACGCTGGCGGTGCTCGAGGCGCGCCTGCCCGCGCGCGGCGTGCCGGTGCTGAACGCCGGCGGCGGCGACGTGCTCCGCACCCCGACCGGTCTGGACGTGCGCTCCCTGCTCCGCGCGGTGGTCGACCCCACCGACGCGGTCGCGATCGCGGCGCTGCTGCGCTCGCCGTGGGTGGCGGCGCACGACTGCGCGATCGTCGCGTTCGCGACGGCGCCGGCGGAGGTGGGCGCCGCCGCCTGGTGGCGACGCCTGGAGGAGGCCCAGGACGACGGCCTGCGCCGGGCGGGGGCGCTGCTCGAAGCGCTCCGGAGCGCGCGTCGCGAGCGCGCTGCCCGCGCCAGCGACCTGCTGCGCCTCGCCGACGACCGCACCGG
>JBHEOT010000106.1:0-3863 GCA_046260675.1 Trueperaceae bacterium | reverse complement strand
GACCACGACCGGACCCGCGAGCTGAAGGAGATGCGCAACACGTCGTACCCGAAGCCGTCCACGACGAGCGCGATGCCGTGTTCGTGCGCCTTCGCCGCCCTGTGCGACCGGATCGACAACCTCTTCCTCGGCACCCGCCCACCTCCAATGGAGGCGCGGTATGCCCATTCGATTCCCCACCCAACCCCTCCCGGGGAGGGTGGCCGGAATGCCTCGGAATCAGTGGCCGATTAGGCTCGGAGTCGGTGGCCGGATAACTTCGGAATCACTGGCCGGTTTGCGTCGAAATACCCACCCAGCGAGGCTGTAGCGCTGCCTTAGGTGCTTAGGCGCGCAGGGTCGACCCCGTCACACCTCGAACCGCACGACCTCGCACGCGAGCGGCGTGGCCTGCACGATCCAGCCGCGGTCCCAGGGCCGGTCCGGGTCCGGGACGTCCAGGTCCAGCGTGACCAGTCCCAACGGCCGGGCGAAGCGCTCCATCGTCAGGAACTCGATCCGGTGGCGCAGCATGCGCAGCGTCGCCTCGATCGGATCGTCGAAGTCCAGGATCCACGGCTCCATGCGGTCGATGGCTTCGTGCTCGAAGACGGGGAACGCTTCGAGCAGTGCGCCGACGTAGAAGTCCGCGGACCGCGGACGATCGCCGTAGCGTTGCAGTAGGCGGATCAGGAACGGCCAGGTGGGCTGGAGCGTGTCCAGGTCCTCGTACCGCGTGGTGTAGCGCCAGTCGATCCTGTGGGCCAGAGCATCGAAGAGCCGCAAGTAGATCGCCGCGTCGTCGTCGGCCGCCAAGGCGGTTCGGGCGCGCTTGGTGAGGGTCCAGCGCCTACGGTGGAGGCGGAGGAGGCCCGCCTCGCGCGCGATGACGCGCGCGTCGTGCAGCTCGAAGGCGTCCTCCTCGCCGCGCAGCGTGTCCGGGTCCTGGTCGAACCGGAACGGGCCGTACGTCACGGGGTCGCGCTGCGCGGTGCGCAGCACGTCGCGGCACAAGCCGCGCGGCAGGTTGCCCTTCGGGGTAGCAGGCACGCCGTCCTGCCCCAGCGCGGCGGCGATCAGGTGGAACCAGGCCAGCAGGGGCGCGCTGGGCGGGGTCGACAGCGATTCGGCGATCCGGAGGACCTCGGGGCTGTCGGTCGGTGCGTACAGCAGCGCCTGCATCTGCTCCGGGTTCAGACCGTCGAAGCCGGGCACCGGCTCGTGGTTGTAGCGGAGGGTGAACGATTCGACGAAGTCCTGGGCCTCGGCCAGGCTGGTGAAGTCGCGGTCCTTCACGGCGTCGCGCAGCAGCGCCGAGAAGGCGGCGGCCTCGCCGGCCTCGCCCGCGTCGTCCCAGGCGGCCTGGAGCGCGCCGGGTGGCGGAACGTCGTCCAGCACGCGCGGGACGCCGCCGGGGCGACGCAGGCAGCAGTGCTTGTACTTCTTGCCGCTGCCGCAGGGGCAAGGGTCGTTGCGGCCGGGGGTCGTCATGCGCGCCTCGTCATCGAGGGCCATCGTAACGAGGGCGAGGGGGGCGATCGGGGTGCGCCCTGGATGCGACGCCTCGCAAGCCGTCGGGATCGCGGGACGACTCGCGCGCCAGCGTCATGCGACGGCGTAGAGGTCCTCCAGCGACCATGCCACCACGCGGCGCTCCTCGTCTTCCAGGGCGGCTCGGAAGGCGTCGGTGAACCCGCCCGCCGCGACATACACGAGGACGGCATCGGATTCCTGCGCGCGGTGCGCCCAGCGCTGACCGCTGTCGGCCGCGCGTTGCACCATGGCGAGGTGGTCGTGATGCAGACGGGGCCCAGCCGCGCGCCGGTTCCACTTCACGGCACCGGTGAGGACGGTTCCCGTCGCGAGGTGCGCGACGAGGTCGATTTCCAGCGAGCGTCCTGCACGGTCGCGGCCCTCGAAGCGCTCCCATTCGCGCACGAGGGGGAGGTCGCGCGCCGTCGCCAACCGGTCGTAGGCCTCGGCCGCGACGCGCTCGAATACGTGGCCGACGTACGTAGACAGGTGGGGACGGACCATCTCGTCCCATACTCGCCCCGGTTCGCTACGCTCGAGGAGCGACAGGTTCGGCTCGACGAAGCGTTGGTGGAACCTCATGGCGGCATCGGCGATGCGGTAGCGGTAGGGCGCGTTGGGGCGTGCGCCGATGTTCCTTTGCGCCTCGAGGTAGCCGAGCTCGACCAGCCGATCCAACCGCGCGCGCAGGCCGGTATCGTTCTTGAGGCCTGTGCGCTGGGCGATCTCGTTGCGCTCCGTCTGTCCGGCGGCGACGGCGCGGAGCACGGCCTTGTACGCCGTGACGTCGCGTAGGCCCTCCTCCTGATCGAGCGCCGTCTCGACCAGCTGACGCACCTCGCCTCTCGGGGCGAGGAGGAGCCGGATGGCCTCGTCGCCGAAGCGGCCCTTCGGATCGATGGCCGCGAGGTAGCGCGGTGTGCCGCCGAAGACCGCGTAGGTCCGGACCAGGTCGGCAAGGTCCGCGAAGGGCGCGGCCTGGGCCGTGAACCAGGCATCGAAGGGCCCAAGCCGACCGTGCCAGTCGAACCTGCCGTAGAGGGGTGAACCGCCGGTCGCGAGCGCCTCCATGGTGGCGACCGCGGATCCGGCGAGGACCAGCACCATGGGCCTTTCACTGCGGCGCCTCTCCCAGACGGCGTTCAACTCGGACGCGACCTCGGCGAGTCCGGCGTCGTCCGACGCGAGGTAGGGGAACTCGTCGATCACGACCACGAGCGGCCCTGGCGCGCGGGCCTCGAGCAACAGCCGGAACACGCTGCGCCAGGTGGGATGGTCGTCGGGCTCGACCGGTTCGCCCGACCACCAGGCGAAGTCCTCGAGCAGCTGGCGACGATTGATCTCCGGGCTGGTCCGCGCGGCGGTGAAGTGAAAGGTGATCTCGTCGGGCCAGGTGTGCGTCAAGAGATAGGTCTTACCGACGCGCCTGCGTCCCGTGAGCAAGGCCAGTCTTGGCACGCCTTCCGTCAAGAGCGCGCGGAGTTCGCGCCGCTCGTCGTCTCGGTCGATGAACGAGGATCGCTGCGTCATGCCTGCAAGCATGATTGCATGCAACTACACTTGTAGGCAAGTGCGATTGCATGGCGGCGCTCCGGGGCGACCTCGCGTCCGTTCGTTCCGTACGCGGCTCGACTTCCCGTTCCCACGTGCGCGTCTGGTGGATGCTGGGGGGAGAACGATTCGCACGTCGTCGCCATGAGACCCGGGTCCCGTGCCGCCGAGGTGCAGACGAGGTGATGCGCATGAAGATCGTCGTCCCCGAGCACGTCCATGACGAGGCCGTCGCGCTGCTTCAGGAGCGCGCGGAGGTGGTCTACGACCCGCGTCTCCACGAGAACGAGGAGGCGCTGACTGCGGCGCTGGGCGGCGCGGCCGCGTTGATCGTCCGCAACAAGACGTTCGTCGGTCCAGCATTGCTGGCGCGCGCGCCCGAGCTGAAGGTGGTCGGACGCGTGGGGGTGGGGCTCGACAACCTGGACCTCGCGGCGCTCCGCGAGGCGGGCGTGGTCGCGACCTGGGCGCCGGGGACGAACGCGGTGAGCGTCGCGGAGTACGTGATCGGCGCGATCCTGGAGTTCGCCCGGGGGTTCGCGCGCGCGTCGGCGTCGCTGCACCGCGGGGAGTGGGACCGCCAGGGCGCGATCGGCAGCGAGATCTTCGGCACGACGCTGGGGATCGTCGGCCTGGGCGACATCGGCACGCGCCTGGCGCACCGGGCGCAGGCGTTGGGGATGAGGGTTCTCGCCACCGACCCGGCGATCCACGACGCCAGCCTGGGGGTGCAGGAGTACGGGGTGGCGCGCGTGGAGCTGGACGAGCTGCTGCAGGCGTCCGACTTCGTTTCGCTGCAC
>JBHEOT010000105.1:0-3874 GCA_046260675.1 Trueperaceae bacterium | reverse complement strand
GCAGACGGTCGACGGACCGGTACCCGCCCGCCATGCTGAACTCGCCGTTCACGACCAGGGCCTCGTCCACGCGCAAGCCGTTCTCTTCGAGCGCCCGGCGGTACCCGCGGGCGCGCGTCCCGGCAGGGACGGTCCCGGGCGTGCCGTTGATGAACCCGACGCGTTGTCGCCCGCCGTCGAGGAGGTGTTGCACCGCCCCCTGCGCGCCGCCGGTCGAGTCCACGCGCACGTTGTCGACCCGCGCCTCCTCGGGCACCGAGCCGACCACGCAGACGCGGCCGCGCACGCGCTCCAGACGCTCGACGAGCTTCCTCGTGGGCTTGAGCGAGCAGATGATGAGGCCATCGACGCGCATCTGCTCGAGGCTGTCCAGGGCGAACTCCTCTTCGCCTGGATCGTCGTTGGCGCTCATCAACGAGAGTCGGTAGCCCCGTTCCTTCGCCTGCCGCTGGATCGTTTTCGCCATCGCCACGTAGACCGGGTTGGCGATGTCGGGCACGACGAGCGCGATCTGCTCGGTGCTGCGCCGTTTGAGGCTGCGGGCGACGTGGTTGGGCACGTAATCGAGGTCGGCGATGGCGTCGAGCACGCGCCGGCGCGTCGCCTCCGGTCCGGCTTGCGTGTTGAGGATGCGCGACACGGTGCCGATGGACACACCGGCTCGTGTGGCCACATCGACGATCGTCGCCCGCTTCTGCTTGTCGTTCACGTATCCCCGCCCATGTTTGACCTCAACGATGCTAAAACGTTTCATGCGCGTGGTCAAGGTCGCGCACCCGCGTGGAGACGGCCCTCCTCGGAGAAGGGAACGGAGGACCGAGGTAGGATGGTCGCCGGTCGCATGGACGAGACGCACGCCGTACAGAAGGTCACCCACGTCACGATCGCCGACGTCGCCAAGCGCGCCGGCGTATCGATCGGGACCGTGTCCCGGGTGCTCAACAACGTCGAGAACACCGGGGCGGACGTCCGGCTCCGGGTCCGGGGCGCCGTCGAGGCCCTCGGCTACGTCCCCAACCACGCGGCCCGCAGCCTCAAGCGCCGGCTGACGATGCAGATCGCGCTCGTGGTGCCGGACCTCACCAACCCCGTGTACGCGCAGATGGCCGTCGGCGTGCAGCGTGAGGCGGCCGCGGCGGGCTACCACCTGACCCTGGTCAGCAGCGGAGGCGACTGGGCGGAGGAGCGGCTCGCCCTCCAGAGCGTCGAGGAGCGCCAAGTGGACGGGGCGATCGTCTGCTCGCTGACGGTCACCCCGAGCCTCGTCCGGGCGGTCGCCGCGCACGCCCGCAGCGTTTGCGTCATCGGCGGGCTGCCGCTCGACTGCCCGGTCGACAACGTGCGCCTCGATTCGGTCCGCGGCGCGGAGTTGGCCGTCGAACACCTGGTGGCTACGGGTCGCCGGCGCATCGCCTTCGTCAACGGGACGTCCGGGACCGTGCCGCACGACGTCCGCGACCACGGGTACCGGCAAGCGCTGGCGCGGGCCGGCATCGCCTACGACGAGCGATGGGTCGCCCGCGGCGACTTCACGATGGCCGGTGGCTACGAGGCGGTCGACCGGCTCTTGACCACGCAGGTGGCGTTCGACGCCCTCTTCTGCGCCAACGACGCGATGGCGCTGGGGGCGATGAGGCGGCTGCAGGAGTCGAGGGTCTCGGTGCCGCGGCAGGTCGCGGTGGTGGGTATGGACGACATCGAAGCCGCGCGGATGTCCACGCCCACGCTCACGACCGTCTCGCTCCTGGCGCGCGAGCGCGGCCGGATCGCGTGCGAGCTGCTGCTGCGGCGCCTCTCCGGAGGGGCCGTGGGCGAGCCGGAGAAGATCACCGTGTTGCCCAAACTGATCACGCGCGAGTCGAGCGCCGTCGACTGAGGTGACCCGGCTGACGCTGTCGCTCGGTGCGCTGTCGGCCTCGGGCCTCTCGAGCCCCCTGCGCTACCGCCTGTGCCTGCCGGAGGCGGGGGCGCCGCTCCCGCCCGACACGCCGTTGCTCCTGCTCCTGCACGGAAGCGGCGGTCATGAGCGTTCCTGGGATCCAGGGCTCGAAGCGCTGCAGGAGGCGGTGGCCCAGGAGCTGCTGCCACCGATGGCGGCGGTCGCGCCCGCCAGCGCGACGAGTTGGTGGGTGAACGGTCGGGAGGCCGTGGAGTCGGCCGTGATCGACGAACTGCTCCCGTACGTCCGGACCGAACTGGGCCTCGGGCGGATCGGACGCGTCGTCGTCGCCGGGTTCTCGATGGGGGGCTACGGCGCCGTGCGCTACGCCCTGCGCTACCCGGACCTGTTCCGTGGCGCGATCGCGATGAGCTCCGCCCTCTACGAGGACCTGCCGCCGCCCGGCTCGAGCGCCCGCAGCAGCGGCTCCTTCGGCGCGCCCTTCGACGAAGCGCGCTGGCGCGAGCTCAACTACCCGGCGCTCCTCGACGCGTACCGCGAGGCCGGGCGTCCGGTCCCCTTCTTCATCGCGGCCGGCGACGGCGACTGGAACGAACCGGCCGGTTGGCGCTTCAACACGGAGGTCCAGTCGCTGCTGCTGTTCGAGCGACTCGCCAAGGAGGGCGGCAACCCGGCCCGCATGCGGATCGACGCCGGAGGGCACGATTGGAGCTTCTGGCGGCCGACCTTCCTCGAGGGGCTGCGGTACCTGCTGCACGATCGCGCGTAGGTAAGGTGGTCGCGTGCTCGAGCTCCTCCTGATCCTCGTCGGCATCGTGGTGGCGTTCCTGCTCTTCTTCTGGGGTGCGGCGACGTACACGAGCCGCACCTTCGCGACGATCGCCGCCGGCCACCGCGAGGACACCGACTGGATCGTGCAGAGCGGGATCGCGCCGCCCGGGTGGAGCGACCCTCAGAAGCGGCGCGTCGCCCAGCTGGAGGCGGCGGGCACCTCAGCTGAGCGCCTGGAGCGCACCAAGGAGCGGTATCGGGAGCGGCTCATCGCCCGGCTCGAGCGCCACCTGCGCTACCTGGAGCGCGCCACCCTCTTCCGGAACGAGTACGAGCGCAGCGACCTGACCGACCGCATCCGGGAGGTGGGCAGGAGCTGGGAGCACGCCCGGTGGGCGCAGATCGTGGGCGAGGAGGAGTTCGACCTGCCCGGAGGGGTCGGCTAAGCCGAGGGTTCCGGCCCCCGGTCATCCCCGTCGTCCTGCGGGCCATTCCCGTCGCCGTGCGGGACCCCGAAACGAACCGGGGAGGCGGCCGATCGGCCGCCTCCCCGTTCGCGTTCCACGGGGTCGCTACCCCGAAACGGTCCTTACTGCTCTACCCAGAACTGGTAGGCGAACTCGCCCATCTCACCCTGCCAGATCTGGCGGGGGGTGTAGACGCTCGGCACGTTGCGGATGGCGTTCGAGGCGATGAACAGATCCGGCAGCTGACCGGCGGCACCGATGACGACGAGCTGCTCGGCCTGGGTGTCGAAGATCTGGGTCATCAGTTCGGCGAACTCGTCGCTGTCGGGCGGGACCTGACGCGAACGCTGGAACGCCTCCTCGTGGTCCTTCACCCACTGCGGCGGCTC
Organism: Trueperaceae bacterium; assembly: GCA_046260675.1. Lineage (GTDB taxonomy): Bacteria > Deinococcota > Deinococci > Deinococcales > Trueperaceae > JAABTL01. The sequence goes on along the minus strand of JBHEOT010000105.1, from coordinate 347 downwards.
GACGCCGGGCAGGACGCCGCCATCGAAGTCGGCGAGGGTGCGCTCGCCCGACTCGACCTGCGCCTGTGCCTGCAACCAGTTGAACCAGCCACGAGCGGCCCAAGAGTAGTTCTCGTCGCCGCGCACCGCGAAGCTCTCGTACTCCTGCAGGTAGGAGTGGCCTTCGATGGTGGCGTCGAACGTGCCTGCGTCGAGCGATTCGTTGTGCAGGTCGCCACCGACGTTGCGGATCTCGACCCGCAGGCCGACGTCCTCGAGGTACTCCTTGAGCAGTTCGGCGGCTTGGGCCGGGTCGCCGACCCCTTCGATGCTGTCGGTGATCGTGAGGATGGTGGTGAACTCGCTGC
>JBHEOT010000104.1:0-3969 GCA_046260675.1 Trueperaceae bacterium | reverse complement strand
GTGGTGGTGGCCTGCAGCGTCGTGCCGCCGGCCGCCACGGCCCCGAACAGGGTGAGGTCGCCCTCGTCGTCGATGCTGGCGAGGGCGCCGACCGGTCGGTCGCCGACGCCGGCGGCGAAGGCGCGTTCGGCGCGCGCTCGCTGGAAGCTCGGGCGGTGCTGCAGGGTGTACGCGAGTTCCGCCGCCGCGTCGTCGTCCGCGCGCACGACGATCCCGAGCGCGCCTTGGCCGGGTGCCGGGGCGAAGACCTCGGGGTCGAGCAGCGCGCCGATGCGGTCGCGGCGTTCGAGCGCGATGAGCAGGGCGGCGGGCAGGAGCAAGGCGTCGCGCTCGCCGGCCACCAACCGCGCCAGTTCGACGTCTACGGTCCCGTCGACCACGGCGCCGTGGGCGTGCGGTAGAGCTGCTGCGAGGAACGCGAGGTCGCGCGCGTCGCGGACGCCGATGGTGGCCCCCTCGGGGAGCGCCGCCAGCGAACCGGCCCCGCGCGCCACCAGCGCGCTGCGCGGCTCGAGCCTGCGGCCGACCGCAGCGAGCGTCGAGCCCTCCGGAAGGGCCGGTGCCAGCGCGTCGAGGGCCGCGAGCGCCATCGCGATGCTGCCGGCCGCGAGCGCCTCGAGCAGCGGGTCCGACCCAGCTTTCGAGGGGATCGTCCGGAGCACGATCTGGACGTCCGGCCATTCGACGGAGAGTTCGGTGAGGACGGTGCGCGCTTGACGGGCGGCTAGGGGACCGTCGCGGTGGCCCAACACGATGCGTGCCATGAACGCTGTTGTATCAGACGCCGACGGCCTTGCGCAGCGCCTCGACGCGATCGACGGCCTCCCACGCGAACCCGGGACGCCCGAAGTGGCCGTACGCCGACGTCACCTGGTAGATCGGCCGCTGCAGGTCGAGCTGCTCGATGATGGCCGCCGGGCGCGGATCGAAGACCGTGTCGAGGGCCTTCGCCAGCACCGCGTCGGGCACGCTGCCGGTCCCGAAGGTGTCGACGTAGGTGCCGACCGGGCGGGCGACGCCGATGGCGTAGGCGATCTGCACCAGGCAGCGGCGCGCGAGCCCGGCCGCGACCACCTGCTTGGCCATATAGCGCGCGTAATAGCTGGCGCTGCGGTCGACCTTCGTCGGGTCCTTGCCGGAGAAGGCGCCGCCGCCGTGCGGGGCCGCGCCGCCGTAGGTGTCGACGATGATCTTGCGGCCGGTCAGACCGACGTCGCCCTGGGGGCCGCCGATGACGAAGCGGCCGGTCGGGTTGATGTAGACCTTCGTGTCGTCGTCGATGAGCTCGGGCGGCAGGACCGGCTGCAGGACGTGGGCGCGCAGGTCGGCGCGCAGCGCTTCCAGGTCGACGTCGGCGTGGTGCTGGGCCGAGAGCACGACGGTATCGACGTGCACCGGGCGGTCGCCGTCGTACGCGACGGTGACCTGCGACTTGCCGTCGGGCCGCAGCGACGTCAGCAGGCCGTCCTTGCGCACCTGCGCGAGCCGCTTGGTCAGGGCGTGCGCCAGCATGATCGGCAGCGGCATCAGCGTCTCGGTCTCGTCCACCGCGAAACCGACCATCAGGCCCTGGTCGCCGGCCCCGAGCCGGTCGGCGGCGTCCCCGGCGACCTCGGCGGAGCGGTCGACGCCCATGGCGATGTCGGCCGACTGTTCCTTGATGGCGATGAGCACGGCGGAGTGGTCGGCGTCGATGCCGTAGGCCGTGTCGGTGTAGCCGACCTCCCGGATCGTGTCGCGCACGATCGCCTGCAGGTCGACGTAGCCGCGGCAGGTGATCTCGCCGGCCACGAGCACCAGGCCCATCGTCACCATCGTCTCGGCGGCGACGCGGGCCTGCGGGTCGAGGGACAGAATGGCGTCCAGGACGCCGTCCGAGATGCGGTCGGCCAACTTGTCGGGGTGTCCTTCGGTGACCGACTCGGCCGTGACGAGCTTCAACAAGGCTGCCTCCAAGCGGACAACATAGCAGCAAGCGCGCACGGCGCCCGTCGTGGCGGGGAGCGCGGAGTGGCGGCGGTTGCGGCGAAGCCGCAACCGCAACCCGCTTCGGCGTGGTCCGCGGCTCTCCCGCGGGCCACGCCGAAGCGGGCGGTATACTTCGCGCGTGAGCGAACCCGTTCCGTTCGCGTCGGCCCCGTCGGGCGCGGCACGAAGGCGTTGGAGCTTGCGCCGGGCGCGCCCCGGCGACGCGGAGGCGTGGCATGCGCTCCAGGCGACGATCTACGCCGAAGGACGCGCGTTCGTCGGCGACGGCGCGCCGTCCCCCGGCGCCCTCGCGGCGCGGTTGCGTTCGCTCGAGCCCAACGACGGGGTGGTGGTGTTCGCCGTCGCGGCTGGAGCCCCGGTCGCTTGGGCCGAGGCCTACCGGCTCGGCTCGAAGCGGCTCGCGCACGTGGCGATGCTGACGATCGCCGTGGCGGACGGCTGGCGCGGCCACGGCGTGGGGACCGAGCTGATGGTGGCGCTCGAGGCGTGGGCGCACCGCGCGCGGGTGCGCAAGCTGCAGCTGCACGTGCGCGCGCGCAACCAGGCGGCGATCGCCCTGTACCGGCGGTTGGGGTACGCCGTCGAGGGGGTCTTGGCCGAGCAGGTGGCGGCCGATGGCGGCTTCGAGGACGAGTGGGTGATGGCCCGCTCCCTGACCGCGGACGCCCGGTGATCGGTGCGCTATCGTGGCGGGCATGAACGCGTGCCCGAGCGCCGTCCGAGGCCCGTGGTGACCGGTCCGGGTCCGCTGCCGGGGGAGCACCCCGGGCAGCGCGTCGGGCTGTTCGTCGACACCCAGAACCTCTACTACGCCGCGCGCGACGGCTTCGACCGCTTCGTCGACTACGCGCGGCTGCTCGAGGTCGCCGCGCGCGGGCGCGCGCTGCACGCCGCGACGGCGTACGTGGTCGAGCGCGAGGGCGAGACGGCGGCCTTCGGGTTCGTGACCCGGCTGTCGGCGCTCGGTTATCGGGTGCGGCGCCGCAACGTGCGCGTCCACCGCGCCGACGCGCAGGGGCGCACGGTGCTCGAGGGCGATTGGGACATGGGCATCGCCGCCGACCTGGTGCGCGCGTGGGACCACCTGGACGTGGTGGTGCTCGCCTCGGGCGACGGCGACTTCGTGCCCATCCTCGAGCTCGCGCAGGAGCGCGGCAAGCGCGTCGAGGTCCTCGCGTTCCGGGCGTCGCTGAACCAGGGGCTCATCGACCTCGCCGACCGGGTCCTCGAGCTCGGCGAGCTGCCCGGCATGCTGCTCGAACCGACCAAGGGGGGCAAGCCCGGCGCCCCTCAGGGGGGCGCGAGCAGGCCGCCGGGCGAGCCCGCCGCCACCAAGTAGCGCTCCACCGCCAGCGTGTACGCGTTCCACGCCCGGTAGAAGGCGTCGCGCTCGCGGTCGAAGCCGACCGCGGCGCGCGCGAGCGCGGCGTCGGCGCGGTCGCGCGCCGCCTCGGCGTCCGTGTCCGCGACGGCCGTCCGGTGCCGCTCGACCGCCTCGGCGAGCGCGGTCCGCCCCAGATCGAGCGCACGTTCCGCGAAGCCGACGTCGGCTTCGGCGTCGAGCGCCGCGCGGCGGGCCGCCTCGAGCGCCCAGGGGGCCTCCGCGCGGGCAGCCGCCAGGGCGGCCTGCGCTGCCTCATGGTCGGCGCGCGCCGACGCGAGCTCCGAGGCGGTGCGGTCGTCGATCCGCACCGTGGCGCCGACCGCGACGCTCCAGCTCGACCGCGTGGCGGGGCGCAGCGCGGCGTCGATGGCGGCGCCCGGGCGCCCCTCGTCCAGGTCGAAGCTCGCGCGCAGGCGCGCCTCCGGCAGTACGTAGGCGACGTCGAGCGCGAGGTCGCCCAGGACGCCGCCGACGCGGACGCGGGCGAGCGCGGCGGAAGCGACCGCGGCGTCGAGCTCCGCTCGGACGACCGCAGGCGTCCGGTCGGGCGCGACGTCCGGCAGCCACAGCCGCCACCCCTCGAGGGGCAGCGGCGC
>JBHEOT010000103.1:0-3993 GCA_046260675.1 Trueperaceae bacterium | reverse complement strand
CGGTTCCTCTGGATCGTCGTCGCGGCGCTCGTGGCCGGGGTCGTGGCGTACCTGGCGCTGGCGACGCGGCCGGCGGCGTACGTCGCCGAAGCGACCGCCGTGGTCGCGCGGACGCCGGTGAGCGTCGCCGGTGAGACGGGGCTGCTGTTCCAGCCCGAGCTCGACGTCACGTACGAGACCTACACCACGCTCGCGTACAGCCGCGGGGTGCTCGAAGCGGTGCTCGAAGCGGTGCCGGAAGCCGGCCTGAACCTCGCGAGGGCGCGCGACGCGCTGGTGCTCGAACGCCTCGCGGGCTCTGCGAACCAGGCGTCGTCGCTGCTCGCGGTCGCGCACCGGGCGCGCGCCGGCGAACCGCCCGTGGCCGCCGCGCTCGCGACCCAGTGGACGCGCGCGACCATCGCGACGGTGCAAGCGCTCCTGAACGAGAACCTGGACGCGTTGGAGCGCATCACGGGCACGAACCTCGACCTCGCGCGCCTTGAGCTCGACCGGGCAGAGGAAGCACTGCGCAGCTTTCGCGAGACCAACGATGCCGCCGCGGACCCTAGTCGGCTTGCGGACACGCGCCGGCGCTTGGCGGTGCTGGCCGTGCGTCGTGACGATGTGCAGCGCCTACTCGCGGCCCGCGAGGCGGAGCTCGCGAGCCTTGGCTCGCGTGGCGACCTCACCGAGACGGTTGCGCTCGTCGACGCCCCCGAAGTGCCGCTCACGGTGACGGGAGCGACGTGGGCGCTCGAGGCGCGCATTGCTGGGCTGCGGGCCGAGCTCGACTTGCTCGTAACCCAAGAGAGCGATGTGATTGCCGAGATCGGAGAGCTCGCCACCACCGTAGCGCGGGTCCAGACGACGGTGGTCGGCCTCGAGCGCACGGTCCGGCGCGCCGATGCAGAGGTCGCGTCGCTCGCGGCGATCGAGCCGACCATCGCCTACGTCGCGCAACTGGCTCCGGCCGGTGCTCGCCTGTTGGGTGAAGCTGCAGTTCCGACGAACCCGGAGGGCCGCTCCACCCTGCTCGTGGCGCTGCTCGCTGCCGTGGTGGTCGGCTTCGCCGGGGTCGTGGTCGCGCTGCTCGCCGAGGCCGTGCGCGACCCGGCGCGCGCGGCGCGCTGACGCCCGGGTCGACGTCCGTGCGCCTCGCGGTCCTCGCCGACGTCCACGGGAACCTGGCCGCCTTCGAGGCGGCGCTCGAGGCGGCGCGGCGCAGCGAACCCGACCTGCTCGTCGTCGCGGGCGACGTGGTGAACGGCGCGCCCGACTCGCGGGCGTGCTGGGACCTCGCGCGCGCCCACGCCGACGTGCTGCTGCGGGGGAACCACGAGCGCTACGTGTTCGACCGCGGCACCGCGCAGGGCGATCCGGCCTGGCTGGGTCCGCGCTTCCGCCCGCTCGACTGGACCGCCCGCGAGATGGCGGGCCTGGAGCCGGAGTTGCGCGCCACGCCGATCGCCGCGCGACCGGTGGACGGCGTGTTGGTCGTGCACGCCGTCCCGGACGACGACGCGACGCCGCTGTTCGCGTGGTCGACCGACGCCGAGGTCGAGGGGGCGTTCGCGGGCCACGCCGCCGACCTGATCGTTCGGGGCCACAACCACCTGCCGTTCCGGCGACCGCTCGCCGACGGTCGTGAGCTCGTGAGCCTCGGCGCGGTGGGCCTGTCGCTCGTCGGTCGCCCGGACGCGCAGTGGGGCCTGTTCACCCGCCGCGCGAACGGCAGCTGGCACGTCGCGCACCGGAGCGAGCGCTACGACGTCGCCGCCACCGTGCGCCGCTTTCGCGAGACCGGGTACCTGGACGTGGCGGGGCGGTCGGGGAGCTGTTCCTGCGCGAGGCCGCCACCGGCACCCACCACCTGGTGCCGTTCTTCCGCTTCGAGCGGGCGTGGCGCCGCGAGCAGCCGGCGTTCGTGGATGAAGACGCGGCCCTCGCGGCGGCGGTGGACGCGTTCCTCGGACGGGTCTGACGCAGTGGCCAGGGGACCGCGCGACCCGGCCCCATAGCTGTTTACCTCGGTCGCTCGTAGACCAACCGGCCGCCGACGAGGGTGGTCCGCGGCCAGCCCGTGAGCACCTCGCCGGCCCACGGCGAGAACTTGGCCTTGGACGCGAACGCCGCCGGGTCGACGGGCGCCTGTGCCTCCAGGTCGAGCAGCACCACGTCCGCGGGCATGCCCGCCGCGAGCGTCGGTTCGGTCCAGCCCATCACGCGCGCCGGACCCGCCTGCATCAACTCGAGCAGCCGCGCCAGCGTCACCTGGCCGGTGGCCACCAGGCGCGTGTACAGCAGCGGGAAGGCCACCTCGATGTTCGGCAATCCGAACGGCGCTTCGAGCAGGTCGCGGTCCTTCTCGGCGCGGGTGTGCGGGGCGTGGTCGGTGCCGAGGCAATCGACGACGCCGCGGTTGACCGCGTCGATCAGGTACGCCACGTCGCTCGCCTCGCGCAGCGGCGGCGCCACTTTGAACACCGGGTCGAAGGCTCGCAACACCTCGTCGGTGAGCGTCAGGTGGTGCGGCGTCACCTCGACGGTGACCGGCGCGCCGAGCTCCTTGAGCGCCTCGACGGCGCGCATCCCCAGCTCGCTCGAGACGTGCGCCAGGTGGACGCGGCAGCCGGTCATGCGCGCGATCATCCCGTCGCGGTAGAGCATGACGGCCTCGGCCTCGGCGGGGTTGCCCGGCAGCCCCAGCTCGATCGACACGCGCCCCTCGTGCATCACGCCGCCTTGGCGCAGCGACGGCTCCTCGGAGTGCGTCTGGACGACCAGCCCCAGTTCGAACGCGTACTCGCAGGCGCGCCGTTGCAGGTGGGCGTCGGCGACCGGGATGCCGTCGTCGGTGATCATCACCGCGCCGGCCGCCTGCAAGGCGGCGTAGTCGGCGAGCCGCTCGCCCTTCAGGCCGATCGAGAGCGCGGCGGCAGGGCGCAGGCGTGCGAGCCCGAGGCGCGCGGCCTGAGCGACGAGGTCGGCGACGATCGCCGCGTCGTCGACCGTGGGCGTGGTGTTCGCCATCGAGACCACGGTCCCGAAGCCGCCGGCGACCGCGGCCCCGAGGCCCGTGGCCAGGTCCTCCTTCTCCTCTTGGCCCGGCACCCGCAGGTGCACGTGGGGGTCGAGGAAGGCGGGGGTGGCGACGAGGCCGCGGGCGTCGACCTCGAGGTCGGCGTCGCCTTGGAGGTCGATCCCCTCGACGGTCCCGCCGGCGAGCCAGAGGTCGTGGACGCCGTGGTCGCCGTGCGCGTCGATCAGGCGCGCGCCGCGCAGGACGGTGCGGGGGATGGCGTTCGGGGTGTCGGTCATGCCGGGGCTCCGTTCGAGAGAGGGGCGCTCACCATCATGCTCGGCCCTTGCCGCCCACGAGCAGCGTGTACAGGACGGCCATGCGCACCGGGACGCCGTTCGCGACCTGCGCCTCGATGACGCTGCGCGGGTCGTCGGCGAGGGATCCCTCGATCTCGACGTCGCGGTTCATGGGGCCGGGGTGCATCACCAGCGCGTCCGGGTGGGCGAGCGCCAGGGCGGCGCGCGACACCTGGTAGCGGGCGCGGTACTCGGCGAGCGAGGGGAGCATCGGCCCCGACATGCGTTCGCGCTGCAGCCGCAGCGCCATCACCGCGTGCGCACCCGCGACGGCGTCGGCGAGGCGGTGCGTGAGGGTCACGCCCGGTCGCTCGCCGAGCTCAAACGGGAGCAGCGTGCGCGGGCCGCACAGGGTCACTTGCGCGCCGAGCTTGGTCCACAGCTCCACGTTGGAGCGGGCTACCCGCGAGTGGACGACGTCGCCGACGATCGCGAGCTTGACGCCGTCGAAGCCTTCGAACTCCGGGAAGCGCGTCTTGAAGGTGTACGCGTCGAGCAGCGCCTGGGTGGGGTGGGCGTGCGAACCGTCGCCGGCATTGATCACCGGGATGTTGACGACTTTGCTCAGGTAGTTCGGTGCGCCCGAGGCGGAATTCCGCATAATGATCATGTCGGCCTTGAGCGCCTCCATAT
>JBHEOT010000102.1:0-4098 GCA_046260675.1 Trueperaceae bacterium | reverse complement strand
CGTAGAGGCTGCGCGATTTCTCGTAGATCGCCGCGGACGGATCCTGCAGGTAATTCGAGCGGATGATCGTGGTGTTGCGGCCGGTATTGCCGCCCCCGAGCCAGCCCTTTTCCAGCACCGCGACATTGGTGATGCCGAAGTTTTTACCAAGGTAATAGGCGGTGGCGAGACCGTGCCCGCCGGCGCCGATGATCACGACGTCGTAGCGCGGCTCGGGCTCGGGGGACGCCCAGGCCCGCGGCCAGCCGGTATGGTCGCGCAGCGCCTCGCGGGCGACGGCAAAGGCGGAATAGCGTTTCATGCGCGGCACGACCCTTTCGCGGTATCGCCGGGGATCACCGAGGATCACCGGCTCTGTCGGTAATGGAGCGGGCGGGCGCGCGGGAGGTGACTGACGGCGGCGATTTCCACGCCAATTGCGACATTGCGACATCGCGGCGCAACGGGCGGGGACGGGCGCCGGGCTTTGCCCCTTTTGTCCGCGCGCGCGGCGCTTTAGATGGGATGCGAGAGGAGAGCGGTCATGAGTTTCTGGATCATCGCGGCGGCGCTGGCCGTCGGCATCGGCGTGACCCTGGCGCTGGCGCTCATAAGGGGGCGACCGGGTGCCGAGCCGCCGGCGGCGTTCGATCTGCGGGTCTATCGCGACCAGCTCGGCGAGATCGAGCGCGACGCGGCGCGCGGGGTGATCTCGGGCGACGAGGCTGAGCGGCTGCGCGCGGAGGTGTCGCGCCGCATCCTCGCCGCCGACGCCCGGCTGCGCGCCGGGGGCGCCACGGGCGGGCAGCCGCGCGCGGCGGCGCTGGCGATGGCGGCGGGCGCGGTCATCGTGCTGGCCGCGGGCGGGCTGCTGCTCTATTCCGCCCTCGGCGCGCCGGGTTACCGTGACATGCCGTTCGGGGCGCGGATCGCCGCCTCGGACGCGGCGCGCGCCGACCGGCTCGGACAGGACGCCGCCGAGTCGCGGTTCGGCCCCGGCGAGCCGGACGCGCCAGGGCAGGCCAGCGCGGAGCAGCTGGCGCTTGTCGAGCGGCTGCGCGAGGTCGTGGCGACACGGCCCGAGGATCAGCAGGGGCTGCGGTTTCTGGTGCGCAGCGAGGCGGCGCTCGGGCGGATGCAGGCGGCGCGCGCGGCGCAGGAAAAGCTGATCGCGCTGCGCGGCGATGACGCGAGCGCCTCGGATCACGCCACGCTCGCCGAGCTGATGATCGAGGCTGCGGGGGGCTATGTCTCCACCGATGCCGAGGCCGCGCTGCGCACCGCGCTGGAACAGGACCCGCGCACGCCGACGGCGCGGTTCTATCTCGGGCTCTATTTCCTGCAGGTCGACCGGCCCGACCGGGCCTTCCGGCTGTGGCGCGACCTGCTCGAAGAGAGCCGCGAGGACGCGCCGTGGGTGCCGGTGATCCGCGCCGAGATCGGCGAGATCGCGCGCGCGGCGGGCGTGCGTTACGAGGCGCCAGCGCCACGGGGCGGCGAGGGCCTGATGCCGCCCGGCCCCTCCGAGGGCGACATCGCGGCGGCCGAGGAGATGGACCCGGAGGCGCGCGACGAGATGGTCCGCGGCATGGTCGCGCGGCTGTCGGACCGGCTGGCGCGCGAGGGCGGCCCGGCCGAGGACTGGGCGCGGCTGATCAACGCCTATGGCGTGCTGGGAGAGCGCGACGCGGCGCGGCGCATCTGGGCCGAGGCGCGCGAGAGCTTTGCCGGCGATCCCGAGCTGCTCGCGCTGCTGCGGCGCGCCGCCCGATCGGCGGGGGTGGTCGAGTGATCCATGACGACATCGTCGGGCTCGCCGACGCCCTGCCGCCGGGGCGCGGGGTGCTGGGGCTCGACCTCGGCACCAAGACCATCGGCGTGGCGCTGTCGGACCGGCTCCTGTCATGCGCGGGCGCGGTGGAGACGATCCGGCGGCACAAGTTCACGCTCGACGCGGCGCGGCTGCTGGAGATCGCGGCCGCCCGCGAGGCGGGGGGGATCGTTCTCGGCCTGCCGCGCAACATGGACGGCTCCGAGGGGCCGCGCGCGCAATCGACCCGCGCCTTCGCGCGCAACCTCGCCGGGCTCACCGATCTGCCGATCGGGTTCTGGGACGAGCGTCTCTCGACGGTAGCCGCCGAACGCGCGCTTCTGGAGGCGGATACGACACGCAAGCGTCGCGCCGAGGTGATCGATTCGGTCGCCGCCGCCTATATCCTGCAAGGGGCGCTGGACCGGATGCGTCATATGAGGGCCGAGCATGAGCGATGACATCTGGCGCCGCGACGAGGTGGAAAGCCCCTGCATCAAGATCTGCGTCGTCCATCCCGAGGCGGGTCTCTGCACCGGCTGCCTGCGCACAATCGACGAGATCACGCGCTGGTCGAAGATGAGCGGGGAGGAGCGCCGCGCCATCATGGACGCCCTGCCCGGCCGGAGCGGCCAGCTCGGCAAGCGCCGCGGCGGGCGCGCAGGTCGGCGCGGGCGCGGCTGAGCGCAATCACGCCTCCGGCGGCTGAGCGAAATCACGCCTCCGGCGGCGGACCGCGATCACGCCTCCGGCGGCAGGGCGCGGCGATAGAGATGCCACGTCGCGTGGCCGAACACCGGCAGCACGATCAGCAGCGGGACGAAGAGCAGCACCATCGACACGAAGAGCGTCACCGCGATGAGCCCCGCCCATTGAAGCATGACCACCGGGCTGATGCGCACCGTCTCGACGCTGGTGATCATCGCGGTGACGAAATCCACGTCGCGATCGAGCAGCATGGGCAGGCTGATCACCGTGATGGCAAAGAGCCCGAGCGCGATCAGCCCGCCGATCGCCGTGCCGACGAGCACCATTGCGAGCCCCGGCGCCGAGAGCAGCATGCCCAGCGTCTCCTCGCCGATGCCCGAGCGCGAAAAGAAGATCGCGAAGGTGCCGCGCGCGAGGATCACCCAGAAGCCGAAGATGATCAGCACCGTGACCGCCATCAGCGACAGCTGCCCGTTGCCATGCCCGCGCAACGCGGTGAGCACCCCGCCCCAGCCGATCGGCTGACCAGCCTCGCGGCGGCGGCTGACCTCGTAGATGCCGAGCGCGGCAAAGGGCGAAAAGAGCGGAAAGCCCGCTGCGATGGCGATGAACCACACGACCTGTCCCTGCGCGACCATGCCGAACCAGAGCGCGAGCCCCCCCAGCATGTAGAACAGCGCGAAAAACAGCCCGTATTGCGGCATCGCCTTGAAATCGTCCCAGCCCGAGACGAGCACGGCGCGCAGATCCGATTTTTCGAGCTGGACCGGCTCGTGCACCAGCGTGGCGTTGGCCTGGTCGGCGAGTGTCATGAGAAACCTCCCGTCATGTTGTGCGGCGGCGCGGGGCCGACCCCTCGCTTCGATGCATCCACGATGGCGCGGCAAGGGGCACAAGACAACGAAAAAATCCCTGCCCCCGCGCGGCCGGACGCGGGCCTCACGGCGCAATCATGGAGCATTCACGGGGCATTCACGGCGCAATCACGGTGCATCGAGCCAGTCGCGGCGTGCGGGATCGAGAAATTCGGGCCGGAAATAGGCCACCATGCGCCCCTCCGGCGGGGCCTGCGCGCCCGCCTGCCAGGGTGCGACGCCGTGCAGCGCATGACGGTGCACGAGGATCGCCGCCCCCGGCGGCGCCACCAGCGGCACGCGGGCACAGCACTCGAATACCTCCCGACGCGCCCCGTGATAGGCGTCGGTCAGATCGACGTCGGCCCAGTCTTCGGCGGCGACACCGCGCAGCGCCTCGGCAAACGCGCGATGCAGGATGCGGTGACTGCCCTCCCAGACCACGAGAGGCCCGGCGCGCGCATCCGCCTCGGTGAGCGGCAGCCCGAGGATGAAGGCGTGGCGCTCGCGCAGCATCCGCCGCCGCGCCGGCCCCACCGGCAGGAGCCCGTCGACATGCGCCGCGTCACGCCTCATCCGGTATCCGAACGCGGCCTCGGTCTCGCCCGACCGCGGGCGCGGGTAGCCCGGATAGATGACCGATACCTGCGCAGGGTGCAGCGGCAGTGTCCCGTAAAGCGCCTGCGCCTGCGCGAGCGCCGCGCCGCCAAGCGGTGCGGAGGTGCCGACCCGGCCCTGTGCGTCGTT
>JBHEOT010000101.1:0-4139 GCA_046260675.1 Trueperaceae bacterium | reverse complement strand
CGCACGATCATGCTCGTGCGCCCGGTCCACACGACCCGGCTCTTGACCTCGAGGATCTCGCCCACGTGGACCGGGTTGCGGAAGTCGATGGGCTCGGCCGAGGCGGTGACGACCGCGGTGCGCGAGTAGCGGTAGCACGCGATGGCGGCGTTGATGTCCATCAACTCCATCGCGCGCCCCCCGAACAGCGTCCCGAGCGTGTTGGCGTGGTGCGGGAAGACCGCGTCCACGGTCACCTGCCACTCGGAGCGGCGCGGTCGATCGACGTCCACGGCGGCCGGCGTGCCGGGCGGCGCGGCGTGCGGGTGGGGGCCCACGCGCCGCGGCGTCACCGGGCGACCGGCGGCGGTCGGGCCGGTGGTCGGGGCGTGGGTCGCGACGACGCCGGCGTCGTCGTCGGTCGGTGGCATACCGTCGAGCATGCCGCAGTGTATCGCCGCGCGGACGCTCTTCCGGCGTGCACCGCGCGAGGTGCTACCTTGTTCGGCATTCCCCGGCGCCGCGCGCGGCGCCCCGCCCGGAGGACCCCCATGCTTCCCACCGCCTCGCACCCGCCGCTCCTCCACCGCCTCGTCCCGGTGCCCCATCGCGGCTTGCGCACCGCGCTGCAGGTGGCGCTCGGCGTCGCCTTCTTGGCCCTGCTGGCTCAGGTGCGGGTCGAGGTCGGCCCCGTCCCGATCACCGGTCAGACGTTGGGCGTGCTGCTCCTGGGCGCGGCGGCCGGCGCACGCCTCGGCGTCGCGACCACGCTCGCCTACCTGGGCGTCGGCGCTGCGGGGCTCCCCGTGTTCACCGGCGGCGGCGCGGGCCTCGCCACCCTCACCGGCACCACGGCAGGCTACTTGGTCGGCTTCGTCGTGGCCGCCGCGCTCGTCGGCGCTTTGGCCGAGCGCGGGTGGACGGCCACCGCGCCGCGCGCGTTCGCGGCCATGATCGTCGGCAACCTGGTCATCTACGCCTTCGGCGTCGCCTGGCTGGCGCAGCTCGCGCCCGACCTGCGCACCGCCATCGCGTGGGGCGTGGCGCCCTTCGTGCTCGGCGACGCGCTCAAGGTGGCGCTGGCCACGGCGCTGCTGCCGCTGGCGACGCGGGCGTTGCGGCGGGGCTGAGCGGGGCGCCGCGCGTTGCTCGGTCAAATGTTGGACCGGCCGCGTTGGAGCGCCCGTGATATCCAAACCTGAACGGCCGCAGGTGCCGCCCCGGGTCCGAGGTCCCTCGCGCCCGCTGCGCGTCCCTGCTGGCTGAACCGTCGTCTTGGCACCCGCTTCGTGCGGTGCTCTGGACGATCGGTCGAAGGGTGGTGTCGCATGGCGATGACGCGGTGTTCGTGGCGTTCCGCTCGCAACCTGGGGTGGGCATGGCTGTTGATCGGGCTACTGGTCGCGTGCTCGGGACCGATCGGTGCCGGCGTCATCGACGAGGAGCCTCTGGTCGACGAAGAACCGGACGCCGGCGTAGAGCCGCCGGAAGCCGTCGCGTTGACCGATCTCACCGCCCGGGTGGTCCGAGGAAGCCGCGTCGAGATCGCCTGGTCGGTCGAAGACGCTGCGTTCATCGATGTCTTTGCCGTCGCCAACGGCGATGCAGAGGATGCCGAGCCGCTGGCCGTGGACCTCTCGGGCGCGACCGATCGGGTCACCCTGCCCATCCCAAGTCGCGCTCGCCAGATCGTCCGCGTCGTCGCTCGCGGCGCAGGTGACGATCCTTCCGTCGCGAGCCTCGACGTGGCGCTCGAGAACGTCGTGACCGCTGAGGACGACTTCCGCACGAGGTTCGGCGAGCCCCCGATCCCAGGGAGCTTGCGCGACGTCTTGGAGCGCGCCACGCCCGGCTCCGTCATCGGCTTCGCAGCCGATGTCGAGACGATCGATCTCGTCGGCATCGACGTCGAGGGCGACGAGCGCGCCCACCTCGTTCTCGGCGCGACGCGCATCGCGGACGCCGTGACGATCAGCGGCCCGGAATGGGTCGGACGCGACGTGCCGCGGGTCACGCTCCGCGGTGCGCCCGGTCTCCCGTTCGTCGAGCGGTCGCGCTTGGTGTTCGTCGCTTCAGGAGCCGACGTCATGATCGAGAACGTTCGCCTGACGGGTGGCGCGCTCACGGAGTCCGGCGGTGCGATCCGCAACGAGGGGTCGCTGGCGATCGAGCGCAGTTTGATCGACGGCAACCGCGCGTTCGCCTGGGGTGGCGGCGTCCACAACCAGGGCGGAACCCTCTCGATCACCGACAGCATCGTGCGCGACAACGCGGCGGCCGTGCTCGAAGTCGAGGACGGCGAGCTTTTGGAGATCGAAGGCGAGACGTTCTACTCGTTTTGCCTTCCGGAGCCGGCGGGCGGCTGCACACCGCTCGTCGTCTCGACCGGAGGCGGCGCCGGCGGCGGCCTCCAGAACATCGGCGGCGTGGTGAGCATCCAAGGGTCCCGCTTCCTCGGCAACCACGCGAAGTTCAGCGGCGGTGGCCTGTGCAACTACGGCGGCGAGATGGCCATCGTCGATACCGACTTCGATTTCAACAACGCTTCGTCGGCGCCCTACCCCGGGTTCGACTTCCCCAACCGCGGCGGTGGCATCTACTCGACGCGGTTTGGCGCGATGACGATGCACGGGGGGCGGCTCCACGGCAACACCGTGGACGAAATCCAGGGTTGGGGTGGTGGCGCGTCGCTCCGTTACAGCGCCACGCTCGAGATGGTCGGAGTGGCGATCACCGATAACTCGGCGCAACTCGGCGGCGGCATCTTCCTCGAGACCGAGGTCGAGGCACTCGTCAACTACGCGTTGCGCGATCTGACCTTCTCTGGCAACGCCTCGACCGAGGGCAACGACGATCGCTTCGAGTGGTTCATCGTCCCGTAGCGACGGCTGCGCGAGGTACGTACCTAGGTCGGCCGCATCAACATGAGGAGCGCCCCGAGCAGTTGCTCGGGGCGCTTCGGTTGCCCGTCTCGATGTAGAGGGATCCGCTCCGGATCCTTCACGAGGTGTGGGGCGTTACCCTCGACGGGAACCTCCACCGGTCACGTTAGATCGTTTGATACGGACCACCTCCCTTCCGTGGTGAGGGCAAGATAATTCCTCCTCCGACCCCTTGGATGTGGCCTACTTCACCGTTGGTCCACAAGCCGATCGACCGCGGTGCGCGACGGGTCCACGCGGCCCTGGTCGGGGCGCCGGAGGCGCCGGGTACGATGCTCGAAGACCCGGTCTGGAGGGCCCGCCTTGCTCACGCTCCCCGAGAAGCTCGTGTTCGTCGCCTTCGCGGCCGCTTGCGGCTGGTACGCCTACGTCGGCTTCCGGCGGGTGGTCCAGGTCGTGGCGCGCGGCGACCGCGTCTTCACGATCCCCCGCTGGGACCGGCTGCCGCAGCGCGCCGGCTCGGCGCTGGTGCGCACCGTCTCGCAGGTGACCGTCTTCCAGGGGCGGCCGTGGGTGTCGTTCTTCCATGCGTTCGTGTTCTACGGCTTCGTGTTCTACCTGCTCGTCAACGTGGTCGACGTCGTCAAAGGGATGGTGCCGCCGGCGTGGCTCGGCTGGCTGCGCTTCGGCCTCGCGGGCGACCTGTTCCGCTTGGGCGCCGACCTGTTCGGCGCGCTCGTGCTCGTGGGCGTCGCCTGGCTGCTCGTGCGCCGGTTCGGCGCGCGCGACCCGCGATTGAGCCCCGGGAGCGCGCGGGTGAAGCTGCACGAGGCGGTCGCGTCCGGCGGCGTCCAGCGCGACTCGCTGATCGTCGGCGCGTTCATCCTGCTGCACGTGGGGTTCCGGCTCGTGGGCGAGGGGTTCTTCCTGGCGCACGAGGGGCACCTCGACCCGTGGCAGCCCGTCGCCAGCCTGCTCGCGGGCGCGATCGGCTTCGGCGAGGGGCGCCTGATCGGCTGGCACGTCGGCTGGTGGGGGGCGATCGGCCTGATCCTCGCGTTCTTGCCGTACTTCCCGCGCTCCAAGCACCTGCACCTGTTCACCGCGCCGGTCAACCTGGCGCTCGACCGCCGCACCCCCGACTTCGCCCCGATCCCGTACGGGGTGCTGGAGCCGCTCGACCTCGAGGACGAGGAGGCCGACCGCTTCGGCGTCAGCCACCTCGAGCACCTGCGGGTCCCGCAGATCCTGGACGCGTACGCCTGCATCCAGTGCCAC
>JBHEOT010000100.1:0-4267 GCA_046260675.1 Trueperaceae bacterium | reverse complement strand
GTCGCGATGCCGAGCACGTGGTAGCCGTGGTCGAACGCGTTGCCGGTGCCGTAGTCGTCGTCCTCGACGTTGGCCGCGAAGTCGCCGTCCGGGGCGACGTCGCCGAACCAGTCGCCGATCACCAGCCAGGGGCGGTCGTCGAGCTCCGGGATCAGCCCCCGCAGGTTCCAGGCGCCGTGCGCGCGCACGGCGAGGTGGTGGTCGACGCGCTCGACGTCGCCGCCGCTGCTCGTGTCGGTGGGGTCGAGGTCCTCGGGGAGGGCGTCCGGTCGCACGTCCTGGTCGGGCTCGAGCACGATCGACTTGAGCACCGCGACCACCTCGTCGCGCGCCTCGAGCTCGGCGATCAGTGCGTCGAGCGCCGCGACGTTGCCGGGGTCCGGGACCCGCACGAGGAAGACGCTGGTGTTGCGCACCATGCTGACGATGCGCGCGTCGAACGCTTCGAGCACGGCGTTCACCTGCTCGACGGTGGCGTCGGCGGCGAACTCGAGGTCGACCTCGGTCCGAAGCACGTCGTTCTCGAGCGCCGCGTCGAACTCGATCTCCGCCTCCGCGCCCACCGGCAGCGGGACGGTGAGGTCGTACGCGGCGTCGACCGCGAGCGACGTCGGCGCACCCTCGAGCAGCACGCCCGCGACCGCGGTCGGCCGGGTGCTCCAGACCAGGTCGCCCGTCGTCTCGCTGGTGAGCGTCCGCTCCGTCGGGGCGCCGCCCGCCACCGCGTCGGTGCGCACCGCGACCGCGTTCCAGCCCGCCTGCAGGTCGACGTCGTACGTCCAGAAGACCTCGTCGGCACCGTCGCAGGCCGCCTCGACGGCCACCGCCTCGGGAACGAAGAGCCACGCACCGACGACGTCGCCCACCCGAGCGTCCGAGAGCGGATCGCGCGTGCCCGCGTTCGTCAGCGCGGCGAAGGCCCCGAGCTCCGTCGATAGCCCCGGGTTCGGTGCGGACGCGATGGTGATCGTGTCGAGTACGGCCGCGCGCAGCACGGTGCCGCAGTAGTCCGCGTCCTGGAGCGCCCCGTCGTCAAGCGGTCCGAGCGCGATGCCGAGCACGCCGTCGGCGTCCACCTCGCCGACCTGCACCTCGTCCCCGAAGCTCACCAGGTCGGGCCCACCGCCAGGGTCGCTGATCTGCACCACGCCGGTCGACGCCAGCGCGTAGCTGCCGTAGGCAGCCGCGTAGACGCTCAAGCGTCCCGTGATCGCCTCGTCGAGCGGCAACGGCCCGGCCCGCTCCGGAGCCTCCGCCAGCGCGCTCGTGCCGCCCTCCCCGACGGCCGCGACGCCGTAGCGGTACTGCACGCCCACGTGCACGTCGTCGTCGACCGCGGAGCGACGGTTCCCATCGACGACGGTGGCGACCGCCATCTGCTGCAGGTCGGCGTCCCCTTCGGCGCGGTAGACGCGCGAGGTCGTCTCGTCGCCGTTCGTGTCGGTCCAACCCAGCTCGATCGCACCTCGGGTCGGCGTGGCCGTCAGCCCGGAGGGGGCTGCGGGCGGTGGCGGCGTGGTCCGGCACGCCGTCGTGACGAGGACGAGGACGATGAGCGATGCGGCGATGCCATAACTGCGGGTCATGGTCGACCTCCAGGGGTGGGACGCCTGGATCTCGTGGCATCGGATCCAGTAGGTACGTCGAACCCTAGAGCAGCCGCGTGAAACCGCCGTCACAGCGAGCGCCAGAGCGGATCGCCCCTGCCGTCGACCGCAACGAACCGGCTCGGGGCGCGATCGCGCCCCGAGCCAGCATCAGAGGTCGAAGACGTCGGTTACTGCGTGGGGTCGAGGTACCCGCCGTACGGGTAGTCGAGGGCTACCTGCGCGCCGCTCACCAGCCGGTCGGGCGCGACGTCGCCATCGACGGTCGAGGCGTCGTCGAACACCGCGAAGCCTTCGTTGCCGGTTTCGGTGAGGATGACCACCAAGCGGTCGTTGGCCGCGTCGTAGCCGATCTGCGAGGGCTCGGCCAGCGGGTTCGTCGGGCCGCCGATGACGCGCGATGGCGCGACCACACCCGTCGCGGTGGAGGCGTTGGCCATGACGTAGACCGCAGCACCCGTGCGCTGGTCGGCGAGGTACAACTCGTCGCGGCCGACGTCGTACGCCGCCCCCCAGAGGTACACGAGATCGGCGTAATCGACCGTGAAGGTCCGGTCGGGCGCAAGGTCGCCATCGATGGTCGAGGCGTCGTCGTACACCGCGACGTCGCCATAGGGATCGCTCAAGAAGAGCCGGTCTGCGGCCACGTCGAGCTCGATCCGGACGTCGTATTCCGTCGCGAACGCGCCGACGTTCGCGCCGGTGAGGACGCGATCGGGGGCAGTACCGTCCGGTGCGGTGCTGGCGTCGTCGAAGGCGAGGATGCCACCGCGGAGGCGCACGTACAGGATGTCGCGGGTCGCGTCGTACGCCACGGCCGACGGGTCGCTATACCCGTTGTCGTCGAAGGTCGTGGCGTCGGTGACGTTCCCGCTCGCGCTCGAGATCGACGGAACCCGGAAGATCATGGGCGAAGCCGTCTGGGCCGTGATGAAGGCGACGTCCAGGGCCGGCGCGATGATCATGTCGTAGTACTCGTCGGTGCCCACGCCGTCGATCGTGAAGCTGCGGTCGGGCGCCACGTCGCCGTCGACCGCGTGCAGGTCGTCGTACACGTCGATGACATCGTCGTACACGTACAGCGTCCCGTTCGCGGTGACCGTGACCTCGGCGTCCGCGCTGCGACCGGCCACCACTGGGTCGGTGGCCGTGACGGTCACCGTCGGCTCGGTCGGCACGCGGTCGGGCGCCGTGTAGGCTCCGGCCGTCGAGACCGCGCCAGTCGAGGCGCTGCCGCCCGTGACCCCGTCGACCGACCACGTGACCCCGTTGGGTACGGGAGCGGCGGAGAAGTCGACGACGTCGCCGACGCCGACGGTGACCGGCCCCGCCGGATCGAGCGTGAGAGGCGCGAGCGGTTGCGTGCACGCGGACAGGACGAGGGCAACGAGAGCGAAGAGGATCGGAACATGGATGAAGGTACGTCGCATTCAGGCCTCCTTGGGACGGCGCCCAACGGCTGTCCGGCAGCGAAACGGGCAGAGGTGGGCCGGTATGGGCATCGGGTCGCCGGTGGCCAGAGTATGGGCCGGGGCCATCACCAGAGGGGCAATCTCTTTCACTCGGAGTCGGGGGTTGCTGGCGCAGGCAGGGACGTACTCGACCCTGGCGCGCGGCGGCGGGAAGGGTGCTGGTGTGCCTACGGCCTCTCGGCACGAGCCTCGCCGCGGGCTGCACCGACCGTGCGCTCCCTCAAGATGGACCTCGATGCAGGACCCGCGGTCGATACTTGACGCTGCCACAGCACGTGCTTACATTGTAGGTACGGAGGTCGCCGTGAAAGCTCGCATCGTCCGGATCGGGAACAGCCAGGGCGTACGCATACCCAAGCCGCTCCTGGAAGAAGCGCAGCTCGGGGACGAAGTCGAGCTCCGCGCCGAGGCGGGCCGCATCGTCATCGAACGCGCGGACGCTCCGCGGGCCGGTTGGTCCGAGGCCTTCGCCGCCATGGCGTCCGCCGGCGACGACGCGCTCCTCGAGCTTCCTGCAGCCACCGAGTTCGACGAGACAGAGTGGTCGTGGTGAGGCGCTTCGACGTCGTGCTCGTCGAGCTCGACCCCACCCGCGGGTCCGAGATCCGCAAGACACGCCCGTGCGCCGTCGTCTCGCCCGACGAGATGAACCGCTCGCTGCGCACGTTGATCGTCGCGCCCATGACGCGCGGCGGACAGCGCTACCCGACGCGCGTTCCCTGCCGCTTCGACGACACGGAGGGGTTCGTCGCGCTCGACCAGTTGCGCACCATCGACCGCGATCGCGTGGTGCGCAGCGCTGGCAGCCTCGAGGCGGCGACGCAGCGTGAGGTGCTGGACGTGTTGGGGCGGATGTTCGCGGCCTGATCGCTCGCGCGCCGCATGGGCGTCGCCCGCAGCGTGGTCAGCCGCCTCAGCGACCCGCTCTACTTCGGCCACACGACGCGCACGCTGCGCGGCGTCGCCGCCGCGCTCAACCGGCGCCTGAGCATCGACCTCGAACCGGCTTGACCCGCGCGCGACGGCCGCCCCCCGCCAGGTACCCTCACCTCCATGCCCCGCGAGTCCCTGACCGCCAAACGCGCCCGCGCCGCCACCGTCCTGGACGGCCTGCGCCAGCTCTACCCCGACGCCAAGACCGAGCTCGACTTCGGCACCCCGTTCCACCTCGTGATCGCCACGCTGCTC
>JBHEOT010000010.1:57373-63256 GCA_046260675.1 Trueperaceae bacterium | reverse complement strand
GTGGGGCGCCCGAGGCTGCGTTCGAGCAGCTCGGTCAACGCGAAGCCGTGCCAGCCGAGCGCGGGCGCGAGGTCGATGTGCCCGTCGGTCGGGTCCACGATGCCGGGCACCGCGACCGCGACGCGCGCGACCGTCGGTGCCCCCCGGTCCGCCAGCAGTTCGCCGAGCCAGCCGACCAGGTCCGCATCGAGCCCGGGTCGCAACAGGATCCCGACGTGGCGATCGACCACCCGGCCGAGCAGGTCGACCCGAAGCGCGAGCGCGCGGTGGCCCGAGAGGTCCACGGCGAGGAGGTGGCGGGCGTCTGCGTCCAGCACGAACCGTCGCGCCGGACGGCCGCCGGTGCCGTCCTCCTGTCCGGCGGTGCGGACGAAGCCGTCGGCGACGAACTCCTGCAGGATCGTCGCGACGGTCGGCACCGACAGGCCGGTGTGGTGGGCGAGCGTTGCGCGCGAGGCCGGACCCTGTTCGACCAGCGCCGCCAGGATGGACCGTCGGTTCGCGACCCGGACGTCGTCCGTCTGCAGCGGCGCCGACGGAGGCGCGTGCCGACCGGCTTCGACTCGGCTCGAACCCGGACGGGTTCGCAAACCACTTTTCATAAGGGCAAGCTACGTCTCGGCCGCGACCGCCGTCAACCGGGCTGCGCGGGCGTCGGTACACGCCCTCAACGCTGCGGGTGTTCGATCCCCCATGCGTCCAGAACGTGCTCGATGGACGGCCACGACACTTGAGCACGGCGCTCCGGCGTCCAGTGGGCGCGGTCGAGCACGTCGCGAACCGGCCCCTTGAGGCCGACCGCCGCCGTGGCGACGCCGCGCTGCTCGAGATCGACGAGCAGCGCCAGGAGGGTCTCGACGCCGACCGCGTCCATGTCGTGGGCGCCGCTCAGGTCGAGCACCAGGTGCTCGGTTTCGGGCCGCTCGGCCAACGTTCGCTCGACCCAGTCGCGCAGGAAGCCGGCGTTCGCGAAGTAGAGCGCGGCGTCGAAGCGCAGGAGCTCCACGCCGGGCACGAGCGCGACGTCCGGGTACCGGCGCACGTTGCGCCACAGCGCCTCGTCGGCGTTCCAACCGAGCCGCGCGACGTGCGGGAAGGCGCTGCGCACGACGAACAGGCCGAGCGAGGTCGCGACCCCGATCAGGATGCCGGGCTCGATGCCGATCGCCAGCGTCGCGGCGAAGGTGATCGCCCACGTCGCACCGTCCGCCGGGCGCACCGCCCACAGATGGCGCGGTTCGCGGAAGTCGACCAAGCCGGCCACGGCCACGACCACGATCGCGCCGAGCACGGCCCGCGGCAGGTCGTGGAAGAGCGGCGTCAGGAACGCGAGCGTCACGAGCACCAAGAGCGCCGTGACGATGCTGGCGAGGCCGCTGCGCGCGCCCGCCTGGGCGTTCACCGCGGAGCGCGCGAACCCCCCGGTCACCGGGAAGGCCCCGAGGGCGCCGGCGACCAGGTTCGCGGCGCCGAGCCCCACGAGCTCGCGGTCGGCGTCCACCCGTTCGCGGTCCTTGACGGCGAGTGCGCGGGCGATGGCGATCGACTCCATGAAGCCCACGAAGGCGATCGTCAGGGCGGTCGGGAGCAGCGCCACGACGTCCGGGAGAGAGGGCGCCGGCCAATCGAGCACGGGGAGACCGCCGGGCACCGCGCCGACGATCGCGACGCCGGCGCCGTCGAGCCCCAGGAGCGCGACCGCGGCGGTGCCGAGCACGACGACCAGCAGCGGTCCCGGGAAGCGCCGGGCGATGCGCTTGCCCCCGAGCAGCAGCGCGATGGCCAGCCCGCCGACAACGAGGGTCGGGAGGTGGACCTCGCCGATCCGCGTGATGGCGTCGAGGACGGTGCGGAGCGGGTGCGAGCCGTCGAGCGGGACGCCGACGAGGCTGCGCAGCTGCGAGAGCGCGATCGTGATCGCCGCGGCCGAGGTGAACCCGGACACCACCGCGTGCGACAGGAAGTTCACGACCACGCCGGCGCGCACCAGACCGAGCCCGAGCTGGAGGACGCCGACCAGCAGCGCCAGCGTGGCGGCGAACGTCAGGTACTCCGCGCTGCCGGGTTCCGCGAGCCGGTGCACCGCCTCGAAGGTCAGCAGCGAGACGATCGCGACCGGCCCCACCGCCAGCGCGCGCGACGAGCCGATGAGCGCGTACGCGACGATCGGCAGCGTCGACGCGATCAGGCCCGCCACCGGCGGCATCCCGGCGAGCAGCGCGTACGCCATGCCCTGCGGCACGAGCATGACCGCGACGGTCAGGCCGGCGAGGAGGTCAGGGGCCAGGTCGGCGCGCCGGTACCGGCGCAGCCAAGGGGCCGGCGACAGCGGGAACGGTCGGCGTGGGCGCGTCATGGGGGCTCCTCCACGGGGTGGGGGGCGGCCCTGCGACCGCCCCCCACCTGCCGCGCGTCGGCGTTCAGGCCGTGACCGGTGCGTCCTTCGACCGGGCGGCCTTCACGTAGCCATCGTACGAGCCCTCGAGCTCGCGCACGTCGTCGAAGCCGAGCGCGCGCAGCGCACCGGCAGCGACGCTCGCGCGCGCGCCGGTCTGGCAGTACACGACGATCGGGCGGTCGGTCGGCAGGTCGTCGTTCCGGAACGCGACGCGACCGACGTGGCGCTGCAGCGCGCCCGGGATGGCGCCGGCGGCGTGTTCCGAGGCGGTGCGCACGTCGAGCAGGAAGGCGCCCTTCACGTGTTCGAGCTCGGCGGGCGCGACGGTCGGAGCCGGTCCCGCGGTGAGGCCCGCGAGCGAGGTGACGAAGCCCGCGATCTGGTCGATGCCGGTCCACCCGAGCCGGTCGCGCATCCACGCGGCCTGCGCGGCGTCCCCGGCGAGCAGCACCAGGCCGCGCCGCTCGCTGGCGGGATCGATGGCGTAGCTGGCGTAGGTGGCGAACTTCTTGCCCTCGGGCACCACGTAGGCGCCGGGGACGAGGTCGAGCGCGCCCTCCTCGACGACGCGGGTGTCGACCAGCACGAGGTCGCCCGTGGCGCCCAGGCGCTCGCGCACGTCGTCGAGCGCGAGTTCGGGCACCGGCGGGCGCTCGCCGAGGAGCGCGGGACCGGCCTTGTTCGTGACCTTCATGCGCCCGAAGTACAGCGGCGCGTCGGGCTGCCCGTCGAGCAGCACGTCGACGAAGCCCTGCTCGTCGTTGTCCTGGACGTAGGGCACCCACCAGGCGACCAAGCGTTCGTAGCCCACGGTGGTGCTCGCGACCGCGCCGAGCGCCTTGCCGCAGGCGCTGCCCGCGCCGTGGCCCGGCCACACCTGGACGAAGTCCGGGAGCGTCAAGAAGTGGTCGCGGAGGCTGGCGAACAGCTGCTTGGCGCCCTCGAAGCGGGTGTCGACCCCGCCGGCCGCCTCGTCGAGCAGGTCGGGGCGGCCGACGTCGCCCACGAAGACGAAGTCGCCGGTGAGGAGGAAGCCTGGTTGCTCGGTCGTCGCGCCGTCGGTCACCAGGAACGACAGGTGTTCGGGGGTGTGCCCGGGGGTGTGGACCGCTTCGACGCGCAGGTTGCCCACCTTCAGCACGTCGCCGTGGCGCAGCGGTTCGCCTTCGAAGGCGTAGGACCAGTCGGGTCCACCTTCGGCGGACAGGTGCAGGCGCGCGCCGGTGCGCGCGGCGAGTTCGCGCGAGCCGGACTGGAAGTCGGCGTGGACGTGCGTCTCGGTGACGTGGGCGATGCGCAGCCCGTGGCGCTCGGCGAGCGCGACGAAGCGCTCGACGTCGCGGCGCGGGTCGACCACGATCGCTTCGCCGGTCGCCTGGCAGCCGATCAGGTAGCTCGCCTGGGCGAGGTCCTCGTCGTAGATGTGTTGGAACAGCATGATGCCCCTTTCGTTCCGTCACGGTAATACCCCATGGGGGTATCAGTCAAGCGGCATGCGTGCGCGGCCGCAGGCCGATCCCGCCGTGCTAGCGTCCTGGGCATCATGAGCGACCGCGCCGACGATCTCGAAGCCCTGGCCGCGCGCCTAGAACGGAGCGGCGACTACAAGGTGCTGCGCCGCTTGCGCCGCACCCCCCGGATCGAGCGGACGGCGCTGCCCGAGGGTGCGCGCGAGGCGGTGGTGCTCGACCTCGAGACCACCGGCCTCGAGCCGACGGCCGACGTGCCGATCGAGGTCGGTCTGGTGCGCTTCGCCTACGACCCTCTCGGGCGCATCCTGGGCGTCACCGACGAACTGAGCGCGCTCGAGGACCCCGGTCGGCCGCTCGCCCCCGAGGTGGCGCGCCTCACCGGCATCACCGACGCGGACCTCGCCGGGCAGCGGTTCCCGGACGCGCGGGTGGCCGAACTGCTCGACGGCGCGGTGCTGGTGATCGCCCACAACGCCGGCTTCGACCGCCCTTTCGCGGAGCGCCGCTGGCCGGCGCTCGAGTCCTTCCCGTGGGCGTGCAGCCTGCGCGACGTCCCCTGGCGCGATGGGGAGGGCTTCGACTCGGGTGGCCTGCGCGCGCTGGTCCTCGCGCACGGCTGCTTCTTCGACGGCCATCGCGCGGTCGAAGACGGGTACGCGGTCTTGGACCTGCTCGGCCGCGCGCTCCCGAGCGACGGTGAGCTGGCGCTCAACCGGATGCGACGCACCGCGGGCGCCGCCACGGTGCGCGTGTGGGCGGTCAAGTCGCCGTTCGAGGCCAAGGACCTGCTCAAGGGGCGCGGCTACCGCTGGAACGGCGCCGCCAAGGTGTGGTGGACCGACGTTCCGGAGGAGGTGCTCGAGGCCGAACGCGCCTTCCTCGCCGCCGACGTGTACCCCCGGGGGCTACCCGCGCTGCCGACGCTGCGGATCGACGCGCGCGTGCGCTACTCCGCGCGCGTTCCGGAGTCGCCGCCGCGCGGCTGAAGGCGCCCGGGTCCGGTGCGCACCGGTCCGCGCGACACGCGAATGGTGTCGGGCGTGTACACTGCCCGGTCTCGCCGCACGGCTGGACCCCGCGGACGAGTTGAGGGCACGCCTCGGCTAGCGATCCGCCGAGAGGTGTTACCCAAGATGAGTTTCGAACCCTTCGCGCTGCATGCGCGAGTGCTGAGCGGCGTGCGCGCCGTCGGCTTCACCGAACCCACCCCCATCCAGACCCAGGCCATCCCGCACGTCATGGCGGGCAAAGACGTCTTGGGCCTCGCCCAGACCGGAACGGGCAAGACGGCGGCCTTCGCGCTGCCGATCCTCGACCGGCTGCTGCGCGACCCCAAGCGCGGCGTCACCCGCGCGCTGGTCGTCGCCCCCACCCGCGAGCTCGCCGAGCAGATCCACCAGGCCTTCACCGACCTCGGTCAGGCGAGCGGCATCAAGAGCGCCACCATCTACGGCGGCGTCGGCATGAACCCCCAGATCCAGGCGCTGCGCCGCGGCACCGACGTGATCGTCGCTTGCCCGGGCCGCCTGCTCGACCTGTTGAGCCAGGGCTACGGCGACCTCTCCAAGCTCGAAGTCCTGGTGCTGGACGAGGCCGACCACATGTTCGACATGGGCTTCCTCCCCGACATCCGCAAGATCCTGGCGCAGCTCCCGCGCGGGCGCCAGTCGCTGCTGTTCTCCGCGACCATGCCGAGCGCCGTGCGCCACCTGGTCGACGAGACGCTGACCGACCCCGTCACCGTCGCGGTCGACCGCACCGCGCCGGCAGAGACCGTCGCCCACGCGCTCTACCCGGTGGCGTCGCACCTGAAGACCGACCTGCTGCTCGAGCTGCTCAAGCGCTGGGACGCGCGCCGCGTGCTCGTGTTCACGCGCACCAAGCATCGCGCCAAGCGCCTCGCCGAGAAGCTCGACGGCCGCGGGCTGTTCGTCACCTCGCTGCAGGGCAACCTGTCGCAGCGCAAGCGCCAAGAGGCGCTCGACGGCTTCAAGCGCGGCGACGTGCACGTGC
>JBHEOT010000010.1:0-57363 GCA_046260675.1 Trueperaceae bacterium | reverse complement strand
CGACGTGGCGATGGTCTCGCACGTCGTGAACTACGACGTCCCCGACACCGAGGAGGCCTACGTGCACCGCATCGGTCGCACCGGGCGGGCGCGCGCGGAGGGCGACGCGGTCACCTTCGTCTCGGGTGAGGACGAGTCGATGGTCCGGCGCATCGAGAAGGTGCTGGGCGAGCGCATCGAACGGATCCAGATCGAGGACTTCGAATACCGGAAAGCGGCGCCCACGCGCCTCGACGCCGACGATCGGCGCTTCGAGCGCGGCGGCGTCGCCGGCGGCGGGCAAGCGGGCCGCGGCGGTGCCGGTCGCGGCGGTCGCCCCGCGCCAGCCCGTGGCCGCGGCGACGCCGGGGGTGGCCGTCCGGCCGCCCCGCAAGGCAGCCGACCGGCTGCCGGACAGGGCGGTCGCCCTGCCCCGGCGCGCGACGGGGCGGGTGGCGCGGGCGGTTCGCGGCCGCGCCGCCGTGGCCGCGGCGGCAGCGCCGAGCGCCGCTGACCGGCGACCTCGAACCCCTCCACCCTGATCGGCGCGCGCCGGGGCGTCACCCCGGCGCGCGCCTTTTCGTGCCCGGGCCCGACGGCGACCGACGACGCCCGTTCGCGCCGCGCGGTGCGGCGCTTCAGGTCAGCACGATCGCGTAGTAGCTGCCGAGCACCAGCACCATCGCGCCGAAGCCGATCGCGCCGAGCGCGAGCGCCGAGCGCAGCGCCGCCTCCACCCGGGCGGGGCCGAGCGCCAACGCGACGACCTCCTCCGCGAGGCCCGCTTCCTTGAGCCGCAGCGCCTGCTCGACGCCGTACTCGTCCATCCCATCGAGGGCGAAGCCCGCGCCCTCGAGATCGATCCCTTCGGGTCCGGCGCGCAGCCGCGCTTCGGCGTCGGGTACGTACTTGACGAACGTGACGATGGTCATTCGGGGTCCTCCGGGCGCCGCTGCGGCGCGCCGCCCCCGAGCGGCGTCGACGACGGGGCGCGACCCCGGCAGTATCGCATGCGCTTCAGGTCGGGGCCGACCCTGGCCCCTACCCGAGACGCGCGTCAGCGATCGAACTCGCGCCGCAGCTGCCGCTCGATGACGATGCGCTGGATCTCGGACGTCCCCTCGTAGATGGTGGTCACGCGCGCGTCGCGCAGGTAGCGCTCGACCGGGTACTCAGCCGAGTAGCCGTACCCACCGAAGACCTGCACGGCGGCGTCCGTGATCGCCACGGCGGCCTCGGACGCGAACAGCTTGGCCATGCTCGCCTCCATGGTCACCCGGTACCCGCGGTCTTTGAGCCAAGCCGCCTTGTGCACCAGCAAGCGCGCGGCCTCGAGGCGCGTGGCCATGTCGGCGAGCTTGAACGAGACCCCCTGGTACTCGCGGATCGCCTGCCCGAAGGCGTGGCGCTCACCGGCGTAGCGCACCGCGGCCTCGAAGGCGGCGCGCGCCACGCCGACCGCGAGCGCCGCGATCCCGATCCGGCCACCGTCGAGCGAGCCCATCGCCATCAGGAAGCCCTGCCCCTCGGCGCCCAGGCGTTGGTCCTCGGGCACGAACGCGCCATCGAAGCGCACGCTGGTCGTGATCGCCGCGTGCTGCCCCAGCTTGCGCTCCGGCGGACCGAACGACACCCCATCGGCGCCCTTCTCGACGAAGAACGCGCTGATGCCGCGCGCGCCCGCCGCCGGGTCGGTCTTCGCGAGCACCAGGTAGAGCTGCGCCTCGCCGCCCGAGGTGATCCACGCCTTGGTGCCGTCGAGCACGTACCCACCGTCGACCCGCGTCGCCCGGGTCGTGAGCGCGGCCGCATCGCTGCCGGCGTGCGGTTCGGTCAGGCAGAACGCGCCGATCCACGCCCCGGTCGCGAGCTGCTCGAGCCAGCGCTCCTTCTGAGCGTCGCTGCCGTGCTCGAGCAGGAGCGACTGCGGCAGACCGTTCGTGACCGAAGCGATCACCGCGTGCGACGCGTCGACGGCCGCCACCTC
The DNA here is from genome assembly GCA_046260675.1 of Trueperaceae bacterium. Taxonomy (GTDB): domain Bacteria; phylum Deinococcota; class Deinococci; order Deinococcales; family Trueperaceae; genus JAABTL01. The sequence goes on along the minus strand of JBHEOT010000010.1, from coordinate 55,397 downwards.
CTCGAGCAGCGCCGCGAGCGCGAGCTGCCCCAGCCCGAGCCCGCCGTGCGCCTCGGGCGTCATGACCCCGAGCAGCCCCATCTCGCCCATCTTCCTCAGGGTCGGCCAGGGGAACCGCGGATGGCGGTCGAGCTCCGCCGCGTGCGGCGCCAGCTCGCGCTTTGCGAACGCTCGGACGGCACGCTGCAGATCCTGCAGGTCCTCCGGTAAGGCGAACTCCATGGCTCCTCCGGGGGCGGAGGGTACCACGCGAAGCCGAATTCTCGGCGTACCCTGCGCCATGACCGCACGGCAACTGCTCGAGAAACTACCCGAAGCGTTCGACGGCGCCCGCGCCGGCGACCTGCGCGCCGTCGTCCAGTACGACCTCGCGGAACCGACCCATCAGGTGATCGAAGCCGGTACGGTGCGCACCGTGGCGGGCCGCGCCGAGGCGCCCGACCTCACGCTCGCGATGACCGACGAGGACCTGGTGGCGCTCTTCCGAGGCGAGCTGGCGCCGAGCCTGGCCTTCATGACCGGCCGTCTGCGGATGAAGGGCGACGTACGGCTGGCGCAGCAGCTGGTCGACCTCGTCGACCAGGACCGGATGCGCGAGTTGGGCTGAGCTTCCGCTCGGAGCGGCGGCTTCAGGCGTCCGGCGGATAGAAGGTGGCCTCGTGGTCGACGAGGCGGCCGTCCAGGTACCGGAAGGTCGCGCTGAAGGTGCCCGGACGATCGAGCCAGGGCAGGAAGACGCGGTCGCCCTCCCACAGCGCGAGCGTGGGCACGTCGGCCGTCGGCACCCAGTGCAGGCTCCCTTCGGCGGGGTCGGGGTGCAGTTCGCCGCGCGTCTCGGTGACGACGAAGCAGAAGGCGTACCAGTCGTGGGTCCCGTCGAACGCCGGCCAGGTGAGGAAGCCCTTGAGGTCGGCGCGCACGACCTCGAGCCCGGACTCCTCGAGCACTTCCCGGCGCATGCAGGCTTCCGGCGACTCGCCGGGTTCGAACTTGCCGCCGAGGCCGTTCCACTTCCCGAAGTGCGGGTCGTCCGGCCGCTTGTCGCGACGGATCATCAGCGTTTGGTCGCCCCGCCGCACGTACGCGAGCGTAGCGAGCTTGACGGGGGCACGACTCACGCCTCGTCCTCGTCGCCGAGCTCGGCGCGGAAGGACTCGACGAGGCCACGGGCGAGCCCGGCGTCGTCGACGAGCACCCCTCCGCGCTCCACCCGCAGGCGCAGGCGGTCCACGTAACGAACCTCGCCGGCGCGCGCCAACGCGCGCCCGGCCCAGCGCACGGCCTCGTCGGGAGCGGCGCCCGGAGCCAGGAGCGTCGTGCGGGTCCGGGCACCGGAAGCGGACTCGAGCACGAGCCGCAGCTCGATGCGGCCCTCCCGTCGCCCCAAGAACACCTGCTCCAGACGCTCGGCCCTCACGCGTCCGGACGATCGGTCGCGGCAGGCTCGAGCGGCCGGTCGAGCTCGAAGGCCGTATGCACCGAACGGAGCGCGTCTTGCGCCAACCTCGCCGGGATCGCGACCGAGATGCGCACCTCGCTCGTGGCGATCATCTCGATGTTCGCCCCCGCGCCGGCGATCGCCTCGAAGAAGCGCGCGGCGATGCCCGGCGTCGACCCGATCGCCACCCCGACGATCGAGAGCTTGGCGACGTCGCGATCGAGCGTCGCCTCGCCGCCCAGCTCGCGCATCATCGGCGCCACCGCGTCGAGCGCCTCGTCGGCCGCGTCGAGCGGCACCGTGAACGCCATCTGCTGGCGGCTGTCGCCCGCGCCGCGCACCCCCTGGATGATCATGTCGGCCGACACGCCGGCGGCGCCCAGCGCGCCGAAGACGCGGGCGGCGACGCCGGGCTGGTCGGGCACGCCGAGCAGGTCGATGCGCGCGTGGTCGTCGTCCAAAGCGACGCCGGTGACGGGACGGTCGATGTCCATCCGTGCCTCCTCGGGGGGGATCCGGGTCACGATCGTGCCCGGTTGGTAGCCGAACGACGAGCGCACGTGGATGCGCACGCCGTAGCGGCGTGCGTACCAGACGCTGCGCGGATGGAGGACCCGGGCCCCGAGCGCGGCGAGCTCGAGCATGGCGTCGTAGTCGATGCGCTGGAGTTTGGTCGCGGACGGCACCTGGTGCGGGTCGGTCGTGAAGACGCCGTCGGTGTCCGTGAAGATCTCGCACTCCTCGGCGCCGAGCGCGGCCGCGAGCGCCACCGCGGTCGTGTCCGAGCCGCCGCGTCCGAGGGTGGTGACCTCGCCCTGAGCGTTCACGCCCTGGAACCCAGCGACCACGCAGACGTCGACCTCGCCGAAGGCGGCGAGCAGGCGGGCGGGGTCGACGCGCTCGATGCGCGACGATCCGAAGGCGCCGCTGGTGCGAAACCCGGCTTGCGCGCCCGTGAACGAGCGGGCGCGCACGCCCAGGTGCTGGAGCGCGAGGGCGACGAGCGCCATCGAGACCTGCTCGCCGGTCGCCATCAGGTGGTCGAGCTCGCGGCGGTCGGGCCGTGGCGTGATCTCGCGCGCGGAGGCGACGAGCCGGTCGGTCGTATGCCCCATGGCGCTGACGGTGACGCACACCTTGACGCCCTCCGCGACCGCACGCTCGATGCGCTGGGCCACCTTGCGGATGCGCTCGACGTCGCCCAAGCTGGTGCCGCCGAACTTCTGGACGCGCAAGGGGAAAGGCGCCGGGCGGCGCTCGGGCGGTGCCTCCATGGCCGCGCAGCCTACCAGGAGCCGGCGCTCGCCGCGCGACGCGGCGACGGAGCGCTGCGCGGTCTACGGGCAGCGCCGCGCTCGCCTGCTCGTCGACCGCGCCTCGACGTCGACGGGAACGGGTCCGATGCCCCGAAGGTCGCGTGGTAGAACGACCCATGGACCTTCCCTTGCGCGTTGCCGTCGTCGGCGCCGGCCCCGCCGGTTTCTACGCCACCGAGGCGCTCTTGAAGCAGCGTGAGGACGTGCGCGTGGACGTGATCGACCGCCTGCCCGCCCCCTTCGGGCTGGTGCGGTACGGCGTCGCCCCCGACCACCAGAAGATCAAGGCGGTCACGCGCGTGTTCGAACGCCTGCTCGACGACCCCCGGGTGCGCCTCCTGGGTGGCGTCGACGTCGGTACCGAGCTGACGGCCGACGACCTCGCGCGGCATTACCACGCCACCGTGCTGGCGTACGGCGCCGCCGGCGACCGGCGGCTCGGGATCCCCGGCGAGGACCTGCGCGGCAGCCTCTCGGCCACCGACTTCGTCGGTTGGTACAACGGCCACCCCGACCTCACCGACCTCGAGCCGCCGCTCGATCGCAGTTGGGCGCACGTCGTCGGCGTCGGCAACGTCGCGGTGGACGTCGCGCGCCTGCTCGCCAAGACCCCGGACGAGCTCGCGGCGTCGGACATCGCCCGCCACGCAGCCGTCGCGCTCGCCGGCTCGCAGGTGACCGACATCGTCGTGCTCGGCCGCCGCGGTCCGGCCGAGGCGAAGTGGACGACCAAGGAGCTGCGCGAGTTCGGCGAGCTCGAAGACACCGACGTCGTCGTGGACCCTGCCGAGATGGACATCATGCTAGCGAGCCGCGCGGCGATCGAAGGCGACAAGGCGGCGCTGCGCAACCTCGAGGTCCTCGAAGGCTTCGCGTCGAAGCCGCTCGCTGGCAAGCGCCGCCGCGTCTACCTGCGCTTCCTGCGCTCTCCGCGAGCCATCGAGCCCGACGCTTCGGGCACCCGGGTCGGCGCGATCGTGCTGGAACGGAACCGACTCGTCGAACGCTCCGGCGGCGTCATCGGCGCCGAAGGCACCGGCGTCTCCGAGCGACTGCCGGCCTCGCTCGTCCTCCGCTCGGTGGGGTATCGCGGTCGCGGCTTGCCCGGCTTCCCGTTCGACGAGCGCAAGGCGGTCGTGCCCAACGATCTCGGGCGCGTTCTCGGACCCGACAAGGAGCAGCTGCCAGGCGTCTACGTGGCCGGCTGGATCAAGCGCGGCCCATCCGGCGTGATCGGCACGAACAAACCCGACGCCGTCGAGACGGTCCAGTCGCTTCTCGAAGACCCGGCGCGCACCATCGACCCGGACGCCGCCCGGCCCGAAGCGATCGACGCGCTGCTTCGAGACCGCGGCGTCACGGTGCTGGACCGCGACGGCTGGCGCCGCATCGACGAGGCCGAGACGACCGCGGGCGCCGCCGAGGGGCGCCCGCGCGTCAAGCTCGTGACGGTGCAGGAGCTGCTCGACGTCGCCCACGGGACCTAGCGGTCGCGAAGCGCGGCGGTCGCGAAGCGCGGCGGTCGCGAAGCGCGGCGGTCGCGAAGCGCGGCGGTCGCGAAGCGACCGCAACGCGGCGCAGGCGCCGGGCCGTAGGCCCGCGCCGTCCGCGCCGCGCCTAGACCTCGCCCAGGTACGCCCGCTTCATCGCCTCGTTCGTCAGCAGTTCCTTGGCGGGCCCCGACAGCACGACCTCGCCGGTCTGCAGTACGTAGCCGCGGTCGGCGATCGAGAGCGCGACGTTGGCGTTCTGCTCGACGACGAACACGCTGATGCCGCGCTCGTTCACCTGCTTGATGATCTCGAAGATGCGCGCCACGAACAGCGGCGCGAGGCCCATCGAAGGCTCGTCCATCAGGATCAGCTTGGGGCGGCTCATCAGCGCACGCCCCATCGCGAGCATCTGCTGCTCGCCGCCCGACATGGTGCCCCCCATCTGATCGAGGCGCTCCGAGAGCCGCGGGAACAGCTCGAACACGTAGTCGAGGTCCTCGCCGATCGCCTTGCGGTCGTTCCGCAGGTACGCGCCCATCTCGAGGTTCTCTCGGACCGTCATCTTGGGGAAGATGCGGCGGTTCTCGGGGACCACGGCCATACCCTGCTCGATGCGCTGCGCGGTGGTGAGCGTGTCGGCACGTTGTCCGCGGAACCACATCTCGCCGTCGGACACCCCGACGAGCCCGAGGATGGTCTTGAGCGTCGTCGACTTGCCCGACGCGTTGCCGCCGAGCAAGCACACCATCTCGCCCGGGTAGATCACCATGTCGACTTCGTGCAGCACCCGGATGGGGCCGTAGTGCGTCGTGACCTTCTTGAGCTCCAGCAGCGGATCACGGCTCTCCCCCACGTCACGCCCCCTCGTCGTCGTGCACGCCGGTCTCGGACAGCGGATCGGGATCGTCGTCCTCGGCCTTCTTGCCGAGGTAGGCCTCGATGACGGTCGGATCGTCGACGACGCTCTGGTAGTCGCCCTCGGCGATCTTCTGCCCGTAGTCGAGCACCACGACGCGGTCGCTGATCTCTCCGACCAGCCCCATCTTGTGCTCGACGAGCACGATCGTGTAGCCCCCCTCGTCGCGCATGCGGCGGATGATCCGGGTGATCTCGCGCGTCTCCTTGGGGTTCATGCCGGCGCTCGGCTCGTCGAGCAGGAGCAGCTTCGCGCCGGTGGCCATCGCCCGGGCCATCTCGATGCGGCGCCGGTTGGCGTACGAGAGCACGAGGACGGGTTGGTTGAGGCGGAAGCTCATCAGCCGCGGACCGAAGAAGGCGAGCTTCTCGGTGGCGAGCTCACGCACGGCGCGCTCTTGGCGCCGGTAGCCGGGCGTGCGCAGCACCGCGGCCAGCCAGTTGCTCCGCAGCCTGTGGTGCTGCGACACGAGCACGTTCTCGAGGACCGAGAGGTTCATGAACAGCCGGAGGTTCTGGAAGGTGCGCGCGATGCCCAGGCCGACGATGTGGTTCGGGCGCTTGCCGACGATCGACTTCCCCTCGAACCGGATGTCGCCGCCATCGGGTTGGTAGACCCCGGTGATCAGGTTGAAGATGGTGCTCTTCCCCGCCCCGTTGGGACCGATGATCGACACGATCTCGCCCGCGTCGACCGTGAAACTGACGTCGTTCGTGGCGGTCAACCCGCCGAACGACTTGCGGAGGTGTTCGACCTCGAGCAAAGCCATCGTCACCGGCCCCCTTCGTCGTCGGCGCGATCCGCGGGTTCGGCGGTCGGACCCGAACCGCGGTTGAGTTCGGGGTTCGAGAGCCACGCGTCCTGACGCCGCTCCTCGTCGCTGGGCTCGCTGCGGCGCTCGCGCAGGAGGCCGGCCCACGAGAACTCGCCGCGCCCGAGCATCCCCTCGGGACGGAAGATCATGATCACGATGAGCAGCACCGACAGGAAGATCGCGCGCATGCCGAAGCCGCGGAAGCTGCCGTCGAGGAAGCCCGGGTTCAGCGCCGCCACCACCAGCGCGATCGCGCCCAGGCCGAAGAGGACGAACGTCGGCGGCGTGATCCTGGGGCGCAGTCGACGCAGGTGCCGAAAAGCGACGAGCGCGGCGCCGGCGAGCGCGATCAGCGCACCCACGGCCACGGTCCACGTCTGCAGCGAGTACGTCTCCTCGAGCGGGTCACCGTACTGCCGCACGAAGACGACGAGGAGGGTGCCGAGGAGCACCCCGGTGATCGAACCGGTGCCGCCCACCGAGATCGCGACCAGGAAGAAGAAGGTGAGCTGGAACAAGAAGAAGTCGAGCCGGACGCCGCCGAGCCAACTGATCCAGAGGCCGCCGGCGACGCCGGCGAAGAAGGCGCTGATCACGAAGCCGAGGATCTTGTGGTACGCGACGTTCACGCCCATGGCCTCGGCCGCCACCTCGTCCTCGCGGATGCCCTGCATGGCGCGCCCATACGACGAGTACTTGAGCTTGGAGATCACGAAGACCGTCAGGGCGAGGACCCCGAAGGTCCACCACACGCTCTTGCCGAACTCGCTATCGATGCCCGGGAAGCCGAGGGCTCCGTTCGTGAGGGGCGCGAACAGCCGCGTGGACGCCGAGAGGCGGATGATCTCCCCGAACCCGAAGGTGACGATCGCGAGGTAGTCGCCGCGCAAGCGCAAGCTCGGGAACCCGACGATCAGCCCCGCGAGCGCTGCGACCAAGCCGCCGCAGAACAGCGCGATCACGAACCGGACCCACAGCGTCTCGGGCGTCGTGAGCGCTTCGAGGCCGACGGCGCGCAGCGCGTTCGACACGCTGATCGCCAGCGTCTCGTCGGTCATGGTGCTGCGGGCGGAGTTCAGGATGCGGCCGCGCGCGTCCTCCGAGAGCATCAGCAGGCCGGTCGTGTAGCCGCCGACGAGCATGAAGCCGTGGTGGCCGAGCGAGAGGATGCCGAGCGTGCCGTTGACGAGGTTGAGGCTGACCGTCGCGACGCCCCAGATGGCGAAGAGCGAGAGCGCTTGGGTGAGCTTGGTGCTGCCGACGGACTGGAGCGCGACGAGCACGAGGGCGCCGACCGCCAGCGCCACGAGGGTGAGGACGAGGTTGCGCAGGCGGCGGCGCGGATCGACGTCGTCGAGCGCCGATGGGACCTGGGGAACGATCCGCATCACACCTTCTCCGAGAGATCCTCGCCCACGATGCCGCTCGGGCGCACGAGCAGGACGACGATCAGGAGCACGAAGGCGAACGTGTCCTTGAACTCCGTGATGCCGGCGAACTCCGGCGTGCGCGGGAACAGGGCGGTGACGAAGTTCTCGGAGAAGCCGATCACCATCGCGCCGATCACCGCACCCGGCAGGCTCCCGATGCCGCCGATGACCGCGGCCGCGAAGGCTTTGATGCCCGGCAGGATGCCGAGGATGGCGGGCTGGTTGAGCGAGCCGAAGTTGAGGCCCCACATCGCGCCGCCGGCGGCGGCCAGCATCGATCCGAGGAGGAAGGTGGTGGCGATGACCCGGTCGACCGAAACGCCCATCATCTGCGCCGTCTCGGCGTCCTGAGCGGACGCGCGCATCGCCTTGCCCAAGCGGGTGCGCCGGACGAAGGCGTCGAGCACCAGCACCAAGGCCGCCGTGATCAAGGGGATGGCGAACAGCAGGGCGTTCGTGGGCACCGGGTTGCCGCCGATGTCGAGCGCGATCGGGGTCAGGAGCGGCGTGTCGGGCCGGAACGGCGTCTGCCGGTTGGTGAAAGCGAGCAGCCCGACGTTCTGGAGCAGGAACGAGACGGCGATCGCGGTGATGAGCAGCGAGTTGCGCGGGGCTTTGCGCAGCGGCAGGTACGCGGCGCGGTCGATCGTGAGGCCGAGCACGCCCGTCGCCACCATGCTGCCGAGCAACGCCGCCCAGAAGGGCCACGTCGTCGCCGTCAGCGCGAACGCGAGCCCGACGAAGGCGACGCCGCCCGCGCCCAGGGACACCGGATCGCGCGGCGATGCGCGGAAGAAGGCGACGAGCCGCAGGACGCCGAAGCCCAAGACCGCGGCGAGCGCCAGCGCCGCGGGCCACGCGTACGGGGTGAGCGTGAAGAGAAAATACGTCGTGAACGCGCCGACCATGAACACCTCGCCGTGGGCGAAGTTGATCAGGCGGATGATGCCGTACACCATCGTGTACCCGAGCGCGATCAGCGCGTAGAGGCTGCCGAGCTTGACGGAGTCGATGGCCGCGCGCGCGAAGAAGGCGCTGTTGAACCGGTCGCCGACGGAGCCGAGGTACAGCATCCGGCCGATCACCAGAACGGCGAGCCCGGCGAGGATCAGCCAGGGTATCCAGCGTCGCCACGAGGGCGCCGAACGCAGGGTCTGTGCGGACAAGTGGGGCTCCTTCGGACGCGGCGTAGGGCGGGATCGCTCCCGCCCTACGCCTACCGCTCGCGGTGGTTCGGGGTCAGTTGCCGGTGCCGATGCCGAACAGCGCGATCTTGTTCCAATCCGCGCCGTCCGCGCCCGGGATCTCGTACCGGAAGAAGCCGATCGTCCGGTCGGCGGGCGTGCCGTCGGTGCCGGCGTACGTGATGTCGCCCGAAACGCCCGGGAAGCCGTCGAGGGCGGCCAGCGCCGCGAGGACCGCGTCCGGGTCGGTGGAACCGGCGACGCGGATCGCCTCGACCATCACGTTGATGGTGTCGGCGCCCGACAGGGTGAAGCCGTTGAAGTCGCTGGCCTCCGGGGTGTTGACCCGGAAGAAGGTCGCGAAGTCTTCCGCACGCGCCGCCGCATCGCCAGAGAGCACCTCGGCGCCGCCGAAGCCCGTGAGGACGAAGCCGTCGAAGGCGTCGCCACCGCCGACGGGGCACTGCGAGTCGTCGGAGGCGTCGGCGCCCAGGATCTGCTGCGTGAAGCCAGCGGCGCGCAGGGCCGGGACGAGCGAGGCGCCTTCGGCGCAGAAGCCCGAGAAGTAGATGACGTCGGCCGGCGTCCCGAGCACGTCGTTGATCTGCGCCGAGAAGTCGACCGTGTTCGACACGTAGTCGACGACGATGGTCGAGCCGCCGAGCGCCTCGAACTCCTCGGCGAAGAAGCCCGCGAGGCCGAAGCTGTAGTCGTCGTCCTGCTGGCGGAAGACGATCGCGCTCGCGGCACCGAGGTCGTTCGTCGCGTAACGGGCGGCGACGCGGCCCTGGAAGTCGTCCGTGTACGCCATGCGGAAGATCTGCTCGCCGATCTGCGTGGTCGCCGGGTTGGTCGACGCGGTGCTGATCATGATGACGCCGGCTGCCTGGAGCACCTCGGCGGCGGGGATGGCGTGCGTGGTGCTGATCGGACCGACGACCGCGAGCACGCCTTCGTCGACGAAGCGGTTCGCGCAGGCGACCGAACCTTCGACGGTGGTCGCGTTGTCGCACACGGACAGCTCGAGGTCGGCACCGGACTGCGAGAGCGCGGCCTCGATGCCTTGGAGCGACGTGGTGCCGATCGTAGCGAAGCGGCCAGACAGCTCCAGGTTGACGCCGATGGTGGCCGTCTGTGCGACGGCGGCACCGAGCATCAGGACGGCGATCAGGACGATGATCTTCTTCATGTTCCTCCTCAGGGATCGTGCGGCGTTCGGGTGGCGTGCCGGTCTGCATCGTAAGCAGACCCCTCGCGCAGCGTCAATGACGCGTCTGCACGGAACCTTCATGCACGGCGCACGGCACGGCCCGCAAAGGAATGCAAAGCGCACGGGACCGACGTCGGTCGCATGAACCTTGCGGCTAGAAACGCGCGCGCTCAGCCCTCGGATCGAAACCGACCCTTTGCATGAAAACGAGCGAAGTGTACCGCTATATCTGCCACGACGTGCAAATGGCTTGGTACATACGACCGATTGACACCACTGCATACGTACGCAATGATGCCGGAACCGACGGAGCGTCGCCACGGCGCCCGACCGGACCCCCCCGTTCGCACGACGACCCCCCGAGGAGAACCCATGGCAACCACCCGCGCCGAAGTCGCCAAACGCCTCAAGAGCGAAGACGTCCGTTTCCTGCGGCTGCAGTTCATCGATCTCAACGGCATGAACAAGAACGTCGAGGTACCCACGTCGCAGTTCGAGAAAGCGCTCGACGGCGAGATGATGTTCGACGGCTCCTCGGTGCAGGGCTTCGCCCGCATCGAAGAGTCCGACATGCTGCTGCGGCCCGACTTCGACACCTTCCTGGTGTTCCCGTCGATCATCGAGGGGGACGAGCGCGGCAAAGTCGCGCGCCTCATCTGCGACATCGACCTGCCCGACGGCACCCCGTTCAAGGGCGACCCGCGCTACGTGCTCAAGCAGCAGGTCGAGCGCCTGAAGGCGCTCGGCTTCGACGACATGTACGCCGGGCCCGAGCCCGAGTTCTTCTTGTTCCACCGCGCTGCCGATGGTTCGCCCACCACCGTGACGACCGACGCCGCGGGCTACTTCGACCTCGCGCCGGTGGACCTCGGTGAGGACGCGCGCCGCGACATGGTCAACGCGCTCGTCGAGATGGGCTTCGAGATCGAGGCCGCCCACCACGAGGTCGCCCCCGGGCAGCACGAGATCGACTTCAAGTACGCCCCGGCCGTCCAAACGGCCGACAACATCGCCACCTTCCGCCTCGTCGTCAAGCGCATCGCCCAGAAGCACGGCCTGCACGCCACCTTCATGCCCAAGCCGGTCGCCGGCATGAACGGGTCGGGCATGCACGTGCACCTGTCGGTGTTCAAGGACGGCAACAACGCCTTCTTCGACGCCAAGGCGGAGCATCAGCTCTCGAAGACCGCCACGAACTGGATCGCCGGCCTCCTCGAGCACGCCAGCGGCATCGTGGCGGTGACCAACCCCACCGTCAACAGCTACAAGCGCCTCACCCCCGGGTACGAGGCGCCGACGAACATCGCGTGGTCGGCGAGCAACCGCAGCGCCATGATCCGCATCCCGGCGCGCCGCGGCGTCGGCACCCGCAGCGAGCTGCGGATGCCCGATCCCTCCTGCAACCCGTACCTCGCGCTGGCCGTCATGCTCGCCGCCGGCCTCGACGGCATCGAGCGCGACCTGACCCCGCCCCCCGCCATCCAGCGCAACATCTACGAGATGAGCGTGCGCGACCGCCGCAAGTACAAGATCCGCGAGCTGCCGGGCACGCTGCGCGAAGCGATCGGCGCGATGCGCAAGGACCGCATGGTCAAGGAGGCGCTCGGCGAACACGTCTACACCAAGTTCATCGAGGCCAAGGAGAAGGAGTTCGACTCGTACCGCATCGCGGTGCACGGCTGGGAGCTCGACGCGTACTTGGCCGAGTACTGATCGAAGCGGCGGCGCGGGCGTCGCCGCGTTCCCCGTCGGAGGCCGGGCGCCTATGTGCGTCCGGCCTCCGACGTCGTGTGGCGGCGCGCTGCCCCGTGCCCGCAGGTGGCGCCAGGTACCATGCCCCGTGCCCCGGACCATCACCAACCCAGGCGCCGACGAGCACCGGGTGCTCGGCATCGACCCCGGATTGGCGCACTTGGGGATCGGTGGCGTGGCGGAGCGCGGTCGCGACCCTCGGCTCGTCTTCGCCGAGCTGGTGCGCACCCTGCCCAGCGAGGGGGAGGGGGTGCGCCTCGCGCGCCTCCACGCGGCGACGCTCGCGGCGATCGACCGGCTGCACCCGCATGCGTTGGCGCTCGAGGGTCAGTTCTTCCATCGGCAGCGCGAAGCCGCCTTCAAGGTGGGTCAGGCCGTGGGCATGGTGCGCCTCGCGGCCCATCAACGCGACGTGCCGGTGTTCGAGTACGGCCCGCTCGAGGTCAAGCAGACGCTCGTCGGGAGCGGTCGCGCCGACAAGAGCCAGGTCGCGTTCATGGTGCGGGCGCTGCTCGGTGCGACACCGGCAGGTGCGGCGCGGGGGCACCACGCGAGCGACGCGTTGGCGCTAGCGCTCACGCACCTGGCGCGCCGGCGGATCGCGACCGCGGCCGACCTCCCTCGCTGAGGGCCTCAGCGCTTGGGCGTCTTGGCCGCGCGGCTCTTGGTGGCGCGCTTCTCGGTCGCCCGCTTCTCGGTCGCCCGCTTCTCGGTCGCGCGCTTCCCGGTGGCCCGCGTCTTGGTCGCGCGCTTCGCGGTGGCCCGCGTCTTGATCGCGCCCGTGACGATGGCGCGTTCCTCGCCGATGCGCGCACGAGACCGCGCCATCGAACCCCCGCGCGCACCCACCGCCGTTCGCGCCGCGGCGCACCAGGCGTCGACGTCGAACCCTGCGGCGCGCACCGACGCGTCCAGGGAACGCCTCCAGGCGCGCCAAGCGCTGGCGTTGCCGGCGCCGGGCGAGCGCCAGCGACCGACCACGACCGCCACGTCGGCGAGCGTCTCCAGCCCCTCGGCGCGGAGCCAGCGCACGCCCGCGTGCTCGTGGACGCCGAGGGCGGCGAGGGCGGCCGCTTCACCGCACCACCGGTCGATCGTGGTCGCCGCGGTCGTCGGTCGGCCAGCGCCGGTCGCGGCGGCGAGCGCCGCGTGGGCGGCCGCAGCCCAGGCGGCCGCGTCGGCGACGCCGCTGCGCGCCAGGCGCCGTTCGAGCGCGCGACCGAAGCGCCCCCGCCGCCAGGTGCCAGGAGCGTCGGGCAGATGACCGATCAAGAAGGCGTACGCAGCGGCCACGGCGCCCTCGGGGCTCGCAGCCGCGGCGGTCCGCTGCCGCGACCGCGACGCCGTCGTCGGCGCCGGTACGTGCGCTGCGGCGCCCGCACGCTGTTCGACCACGTCGACGAACGTCGTCCACGCTTCGGCCATCGGCGTGCCCGCCAACCACGCCGCCACCGCCGCGTCGAGCGCCGCGTAGGCCGGTCCCCAGCGAAGCTCGTCGAGCGCGTCGTCGAGCGAAGCCACACCGGCGTCGCCGTGCGTCGCCGCGATCCGCGCGAGCGAGCCGTCCGGGTCGTGCCGTTCGTGCAGGTCGACGTACACCCGGCGCCCGAAGCCCTCGAGGTCGAAGCGCCATCCGCCGCGCACGACCTCGTCCGCGGCGCGCACGACGGTCACGCCGCGCGCCAGGTCGCGCGCGAGGACGAACCGCCCCTCGCCGCCCGCCAAGCCGAGCGCTTCCGCGACCGAGACCGTGCGCGCCGCGGCCCCGGCTTGCGGCACGAACGGGGTCGATCGCTCGACGGTTCCGGTCGATCGCGGGTAGCGGTGGTTGACGATCACCAGCGACCGGCCCCCGCCGGCGTCGTTCGTGTACGCGTAGACGTCTTCGAGCACCGCCCCGTCGTCGGCGACGGCGTCGTACAGGCGGAACGCCTCGGCACCGGCGAACGCTGCCCGGTGCCGGAGCACCGGGACGAGCTCGCGATCGTGGCGCTCGAGGAGCCAGCCCTCGGGGCGCTCGTCGCGCTTGGCGCGCCGGAACTCCATCCCGTACTTCTCGCGGTACCCCTCGAACTGACCGTGGCCGATCATCGGCAGCCCGGGCATGGTGGCCAGCAGCGTCACGACCGCGAAGTAGCGGTCGCCGTCGCCGAACTGATCCCGGGCCGACTCCTCGTCGGGGTTGTTCATGAAGTTGACGTAGCGCTGCAGCACGCGGGGATCGAACTCGAGCAGCTCCTTGAGGATGCGCCGGTAGCCCGCGTTGTCCTCGTCGCGCATCATGTGCATGAACGCGCTGTTGTACACGCGATGCATGCCCAACGACCGCACGAAGTAGCTCTCCATCATCCAGAAAGCCTCGGCGAGCAGCAGCGTGTCGGGGACCTCGGCCGCCACGCGCTCGACGACCGTGCGCCAGAACTCGCCGCCCACCGCGGCCTCGAACTCCTCGTCCGTCATCGCACCGAAGCGCCCGCGCGAGGGCACGCCGCCCCCCTCGCCCGGCGGCGGGAACCACAGCCGCCGCACGTGGCGCTTCGCGAGCGTCATCGCGGCGTCGAAGCGGATGATCGGAGAACGGCGCGCTACCTCGACGATCGTGCGCACCACCGCCTCGCGGACGTCGGCGCGCAGGTAGTCGAGCTGCGCGGTGTCGTTCCACGGCATCGTGGTGCCGTCGTTGCCGTGGTAGACGTACCGAACTTCGCCGGTCGCGGTGTCGCGGCGCTCGAACACGACCGCTGCGTCGCTGCCGTCGTAGTAGTGGTCCTCGATCCGGATCTCGACCCGCGGGTCGCCCGACAGATCGGGCCCGGTGAAGGTGTACCCCGGGTACGGCGGGTGCGGCAGCTGCACGAAGCGCTCGGGGTGTTCGACCACCCAGCGTCCATCGATGCCCACGTGGTTGGGCACCATGTCGGTCGCCATGCGGATCCCATGCCGGGCAGCGCGCGTCTTGAGCGCCTCGAAGGCCGGCTCGCCACCGAGGTCGTGGGCGATCACGTAATCCTCGAGCGCGTACGCCGACGCCACCGCGTCGTGCTGGCCGCGCAGGTGCTTGATCCGGCGCGACGCTTCGCTGCGCTGCCAGACGCCGATCAGCCACAGGGCGTTGACGCCCTTGCGGGCGAACTCGGCCAAGGCCGCATCGGGCACCTCGTCGAGCCGAGCCACCGCACCGCCGTAGTCGCGCGCCAGCTGCTCGAGCCAGACGTACGTGCTCTTGGCGACCATGACGACCTTGGGCATCCAGTCGCCATCGGGGCTGAAGCGCTCGGCCTCGTCCTCGCCGGAGCGCAGATCGGCGCGACCGGGCGCGGGCGGGCGCCCGACCCCGCCACCGCGCGCCACGTTCGCCTCCCGGACGCTCGCGAGCGCGTCCAGGAGCCGCGCGAGCAGCCTCCGGAAGTCGTCGCCGAGCACCGAGCCCCACGCGCGATACACGTACTGGAGCTGTGCCTCGAGGTCGTCGGGGTGAGCGCGCGCCGGCTCCAACAAGAAGTCGAAGAGCGACACGCCGGGCCGCCCGGGGAGCCCGGGACGGTCCGCGAGATGGCCGCGGACCGAGCCGATCAGGGCTTCGAAGGGCACGCGCGCGGCGAGCGGCGCGACGTCGACCAGCGGCCGCGCGCCCTCGAGCGCCGGGTTGGCGTTGGCCAGCCAACAGGTCCACGCCTCTTCGATCGCCACGTGCGCGCCGGACACGCCGTCGACGCTTCGCCGCAGCGCCGCCTCGGCGGCGGTGCCGGCAGCGACGTCGGGCGGCGGGTAGCGCTCGACGAAGGCGACGAGCGTGGCGTCGAAGTCCGCCCCCATCCAAGCGCGCGCTCGCCGTTCGAGGTCGGCGAACAGGCCGGCGTCGACCGTCTGCAGGTAGCGCGCGATGACGAGATGGAACACTTCCTCGAGCAGCGCGCCCGCGTAGAGGTCGGCGGCGCGCAACGCCGGGGCCTCCGGATCGGGATCGAGCGCGACCCGGGCCGCGACGCGCGCGGCGCGATCGGGATCGGCGAGCATCAGATCGCCACGCAACGTCACCCACGCCGCGTCGACGTCGTACCGACGCCGTGCCTCGAGCGCGACGTGGAAGGCGCGCACAGGACCCTGCACGGGCCATGGGGTGCAGAACCGGTGGGGGCGGACGTCAGGATCGATGCGACAATCTACCACGCGCTTCCGGGCCGCCGCGGCCGACCGACGGCCCCGTAGACGGAACCCGACGGGTACCATGGCGACATCTGGAGGCTCCATGACGACCCGTCGCGACCTCGTGCTCTACGAACTCTACGTGCGCGCCTTCCGCGACGCGAACGGCGACGGACACGGCGACCTGCGCGGCGTCATCGAGAAGCTGGACCACGTCGCCTCGCTCGGCGTCGACGTCCTGTGGCTGCTGCCGATCTCGCCCTCGCCGCTGCGCGACGACGGCTACGACGTCGCGGACTTCCGCGGCGTGCATCCCGATTACGGGAACCTCGACGACCTGCAGGCGCTGCTCGACGCCGCCCACGCCCGCGGGCTCAAGGTGATCACGGATCTGATCCTCAACCACACCAGCGAAGACCACCCGTGGTTCCAGGCGTCGCGCCGCCGCGAGGACGGCAAGGACGATTGGTACGTCTGGACCGACGACCCGACGCGCTACTCCGGAACGCGCATCATCTTCACCGACAGCGAGACGTCGAACTGGACCTTCGACCCGGTGCGCGGGCAGTACTACTGGCACCGCTTCTTCGGCCACCAGCCCGACCTCAACTACGACCACCCGGACGTGCGCGCCGAGATGCTCGACACCGTGCGCTACTGGCTCGAGTTGGGCGTCGACGGCTTCCGGCTCGACGCGATCCCGTACCTCTATGAGCGCGAGGAGACGAACAGCGAGAACCTCCCCGAGACGCACGCGTTCCTCAAGGAGGTGCGAGCGCTGATCGACCGCGTCGCCCCCGACGCGTTCGTCCTCGGCGAGGTGAACCAGTGGCCCGTCGACACGCTCCCGTACTTCGGCGACGGCCACGACGAGATGGCGTACCTGTTCCACTTCCCCGTGATGCCGCGGCTCTACCGCGCGCTCGCCGAAGGCCATGCGGACTCCATCCGGTGGATCCTGGAGCGCACCCCCGCACCGCCCGAGGGCGGCCGCTGGGTGGTGTTCTTGCGCAACCACGACGAGCTGACCTTGGAGATGGTGACCGAAGAGGAGCGCGCGCTGATGTACGCCGCCTACGCCCCCGAGCGTCGGATGCGGCTCAACGTCGGCATCCGACGGCGCCTGGCGCCGCTGCTCGGCTTCGACCGCCGTAAACTCGAGGTGATGCACGGTCTGTTGATGACGCTCCCCGGAACGCCCATCCTCTACTACGGTGACGAGATCGGCATGGGCGACGACGTGGCGCTCCCCGACCGGCACGGGGTGCGCACGCCGATGGCGTGGACCGACGCCCCGGGCGTCGGATTCACCGACCATCCGGCCCCGTACCAGCCACCCGTCGCGGACGGCCCTGGCGGCTTCCACAGCGCGAACGTGGCCGCCCAGGAGCGCGACCCGGACAGCTTCCTCCACTGGGTACGCCGCCTCGTCGCCACGCGCCGCACCCTGCCGGCGCTGGCGCCCGGTGGCCGGTTCGCCGTGCTCGACGCCGGCGACCCGCGCGTCCTCGCGGTCCACCACGTGGGGGAGGGAGCCCAGGTCCTGGCGGTGCACAACCTCGCCGACGCGAACGCCACCGTGCGGGTCACCGCGCCGGTCGACGGTCCCTGGCGCTGCGTCTGGTCGGACGGCGCCACGCGCCACGACGGTGCGCTCGATCGCGGGTGCCTGACGCTCGACCTGCCTCCGTACGGGTACGCCTGGTGGACCACCGGATGAGCGCGCTGCGAGCGAGCCGTCGGTACCGCGTTCTCGCGCCGGCGCTCGCGCTCGTGCTCTTGCTCGCGGGATGCGCCGAGCAGCTGGCCGCACCCGCCGAACCGCTGCGCCTCCTGCGACCGTCCTGGGGCGAGGCGTTCGCGGGCGAGGCCTTCGACGGCGCGCTGCGCCCCACCGGCGGCCTCCGGCCCTACCGGTTCGAGCTCGCCGCGGGCGAACTGCCGGAAGGGCTGCGGCTCGAAGGGGGCCGCATCGTCGGGACCCCGACCGAACCCGGTCGATCTCGCTTCACCATCGAAATCAGCGACGGCAACCTGTCGCAAGCGCTGCTCGAACTCGAACTCGTGGTGCGACCGCTGCCCACGCCCGTCGTGCGCGTGGCCACGCCCGCGACCGAGGTCCGCGGCCCGCTCCGCCTCGTCGCCCGCGTCGAGGACGCCCGCGGTTGGCTCGGAGCACGGCTCGTGATCCGGTGGGACGCGGACCGGTTCACGCTCGAGGGCGCACCGACCGCGGTCGACGGGCGCACGGTCGCCTTCGCGCACGCCGAGCCGGGCGTGCTGTTCCTGGACGTCGCGGCGCTCGGCGCAGCGCGCGACGGCGCCTTCGACGTCGCCCGTTGGACGCTCGTGCCCGTGGACCCGCCGGCGCGGGCGAGCGTGCTCGTCGTCGCTACGTCGCGTTACTCGGGGGGCGAGGCCGTCAGCGAGCGGCGAGAAGGTGCGCCGCGGAGCGCGACGGCGCCGCCGAGCGCCGCAACCCCGACGACGCCGAGCGACGCCTTGGACCCGCCGAGCGACGCCGTGGACCCGCCAAGCGACGCCGTGGACCCGCCGGGCGACGCACCGGAGGGGACCCCATGAGGGCGCGCGGCATCCGGCGCACCACCGCGTCCCGTGCGATCCGCGCGCTGCTCGCGACCCTGCTGGTGGCGGCGGCCGCCACCGCGACGGCGGGCGGTTGGCGCGCGCTCGACCTGCCGGAGCGGCTCGACGCCACCCGCGAAGCGTTCGTCGGCCGCGTCGCGTTCGTCGACGTCGAAGTCCGCGACGGCGAACCCTGGACGCTGCTCACCCTCGAGGTGGAGCGCTGGTGGCGGCGCGAGGGCCGCGCCGCCGACGACGGTCCGAGCGAGGTCCGCGTCGCCCTCTGGGGCGGACGCGCCCCCGGCGCGCCGACGCTGATCGTCGCAGGGACGCCCGCGTTCACGGTCGACGAACGCGTGATCTTGTGGTTGCGCTCGCTCGATGACGGCTTGGCGGTGCCGATCGTCGGCATCGACCAAGGGCTGTGGCGGGCGACCGACGGCGCCTGGCACGGCACCGACGGCCGGACGCTGGGCATCGGCGCCGGCGGCCGGCCGCAGCTCGATGGCTCGACGGCGCCGGACACGCTGCTCTTCGACGCTATCGACGCTGCCTTCCGTGAGCTCGAAGGGGGGGCGCCATGAGGGCCGTCGCCGCAACGGTCGCCGTGCTCGCGCTCACGTGCGCCTCCTGGGCGGCCGCATGGGACCTGCGCGTCGATCCGAGCGGTGGCCCGCTCGTGTTGATCGATCACGTCGAGGCCGTTCTGGCGGACTGGAGCGCGGCGGGGGCCGACGTCGAAGGCACCGACCGGACCGTCGTCGTGCGCTACGGCGACCCCGACCGCCTGGGACCGGACGCGATCGTGCTCGTCGTCGTGCGGCCCGACGCCGGCAGCTACGACGTGCTCGTCCACCCGAACCGAGACGGGGTGCGCGCGGCGCTCGTGCCGGCGTTCGGCGTGGTGTTGGGCGGCGTGCCGGGCGTCGGCGCCCTCGACCCGCGGATCGACGGCGTGGCGCCGCGCGTGCCGAGCACGGTCGACGTCGCCGCGCTCCGGGCGGCGCGGCCCGACGTCCCGGGCGACCTCGACGGCGACGGCCGCGTCGACTTCGAGGACCTGCTGCGCTTGGCCGCCGCGTACGGCCGACAGGGGATCAACCTCCCCGAGGACCTCGACGGCGACGGCGTCGTCAGCAACGCCGACCTCGACCTGCTGCGCGAGCGGTACACGTTCGAGACCGCCCCGAGCACCGGCGACGCACCAGCCGAGGGCACCGCACCGATGGAGGACACCGAACCGGGCGTGCCCGCCCAGCCAATCGCGCCACCGGCCGAGGGCGCCGAACCGACGCCACCAGCCCAGCCGAACGACGCGCCGGCCGAAGACGCCGAACCGACGCCACCAGCCCAGCCGAACGAGGCACCGGCCGAAGACGCCGAACCGACGGACCCCTCCGACCCTCCGGATTGAGCAGCCGTCGCGATCGCCCTGCGCGGGCTCAGCGCGAGAGCGCAGCGAGGTCTTCGAGCAACGCCAGGTCGCGCTGCGTCACGCGGTCGCCGGCGTCGTGGGTGATGAGCCGCAGGGCGACGTCGCGATAGGTCCAGGCGGTCTCCGGATGATGGCCGTGCCGCTCCGCGTGGAGCGCGACCGACACCAGGAACCCCACCGCTTCGGCCACGGACGCGAACTCGTGCTCGAACACGAGCGCGCCGTCCTCGGCTTGCCGCCAGCCGGGCGCGGCGGCGACCGCGGCGGCCACGGCGGCGGCGTCCACGACCTTGGGCGCGTCGCCGGTCACGCGGGCGCCTTCGCTCTGAGCGTCCGGTCGCGGAGCAGCAGCAGCGCGACCTCACCCTCGCCGGTGGCGGCCACGAGCACACCGCCCGGCACCGACTCGACGGCGATCGTGCTGAAGGCACCCACCACCTGACCTGGGAGCATCACGACCAACTGTTCGGACGCACCGCGACCGCGACCGCGGTAGCGCCGCACGGTGAGCCGGAGCGGGCCGACGTCGGCCGTGACGGGCTCCTCGCCGACCGCGCACGCGACGCCGTCCGCGAGCTCCTCGCGCTCGAGCAGAGCCGCCAGGTCGCCAGGCTCCACGCTCATCGCCGTCTGCATCCGCTGCACGAGGCCCAGAACCACGTTGTCCTCCAGATCGGTACCCGTCGCCTTGGCCGCCCCCCGCACCAACCCCTCGAGCGCCTGGCGCCGGTTCGGAGCGCCAGCCGTCACCGCGGTGGCCGCCTGCAGCGCGCGGGCGACCACGTCGGTGGGAGCGCCGCCCGCCACGTTGGCGATCGCGCCGAGCACCGTCAAAAGCGCGGCGTGGCGCTCGTGGGTCGCCACGTGGGCGACGGCGAGGGCCTCCGCCAGGCGTGCGGCGGCCGAACGGCCACCGTCGCGCCAACGGACGTGCACGTACTCGCCTTCGCGTTCGACCCGCACCTCGCCGCGGCCCACAGGCACCACCATCGACGCTTCCAGCGGGTGCGCCTCGTCGTCCACGAACAGCGTGCGGCTGTCGCCCGAGCCCATGACGGCGATCACGTGACCTCCGAGCGTGAAGCGCACCGGGCCGACCATCCGCAGCGTGAGCGCCTCGGCACCACGCGGTACGCGCTCCCAACGGAGGGCGGGCGAGACCGCGAACAGCACCCCGCCGGCGAGGCGGCGCGGCGCGGCACCGCCGCCGACGCGCGCCGGAAGATGCGCCTCCAGGCGCTCGAACAGCAACTGGATCGCCTCGACGTTCCGCTCGGCGTCGCGCTGGAACGACTTCCGCTGCTGGCGCTCGAACGAGAGCGCTTCGTTCAGACGGGCTTCGAGGTCGTTGCGCAGGACCGATCGCTGCGCCTCCGGCAAGCGCTCCTTGGCGAGCTCCTGGATCGCCGTGCGCAACTCGCTCGTCGTCGGCCCCTTGCGCTC
Organism: Trueperaceae bacterium; assembly: GCA_046260675.1. Taxonomy (GTDB): domain Bacteria; phylum Deinococcota; class Deinococci; order Deinococcales; family Trueperaceae; genus JAABTL01. The sequence continues at coordinate 34,234 of JBHEOT010000010.1, read as the reverse complement.
GAGCGACGAGAGCTTGCCAGCATGAGGGTCTTGGGCCACACGCAACGCGACCTGCCGGACGAAGTCGAGCGCTTGGGCTTCGGGTACGCCCAGCTGCGGGAAGCGCCCGTCGGGCCGACCGAGCGTCAGGATCAGCTCGACCAGGTCCCGCCCGACCTCCGCCAAGCTGTCGAGGTCGGACAGCGAGATCAGCGGGTCGCGCCGCTCGGGGATCGGCTCGACGACCTTGAACGAACGCGCCGACGCCGCGTGCGTGGCCTCGACGGCCCCGACATGGCGCTGCAGGTTGCGGACCGTGGCGTACACCAGCCGCGGCGTGATCCGATCGCGCTCCGCCCGCCAGGCAGCGGCCAAGCGACCGACCAGGTCGTCCAACTCCTCACGCCCGACGCGCTCGGCGAGGTGTTGCAGCGCGCGCTGCTCCTCGCGGGCTTCGCGCGAGAGCTCGACGGGGGCGGGCGTGTCGGTCTCGAGCAGGGCCTCGCCGCCGTTGCCGTCAATGGCGCCAGCGGGCGTGAGCATCCCGCCGCCGTCGGGCATGAGCGTCAACGCGTCGAGATCGGCGCGACGCCCACCTCCGCGGGTCGGCAGTTCGGCCAGCGCGCGCAACCGCCGCGCCACCTCGTCGAAGCGCCCGCGCTCGTCCGCGTCGAGCCGAGCGACCCCACGATCGACGACGCGGTGGAGCTCCCACAGCGCCGCCACACCACCGCGGTACTCGCGGCGGTTCGCCAACGCGTCGATCTTGTACTCGAGCAACTCCAAGGCGACGCGTTCTAGGATCAGCATGGTGCGCTAGTTTAACGGAAGACCCGCCGCAGGGTCGGTGAAGTCCACCGCACCACAGGTGGCCGACCTCGTCCAGCACGACGCGAATGCGGCGCACGGCCCTTGACGCACGAGCACGCGTTCGTAATGATGCCTTGTGCGTGGTCCCGTCGGTGCCAGTTAAAGCGATGGCACCTGGGAAGCGCGCATCGCACCATGTTTAGGAGGGAGCCTCGTGCCCCACATCATTGCCGAACCCTGCATCGGGGTCAAAGACCAGGCCTGCGTCGACGTCTGCCCCGTCGAATGCATCTACGAAGCCGACGACCAGTTCTACATCCACCCCGAAGAGTGCATCGACTGCGGCGCCTGCGTACCCGCGTGCCCCGTCGAGGCGATCTTCACGGAAGAGGACATGCCCGAGAAGTGGACGCCGTTCATCAAGAAGAACTACGACCTGTCCGGCCTCTGAACCTTCGGTTCGACGTCCGCTAGAAGCACCAGGACCGACTCGAGCACCTCCACCGCGCGATCGAACTCGATCAGCGGCAGGTGCTCGTTCGGCGTGTGGTCGAGCGCCGCGTCGCCCGGGCCGTACGCCAGCGCATCGACGGTCCAGGCGGGCGCCACGACGTTCCAGTCGCTGGTGCCCGTCTTGACCTTGATCCCCGGTCGCAGGCCGGCCCCGCGGATCGCGACGCGGAACGCGCGCGCCAAAACCCCGTCGCGATCGCCACGAACCGGGACCTCGCCCGCGTCGGCCCGGATCGCCACGCCGTCGCCGAGCTCCAGGTCGGCGAGCGCCGCGCGCAAGCGATCGGGGGGCCAAGCGAGCGGTAGCCGGAAGCCGAGCTCGGCCGTCGCCCGCTCCACGAGCCCATCGCCGTCGCTGGCGAGGCCGAGCAGCGCCACCTGCAGACGCCCGAACGGACCGGCCTCCGGCCCCGCGGCGTTGACCGCGTCGGTCCAGGTGCGGACGCGCGCCCACGCCGCGACGAGCGACTCGGCGGCCGTCGCATCTTCGCGCGCGCTGTGCACGAGGGTGCGGCGCGCCTCGAGGCGCACCCGCAAGCGACCCTTGTAGCCGATCGTCACCGCGTCCGACCCGCTCGGCTCCCCCACCACGAGCAGATCCGGGGGCACGAGCGTCGCCAGCAGGTGGCGCGCGCCGCGGCTGCTCGCCACCTCCTCCTCCACCGCCCCCGCCCAGCGCAGCGTCCACGCCGCCCGAACGGCCGCCGGAGCGCGCGCGAGCGCGACCGCCGCCGCCACCGCGCTCCCCTTGGCGTCGACGCTGCCGCGCCCGTACAGCACGTCGCCCTCGACGCGGACGGGAACGACGCCGGGCACCGTGTCGAGATGCCCCAGGAACAGCAGGGTGTGGGCGCCCGTCCCGGTGTGTGCGCGCGCGTTGCCGGCCTCGTCGACCCACGCCCGGTCCACGTGCGGTGCGAGCGCGCCGACCAGCAGGCGGGCCACCGCAGCCTCCTCGCCGCTGACGCTCGGCGTGCGCACGACCGCCTCCAGGAGCGCCCGCGCCCCGTCGCGCGTCGCGAGATCGAAGCGCTGCGCGCCCGTCACCCGCGCAGCACGCGACCGAAGATCGCCACCGCCTCGTCGATCTGCGCCTCGGTGATGACCAGCGGCGGCACGAAGCGGATCACCGTGGCGCCCGCGTTGATGGTCAGCAAGCCCTCGGCGCGCAAGGCCGCGATGATCGGGGCCGCCTTCTCCTTGAGCTCGATACCCAAGAGCAGGCCGAGCCCGCGGACCTCGCGCACGCGCTCGCTGCCGAGCGCCTCGATGCCGGCGCGGAAGCGTGCGCCCATCGCGGCTGCGTGGGCGATGAGGTCGTGCGCGTCGAGTTCCTGGAGCACGGCGAGACCGGCCGCGGCCGCCAGCGGGTTGCCACCGAACGTGGTGCCGTGGCCACCGGCGGGCATGGCGCGGGCTACCGCGTCGGTCATCACGAGGGCCCCGATGGGCACGCCACCCGCCAGCCCCTTCGCGAGCACCACCAGGTCCGGGACGACCCCGGCGTGCTCGCTGGCCAGGAAGCGGCCGGTGCGCCCGACGCCGCACTGGATCTCGTCGAAGCCGAGCAGCGCCCCGTGGGCATCGGCGAGCTCACGGGCGCGCTGCAGGTACGCGGTGCTGGCGGGGTGCACGCCCCCCTCGCCTTGGACCGGCTCGAGCCAGATCATGGCGGTCTCGTCGGTGACGGCCGCTTCGAGCTCGGCCACGTCGTCGTAGCGCACCCAGTCGACCGGGATCGGCAGCGGTTCGAAGGGCTCTCGGTACTTGGCCTCCCAGGTCATCGCCAGTGCACCGAGCGTCCGCCCGGCGAAGCCGCGCTTGGCCACCACGATCCGGCGCCGGCCGGTCTTCGCCATCGCCCACTTGAGGGCGGCCTCGTTCGCTTCGGCCCCGGAGCTCACCAGGAAGACGCGCTCGAGCGGGGCCGGAAGGTGGGCGAACAGCGCCTCGACGAACTCGGTGCGCGCGTCGTTCGCGAGGTTCTGCGGGCACACGATCAGGCGCCGCGCCTGCGCCGCGATCGCGTCGGCGAGCCGCTCGTTGGCGTGCCCGACGCTTGCGACCGCGATGCCCGCCAGGCCGTCGAGGTAGCGCTTGCCGTCGGCGTCCCACAGCCAGGACCCCTCGCCGCGCACGAAGGCGACGTCGGGCGACCACAACCCGGACGCGTGGCGGGCGTCGCGGGCGAGCAGGGCTTCGGTCGAAGTCGGGGTCGGGGTCGGTTCGGTGTGGGTCGCCATGTCGGGCTCCTCGGGTGCGGTCGCGCGCGGCGCGCCGGTGGGTCGGATCCAGGTGCGTTCAGTCGATCACGGTACCGCGGCCGGCGAGCGCCGCGCGCACGGGGGACGGCAGCCGGGCGTCGCCCAGCACCACGCGCCGCACCCCGCCCGCGACGGCTTCGGCCGCGCCCAGCACCTTCTTCTTCATGCGCCCCTGCGCCACCTCGAGGAAGGCCTCGACGTCGTCGGCGGGCACGCGGCCGATCAGCGAATCGGGGTCGGGGAAGCGGGCGAGCAGGCCCGGGACGTTCGAGAGCAGCAGCAGCGCTTCGGCCTCGAGCGCGACGGCGACCGCCGCCGCCGCCCGGTCGCCGTCGACGTTGATCGCCACCCCCTCGGTGGAGGCGCCTGGCGGGGTGAGGACCGGGAGGTAGCCGCCGTCCAGCAACAAGCGCAGCAGATGGGTGTTGACCCGGTCGACGGTGCCCGTGTGGTCGCCGTGCAGCACGAGCGTGCGACCGCCCTCGACGCTGCGCACGCTCTTCTTGTGGCGCCCCTCGAACAGCCGGCCGTCGAGCCCCGAGAGCCCCACCGCCGGCGCGCCGAGCCGCTGCAGGCGCTCGACGATCCCCTTGTTGACCTTGCCGGCGTAGACCATCTCGAACACCTCGAGGGTGGCGCGGTCCGTGTACCGGCTGACGTGGCCGCTCGGGCTGGTGACGAAGCGCGGCGGGTGGCCGAGCGCCTCGGCGACGCGGTTCGTCTCCGCGCTGCCGCCGTGCACCAGCACGACCGGCGACCCCTCGGCCCAGAGCGCCGCGACGTCGGCCGCGACGGCGTCGAGGTCGACCCCCTCCGCCCCGCCGACCTTGACGACGATCACGCGCGCCCCATCGGCGCGGGCGCCCACGCCGCCGCGCCGCGCACGGCCGCGGACCAGATCGAGCGAATCCGGCGGTCGAGCCCCGTCGGGAGGGCCACCGACTTGGCGCCGAGGTACGCGAGGAAGCGCGCCAACCCCGCCTCCAGGGCGGCCGCGACCCCGAGGCTGCGACCGTCGGCGCCCGCTTCCCACCACCAGCCGTGCACGTCCAGGCGCTTCCCTACCAGCCGCGCATCGAAGCGCGCCACGAAGCGCTCGCCCACGACGACCGGGACGACGTAGTACCCCCAACGCCGCTCGGATGCGGGCTTGTAGACCTCCCAGACGTACTCGAAGCCGAAGAGCTCGGCCACGCCCCGGCGATCCCAGAGCAGGGCGTCGAGCGGCGCCAGCACCCGGGCGACGTCGTGATCGACCGCCGGCGCCCGCTCGAGGAGCCCCGCCAGCGCGGCGTACGCCTCGCCGTCCACGTCCCAGGCCTCGAGCCCGCCCTCGGCGAAGGCCCGCGCCAAGGCCGCGCGGCGCCCGCCCGCACCGCCCGGCAGCGTCCACGTGCTCGCGTCGGCCGCCACGCGCAGCGCACCGGCCGCCTGCACCCGCCGCCGCACCAGGCGATCGAGCGCAGCCGCGTCGGACAGCGCCGGCGCGCGCCGTGCCCGCTCGGGGAGCCCGCGCTCCGCGACGTCGTACACGTGCCGACCGCCCTCGCGGCCGACGGTCACCACCCGACCCGTGTCCCACAGAGCACGCAGCACGTGCTTGACCAGCCGTGGCCCGTACCAGCTGCCGCGCAGGTCGTCGCGCGCCGCGTCGTCGAACCCGAGCGTCGTGCTCGGGCCGCCCCGCTCGAGGCGTGCGAGCGTCGCGCGCACGGCGTCGGCGTGCTCGTCGAGGAACGGCCGCCAGCGCTCCGCGAAGCGCTCGAAGAACAACCGCCGCGCCGGCCAATCCTCGGCGAGCGTCAAGCACGCCTGTTTGTCCCACCCGTCGAGCCAGCGCCGATCGACGTAGGCTGGGACGTGCCAACCGTCGACGCGGTACCCGTCGACGCGCGCTTGCAGGACCAGGTCGTGGTTGCGCCCCATCGGCGCCAGCGGGTCGACCTGCACCGTGCCCAGGCGCTCGACGACCTCCGCGAGCGGCGCCCGCCGAAGGTGGTGGCCCAAGAGCGCCTGCGCCGCGTCCGCGCGCGCGACGACGCGTGGACCGGCGACGGTCCGGTTCACGGGTGCAGGCCGGGGAACCCGAGGCCCGCCCGCTCCTCCCAGCCCATCGCCACGTTGAGCGCCTGGACGGCGTGCCCGGCGGTCCCCTTGACCAGGTTGTCGATGGCCGCCATCATCACCAGGCGCCCGCTGTCGCGGTCGAGGGCGAAGCCGACGTCGCACCAGTTGGTCCCGTCGAGCCCCTTGGGGTCGGGCACCCGGTGGATCCCTTTGCGTGCCGACACGATCCGCACGAACGGTTCGTCGGCGTACGCGTCGGCCAGTGCGGCCTGCACGTCGCGCTCGCTGCTGCCGTCGTGGAGCCAGGTGTGCGCGGTCACCTGGATGCCGCGCACACGCTCCACCGCCGTGGCGGTGAGGTGCGGCGCGACCCCCGGGAACGCTTGGCGCACCTCGGCCTCGTGGCGGTGGCCGACCGGGGCGTACGTGCGCACCACGCCCGCGCGCTCGGGGTGGTGGCTCGCCGGTCCCGGCTCGTGCCCGGCCGCGGACGAACCGACCTTCGCCTCGACGATCACGTCCTGGCGCGCCATCAGCCCGCCGCGCACGAGCGGCAACAGGGCGAGGATGGTCGCGGTGGCGACGCATCCGCACCCCGCCAAACGGGTGGCGCCCGGGAGCTCGGGGCGCGGGCGGGTGCGGTCCAGTTCGGGGTTCGCGTACACGAACTCGGCGAGCCGGTCGGGGTTCGGGTGCGGTCCGCCGTACGTCCGCTCGAACGCGGCCGCGTCGCGCAACCGGAAGTCGGCAGAGAGGTCGATCAGCACGGCCGCGCGCGCGAGCAGCGCGTCGACCCGCCCGGCCAGCAGGCCGTGCGGCAAGCCCGCGACCACGACGTCGGCGTCCTCGAGCTCGTCGAGGGTCCGGAAGCGGAGGCGGGTGGAGCCGCGCAGGTTCGGATGGACGAGGCCGACCGGGAGCCCCGCATGGCGTTCGCTGGTCACCTGGGTCACCTCGAGGTGCGGGTGCCCGAGCGCCAGGCGCAAGAACTCGCCGCCGGCGTAGCCGCTGGCGCCGACGATCGCGACGGTGCGTCGTTCGCTCATGCCGCTCAGGCTACCGCGGGGGTCGGGACGGCGGCCGTAGCGGTCGCGCCGGTCGTCGGTGCGGCATCGGCGGCGGCGGCGTCGACCGCAGCGGCGACCGCCGCGACGTGGTCGACCACCAGCCCGGGAAGGTCCACCCCGGTCGTGGCGACCGAGTTCCGGAACTCCATCGTGTGGTTCACCTCGATGACGACCAGCCCGTCGTCGGTCTCGGCCAGGTCGACCGCCAAGACCCCGCCTCCGACCGCGCGCGCGGCGCGCAGCGCGACCGCTTCGAGCTCGGCGGTCACCGGGCAGTTCGACGCCTGCGCCCCGCGCGCGGTGTTCGTGATCCAGTGATCGCTGGTCCGGTAGATCGCCGCCACCACCCGGTCGCCGATCACGAACGCGCGCAGGTCGCGCCCCGGCTTCGCCAGGTACTGCTGCAGGTAGACGACCTGGTGGCTCGGCCCCCCGAGCACCTCTTTGTGCTCGAGCACCGCCGCTACCGCGTCGGCGTCGTTGAGGCGGCTGACCATCCGCCCCCATGAACCGACGACCGGCTTGAGCACGACCGGGTACCCGAGCTCCTCGCACGCGGCGAGGGCGTGCTCGGCGTCGAACGCCACGACCGTGCGCGGCACCGGGACCCCAGCGGCCGCGAGGAGGGCGCTCGTGGCGAGCTTGTCGCCGCACGCCTCGATCACGCCCGGCGGGTTGACGACCGCCGCTCCCGTCGCGGCGAAGAGCCGCGCGATCGCGAGGCCGCGCGTCTGCGCCACGCAGCGTTCCAGGACCGCGGCGTAGCGCCGCTCGCTGGGTCCGCTGAGGTCGAACGCGACGTGCGGGGCGTAGACCGGCTCGAACGCCACCCCACGCCGCTCGAAGGCTTCGAACAAGAGCCGCTCCTCGGGGCGCAGTCGGTCGTACACGACCGCGATGCGCGGTGCGACCGCCGGCGCACCCGCCTGTGCGCCGGGAGCGTCGCTCACTCGCCCCAGTCCTCGGCCTCTTCGGGTGCGGGTTCGAGGCGCAACGGCGCGAGGCCGGTGACCTCCAGCTCGACGCCGTCGTCCGTGACGACGAGCTCACCGAGCGCGAGCACGGCGGGATCGACGTCGAGGGCTCCGTACGGGGTAGCGATCAGGGTAGCGGGCATGAGGGCCTCCTTGGGTTTCGCTTCGTAAGTCCAGCGCGGAGACGGGGTCCGTCGTCCGGCGCAACCCGGGCATCGTAGTCGCTGGGCGCAGGTGCCGTCAAGGTCCTGGCGAACACGTGAAAACGACGCTCAGGACACTGTTTTTGGCGTCCATTCCAACGGCTTACGACTCGTCTTCGGACCCCGGATGCGACGGTGCAGCGTACGGCGAACCGGGCGGAACGCATATGATTCGTAAGCGCCCGCGGCGGACGACGGCCGCATCGGTTCGGTCGTGCCCGCGGGGCGACCGGCGACGCTGCCGGGTCCAGGTAGGCTTCTGCCGTGCGCGATGCGTTGCGAACCTGGTTCGACGCGGCGGCGCGCCCACTGCCCTGGCGTTCGGGGCCGGGGTGGGCGGCGCGCGACCCGTACCGCACGCTCGTCGTGGAGACGATGGCCCAGCAGACCCGCATCGAGACCGTCGTCGCGCGCGAAGGCGCCTTCCGCGCGCGCTTCCCCGACCTGGCGTCGTTGGCGGCGGCCGAACTCGACGACGTCCTGCACGAGTGGTCCGGGCTCGGCTACTACCGGCGCGCGCGGGCGCTCCACGCGCTGGCGCGCAGCGTCGTGGTCGAGCACGGTGGGCGGTTGCCGGCCGACCCCGCATCGCTGCGGCGGCTGCCGGGCATCGGCCCGTACACGGCCGCGGCGATCGCGGCTCAGGCCTTCGGCGTGCCGGGCGTCGCCGTCGACGGCAACGTGCGCCGCGTGGGTGCGCGCGTCCTGGCCGAGCCCACCCCGACCGACGACCGCGTCGCGCGCGGCCTGACCGACCTGCTGCTCGACGGTGCGACGCGTCCCGGCGACGCCTTCGTGGCGGAGGCGCTCGTCGAGCTGGGCGCGACCGTGTGCACCCCGAGGCGCCCCGCCTGCAGCGCCTGCCCACTCCGACCGGCGTGCCGAGCTGTCGCCGAGGGTGCACCGGAGCGCTACCCGAGCCCGCGGGCACGCGCCGCCGCGCGCCCGTGGGCGCTGCACGCCTGGCTGACCACGCGCACGGGGCCGACCGGGGTGCTGCTCGCCGTCGAGCGCCGAGCCGACACCGGCCCCTGGGCCGGCCTGCACGGCCCCCCTTGGCGCGACCACGCGCCTGCAGGGGGGCGCGAGCTCGGGCGCTTCGTGCACCGGCTCAGCCACCGGCTCGTGGAGGCCACCGTCTGGACCGCTCCGGCGCCGCCGGCGGACGCGCAGGTTCGCTGGGCGAGCGCTCGGGAGCGGAGCGGCCTCGGTATGGCGGAGGTCGATCGCCGTGCCCTCGCCTGGGTCGACGCCGTCCCGCCGGGCGAACCGGACCCGCGGTCGCGCGGCTAGACTCGAGCACATGGAACTGCGCGTCCGCTTCGCCGAGACCGATCAGATGGGCGTGGCCCACCACGCGGCGTACGCCGTATGGCTCGAAGCCGCCCGCGTCGAGTGGCTGCGCGACCTGGGGCTCAGCTACCGCGAGTTGGACGCGCAGGGCGTGTCGCTCGCGGTGACCGGCCTCGACGTGCGCTACCGCCGTGCGGTGCGCTTCGACGACCTGCTTCGGATCGAGGTCGTGCTCGAAGAAGCGCGGTCGCGGCGGCTGCGCATCGGGTACCGGATCGTCCGGGTCGAGGACGGGGCGGTGGCCGCCGAGGCGACCACCGTGCACGTACCGACCGCCCGTTCGGGAGCTGCGGTGCGCCTACCCGCCCCGTGGCTCGACGCGATCTCGGTCGCCGTCGTGCCCGCCCATGGCCGCCGGGCAGCGCCCGCCTGAACGCGCGACCGAACCCGACGAAGCGCGCTCGGGAAGCGCGCCCAGGCCGTGCTACGCTCGCCCGCAACGACGGCGCCGGCGTGCGCGCCCCCGCCGCCCCCGCCCCCGCCGCCCCCGCCCGTGGCCGGCGACGAGCGCCCCGGTGCACCTTTGAGAGGCCCGCGATGACCACGATTGCCCGCGAACCGCGAACGACCGCCCATCCCAAGATCCTGCGCGAAGCGCTCACCTTCGACGACGTCCTCCTGGTGCCGCGGCGCTCCGCCGTCCTGCCCGCGGACGTGGAGCTCGGCGGCCGTTTCTCGCGCACCGTCTCGCTGAACGTCCCGCTCGTCTCCGCGGCGATGGACACGGTCACCGAGACCCACATGGCGATCGCGATGGCCCGCCAAGGCGGCATCGGGGTGGTCCACAAGAAGCTCGGGGTCGACGCGCAGGCCGAGATGGTGCGCAAGGTCAAGCGCTCGGAATCGGGCATGATCGTCGACCCGATCACGCTTCCGGCCACCGCCACGATCGGCGACGCCGATCGCCTGATGGCGGAGTACCGCATCTCGGGGGTGCCGATCGTCGGACCGGACGGCACGCTGCTCGGGATCCTCACCAACCGCGATCTGCGCTTCGAGGACGACATGACGCGCGGCGTCGCCGAGCTGATGACCAGCGAGGGGCTGATCACGGTGCCCACCGGCACCACCCTCGAGCAGGCGCGCGAGATCCTGCGCGGCACCAAGGTCGAGAAGCTGCTCGTGGTCGACGAAGCGTTCCGGCTCTCGGGCCTGATCACGATCAAGGACATCACCAAGAAGCTCGCGTACCCGAACGCGACCAAGGACGCGCTCGGCCGGCTGCGGGTCGCCGCCGCCGTGGGCGTCAGCCGCGACCTCGAAGAGCGCGCGTCGGCCCTCGTCGAGGCGGGCGTCGACGCGCTGGTGCTCGATAGCGCCCACGGGCACAGCCAAGGGATCCTGGACGCGCTCGCCTTCCTCAAAGGGCGCTTCTCGGTGGACGTCGTCGCCGGCAACGTGGCCACCGCCGACGCCGCACGCGACCTCATCGAGCTGGGTGCCGACGCGGTCAAGGTCGGCATCGGGCCCGGCTCGATCTGCACCACCCGGGTCGTCACCGGCGTCGGGGTGCCGCAAATGAGCGCCATCTTCGAGGTCGCCGACGTCGCTCAGGCGGCGGGGGTCCCGCTCATCGCCGACGGCGGCATCAAGTTCTCGGGCGACGTGCCCAAGGCGATCGCGGCGGGGGCGGACTCGGTGATGGTGGGCTCGATGCTCGCGGGCACCAGCGAGGCGCCCGGCGAGGACCTGTTGCGCGACGGGCGCCGCTACAAGGCCTACCGCGGCATGGGAAGCATGGGGGCGATGGCCGGCGGGTCCGCCGATCGCTACTTCCAGGAGCACGCCACGAAGCTGGTCCCGGAGGGCATCGAGGGGATGGTGGCCTACAAGGGCCCGGTCGAGGACGTCGTGTACCAGGTGATCGGCGGGCTGCGCAGCGCCATGGGGTACTGCGGCACCGCCACGCTCGCGGAGCTGCAGCGCGACGCCCGCTTCGTGACGATCACCCAGGCGAGCTTGGTCGAGGGCCACCCGCACGACGTGACGATCACGCAGGACGCGCCGAACTACGCCCGCAGGTAGCGCGTGTGGTGGCTTCGCCACCGTCCGGTTCAGAACACGATCGCGTGGTCGCCGGCGGGTGGCAGCGCCAAGAAGGCGTCGCGCACGGGCGCCACGCCGAGGGTCAGGAAGAACGTGAACGGGCTCAGCACGCGCTCCTGAAGGCCCCCGTTGGGACGAAGGTGAACTTCGAGCCGGCGGAACTGTCCCTGCAACTCGTCGTCCTGGCGCGCGAGGGCGTGCGCCGCCTTGTCGCGCAGGTTGAGCACGGTCTGCTCGAGGTGCACGCGCCCCTTGCGCACCGTGCGCTGCAGCGTCGGATCGATGGCGTCCACCCGCTCGAGCAGCGTCGTCGCTTCGCGCTCGACGGTCGCGAGCGCCGCCGCGAAGGCGTCCGCGTGCCCGTGCCGAGCGAGCGCGAGTTCGTAGCGAACGCGCTGCGGGTCGCGCTGCACGGTGCGCCAGTCGAGGTCGAAGCGCTCGAGGATGCGCCGCACCGGCGGCTGGAGCACGGTGGCCGACGCGCGCGGCCAGGCGAGGGGCATCGGCACCTGGTGCAGGTCGTACACGCCGCGGACCTGGGCCAAATAGCGCAGTTCGCCCGGGCCGACGACGAAGGCGACCGTGGGGAGCAGCGCGTCCTGCACGACCGGGCGCAGGCCGGCCGCCGGTGTGAGCGCGGTGGGATCGGCATCGAGCCAGGCGCGCAGGTCGCCCTTCGTCATGCTCCGCTCGCCGACGCGGAACCCGTCGCCCTCGACGCGCACGAGCTCGCGCGGGCCGCCCCCCGGCGCCTCGGCGAACAGGTTCGTCGCGCCTTCGGCGCGACCGAGCTGCGGCGCCCACCCGAGCGCCTCGAGCCGATGCCCGGCCGCGCGGATCCGGTCGGCCGAGGCCTCGGGGACCTCGAGCTCGTGCTCGATCCGGTCGCGCGTGAGCGCCGCGACCTCGGGGTCGAGCGGATCGAGCACCAGCAGGCCCTGATCGCCGAGCAGGGCCGTCATCAGGCGCGCGAACACGTCGCTCCAGCGCGGCCGCACGGCGCCGGGGACGGCGGCCGCGTCCTCGAACCACGCCGCCACGTCGGCGGCGTGCGGCCCACCGTGCCCGCCGCACGCGTCGATGGCGCGGAGCTGATCGGCGACGGACGCCAGGATCCCGGGGGTGAGCCGCGCCCGACCGACGGCAGGGCCCTCGGGCATCGCGACGCGCAGCTGATGCAGGCGCTCGTCGCGGCCCAGCACCCACGCGTGGTCCATCTCGGCGACGTCGTGGTCCTGGGTCGCCATCCAGAAGACGGGCACCACCGGCCGGTCCGGCTCGTCGAGCTCTGCGGCGAGGCGCACGGCGCTCGCCGCCTTGGAGAGCGTGTAGGTGGGCCCCAGCAGCCACCCGACCTGCTGACCGGTCACCACGACGCGCGATTCGGGGTGGGCGAGCCGCCGCAGCGCCCGATCCTGGGCCGGCCGCAACCCCCACTTGGCGTGGCCGGCGCGCATGACGTCGACCAAGCGAGCGCGGTCGATGGATCGCACCGTCGACCGCGCCCCCTCGAGGTCGCCCGCTCCGAGCTCGAACGCATCGCCGAGGGCGCCGGCACGGTAGGCGTCGAGGAACGAGTGCGGCGCGGGGGCGGAGGGCGTGGGCACGCGTCACACTACGTCGCATGCCGCGCCCGGGTCGTCGTCCGTTGCACGCGGAACGGCTCGGGCGCGGCACGGGTTCGAGCGTGGTAGCGTCGGCGCCCGCATGCACCCGGACGTCGTCCTCCCGCCGCTGCCCCGGCCTCGGCCGGTCCTCGGCCACGCCGTGCATCCCGTCGACCTCGAGGGAGCGCGCGCATGGGCGCTCGCCGCGGCCGCCGCGCGGGTGCCCGCACGCTTGATCGTGACCCTCAACCCGGAGATCGTGGTGCAGGCGGCAGGGGACCCCGAACTGGCGAACGCGCTCGCTCGCGCCGACCTCACGGTCGCCGACGGCGTCGGCGTCGGCTGGGCGGCGCGGCGCGGCGGCGTCGCGCTGCCGGGCCGGGTCCCGGGCGTCGACCTCGCGTTCGCGATCCTCGCCGCCGGGGGTCCCGACTTGCGGGTGTTCTTGCTGGGCGGTCGCCCGGGCGTCGCCGAAGCGGCCGCGACCGCCGCCACCGCGCGCTGGGGGACGGCGGTCGTCGGCCACCGCCACGGCTACTTCGATCGCGCGCTCGAGGGCGCCGCCGTGGCCGCCGAGGTGCGCGCGAGCGGCGCCGGCCTGCTGCTCGCCGGCCTCGGCGAAGGGCAGGAGCGCTTTTTGGACGACCACCGCGACGCCTTCGGCGCGGGCTGCCTCATCGGGGTGGGCGGCACCCTGGACGTCCTGGCGGGGGTCGCGCGCCGGACGCCGGCATGGACGCGCCGGTGGGGCGTCGAGTGGGCGTGGCGGGTCGGCATGGATCCGAAGCGGTGGCGGCGCGCACCGCGCCTCGCGCGCTTCGCGTGGATGGTGCTGCGGGCGCGCGGCTGAGCGCCGGCGCGCCCGCGCTCAGCGCGCGGAAGAGGCGCGGACGAGCGCGGCGCGCGCTTCGCCGGTCTCTTCGAGCCCTTCCTTCTCGCCATCGTCGCCCGGGTGGCCGGCCGGGTACTTGCCGTTGAAGCACGCCAGGCACGTGCGCCCGATGCCGATCGCGCGCGCCAACCCCTCCTCGGAGATGAACGCGAGCGAATCGGCGCCGATGCGGCGGCCGATCTCGGCGACCGTCATCGTCGCGGCGGCGAGCTCTTGGCGCGCGGCCGTGTCGATGCCGTAGTGGCACGGGTAGGCGATCGGCGGGCTCGACACCCGAAAATGCACCTCGCGCGCGCCCGCTTCGCGCAGCAGGGCGACGATGCGCCCGGACGTCGTCCCGCGCACGATCGAGTCGTCCACCAGCACCACCCGCTTGCCGCGCACGGCGCCGGTGGGCGCGAGCTTGAGCCGCACCTTCTGATCGCGCAGCCGCGGGTTGGGGGCGATGAAGGTGCGCCCCGCGTACGGCGATTTCTGGAGGCCCAGGTCGAAGGGGATACCCGAGGCGCGGGCGAACCCGAGCGCGGCCGCGAGCCCCGACTCGGGCACGCCCACCACCACGTCGGCGTCGACCGGCGCCTCGGCGGCCAGCACCTCCCCCATCCGCAGGCGCGCCGCATGCACGTCGACGCCGTCGAGCGCGCCGTCGCCGCGCGCGAAGTAGATCCACTCGAAGGCGCAGGGCGTCGGCACGCCCTCCAGCACCTGCCGGGCGTGCAGACCCTCGTCGTCGGCGACCACGAGCTCGCCCGGCCGCACGTCGCGCACGAAGCGCGCGCCCATCAAGATCAGCGCGGACGGCTCGCTCGCGAACACGTAGCCGGCGCCGTCGGGCAGCTCGCCGATCACGAGCGGACGCACGCCGTGCCGGTCGCGCAGGCCGATCACCTTGCGTCGGTCCATCAGGACCACCGCGAAACCCCCCTCGAGCTCGCTCATGACGCGCGCGGTGGCGTCCTCGAGCGACAGGTGGGCGTAGCGAGCGACCAGGTTGATCATCACCTCGGAGTCGTTCGTGGTCTGGAAGACCGCGCCGTCCTCGAGCATCGCGTCGCGGATCGCGCGGGCGTTGGTGAAGTTGCCGTTGTGGGCGAGCGCCAGCAGCCCCTTGTTCGAGCGCACCGTGAGCGGCTGGGCGTTGAAGCGCAGCGACGCGCCGGTCGTCGAGTAGCGGGTGTGCCCGATGCCGGTGCGCGCGTCTTCGAAGCGCAACAGGTCGAGCCTCGCCTCGTCGAACACCTCGGAGACCAGCCCCATGTCCTTCTCGATGCGGATCTGGTCGGGGCTGGCGACGCAGATGCCGCACGACTCCTGGCCACGATGCTGCAGCGCGAACAGCCCGACCTGCAGCATCCCCGCGAGGTCGTGATCGAGCGCGCCCTCGACCACGTGGGCGCCGACGACGCCGCACTCCTCGTGCGGGTGGTCGTCGTCGAAATCGAGGCGGCCCAGGGGGGCGGCGCGCAGCGCGGCGGCGTTCATGCCAACGCCCGTTCGATCGTGCCCTCGAAGGCGGCGCGCGCGGCGGCGAGCGGCACGACCACCGCGCCGCCGTCGGCACGGACGCGGATCGCGTCGCCGCCCACTTCACCGAGGCGGCTCGCGGCCAGACCGGCGGCGGCGCAGGCGCGCACGAGCTCGTCGGCGCGATCGGCCGGCAGCGCCACGAGCGCGAGATCGGCCGCCTCGCCGAACAGCGCGGCGTCGGGACGCTCCGCCAGGTCGTTCGGCAGCGCGGTGTCGACGCCGCGGCCGCCCAGGATCGCCATCTCGGCGAGCGCGACCGCGATGCCGCCGTCGCCGACGTCGTGCGCGGTGGCGACCACGCCGTCCTGGACGAGGCCCGCCAGCGTGGTGACCAGGCGGTCGACGGCCGCGAGGTCGAGGTCGGGAGGAGCACCCGCCTCGACCCCGTGCACGGTCGCCAGGTAGGTGGTCGCGCCGAGCGACGGACGACCGGCGCCAAGCAGCCAGACCTCGTCGCCGTCGCGCCCCACGGCCATGGTCGCGCGCCGGCGCACGTCGGGGAGCACCCCGACCATGCCGACGGTCGGCGTCGGCAATACGGCGCGCACCCGGCCATCGGGCGCTCGGTACTGGTTGTACAAGCTCACGTTACCCCCCGTCACCGGCGTGCGCAGGGCGAGGCACGCCTCGCGCAGCCCCTCGACCGCCTCGCGCATCTGGTAGTAGACCTCCGACACCGTCGGGTTCCCGAAGTTGAGGTTGTCGGTCACCCCGAGCGGGGTGGCGCCGACCGCGGCCAGGTTGCGCGCCGCTTCGGCGACCGCGAGGGCCGCGCCGCGGCGAGGTTCGAGGTAGACGTAGCGGGCGTTGCAGTCGACCGTGGCGGCCACCCCGCGCCCGCACCCCTTGATGCGCAGCACCGCTGCATCGCCCGCACCGGGCACGACGACGGTGTTGGTCATCACCTGGTGGTCGTACTGGCGGTAGACGGCGCGCTTGGACGCGATGTCGGGGCACGCGAGCAGCGCCACGAGCGCCGCGCTCAGGTCGGCCGGCACCGGGAGGTCGTCGAGCGGTCGGCCGCGGGCCGCAGTGACCGCCGGGTCCTCGCGCCCCTCGCGCACGTACGTCGGCGCCTCGTTGAGCGGAGCGACGGGCATGTCGCCGACCAGGTCGTCGCCGTCGAAGACGCGGAAGCGCCCGTGGTCGCGGACGATGCCGACCGGCACCGCGTCGAGCTCCCACTTCTCCAACAGCGCGATCAGGGCACGCTCGCGGCCTGGGGCGGCCGTCAATACCATCCGCTCCTGCGACTCGGAGAGCATGACCTCGAGCGGCGTCATGCCGGTCTCGCGGCGCGGCACCCGGGCCACGTCGAAATCGACCCCGAGGCCGGCGCGGTGCGCCATCTCGCCGACCGACGACGTGATGCCCGCGGCCCCCATGTCCTGGACGCCGTCGACCAGCCCGGCCGCGATCGCTTCGAGGCAGGCCTCGAGCAGGAGCTTCTCGAGGAACGGGTCGCCGACCTGCACCGCCGGGCGATCGGCGTCGGAGTCGGCGCTGAGGTCGGCGGACGCGAAGACCGCCCCGCCCAATCCGTCGCGTCCCGTCTTCGAGCCGACGTACAGCAGGACCCGACCGACCGCGCCGACCGTGCCGGACTGCAGGTCCTCGTGCCGCAGGAGCCCCAGCGCCATCACGTTCACGAGCGGGTTCTGGTGGTAGCTCGGGTGGAACGCGATCTCGCCGCCGACGGTCGGCACGCCGATCGCGTTGCCGTACGCCGCGATGCCCTCGACCACGCCGTGCAGCAAGTAGCGCGTCCGTTCGTCGTCCAGGTCGCCGAAGCGCAGCGCGTCGAGCACGGCGATCGGCCGCGCGCCCATCGCGAAGATGTCGCGCAGGATGCCGCCGACGCCGGTCGCCGCGCCCTGCACCGGCTCCACCGCGCTCGGGTGGTTGTGCGATTCCATCTTGAAGGCGAGCCCCCACCCCTCGCCGACGTCGACGACGCCGGCGTTCTCGCCCGGACCCTGCAGGACCTGCGGGCCCTCCGTGGGGAGGCGCCGCAGCAGCGGCCGCGAGTTCTTGTACCCGCAGTGCTCGCTCCACAGGGCGCCGAACATGGCCGCCTCGAGCGCGTTGGGCGCGCGGCCCAGGTGCTGCTCGACCCGCGCGAACTCGGCCGCGTCGAGGCCGAAGGTGGCGGCGCGGTCGGCGGCGACCGACGCCCCGACGGGCACGGCGTCCAAGGGCGCCTCGGTCCACACGTGGCCGATGCGCGGGGTCACGCGGCCGCTCCGGCAGCGCGAGCGAACGCGCGCAGCAGCGGCACACCGTCGAGCCCGCCGAGCAGTTCGTCGGCCGCGCGCTCTGGGTGCGGCATCATGCCGAGCACGTTGCCGGCCTCGTTGAGCACCCCCGCGACGTCGCGGTCGGCGCCGTTGGGGTTGCCGTCGGGCACGTACCGGAAGGCCACGCGGCGATCGCGCTCCAGCGCGTCCAGGGTGGCCGCGTCCGCGACGTACCGCCCATCGTGGTGGGCGACGGGCAGCTGCAGCACGTCGCCGCGCCGCAGACCGCTCAGCAGCGGGAGGTCGTCGCGCTCGACGCGCACCGCTACGGTCGTGCAGACGAAGGTGAGTCCGGCGTTGCGCGCCAGGGCACCGGGCAACAGGCCCGCCTCGGTGAGCACCTGGAAGCCGTTGCACACGCCGAGCACCGGGCCGCCACCGGCCGCGAAGGCGCGCACGGCCGCCATCACGGGGCTCTGCGCGGCCAGCGCACCGGAGCGCAGGTAGTCGCCGTAACTGAAGCCGCCGGGCACGAGCACGCCGCCGACCCCGCCGAGGTCGGTCTCGGTGTGCCAGACGAAGCGCACCGCCGCACCCGTGACCGCCTCGAGGGCGAAGCGGGCGTCGTCGTCGCAGTTCGAGCCGGGGAAGCGGAGCACGGCGAGGTCGTTCACGCGCTCGCCTCGGTCGTGAGGGCCTTGATCATGGGAACGGGGTCGGGCCTCTCCCCCGGGGTGCCCCCGGGACGCGCGCAAGGTCGGTGGGCCGCTCGGGGCCCGAACCGCAACAGACTAGCACCCGTGCCCGGCGCGTTCGTCCAGGGCCGGCGGCTCCTGCTATACTGCGCGACCGGGCGGCCCCACGGCCTCGCCCGACCGGCCGGGATGGCGGAACGGTAGACGCAGTCGACTCAAAATCGACCGGGGCGACCCGTGCGGGTTCGAATCCCGCTCTCGGCACCACATCGTTCGCTGGCCACGCGGCGCGACCTCGCACCCCCTCGTCGCGCCCGCGGGCGCACGCACGTCCCCCAAGGAGACCCCATGTTCTGGCTCGTCCTGATCCTCTTCCTCCTCGCGTCCGCCCTCCTGACCACGGTCGTCCTCATTCAGGAACCCAAGCAGTCGGGCCTCGGCGACGGACTCTCCGGTGGCGGTGGCGGCGGCGTCGACTTCGGCACCCGCGGCGGCACCGCGGGCGGGTTGCAGCGCGTGACCATCTACCTGGGCATCACTTGGGCCACCTTGGCCCTGCTGCTTCAGCTCATCCCGCGCTGAGCGACGACCGCCGCCCGCCTCGGTGAAGCCTCGATTAAGCGCGCCCGCTGGCGCCCAAGGCACCGAACACCCGTCCTGGACGTTCGTCCAGCGCGAGCGCCCCTGTGGGAGCGGCGCCGGACGCTTCATGTCGGGGCGCAAGCATCGGCTGACCGACGCACCGCCGCGCGTCGGTCAAGTGTCGCCGCCGGTTCCTTCGGGTGCCCGATGTTGCGTCGCCCGCTTGCGCGCAGTACCGTGGTGGGGTCGCACGAACCGAGTCCCGAGCGGGATCCCGCCCGCCGGAATCGGCGACACTCGCCGACCTCGTCGGCACAATCCCTGGAGGTAGCATGCAACGAATCTTCCTGAGTCTGGTCGCGCTCGCCGTCGCTTCGATGGCCTTCGCCCAGCCCTTCGTCTGGCCGAACGCCTGGACGGTCGCCGAGCCGGGTGAAGCCGTCGTCGGCGGCACCTTCCGCGACTACTCGATCTCCGACCCGCGCACGTTCAGCCCGATCGTCTCGGCCGAGCAGAACGCCATGATCGACACGATCGACCTGCTCGGCGCTTCGCTCCTGACCCGCGGCCCCGACTCGGACGAGTGGATCGCCTTCGCCGCGAGCGACTTCAGCGTCTCCGACGACGGCACCATCGTCGACCTCACGCTGCGCGACGGCATCAAGTGGTCCGACGGCACCCCGGTGACCGTGCAGGACTACTACGTCCGCTGGCTCATCGAGACCGACGAGGAAGCCCAGTCGAACGCGTACGACGGTTGGTTCCTCAACGAGCAGCTGGTCCAACTCGAGATCACGGGCGAGAACACCCTGCGGTTCACCTTCCCCGGCCCCGACCGCCTGGCGTTCCCGTTGGCGGCTCTTTTGCCGCTGCCCGACAAGATCTTCGGCGAGGCGTACCGCAGCGGCGGCGCCGAAGCCGTCCGCGCCCTGTGGGGCACCGAGACCCCGGCCGAAGAGATTCTGACCACCGGACCCTTCATGCCCGTCCAGTACGCCCCGGGCGAGCGCCTGAACTTCGTCGCCAACCCGTACTACGGCGAGTGGAACGTCGACGAGCAGGGCACCCCGCTCCCCTACCTCGCCAACTACAACATCACGCTCGTCAACGACGCCGACGCGGCGCTCAACCTCTACATCGCCGGCGAGCTCGACTCGTTCGCGCCGCGCAACCTCGACGACATCGGCGTCATCAACGTCGCGATCAACAACGGCGACATCGACGCGATCATGCTCGAGGACATCGCCCCGGTGGCGAGCAGCCAGTTCATCGTCTTCAACTGGAACATGGCGAGCGACCCGGTCAAGCAGGCCGCCTTCCGCGACCCGAACTTCCGCCGCGCGATGGCCCACCTGATCGACCGCGAAGCGATCATCGAGCTCATCTACGGCGGCAGCGCCGACCCCATGTACACGGGCGTCTACCTGGTGAACGGCTACTGGATCAACGACGACGTGCCCAAGTACGAGTTCGACATCGAGCGCGCGATCGAACTGCTCGCCCTCGCCGGCTACAGCAACCGCGACGCGCAGGGCTTCCTGACGAACGCCGACGGCGTGCGCCTCAGCTTCACGCTGGCTACGAACGCCGGCAACAACCAGCGCGAGCAGCTCATCCAGATCTTCGCCGACAGCGCGCGTGAAGCCGGCGTCGAGGTGGTCACCACCCCGATCGACTTCAACCTGCTCGTCGACCAGCTGTTCTCGACCGGCGACGACCGTCCGTTCGACGCGATCCTGATCGGCCTCCGTGGCGGCAGCCGCGACTGGCCCTTCGGCGACAACGTCAACCTGTGCACCGGCGGGCTGCACATGTTCAACACCTCGGGCGCGTGCATCGGCGCGAACGAGACGCTGGTCGATCAGCTGACCAAGGTCGGCCGCCAGACGCTCGACACCGAAGCCGCCCGCGAGCTCGGGCTCCAGATCCAGCAGGCCGAGGCCGAGCAGGCCGCGATCCTGTACACGGTCAGCCCGCGCGCGCACTACAGCTGGCTCACCGCCGTGAGCGGCGAGCACCCGCTGGAGTACCTCAACCCGCTCCTGGGGTCGCGCGAGCTCGCGATGACCTTCATGGCCCAGTAAGACCCTACGGAATGGGGCCCGCCCGAACGTCGGGTGGGCCCCGTCCTTATCTTTCGCGCGGCGGTGACCGCGTCCGCCCTATCGGACGCCCCATCGACTCCCGCTCGCCTCAGGAGACGGTCGTTTGCTTCCATTCATCATCCGGCGCCTGTTCCACCTGATCCCGACCTTCATCGGCGCGACGATGCTGGCGTTCTTGATCAGCCAGCTCGTGCCCGGCGATTTCTTCGCCGCCAAGGCGCTCGAGCCGAACGTGCGGCCCGAGACCATCGAGCGGCTCCGCGCGCAGTACGGGCTCGACCAACCCATGTACGTGCAGTACGTGCGCTGGGTCGCCAACATCGTGCAGGGGGACCTCGGCCTCTCGTTCTCGTCGAACCAGCCGGTCGTCAACCTGATCACGCGCCCGATCCAGAACTCGATGATCCTGGTCGTGGTGTCGATCGTGATGTTGTGGGCGATGGCGATCCCGCTCGGTGTGTACTCGGCGGTGCGCCAGTACTCGCTGGGGGACCAGCTGGTGTCGGCCTTCTCCTATTTCGGCCTCGCGATCCCCAACTTCTTCTTCGCCCAGGTCCTCATCCTCGGCATCTTCGTGGTGCGCGGCTTCACGCGCGAGGCGTTCGACTTCAACCAGGTGCTGCTGCCGGTCGCCGGCATGACCTCGAACGGGTTCGAGAACCTCACCCCGTTCCAGCAGTTCCGGGACATCGCCTGGCACACGATCATGCCTGCGTTCGTGGTCGCCACCGCGGGCATCGCCGGCTTCACCCGGGTGCTGCGCGGCCAGATGATCGAGTACCTCGGCAGCGACTTCATCCGCACGGCGCGCTCCAAGGGGCTCGGGCAGCGCACGGTCACCTACAAGCACGCGCTGCGGCCCGCCATCATCCCGTTCGTGGCCGGCATCGGCGGCCTGCTCCCGAGCCTCATCGGCGGCGCCGGCCTCGTCGAGATCGTCATCAGCTGGCCCGGCATCACGCCGCGTCTGCTGGACGCGATCACGCGTCAGGACATCTACGTGGTGCTCGGCTTCCTCGTGATCTCGACGCTGCTGCTGATGGTCGGCAACCTAATCTCCGACCTCCTGCTCGCGGTCGTCGACCCCCGGATCCGGTACTCGTGAGGCCCTTCCCCACGCGCGTACGCGACGCCAACGAACCGCTCGTCGAGCACTCGAAGTCGCAGAGGCAGATCGTCTGGGAGCAGTTCAGCAAGCACCGGGTCGCCCTCGTCGGCGGCACCATCCTCATCCTGATGTACTTGATGGCCGGGTTCGCTGGGTTCATCGCCCCGTACGGCATCAACGAGTACCGCCGCAGCCCGGTCGGTGCGTTCGTGCCGCCGACCCAGGTGCACTGGATCGACCCCGAAACCGGGCGCCTGACGCGACCGTTCATCTACGACGTGACGGCCGACCGCGATCCGCTCACGCGCCAGCGCGTCTACGTCGAAGACAGCAGTCGAAAGTTCCCGATCCAGTTCCTCGTCCGGCGACCCGAGCAGCCGTACAAGCTCTTCGGCCTCTTCGAAAGCGACCTGCGGCTGTTCGGCGTCGAGGAACCCGCGCGAATCTTCTTGTGGGGGACGAACAACCTGGGTAAAGACGTGTTCTCCCGGGTCCTCTACGGTGGGCAGATCTCGCTCACCATCGGCATCCTGGCGGTCTGGGTGTCGCTCACCTTGGGGCTCGTGCTCGGTTCGCTGGCCGGCTTCTACGGAGGCTTGGTCGACGATCTGATCATGCGCCTGGTGGAGGTGTTCGCCGCCATCCCGGACCTGTTCCTGCTGATCGTGCTGGCGACGCTGCTGAAGGACCCGAGGAATCCGCTAGCGCAGGCGTTCGGCCTGCGCATGGACTCCGCGCAGACGTTCCTGATGGTGGTGATCGTGCTGGGCTTCGTGGGCTGGGGTGGTCTGGCGCGCGTCATCCGCGGCCTCATCCTGAGCATCCGCGAGATGGATTACGCCCAGGCCGCCAAAGCGCTCGGCGCGAGCGAGTCGCGGATCATGTTCCGGCACCTGCTGCCGGCGACCGCCTCGTACGTGATCGTCAGCCTGACCCTCTCGATCCCCGGCTTCATCCTCGCCGAGACCGGCTTGTCGTTCATCGGCCTGGGGCCGTCCGAGGTGGATACCGCGAGCTGGGGGATCTTGCTGCGCGACGCCACGGCGCGCGGCATCAGCATCCAGTTCGTGCCCTGGCTGCTCATCCCCGGCATCCCGATCTTCCTGGCGGTGCTCTGTTGGAACCTTCTCGGCGACGGCCTGCGCGACGCCTTCGACCCCAAGAAGCGCCGCTGACGCGCGGCGACGCCGCATGGCGGGCGCCCGGGCCGCACGTGCGTTCGGGGGCGGCCCGGCCTCGTTGCCGCATCGTGTTCGGTACACGCTCCTGCGTGCCGCGTCCGACGCTGTCAAGCGGGTTCCGACACGCGTCGGACACAAGCGGAGCGTGCGGTATGCTCCGAAGCCATGAGGAGCACCCAAGCGCATGGCTAGCGACAAGCGACTGCTCGACGTCACCGGTCTCAAGACCTACTTCGACACCGACGAAGGCACGGTCAAGGCGGTCGACGGCGTCAGCTTCCACCTCGACAAGGGCGAGACCCTCGCGGTCGTCGGCGAGTCCGGCTCCGGCAAGTCGGTCACCAGCCTGAGCGTCATGCGGCTGATCGCGACGCCGCCCGGACGCATCGCCGGCGGGCAGATCCTCTTCGAAGGCCAGGACCTGGTCAAGAAGAGCGAGCGCGACATGCGCAAGATCCGCGGCAACGACATCTCGATGATCTTCCAGGAGCCCATGACCTCGCTCAACCCCGTGTACACCGTCGGGGACCAGATCGCCGAAGCGATCGTGCTGCACCAGAAGGAGACGCCCCGCGGGGCGCTGAAGAAGGCGACCGACATGCTCGAGCTCGTCGGCATCCCCGAGCCGGCCAAGCGCGTCCGGAACTACCCGCACCAGATGTCGGGCGGCATGCGCCAGCGCGTGATGATCGCCATGGCGCTCTCGTGCAATCCCAAGCTGCTGATCGCCGACGAGCCGACCACCGCGCTCGACGTGACGATCCAGGCGCAGATCCTCGACCTGATGCGCACGCTGCAGCGCGAGATCGGCATGTCGATCCTGTTCATCACGCACGACCTCGGCGTCGTCGCCGAGATGGCCGAACGCGTCGTGGTCATGTACGCCGGCCGCGCGGTCGAAGAGGCCGGCGTGGTCGACATCTTCAAGGACCCGCAGATGCCCTACACGCTCGGGCTCATGAACTCGATCCCGCGCGTGGACAAGGCCGCGGAGCACCAGGAGCGCCTGCAGGCCATCCCGGGCAACGTGCCCAACCCGCTGCGGCTGCCCGAAGGGTGCGCGTTCCACCCGCGCTGCCGCTTCGTGGAAGACCGCTGCAAGACCGCGATCCCCGACCTCGAAGACGGCGGCGGCGGCCACATGGTGCGCTGCATCCGGCACGAGGAGCTCGATCTCAAGAACGAGGTGGCGATGTGAACGACGCGGAGCGCAACGAAGCGGCCGCCGCCGCGACCGAAGCAGCCGCGGCCGCCAACCAGGTGGCCCAGTCCGCGTCGGACGCGACCGAAGCTGCGGCGACCGTGGCCAGCACGGCGACCGGGACCGACACCGGCGCCTTGTTGCAGGTCCGGAACCTGAAGAAGTACTTCCCCATCCGCGGCGGCGTGTTCTCGCGCGTGGTGGCGAACGTCAAGGCGGTCGAGGAGGCCTCGTTCACGATCAACCGCGGCGAGGTCATGGGCTTGGTGGGCGAGTCCGGTTCGGGCAAGACCACCGCCGGCCGCGCCATCCTGCGCCTGATCGAACCGACCGACGGCGAGATCATCTTCGAAGGGGTCGACATCGCCAAGCTCCCCAAGTCGAAGATGCGCGACTACCGCAAACAGATGCAGATCATCTTCCAGGACCCGTTCGCCAGCCTCAACCCGCGCATGTCGGTGGGCGACATCATCGGCGAGATCATGGAGATCGCACCGGCGAAGGAGCTCTACAAGAACCCGGTGCACCCGTACACCGAGGCGCTGCTCTCCGCGGTACCGATCCCCGACCCCACCGTCAAGCGCGACCGCGTCATCCTCCAGGGCGACATACCGTCCCCGATCAACCCCCCCTCGGGGTGTGTGTTCCGCACCCGCTGCCCGATCGCGACCGAGGAGTGCAAGCACGTGGTGCCGCCGCTCGAGGAGATCTCTCCCGGCCACTTCAAGGCCTGCATCCACCGCTGAGGACCGTCCCGCATGGCCGATGAGCGCCCCAAACTGAACTCGCGCGACGTGTGGGCGCTCATCTGGGCCACCTACAAGACCTCGGCTCCGTACCTCCTCATCTTCCTTTTGCTCTTCTCCCTCGCCGTCTGGTTCGTGACCGAGGTGCTGTTCCGATGAGCGAACGGGGAGCGGGTGGGCCCCCGCCCGGCCGGCACTCCGATGGAGGACCGGGGATCCCCGACGCTGCGGACGCCGTGCAGGCAGCTGTGCTCGACGCGCTCCCTGCGCACCACGACGACGCCGACCTCGATCGCTTCTTCGCGCTCCTGCGCGAGTACCCGGCCCGCGGCGGAAAGCGCCTGCGCGGTCGCTTCGTGCTGGCGGCGACCGAGGCCCACGGCGGCGATCCCACCCGGGCGATGGCCCCGGCGGCCGCGCTCGAGTTGTTCCAGAACTGGGTGTTGGTGCACGACGACGTCGAGGACGACAGCGACGAGCGCCGCGGCGCACCGGCGCTGCACCGGCAAGTGGGCGCGCCCGTGGCGATCAACGTCGGCGACGCGATGCACGTCTACATGTGGGCGCTGCTCCTGGGGCTGCGGAGCGACGCGGGATTCGACGCCGACGCGATCCGCAGCGAGTTCGTGCGCCTGATCCACCGCACCGCGGAGGGCCAACACCTCGACCTCTCCTGGGTCCACGAGGGACGCTTCCAGGTCGACGAGGCGGACTACCTGCGCATGGTGACGCTCAAGACCTCCTGGTACACGGTCATCGGCCCGCTCAACCTCGGGGCGTACGCCTCGGGGCGCGCGCCCAATCCCGCCTTCGAGGCACACGGCGCCCGCCTGGGCGCCGCTTTCCAGATCCGCGACGACGTGCTGAACCTGACCCCCGACGTGGCGACCGGCAAGGAGTTCGCCGGCGACCTGTACGAGGGGAAGCGCACGCTCGTCCTCGCGCATCTGTTCGCGCACGCCACCCCCGCCGAGGCGGCCGAAGCGGAGGCGTTGCTCGCTCGTCCGCGACCCGACAAGCGCCCCGAGGACGTGGCGCGACTCCTGGCGCTCATCGAACGGCACGGCTCGCTCCGCCACGCCCAAGACGTCGCCGAGCGCGAGGCCGACGCCGCCCTCCACGGGCTGCGCGATGCGTTCGTCGAGCTCCCGGGGCGCGCAGCCGCCGACGCGCTGCTCGATCAGCTCGCCACCCTCGCCCACCGCACCGTCTAGCGCATCTCCGGACCCAGCGTGGGCACCCGTCGGGGCGCTCGCCGGGAGGCCCGCGGCCGGTTCCTCGATCGTCGGTGTGCGGCGCACGTCCACCGGCCATGCTCGGTCATGCGCGCCGCCTTGGAGCCGTGGTTCGCCCTTCGCCGCTGCCCCGCCTGCCGGGTGCGCCCGACCATGCGCGACGGCGTGTGTGCTCGCTGCCGCGACCGGTGGCTCGGCGCGGACGCGCGCCGCACCGGCGTCGGCTCAGCGGATCTCGCAGCGGCGGATCTGATCGCGCTCGGGGCGTACCGCGGCGACCTCGGTCGGCTGGTGCGGGCCGCGAAGTACCGGCCCGACCGGCGCCTCCTCGCGCTGCTCGGCACCGCCCTCGGCCACCGGGTCCATGAAGCCTTCGCCGACGCTGCGCCCGATTGCTCGGTGGTGCCCGTCCCGGGCGACCGCAGCCGGCTCCGGCGCCGTGGCCTCGACCATGCGCTCCTCGTCGCGACAGCGGTCGCCGCCGCGCTCGGTCCGCGCGCCCTGCTGCTGCCCGAGCTCCGCCGCGTGCGCAGCACGCGTCCTCAGGCTGGGCTGAGCGACGCCGAACGCAGCGCCAACCTCCACGGCGCGATCGCGTGGCGCCAGGGCGCTCTGAACGGAGCGACGGTGGTGCTGGTGGACGACGTGCTCACGACGGGCGCGACCGCCCGGGCTTGCCGCTCCGCGCTCACCGCGGCAGGCGCGGGCCGCGTGGTCGTGGCGGTGGCGGCGCGGGCGCGCTGAGCGCGCAGCGGCGTTCCCCTCAAGCGGCGATCGCGACGCCGGTCGCGACGCCGACCAGGGCGCCGACGACCACTTGAGGATACGTGTGCCCGAGCAGGGTCTTGAGCGCCTGCGGTTGGAAACCCTCGTCGAACAGGTGGCCGAGCTCCTCCACGAGGTCGTTGATCAGCTCGGCTTGCATGCCGGCCGCCCGTCGGATGCCGGTGGCGTCGTACATGACGATCGACGCGAAGACCGCAGCGATGGCGAAGTAGGGGTGCGCCCAGCCGTACAGGATACCGACCGAGGTCGCGAGCGCCGCGACCGATGCGGAGTGCGAAGAGGGCATCCCGCCGGTCTCCAGCAGCCGATCGGGCGCCCACCGCCGCTCCGTCGCCAACACCAGCAGCACCTTGACCATCTGCGCCCCGAGGCTCGCGGCGATGGCCGCGATCAGCGGCACGTTGTCGAGCAGCGTCATGCTGGGGGTCGCTCCACCGCCATCACGCCCGACGCCGTTCTGCCGCCGTCAGCGTGTTCTGAAGCTTCAGAACTCTGGTGCCCGCCGCCATTCACGCCCGACGCCGTTCTGCCGCCGTCAGCGTGTTCTGAAGCACCATGGCCACCGTCATCAAGCCCGTGCCACCCGGCATCGGCGTCATGTACCCCGCGACGTCCCAGACGTCGTCGGCGACGTCGCCGACGATGCGATCGTCGACCCGCGTCATGCCCACGTCGAGCACCACCGCACCAGGGCGCACCATGTCGCCGGTCACGAGGCCGGCCCGGCCGACCGCCGCGACGACCACGTCGCCGGTTCGAACGACCGCTCCGAGGTCCTGGGTGCGCGAGTGGGCCACCGTCACGGTCGCGTGGCGCCCCAGGAACAAAGCGGCAGCGGGTTTGCCCACCATGTGGCTGCGCCCGATCACGACCACGTGCTTGCCGGACACGCCCAGCTCGTAGTGGTCGAGGATCGCGAGCAGCCCGAGCGGCGTGCACGGCACGAGCGCCGGTGCGCCCGACCACAGCCGCCCGACGTTGACCGGATGGAACCCGTCGACGTCCTTGCCCGGGTCGATCGCCTCGAGCACGGGCGCGGCGTCGATGTGCGCCGGCAGCGGAAGCTGCACCAGGATCCCGTCGGTCTCCGGGTCGGCGTTCAGGCGCGCGATCGTCGCCATCAACTCGGCCTGCTGGACGGTCTCGGGCAGGACGAGCGTCTCGGCGTCCACCCCGACCCGCTTCGCGTAGCGTTGTTTGGACCGGACGTAGAACACGCTCGCCGGGTCTTCGCCGACGCGCACGAACACGAGCCGCGGCACGAACGAGAGCTCGGCGACGCGCGCCTTCAAGCGCTCCGCCACGGCGTCGGACACCACGCGACCGTCGAGTGGGACCGCGCGCTCCGAACCGCTCACGCCACGTCCTCGGCGACGGGGGCCGTGCGCCGCAGCGCCTTGGCGAGCACCCCGTTCACGAACCGACCCGAATCCTCGCCGCCGAAGCGCTTCGCGAGCCGCACCGCCATCTCGACCGCCACGACGGCCGGCGTCTCGGCGAGCGCCATCTCGGCGAGCGCCAAGCGCAACACGTTGAGGTCCGTCTGCGCCATCTGACCGAACGTCCAGCCTTGGATCAGCTCCGAGAGCTCGAGGTCGATCTCGACCTTGCGCGCTTCGAACGCCCGCACCAGCCGCTCCGCGAACTCGACGTCCTCGCGCCCCAGGACGTCGGCGTAGGGTTCGTCCTCGGGCTCCTCGGCGAGCTCCGCACGGAGCTCGAGCCACGCATCGAGCACCGGGGTCGCGCCGCGGTCCGCTTGGAACAGGGCCTGGAACGCGACCTCGCGCGCGCGCCGCCTAGCCACGCGGCGCCGCCTCCTCCGGCAGGTCGACGCCTTCGACGTGTACGTCGACCGTCCGCACGGTGAGCCCGGTCATCGAGGCGACCGCTTCACGCACCGCGCGCTGCGCTGCCCGGGCGACCTCGGGCACGCGCACGCCGTACGTGACGGACACGTTGAGGGCGATCGAGACGATCTCCTCCTCGCGGTCGATGACGATGCCTTTGGCGCGCCGACCCGTGAGGAACTCCCCCACGCGCGTCGGCGGGGCGATGGTGCGCACCCCCTCGACCTGATCGAGGGCGAGCTGGGCGATGCCGTAGAGGGCATCGGGCGAAAGCTCGAGTTCGGGATGGGTCTCTGGCTGAGTCACGTCGACATCCTCCTGGCGATGAAGTTGGTGAAGACCGCACCACGGCGGTAGAACGCGTTGTCGAGCACCCGCAGGTGGAACGGGATGGTCGTCTTGACGCCCTCCACGACGGTCTCGCGCAGGGCACGCTCCATCCGAGCGATCGCCGCCTCGCGCGTCGGGCCCCAGGCGATGATCTTGGCGATCAACGAGTCGTAGTTGGGCGGGATGCGGTACCCAGCGTACACGTGCGAGTCGACGCGGATGCCGGGGCCACCGGGCCAGTGCACGTCGGTGACGACGCCGGCCGACGGCCGGAAGTCGTGCTCGGGGTCCTCGGCGTTGACGCGCACCTCGATGGCGTGCCCCTCGACGCGGACGTCCTCCTGCCGGACCGACAGCCCCTCACCCGCCGCCACCCGGAACTGCTCCTGCACGAGGTCGAAGCGGGTGACCATCTCGGTGACGGGGTGCTCGACCTGGATCCGGGTGTTCATCTCCGAGAAGTAGTAGTTCCCCTCGCGATCGACCAGGAACTCGCACGTGCCGGCACCGCGGTACTGGATGTGCTTCGCGAGCCGGACGGCGGCCTCCGCGATGCGCTCGCGCAGCTCCGGCTCGAGGATCGACGGCGCCTCCTCGAGGACCTTCTGGTACCGCCGTTGGATCGAGCAGTCGCGGTCGAAGAAGTGCACCACGTCGCCGTCGCCGTCGCCGAACACCTGGATCTCGACGTGGCGCGGCTCCTCGAGGTACTTCTCCATGTACATGCTCGGGTCGCCGAAGGCGGCGCGCGCCTCCTCCTGGGCCTGCACGAAGTGGCGCCCGAGGTCGTTCGGGCTGTGCACGACGCGCATGCCGCGTCCACCACCGCCTGCGGAGGCCTTGAGGATCACCGGGTAGCCGATCGTGCCGGCGAACGCCGTGGCCGCCGCCACGTCGGGAAGCGGTTCGGAGCCGGGCGTGACCGGTACGCCGGCTTCGAACGCCACCGCCCGCGCGCTCGACTTGTCGCCGATGCGCGCGATGTTCTGCGGGCGTGGACCGATGAACACGAGCCCATGCTCCTCGCACATCTCGGCGAACTCGGCGTTCTCGCTCAGGAAGCCATACCCGGGGTGGATCGCCTCCGCGCCCGTCACCAGCGCCGCGGACAGCAGGTTGCGCACGTTGAGGTACGATCCGCGCGCGGCCGCGGGACCGATGCAGATCGCCTCGTCCGCGAGCAGCACGGGCAGCGACGTCTCGTCGGCCTCCGAGTAGGCGACGACCGAGGTGACGCCGAGCTCGCGCGCCGCTCGCAGGACCCGCAGCGCGATCTCCCCGCGGTTGGCGATCAGGATCTTCTTGAACACGGCCGGCCCGCCCTCAGGCCGGATCGATGCGGAAGAGGACCTGGCCGTACTCGACGGGGTCCTCGTTGCGGACGGCGACCTCCACGACGGTGCCGGCGATCTCGGACTCGATCTCGTTCATCAGCTTCATGGCCTCGATGATGCACAGGACCTGACCCATCTTGACGCGGTCGCCCATCTTGACGAACGGCCCGGCCTCCGGCGACGGGGAGGCGTAGAAGGTCCCGACGATCGGCGCCACGACCTCGACGCCCTTCGGCGCCGTCGACGCCGGCGCGGGGGCGGGCGTCGGTTCGGGCTCCACGGCGGCAGGCGGGCTCGGCGGGACCGAGCTCGCAGCGGCCAAAGCGACCGGCGCGACCGGTGCGACCGCCGACACCGCGCCACGCCGGAGCGCCACGCGCCCGCCGGGCGTGTCCTCGGTGCCGTCCCACTCGTACTCGAGATCGGCGACGTCGGCCGCCGCCATCGCGTCCATCAGGCGCTTCAGGTCCTTGAGTTGCATCTCAGGCGCGTCCCAGGTACTCGCCCGTGCGGGTGTCGACCCGCACGACCGTGCCTCGATCGATGAAGAGGGGTACCTGCACGGTGGCGCCCGTCTCCAGCTTGGCGGGCTTGCTTCCGCCCGAGACCGTGTCGCCCTTCATCCCCGGATCGGTCTCGACGATCTCGAGGGAGATGACGTTCGGCAAGGTCACCTTGAGCGCACGCCCTTGGTAGTAATCGACCACCACCTCGGTGTTCTCCTTGAGGAAGCGAGCCGCCTCGCCGATCTGGACCCGGTCGAGCGTCGGCTGTTCATAGGTCTCGGTGTCCATGAACGTGAAGATGTCGCCGTCGGCGTAGAGGAACTGCATGGTCCGATAGTCGATGAAGATGTCCTGCAGCTTCTCGCCCGAGTTGAAGGTCTTCTCGACGATCGACCCGGTGAGCAGGCTGCGGAACTTCGCGACCACCTTGGCGCCACCGCGGCCGATCTTCTGGTGCTGGTAATCCAGGCACTCCCACAGGCCGCCTTCGAGCTCGACCTTGGTGCCGTTGCGCAGGTCCGTGACGCTGATCATGTTGGGGGATCCTCCGGAGGGGTTCGATCTAGTGCCTTGGACGGCGCGCCAGCGCTCGACGCCCGCCTCGACCGGCCGGCGCGCGTGCGCGGCGCCCCGCGCGGCGATGGACGAGTCTAGCACCTGCACCCCGCACGCCGGTTCGGCCCGCAGGGCTCGCGCAGCCCAGGCGCTCAGCCGAGGACGACCTCGGTCGGCGCGTACGCCATCTCGTCCAAGATCGCGTCGTAATCCGCGCGCCCCAGGTTCGGACCGCGCAGCGCGACGAAGGCGGCCTCCAAGAGGTTGGTCGCGAGCGTACGCCCGTCGTAGCGCGGGGTGGTGGTGAACAGACGCGCGGCGCCCGCCGCCTCGAGGAACGCGACGTCGCGCCTCGTGGTCGTGTTCGTCAGGATGGTGAGGCCATCGAGGCGCGCCGGCGCGTACCGGCGGATCGCGTGCCAATCGCCGGCGACGACGTCCGCCCACCGGTAGTGCTCGGCGTACCGCTCGTTCGTCGCGTCGGCGTCCTGCTTGCTGCCGGTCGGGTAGAGCCAGGTGAACGGAACCCGGGTGACGATCGGTCCGAGCACGGTCGCCGCGACGCCCACTTGGCGGAACGTGCGCATCGGGACCGGCACCCCGAGGGCGAACATCAGGTCGCCGAAGCGGACGTCGGCGCCGTGCTGCAAGAGCGCCTCCGACATGCCGAAGCGGTCGACCCCCATCGTCACCAGCGTGGGCCGACCGCGCCAGCCGACGACCGGCTCGAGGGCCGCGACGGCGCGCCGCTCCAGGCTGTCCTTGAGCCCGGCCCCGCACACGATCGGAGTCTTCACCGCCGCCGACGCGATCCGGCCCGCGTCCCGGAAATGGTACCGGCGGCCCCCCCACTGGATGAACAGGTCGATGCCCCCGAGGCCGAACGCGTCGACGGTGCCGTCGAGCTCGGCGACGAGTCGCCTCGCGGCCTCGACGTCGCCGTTGACGCCGCGGCGCTGGATGCGCACCTGAGCTCCGAGCAGCTCCACCGTCTGGTCGACGTCGCGCGACGCCGAGCCGAGAGAGACGCTGACCACGTGGACGGTTCGGCTCATCGCGACCTCCGGCGCCCTACGCGTCCAGGCGCTTCGCGTACCACTCTAGTACCGGCCGAGCGTCGATCGCGAAGCGGTACCCGAGCCGCTCCCAGAAGCGCTTCGCGTACGGGCTGCTGCCGTAGATCGAAGCGAGGACGCGACGCGCGCGTCCGCGCAGGAGCGTTTCGAGCGCGGCGACCACCGCGGCACCGTAGCCGCGCGATTGAAGAGCGCCGTGCACGAGCAAGAGGTTCACGGTGGCGTCGCCGACGTCGGGGTAATCGAGCTTGTAGTCGACGTAGGCGACCACGGGAGCGTCGGATCCGGCGTCGTGCGGCACGCCGGCGGGCAGCCGCGCGGCGGCCGAGCGGTCGTCGAGGACGGCGAGGACCACGCGCCGGCGCTCGTCGCGCTCCGCCAGCATCAGGTCGGTGCGCACCTCGCTCGACGTGGGGACGGGTTTGCCGATCGCCTCGAAATAGGCCGGGGTGGCGAGGTAGAGGGCGTGGACCAGGCCGGCGTCGTCCGCGCCGGCAGGTCGGAGGTGCAGCACGTTCGCGTCCGGGCCGAGCGACGAACGCTCGACCGCGTCGAGAGCTTCGACGTCAGGCATTGCGAAAAGGCTAGCACGGTCGTCCATGAGCGCCGTGCCGCACGCAGGACGCGCGCTCGACGGTCCCCGCGGCACCGAGGCGGACCGGGCGTGGCTGGTACGCTGCCCGGGATGGCATACACCGCACCAGCCACGGCGCCAACGCGCTTCCTGGCTGCGCTCGACGAAGGTCGCGCCGTCTTGGCGCCGATGGCGGGGTACACCGACGCCCCGTTCCGCCGCCTCGCGCGCGCCTTCGGCGCCGCCTGGGCGGTCACCGAGATGGTCTCCGCGCGGGCGCTCGCGCTCGGGGACGCCACCGGGCTGGCGATCTCGGCCCCCTATCGCGGTGAGCGCGACGTCGTCGTGCAACTGTTCGCCGCCGATCCCGTCGAGGCGTCCGACGCCGCCGCGCGGCTGTACGCGGCGTTCGCTCCCGATGCGATCGACCTCAACATGGGGTGCCCGGTGCGCAAGGTGCTCAACCGCGGGTGCGGTGCGGAGTTGATCCGCGCTCCCGAGCGCGCGGCCGCCGTCGTCGCCGCGATCGCGGCGGCCGTGCCCGTACCGGTCACGGCGAAGACGCGCCTCGGCGTCGATCGGATCGAGGCGCTCGACGTCGCCCTCGCGGTCGTCGACGCGGGCGCCGCCCTCGTCGCCGTCCACGGCCGCACCGCGTCCCAGAAGTACGCAGGAGAGGCCGATTGGGACGCGATCGCCGCCATCGCGGCCGCGCTGCCCGTTCCGGTGCTCGGCTCCGGCGACGTGGTCGACGCGTCGGGAGCCGCCCGTGCGCGCGCCGCCGGCGTCGGCGCGATGATCGCCCGTGGCGCGCTCGGTCGACCCTGGGTC
>JBHEOT010000001.1:170526-170814 GCA_046260675.1 Trueperaceae bacterium | reverse complement strand
CGCGAGCGCCGCATGTGGTCGTGTCGGTTGCGGTCGGTGTCGGACCTAGGGCGCGGCGCCGGCGAAGGATCGGTGGGGTCGAGATCGGCCTTGAGGTCGCGGATCTCCTTGCGGACGTCGCGAACGGTCCGAGCGGCGCCCTTGGCGAGGCCCGGGAGCTGGTTGGCGCCGAAGAGCAGCAGGACCACCACCACGATGATGACGATCTCCCAGATGCCGAACGGTCCGATGCGCATGATGCCGTGCCTCCTCGAGCGTTCCCGAACCGTAGCACGCGTGCCGTCCGGC
>JBHEOT010000001.1:0-170516 GCA_046260675.1 Trueperaceae bacterium | reverse complement strand
ACCGACGGCACCGGGCTGGTCGTCGACTTCACCTACGACGAGCTGCTCGCGCTCGACGCCGCCTTCGAGTGGCGCCCGCCGGGCGGCGAAGCCGACGTGTTCCCGCACCGGGGCCAGGGGATCGCGATCCCCACGCTCGAAGAGGTGCTCGTGGCGTTCCCCACCGTCGGCGTCAACCTCGACATGAAATCCGCCGACCCGCGCGTGCCGGAGGAAACGTGCGCGGTGATCCGCGCCGCCGGCCGCGAGGCGAGCGTGATGGTGGCTTCGTTCCTGGACGACAACCTGCGGCGCTTCCGCGCGGTCTGCCCCGAGGTCGCCACGTCGGCCGGACCCGACGAGGTGCTCGGGTTCTACGTCTTCAACCTGCTCGGGCTCGGGCGCTGGACGGCGCCTGCCGCCGACGCCTTCCAGGTGCCGGTCCGGCAAGGATCGACCCTGATCGTGGCCCCGCGGATGGTGCGCGGGCTGCGCGAGCGGAACCTGCGCCTCGACGTCTGGACGATCAACGACGAGGCCGAGATGCGGCGGCTGCTCGACCTCGGCGTGGGTGGGCTGATCACGGACCGACCCGACCTGGCGCTGGCGCTGCTGGGGCGCTGATCTCAGGGCCTCGCGCGCGCAGGCAGACGGGGGAGGACGTTGCCGCGGCGCTTGCGTAAACTTGCAATCTTAAAGTCGCGCTTTCAAAATGCAAGGTTAGCGTACTGCCGCGAACTACGGCTCCCCGACGTCGAGTGGGCGATATCAGGTCTAGGTGGCCACCGCCGCCCGCTCCCGCCGAAGCTTCGTCCAGTTGATCGCCAGGACCATGAGCATGAGCGCGAACCCCGCCACTTCGAGCGGGAACGAGGGGTAGAAGGCCATGATCAGCCCGGCCGTGGCGAACACGCGCGAGAACCAGTACATCTTGGTGAACATCCACCCTTCGAGCGCGGCGGCGAACGCGAACAGCGACA
Source organism: Trueperaceae bacterium (assembly GCA_046260675.1). Classification (GTDB taxonomy): domain Bacteria; phylum Deinococcota; class Deinococci; order Deinococcales; family Trueperaceae; genus JAABTL01. The sequence continues at coordinate 169,557 of JBHEOT010000001.1, read as the reverse complement.
CGAACGCGATGAGCACCGTCCAGCCGACGTAGAGCGGGTTGCCGCCGACGATCATCTCGGGGTTGTAGACCATGAAGAGCGGGATCAGGTACAGCCCCTTGGCGAACTTCCAGGCCTGCACGCCGGTGCGCATGGGGTCGCCGTTCGCGACCGCGGCCCCGGCGAAGGCGGCGAGCGCCACCGGTGGCGTCACGTTCGAGTCCTGCGAGTACCAGAAGATCACCAGGTGGGCGATCAGGATCGGGATGCCGAACTCGCTCGTCAGCAGGGGTGCGGCCAGCACCGCCAGTACGATGTAACTCGCCGTCACCGGCAGGCCGAGGCCGAGCACCAGGCTGGCGAGCGCCAGGAGCAGCAACGCGATCAAGAGGTTGCCGCCCGAGAACGTGAGCATGAGCGCCGAGAACTTGAGCCCCAGGCCGGTGAGCGTGATCACGCCGACGACGATGCCCGCGACCGCGCAGGCGACGCTGACGGGCACCGCGTTGCGGGCGCCGACCACCAGCGCGTCCACCAGCTTGAACACCACGTGCACGAGCATGCCGCCGGGGCTGCGCCGCGGGCCGTCGTCGACCTTGAGGATCCACCGCCGGATGCCCCAGCGCAGCACCGACACGATCAGGATCGACACGATCGCGATGAAGCCGACGCGGTTGGGCGAGATGCTCGCGAGCAGGAACCACACCAAGATGCCGAGCGGCACCAGGTAGTACCAACCGTCGCGCATCACCTCGCGGATCTGCGGCAGCTCCGCCGTCGACATGCCGCGCATGCCGCGCTTGGCGGCGATGATGTCGACGAACAGGTACACGGTCGCGAAGTACATGATGGCCGGCAGGATCGAGAGGCGCACGATCTCGGCGTAGGGGAGGCCGGTGTACTCGGCCATCAGGAAGGCGCCCGCGCCCATGATCGGGGGGAGGACCTGGCCACCGGTGGACGCCGCGGCCTCGACGCCGCCGGCCTCCTCCTTGGAGTAACCCAACTTCTTCATCAGCGGGATCGAGAAGGCGCCGGTCGTGACCACGTTCGCGATCGCGCTGCCCGAGATCGAGCCCAGGAAGCCCGACGCGACGATGGCGGCCTTCGCGGGGCCGCCGCGCTGCCGCCCGGCGAGCGAGAACGCCAGGTCGATGAAGAACTTGCCCGCGCCCGTCATCTCGAGGAAGGCGCCGAACAGCACGAAGGTGAAGACGACGGTGGCCGCGACGCCGAGCGGGAGGCCGAAGATCCCCTCCTGCCCCAGGAACAGCTGGCCGATCAGGCGGTCGGTCGTGTACCCGCGGTGCGACAAGATGCCGGGCAGCCACTCGCCCAACCAGGGCAGCGCCCCGCGCGGCCCCGCCATCGCGTAGAGGATGAAGAACGACGCGATCGCGGTGATCGTGATGCCGATCACCCGCCGCGAGGCCTCGAGCAGCACGGCCACCATGACGATGCCGGCGACGATGTCGCGCTGCAAGAAGAACCCCGAGCGGCCGATGATGCCGTCGAGGTCGTAGATCAGATAGCCGCCGGCGTACGTGGCGCCGGCGATGAGGGCGCCGTCGATCAACCAGCCGAGCGCGTTGCGCTTCGCGCGACCGATCGGGAAAGCGAGGAAGGTGATCAGCAAGATGACGAGCAGGTGGAAGCCGCGCTGATAGAAGAGGTTGAGCGGTCGGAAGCCGGCCGTGTACAGCTGAAAGAGGCCCAGGGCGACGCCCAGCAGGGTGATCGCGACCAGCACCCAGCGAGCGACCGGCAGGTTGACGCGCTCTTCGGGCTCGATGGCGACCGCCGATCGTGGCTCACTCATGGTTCGAACACCTCGATGCGGGCGCGCACGCCCGGATGAGTCGCGGACAGCTCGAAGGGCCGGCCGGCGTGGACGAGCGTGGTCGGTGCCCGCTCGGTGCCGATGATGAAGCGGTGCACGTTGCCCGCGATCGGCTCGTCGATGCCGGCGATCCAATAGCCGCCGTCGCCGTCGTCGCGCAGTTCACCCCGGCCCGGGGTGTGGCCGAGCCCTGCGATGTCGATCAGCGGCGTCAACTGGTCCGTGAGCAGCATCGTATCGTCCCGCCACGCGAACACGTCGCGGACCCGGACCTGGGCGACGGAGTGCAGCCAGACGTACTCCCAGGTGGGGTCGGTCTTGAGCGAGACCCGGACGAGTTCCTCGCCGGCGTCGGTCGTCACCACCAGTTCGGGCCCCGGGCGCCAGAGGACGTCGTAAGCCATGGGGAGGGTGCCGACCATGGCGAGGAAGACCGCCACGCTTCCGACCACGACGAGGGGCAGGCGTGGACGCCTGCCCCGGGTCGTGCCGGTGCCCGCAGGGCGAGGACCGGTCGCGTCGTGCGTCAGGTCAGTCGACCTTGAGCCGGTCGGGCACGTCGAGGCCGATCTCTTCGAAGTAGCGGATCGCGCCGGCGTGCAGCGGGATCGGCGAGGCGAGCGCCGCTTCGGCCACGGTCTCGTTGGCCGACGGGTGGATCGCCCGGACCACGCCGATGTTCTCGAACAGCGCCTTCGTGAAGGCGTACGCGAGTTCCTCGTCCATCTCGGACGCGACGATGAGGAGGTTCGGGGTACCGACCGAGGCGGTCTCTTCGATGCCGCGGTAGGCGTCGGCCGGGTAGACGTACCGGATCAGCGTCGGGTTGGCGTCGTTGATCGCCGCGAACTCGTCGTCCGTCACGGGCACGAGCTTGATCTGGCGGGTCTCGGCGAGCGAGAGGACCGCCCCGGTCGGCACGCCGCCCGACCAGAAGCCGGCTTCGATGGTGCCGTCGCGCAGCGCGTCGGCGGTCTCGTTGGCCGAGAGGCGCTCGACCTGGAAGTCGTCGTAGGTGATGCCGACGGCGGCGAGGATGTTCTGCGCCGAGAGCTCGGTGCCGGAGCCGGGGGCGCCCACGGAGACGCGCTTGCCGCGCAGGTCCGCGAGGCTCTCGACGCCCGAGCCCTCGACGGTGATGATGTGGACGGCGTTGGTATAGGCCACCGTCAGGGCGCGCAGGTTGGCGAGCTGCGGGAGGTTGCCCTCAGGACCGAAGCGCCCGATGCCGGCGTAGGCGGCGAGCACGGTGTCGGCGAGCGCGAGCGCCATGTCGGCCTCGCCGCGCGAGATGAACGCGACGTTGTCCACCGAGGCGTTGGTCGCCTCGACGGTCGCCGAGTAGCCGTCGACGAACTGTTCGATGACCTGGGCGTAGCCGCCACCGACGGGGTAGTACACGCCGCCGGTACCGCCGGTCGCGATGGAGAGTTGGGTCTGGCCGGCAGCCAGACCGAGCGTGAGCAGGGCCGCGAGCGTGAGGATCCACTTGTGGGTCCGCATGGGTGTGCCTCCTTCGTTGGGTTGCTCCCGAACGCTACCACGGGTGCGGCGCGAATGGGTGGCCCATGAAGCGGTCGTGAACCAAACCCGAAGCGCGCGCAGCACGACGTCCGAACGATCGCGCCGCGCCGCGGGGTCGGCGCGAGAGCGGGCTACACTCGAGGTATGGACCTTCAGGGACTCGTCGTCCTCGACCTCTCGCGCGTGCTCGCCGGACCTTACGCGACCCAGGTGCTCGCCGACCTGGGGGCGACGGTCTGGAAGATCGAGTCACCGCGGGGCGACGACACCCGCGGTTGGGGTCCGCCGTTCGCGGAGCCCCGCGGAGGCGACGCCGAACCGCGGAGCGCCGCTCCCGAACTGCGGAGCGCCGCTCCCGAACTGCGGAGCGCCTATTTCCTGAGCGTCAATCGCCACAAGAAGAGCGTCTGCATCGACCTCAAGGCGCCCGGCGGCCCCGATCTGGTGCGCCGCCTCGCCGCCCGGGCCGACGTGGTGATCGACAACTTCAAGGCGGGCGACCTCGTGCGCTACGGCCTCGACGCGGCCGCGCTGCGGGTGGCGTCGCCCGCGCTGGTGACGTGCTCGATCACCGGCTTCGGCGCGATCGGGCCGCGCGCGGCCGAACCGGGGTACGACGCGGCGATCCAGGCGCTCTCGGGCGTGATGGCGATGAACGGGAGCACCGACGGGCCCCCGGCCAAGCTCGGCGTCGCCTGGATCGACGTGCTCACCGGTCTCCACGCCGCCGTCGGCATCTTGGCGGCGCTGCGGGCGCGCGACGCGACCGGCGTCGGCCGCCACCTCGACGTGGCGCTCTTCGACGTGGCGCTCGCCAGCCTGGTGAACCAGGCGCAGGCGACGCTGTTGACGGGCATCGCGCCGGCGCGCCTGGGAAGCGCCCACCCGAGCATCGTGCCGTACCAAGCGTTCGACGCGGCCGACGCGCCGCTCACCGTCGCCTGCGGCAACGACGCGCAGTTCGCGCGGCTCGCGGCCGTCGTCGGCGCCCCCGAGTGGGCCCGGGATGAGCGCTTCGCGACCAACGCCGCGCGGGTCGGCCACCGCGCCGTGCTGGTGCCGCTGCTGGCGGCGCGCTTCGCCGGCGACGTGCGCGACGCGTGGGTGGCGCGGTTGGTGGCGGTGGGCGTGCCGGCCACGCCGGTGCTCGACCTGGCCGAGGCGCTCGCCGACCCGCAGGTCGCGGCGCGCGGGATGGTGACCACCGTCGACGATCCCGTCGCCGGACCGATCCCGACCGTCGCGAGCCCGCTCGGCGCGGCGGCCCGTCCAGCGGCCCCGGCACCGCTGCTCGGGGGCGACACGGCCGACGTGCTGCGCCACGCCTTGGGGATCGACGATGCCGAGCTGGCGGCGCTGGCTGCGGCCGGTGCGGTGCGGCTCGGTCCGAGGCCGGGCGGGACGACGGCCGAAGCCGTGGTGGCCGGATGAGGCTCTTCGAGATCGTCCTGCTCGTCGCGCTCGCGGCGCGCCTCGCCGCCGTGCTCGGGCGCGGTTCGTCCGGGGCCGCGGCGCGTGGCGTGACGGCGGTCCTCGCGGGCCTCGCGTGGGTCGCGCATCTGGCGCTGGAGGGGCCGCGTTGGCCGCTCGCGCTGGCGTACGCGCTCACGGTGCTCTTCGTGGTGCTGCTCCCCTTCGAGCGCCCCCACCCGCAGGCGCCGAGGCTGCGCCTGGGCCGCAATCGCCGCCGGCGCGAACCGCTGCCGTGGGGGCGCGTCGTCGGCGGCGCGCTCGTGCTTGCCGTCGGCGCCCTGCTCGCCTGGGCGCTGCCGGTGCCGTGGCTGCCGGCGCCCACGGGGGCGTGGCCGGTGGGGAGCGCGAGCTTCGTGCTCGACCTGGAGGGAGAGGACGGGACGCCGATCGGCTCGGGCGGGCGCACGGTGGTGCGGCTGTGGTACCCGGCCGCCGCGGACGCCGCGGATGACGAACGGGCGGCCGCGCCGTGGGTCGAGGCGGCCGACCGCGTCCTGCCCGCGATGGCGACGTCGGGTGGGCTGCCGCGCTGGGCGCTCGGTCACTTCGCGCTCGTGCGCACGCACGCCGTGTGGGGCGTGCCGCTGGCCACCCCGGAGGGCGCCGCCGGTTGGCCGGTCGCCACCTTCGACCACGGGTACGGCGGCTTCCGGAGCCTGAACACCTTCCTCGCCGAGGAGCTCGCGAGCCACGGGGTCGTCGTCGCGGCCGTCGAGCACCCGGGTTTGAGCCTGATCACGGTGCTGCCCGACGGCCGCGAGCGGCCGTTCGAGCCGCTGCCGCGGCCCGACGATCCGGCCTACGACGCCGTGGTGCAGACGCTCGGCGCGCGTGGGACGGCCGAGACCGTCGCCGCGCTCGAGGCGCTGGCGGGGTCTGCGGCGGACGGGCCGCTGGCGCGCTTCGCCGGAGCGCTCGACCTCGGCCGCGTGGTCGCGATCGGGCATTCGACCGGCGGCGCGGTCGCCGTCGACGTCTGCCACGCGTGGGACGGCTGCCCGGTCGCCGTAGCGCTCGACGGCTGGTGGTTGCCGCTCGACCCCGACCGCCGGACCGCGGGACCGGCCAAGCCGGTGGTCTCGATCGCCTCCGATCCGGCGGTCGGGTACTTCGGGCGCGCGAACCGCACGGCGCTCGAAGGCTTCGCCGTGGCGGGCGCGGCGCCGCTCGTCGACTTCGTGCTGGAGGGTGCCGGCCACCACGACCTCGACGACACGGCGACGCTCAGCCCGATCGCCGACCGCTTCGGCCACAGCACGGGGCCGGTGCCCGCCGCGCGCGCCTTCGCCGCGGCTCGGGCGGTGTCGGTCGCCGCCATCGAGGCCGCGAGCTCGTTGCCGGCCGGCGTGGCGCGCGTCGAGTCGGCCCCGCCCCGCGCCGACGACGCGACGTCGGCGCTCGTCGCGGCCGCGGTGCTGCGCGCGTCGGCGCTGCATCCGGTGCTGGTACCGGGCGACGTCGCGTTCGGCGCGGCTACCGACCCCGAGCGCCCCTGAGCGCGAGGCGCGGGGTCAGACGACCGCGTCAGACGACCGCGTCGCCCGGGACGACCGCGTCGGGTCCCGCCGGCGCGTCGCGCCGCGCCCAGCGGCGCACGCCGGCGACGACCAGCCCGAGCACCGCGAGGATCGCGACGAGCACCACCGACAGGGCGGCTGCGCGGTTGGTGTCGCCCCCCTGCTCCAGCCCGAAGACCAACCAGCCGAGGGTCTCGGCGCGCGAGCCGGCGAGCAGCGCCGAGAGCGAGATCTCGGAGAACGCGTTGAGGAAGACGAGCAGCCCCGCGACGAGCACCGTCGGCGCCATGACCGGCAGCAGCACGTAGCGCATCGCTTGGAGGGTGGCGGCGCCGTCGATGCGCGCGGCCTCTTCGAGCGCCGGATCGAGCTGCCGCCAGGCCGCTCCGATCGGCTGCAGCGCGAACGCCAGGTAGTGGCCTACGTAGGCGAGCCCCAAGAGCCAGACGGTGCCGTACAGCCGGACGCCCGGGATGGGCGACGGGAGCCAGGCGAGCACCAGGGCGAGCGCGAAGACGATGCCCGGCAGCGCGTACGGGAGGTCGACCAGCAGCTGCAGTGCGATGCCGCGGCTCCCCAGGCGCACGAGCAGGTACCCGATCGCCAGGGCGATCAGGGCGGCCAGCGTCGCGGCGCCGCCGGCGAGCAGCAGGCTGTGGGTGAGCGCGCGCGGGAAGGCCTCGAGCCTCGTCAGCACGAAGGCGTAGTGGCGGAAGTCGAGGTTGTCGAGCGTGGGCGCCACCCCCACGGCGCGCACCAGGCTGGTGAGGACCATCGCGCCGAACGGCCCCAACGTCATCAGCCCGCCCACGACCAGCCAGACGGCGCCGGCGAGCGGCCAGCGCCAGCGCCCGAGCCCGTAGCGGTGCGGCGCCTCGAGCTGGGTGTCGAGCGCGTCGGCGCGCCGGTTCAGGCGCTGCTGGCCCCAGAGGGCGAACAGGGCGGGGACCGCGAGCACCAGCGCCAGCGCGGCGGCTTGGGCGAAGCCGCCCGACGCGAAGCTGGTCACGCGTTGGTACACGAGCGTGGTCAGCATCAGGAAGCGCGCCGGGATGCCGAGGAGCGCCGGGATGCCGAAATTGCCCAGCGCCGCCAGGAAGGCGAGCATCGCCGCGGCGAGCAGGTAGGGGCGCAGCAGCGGCGCCAGGATCCGGGTGCCGACCGCGAGGAGCCCGGCGCCGTCGAGGCGCGCGGCCTCCTCGAGGCTCTTGGGCACCCGCGTCAGGCCGGCGCCGAGCGTCAGGTAGGTGACGGGCAGCGCGAACACGGTCAGCAGCAGCACGATCCCGCCCTCGCCGTACAGCGTCCAGGGCGGTGCTGGGAGGTCGAAAGCGGCGCGCACCCAGCGCGTCAGGATGCCGGCCGGTCCGGCCCAACCGAGCCAGGCGATCGCCAAGATCTGCGGCGGCACGATCAGCGGCACCAGCAGCAGCAACCTCAGGGCGCGCCGGCCGGGGATCGCGAGGCGTTCGAGCAGAAACACCAGGACCGCCCCCGTGAGCGTGGCGAACACCGACACCGTGGCCGCCACGCGCAGCGAGTGCTGGATCGCGCGGCGCGCCTGCGGGTTCTCGAGCAGCCACCCGAGGGCCGTGGGGTCGAGCGCACGCTGCACCAGCCGCACGAGCGGCAGCGCGCTGGTGAAGGCGAGCAGCACCAAGAGCCCCGCCAGCGCGAGGCCGGCGGGGCTCAAGACCGCGCGCACGAGGCGCGCTGGGAACGGTTGGGTCAACGGTGCTCGGCGTTACTCGCCGAACAGGGTGGCGAAGCGCTCCTTGTCGGCGTCGCGGGTCGCGGCGAGCTCGGCCGGGGCGGCGGTCAGGAGGGTGAGGTCGGCGAGCGCCGGGAAGCCCGCGGGCGGCGCGACGTCGGCGCGCAGCGGCATGTAGCCCATGCCCACGGCGACGCGCTGGCCCTCGACGGACAAGAGGAAGTCGACGAACGCGCGGGCGGCCTCGAGGTTGGACGTGCCCTTGACGATGCCCACGGGCTCGGTGATCACCGGGACGCCCTCGCTCGGGTAGACGACCCCGACCGGCGAGCCCTCGAGCGCGGCGCGGATGGGGAGGAAGTCGACGACGATGCCGTACGGGCGCTCGCCGTTGGCCACCGTCCGCAGCACCGCGCCGTTCCCCTGGGTGAGGAAGGCGTCGTTGGCGGCGAGCGCTTGGAACCAGGGCCAGCCGAGGCCGGCGTCGCGCGTCATGACGCCCAGGTTGTACGCGGCGGCGCCGGAGTACGACGGGCTCGGCATGACGACTTGGCCGGCCGGCAGCGCGGCGAGCTCGGCCCAGCTGCCGACCGGGTCGCTCACGAGGTCGGTGTTGTAGGTGATCAGGGTCGCCAGGATCTTGGTCCCGTAGTAGTACCCGGCCGGGTCGGCGTACGCGGAGCCGATCGCGCTGGCCGAGATCGAGCGGTACGGCTCGAGCAGGTCGCGCTCCTCGAGGAGCTCGAAGGTGGGCGCGTCGGCGACGAGCAGCACGTCGGCCTGCGGGGAACCGGCCTCGGCTTCGAGCAGGAAGCGCGCGATCACCTGTTCGGTGCCGGAGCGGAACACCTCGACGTCGACGCCGGGGTACGCCGCCTCGAACGCGGCGACCGTGGTCGCGGCGTCGGCGTCGGGCTGCGACGTGTAGAGGCGGAGCGTGCCGCTGGGTTGCGCGAACGCGGCGCCGGCGACGAGTGCGAACAGCAAAACGAACATGCGGATCATGAGTCCTCCGTAGGATGCGGCGCGCTGCGCCGAGTCAGGGTTCGGTCAGGTCGAGTGGTCGCCCCAGGATAGCGGTAGGGCGCCAGGACGCGAGGGCGCGCGGGCCCACCGTCGCGCCGAACGGTCCGGGCTGCGCTTTCGACGCGCTGCGCGGACGCTACGGCGCGTTCGTCAGGGTCCGGTCAGGTCGCGCGGTCCGGCCCCCGCCGCGGCGCGGCTCGGGTAGGCCGTGGCGTCGAGGCCGGTCGCCTTCCGGTACGCCGAGGTCGTGGCGGCCACGAACGCGGCGACGTCGCCCGTGCGCACGAGCGCCACGGCGCAGCCGCCGAAGCCGGCGCCGGTCATGCGCGCGCCCAGGCAGCCCGGTGCGGCGTGCGCCGCGGTGACGAGGGCGTCCAGTGCTTCGGACGACACCTCGAAATCGTCCCGCAGGCTCACGTGGCTCGCGTTCATCAGCGCGCCGAAGCGGACGACGTCGCCGGTGGCCAGCGCGTCGGCCGCCGCCAGCGTGCGGGCGTTCTCCGTGACGATGTGCTGGGCGCGCCTACGGTCGACCGGGTCGAGGCCGGTCGCCGCTGCGAGCGCGGCCTCGTCGACGTCGCGCAGCGCCGGCACGCCCAGCGCCGCCGCCACCCGTTCGCACGCGGCGCGGCGCTCGTTGTAGGCGCTGCCGACGAGCCCGCGGCGGGTCGAGGTGTCGAGCACCACCACCGCGACGCCCTCAGGGAGCGGCACCGGCCGCAGCGTCAGGTCGCGGCAGTCGATCAGGAGCGCGTGGCCTTCGACGCCCGCCGCGCCGATCAGCTGGTCCATGATCCCGCTCTGCACCCCTACCCACAGGTTCTCGACCCGCTGCATCGCGCGCGCCATCGCGGTCGGGTCCCAGGGGAGGTCGCTGGACGCCGCGAAGGCGGCGGCGACGGCGAGCTCGAGCGCCGCGGACGACGACAGACCGGCACCGCGGGGCACGTCGGACGCCAACGCCCCGTCGAAGCCGCGCAGCGCGTGGCCGCCGTCCTGAAGGGCCCAAGCGACGCCGCGGGGGTACTCGAGCCAGCCCCCTTCGGCATCGGAGGGGTCGCCGCGCGCGTCGCGGCGGCGGGCGGTCGCGACGTCGAAGGTGCCCTTCTGGTCGAGGTCGGTCGCGACCAGCCGCACGACGCCGTCGGCGCGCGGCGTCAACGCGATCCACGCTGCGCGCTCGAGCGCCATCGGCAGGACGAAGCCGTCGTTGTAGTCGGTGTGCTCGCCGATCAGGTTGACGCGCCCCGGGGCGCGCACCAGGTGCTCGGGCGCGACCCCGTAGGTGCTCCGGAAGGCGGCGATCGCGCGGGCACGCGGATCGGCGTCGCGGGCGCTCGTCATCGTGCGGCGTCCTTGTAATGCACGTCGGAGAGCGCGCGCAGCCGCTCGGCGGCCTGTTCGGGCGTGAGGTCGCGCTGCGCCTCGGCCAGCAGCTCGAAGCCGACCATGAACTTGCGCACCGTCGCCGAGCGCAGCAGCGGCGGGTAGGCGTGGGCGTGGAGCTGCCAGGCGTCGGTCGCGGCGTCGGCCGTATACGGCGCGCCGTGCCATCCGAACGAGTACGCGAACGACGTCGTGAACAGGTTGTCGAGGCGGGTGAAGGCGCGCTTGGCGACGTCGGCGAGGGCGTCGCGCTCTGGGTTGGTCAAATCGGGCAGGCGGGCGACGGGACGCGCGTGCGGCAGCAGCATCAGCTCGAACGGCCAGGTCGCCCAGTAGGGCACCACCGCGAGCCAGTGGTCGTTGGCCACCACGATGCGCTCGCCCCGCTCGAGCTCGGCGCGGGCGTAGTCGAGCAGCAGCGGCCGCCCGTGGCGCTCCAGGTACGCGCGCTGGGTGGCGTCCTCGCGGGCCACCTCGGTGGGCACCGCGTCGAGCGCCCAGATCTGGCCGTGCGGGTGGGGGTTGGAGGCGCCCATCATGGCCCCCTTGTTCTCGATCACCTGCACCCAGCGGTAGGTCGCGCCCAGCTCGGCGGTCTGGTCGGCCCACAGGTCGACGGTGCGCCGCACGTCGGCGAGCGGGAGCTCGCAGAAGGTGAGGTCGTGCCGGGGCGAGTAGCAGAGCACGCGGCAGGTCCCCGGCACGGCGTCGAGGCGGAACAGCGGGTCGTCGCTCGCGGGCGCGGCCGGCACCTCGGGGAGCAGCGCCGGGAAGTCGTTGGTGAAGACGAAGGTGCCGGCGTAGTCGGGGTTGCGGTGGCCGCCGGCGCGCTCAACGCCCGGGCAGAGGTAGCAGGATGGGTCGAACGCCGGCTTGTCGTCGGCCGGCGGCGCCTCGGTCTGCCCCTGCCAGGGGCGCTTCATGCGGTGCGGCGACACCAGCACCCACTGGTCGCGCAGCGGGTCGAATCGGCGGTGGGGGTGGTCGGTGGGATCGAAGGTCATGGCGCTTCCACCTTACGCGGCCGCCTCGGCGACGTCGTGCGCCAACCGGTGCGTGCCCAGTGCGTCGGCGTACGAGCACACCACGGCGGCCGGATCGCCGGCGCGCACCGCGTCCAGGAACGCGCGGTCCTCGGCGGCGACCGGGTCGCCGATCACGCGCACCTCGCGCCGTTCGCGGCCGTCGTCGTAGGTGACCGAATCCTGGGTGACGGTGATCAGTTCGCCCTCGCGCATCAGCTGCAGTTCGATCCGGGCGCTCGCGCCCAGGAGGCAGGTGCCCGTGACGGTGCCCGAGGCGCCGCTCGCGAAGCGCAGCGTGGCGGTGCTCACCGAGGCGACGTCGAGGTCGCTCGGCGCGGTGCGCGGCGGTCGGTCGGCGACCGCGTGCAGCACGTGCGCTTCGCCCACCAGATGGCGCGCGAGGTCGAGCAGGTGGGTGGCCTGCTCCACCATCTGCCCGCCCCCGGTCGCCTGCCGGTGCCACCACGCGGGCGGCGGCGTGCTGGAGAGCCAGGTGCCCGCTATGAGCGCGACCGGCGGCCCCTCGGCGAGGCGTTCGCGCAGCTCGACCAGCGCGTCGAGCGCCCGCCAGTGGTAGCCGACCGCCGTGACGAGGCCGGACTCCGCCACGACGTGCCCGATGCCCTCAGCGGTGGCGCGATCCGCCGACAGCGGCTTCTCGACGAAGAAGGGCACGCCGCGCTCGATCAGCGCCCGCTCGGTCGCTCCGTGCCCGGCCGGGGCGACGCACACCCAGGCGGCGTCGACGGGTTCGGCGGCGAGCAGCGCGGCGACGTCGTCGAAGGCGCGGCCGCCGTACCGGTCCGCCTGCGCCCGCGCCGCCTCGAGGCGGCGCGCCGCGTGGGCGACCACCAGGACGTCGGCTTCGTGCGCGAGGACCTCCAGATGGCGCGCGGCGAAGCCGCCGGCGCCGATCATCGCGATGCGGAGGCGATTCGACGACTCAGCCACGAAGCGCCTCGGGGATCAGCTCGCCGTGGGCCTCGATCAGCGCGTCCACCATGGCTTCGATCTCGTCGGGGACGAGCTCCATGGCGGTGCGCGGGTCGAGGAGCGCCGCGTGCACCAGATGGTCTCTGCGCCCCTCGACCAGCGCGGCCACCACCAGCTGCTGCACGTTCACGTTGGTGCGCATGAGCGCAGCGAGCTGCGGAGGCAGCGCGCCCACGGCGGTCGGTTGGACGCCGTTGCGGTCCACGACGCACGGCACCTCGACGCTGCAGCCGGCGGGCAGGTCGGGCAGCAGCCCGTGGTTGGGGACGTTGCCGTAGACGACGCTGGGCACGCCGGTCACCAGCGAGCGCACGATGGTGGCGCCGTACTCGTGGCTGCGCTCGACGCGCCGCAGCCCGTCGAGCGCGGCGACCGTGTGGTCGATCGTGCCCGGCATGACCGGGATCGCGGCGGCGTCCAGCGCGGCGCGCAGGTCGGCGGGGTCGACGCTGCCGGGGTCGTCGAGCTCGCGCTCGACGAAGCCCGCCGCCACCTCGTAGACGCGGCAGCGCCCCGGGTACTCGTCGAGCGGCACGTTCAGCGCTTCGCGGACGTCGGGGCGCGCGCGCTTGAGGTACCACGGGACGTACTCGGCGAAGTGCTCGCTCGATTCGGTGACGAAGTACCCGAGCCTGCGGAGCGCGTCGTAGCGGACGCGGTTCCAATCGGGAACGGTGCCTTCGCGCGCGAGCTCGTGCAACCGGGGGTACAGGTCGGCGCCGCGGTGCTCGAGCTTGAGGTAGAAGGCCATGTGGTTGATGCCGGCCGCGACGAAGTCGATCTCGGCGGCGGGCAGCTCCAGGTCGTGGGCGAGCTGCTCGACGGTCCCCTGCACGCTGTGGCACAGGCCGACGGTGCGCACGGGCGAGAGCTCGGTGAGCGCCCAGCACACCATCGCCATCGGGTTGACGTAGTTGAGGTGGAGCGCGTCGGGGCACAGCCGCTCCATGTCCCGCACGATGTCGAGCATGACCGGCACGGTGCGCACGGCTCGGAAGATGCCGCCGATGCCGAGCGTGTCGCCGATCGTCTGCTCGAGCCCGAAGCGCTTGGGGACCTCGAAGTCGGTGACCGTGGCGGGCCGGTACCCGCCCACCTGGATGGTGTCGAAGACGACGTCGGCGCCGTCGAGCGCGCGCTCGCGATCGGTCGTGGCGACGACGGTCGCGCGCGCGCCGGTGGTGTCGACGAGGCGCCGCACGACCCGTTCTGAGAGCGCCAGCCGCTGCGCGTCGATGTCGTGGAGGACCAGCGTGGCGTCGGTCAACTCCGGGGTGAGGAGCAGGTCGCCGGCCAGCGCGCGCGTGAACACGGTGGAGCCGGCGCCGACGAAGGCGATGCGGGGTGGGGTCATACGGGGGTCCTTCCCGGGCGGGACGCGGTGGTGACTTCGGGCATCGGGCGCGGTGCCGGGTCGGCGGTCGCGCCGCACGACGCGCGCACGATCAGCTCGGTCGGCAGCGAGGTGGCGATCTCGGCGACCGTGCGCCCCTCGACCAGGTCGACCAAGCGGTGGGCGGCGGCCTCGGCCATCGCGAGCAGCGGCGAGCGCACGGTGGTGAGCGGCGGCGTGGCGAAGGCCGCGAGCGGCACGTCGTCGAAGCCGACCACGGCCACGTCCTCGGGGACCCGCAGGCCTGCCTCGTGGAGCGCCGCGAGCACGCCGAGCGCGACCGTGTCGTTGCCGCAGAACACCGCGGTGCACGGCGGCGGCGAGGTGCGCCCGCGGGCGAGCAGCGTGCGCATCGCTTTGGCGCCGCTCTCGGCGGAGTAGTTGGCGAACGCGATGAGCGCGTCGTCGGTGGGCGCGCCAGCCTCCTCGAGCGCCGCCCGGTAGCCCGAGAGGCGCTCCGCGACGGTCGTGAAGCGCGGCGAGCCGTACCCAACGTGCGCGATGCGCCGGTGCCCCAGGCCCAGCAGGTGCGCGGTGGCCAGATGCGCGGCGGCGACGTTGTCGATGTCGAGGCTGTGGCCATGGCCCCCCGGCGGTTGGCCGATCGTCACCACCGGGAAGCCCTCGTCGATCAGCTCGGGGAGCCGGCGGTCGTCCGCGCGTGGGTTGAGGACCAACAGTCCGTCGATCTGCTTGGCGTGCACGAGCTCCTGGTACGCATGGGGCGCGGCCACGTCCTCGAGCGGCTCGATCAGGGTGCGGTAGCCGCGCACCTTCGCGACCTGCGTCAGGCCGAAGAGCACCTGCGGGAGGAAGGCGTCGGTCAGCAGGTGCTGGGCGTGGCACACGACCAACCCCAACGTCCGCGTCTGGCCGCTGGCGAGCGTCTGGGCGGCCGCGGACGGGACGTACCCGAGCTCCGCGGCGGCGCGCAGGACGCGCGCGCGCGTCTCCTCCGGGATCCCGGCGTCGCGGTCGTTGAGGACGAACGACACGGTGGTGCGCGAGACCCCGGCGCGCTCGGCGACGGTGTGGCTCGTCACCTTGGGGCGGCGGGCGCGGCTCATCGGGTCAGCTTCGCACGCCTCGAGGACGCGCTTGCGGAGGGTCGTCGGGCTGCGGGTCGGGCAGGTCGACCCAGGCGACGTCGACGCCGCCCACCTCCACCATCGGTCCGCCGATCGGGCGCAGGTCGACGGTCGCGGGCTCGGGGCCGAAGTTCTGCACGAGCGGCCGCCCGGCGTGGCGGCTGAGCCGCACGCCGTCGGGCAGGGGGAGCACCGGCAGGTCCGCCTCGAGCGCCAGGGTGCCGAGCAGCCGGCCCCACGTGGGTCCGTCGAGCGAGGCACCCACCGTGACGCAGCGGCCCGACGCGTGGCGCTTCATCACGATCGCCGCGACCCCGCCGTACGCCGCTTCGGCGTAGGTGGCCCACACCTCGGTGCTCGTCTCGGGCTCGAGCAGGTCGGCCCAGGTCTGGTACCCGGCGGGCTCGAGCAGGCCGAGCATGGGTTCGCGCGGCGAGAGCCGCCCGGTGGTGCCGGGGCGCATGGTGTCGACCCGGTGGACGCGCGCGCCGGTCAGCGCGAGCAGCGGGCCGGGAGCGGGCGCGTGGACGCGCGCGTCCGGGCGGTACGCGCCGCTGCGGGGGCCGACGACGAGCGTCGCGCCTGCCTCGAGCGATCGCTGCAGCGCGGCGGCGCGAGCCTCGTCGACGATCGTCAGCGAGGGCGCGACCACCAGGCGGTAGCCGCTCAGGTCGCGGTCGGGGGGCAGCACGTCGACGTCGAGGCCGAGCGCGCGCAGCGCCAGGTAGGGCTCGGCCCACGGCGCCCAGTCGCGCCAGCCTGCGGCGTGCGGTTGGATCTGCCCGAGCCACAGGTCGGCGGCGTCGAACAGCAGCGCCACGTGGCCGCGGCGCCGCGCGGGCGTGCCGGAGGCGGGCGCGGTGCCGGCGTCTTCCAGCTCGCGCGCGCTGGATTCGGCCTCGGCGAGCGCTTGGTCGGGGGTGCGGTCGTGCCTCAGGAGCCCGGCGTGCATGTGCTCCTGGGCGCCCAGCGCGGCGCGCCAGCGGAAGTAGCTCACCACCTCGGCGCCGTGGGCGAGCGCTTGATGGGTCCAGAGCCGCACGGCGCCAGGGGTGGGGATCGGGTTCGTGGGCGCCCAGTTGACCTGCCCGGGCTGCTGCTCCATCACCCAGAACGGGACGTAGGGCGCGTCGCCCTCCGGCGCCAGCGCACCGCGGAACAGATCGTGGTTGAAGGCGACCAGGTCGGGGTGCCCGGTGCGGGCGAAGCGCGCCTTGACGTCGTCGGGCAGCGGCGACTGCTCGAGCATCCCCAGCGGGTAGCTGTCCCAGGTGATGCGGTCGAGCGAACGGCCCAGCGCGTGCACGTCGTAGTCGGCGAAGAACCCCATGCCGTTGTGGGTGATGGGGCGACCGGGCGAGCGCGGGCGGATCTCGGCGGCCTGCCGCTCGTGGTACGCGATCACCGCGTCCGACGCGAAGCGCGCGAAGTCGAGGCGGGCGCCCGGCGCCGCTTCGGTGACCGCCCCGACGGGCAGCTCGACCTCGTCGAAGGTGCGGTACGTCATCGACCAGAAGGTGGTCCACCACGCTTCGTTCAGCGCGTCGACGGTGCCGTACCGGGCGCGCAGCCAGGCGCGGAAGCCCGTCAGCGAGGGGGCGCCGTACGCACGCACGGTGTCGTGGCAGCCGTACTCGTTGTCGATCTGCCACGCACCCACCGCCTCGTGGCGGCCGTAGCGCTCGGCCAGCGCGGCGGCGATGCGGGCGGACTCGTCTCGGTAGCCTGCGTGCGCGAAATCGTAGTGGCGGCGCGACCCGAAGCCGCGCACGCGCCCGTCGGCGCCCACGGGGAGCATGTCGGGCATGCGGTCGACGAGCCACTTGGGGGGCGTGGCCGTCGGCGTGCCGAGAACGACCGTCAAGCCGGCGGCGCCGAGCCCATCGATCGCGCGATCCATCCAACCCCATTCGAAGCGTCCGGGCTCGGGCTCGAGGAGGCTCCAGGCGAACTCGCCGATGCGCACCCAGTGCAGGCCGAGGTCCTTCATGCGGGCCGCGTCCTCGGCCCAGGTGTCTTCGGGCCAGTGCTCGGGGTAGTAACAGACGCCTAGGCGCGCGGGCTGCGGTTCGAAGCTCATGGCATCAGTCCTTCACCGCGCCGGCGGTGATGCCGGCGACGAAGTAGCGTTGCAGGAACAGGAACATGACCAGGAACGGCACCGTGGCGATCGCGGTGCCGACCATGATGCCGCCCCACGAGACCCGCGTCAGACCGACGAGCGTGCCCAGGGCGACCGGGATCGTGTAGGCGTCGCGATTGGTCATGACGAGCAGGGGCCACAGGAAGTCGTTCCACTGGAACAGGAACAGCACGATCCCGACCGCCGCCAGCGCCGGCTTCATGATCGGCAGGACCACCGACCGGAAGATGCGCCACTCGCTCGCGCCGTCGATGCGCGCGGCCTCGAGGAGCTCGCTCGGCACCGAGAGCATGTTCTGGCGCATGAAGAAGACGCCGAGCGCGTTCGCGAGTCCCGGCAGGATGACGGCCGCCCAGGTGTTCGTGAGCCCCAGGTCGCGGGCGATGAGGATGTACTGCGGGATGATGCGCACCTCGAAGGGGATCGTGAGCGCGACGAGCACCACCCCGAAGATCGCGGCCTGCCCGCGGAAGTGGAACTTGGCGAGCGCGTAGCCGCCCATCGCGGACACGAGCGTCGCCAAGATCGTGTAGACCACGGCGATGCCGACGCTGTTGGCGACGATGCGCATGAACGGCAGGTCCTTGGTGAGGTCGGCCCAGTTGGCCGCGAGCGCGTCGCCGAAGGCGAAGGTGGGTGGCACGGACAAGATGGCGTTGTTCGCCTTGGTCGCCGAGAGCACCATCCAGAAGATCGGCAGGAGGAAGGCGAGCGCCAGCAGCGTCATGACCACGTGGAGCAGGGTGGACTGGATCAGGCGGGTGCGTCTCATCGGTTCGACCCCCCGCCGACCAAGCGGATCTGCAGGAGCGAGAACGCCGCCGCGAAGAGCGCGACCGTGTAGGCGATCGCCGAGGCGTAGCCGAAGTTGAAGTTGCGGAAGCCCTGCTTGTAGAGGTAGGTGACGAGCGTCTCGGTCGCGCCGCCCGGGCCGGTGTTCGTGATCAGCCACGGTTCGGTGAACAGCTGCAGGGTGCCGATCGTCGAGAGCACGAAGGTGAACAGCAGCACCGGCCGCAAGAGCGGCAGGGTGATGCCCCAGAACTGCTGCCAGCCGGTGGCGCCGTCGATGCGCGCCGCCTCGTAGAGCGTCTGCGGGATCGACTGCAGCCCCGAGAGCAGGATGATCGCGTTGTAGCCCGTCCAGCGCCACGTGAGCGCGATCATGATCGTCACCAGCGCCGGGGTCGACTCGAAGAGCCAGCTCACGGACGGAAGCCCGAGGGTGCTCAGGCCGTAGTTGAGGATGCCGAAGTCGGTGTTGAAGATCAGCCGGAACACCGCGGAGTAGGGCACCGCGCCCAGCACCAGCGGGGCGAAGAAGGCGAAGCGGTAGAACCCCTTGAGCCGCAGCAGGTCGCTGTTGAACGCCATGGCCAGCGCCACCGCGAGCGCGAGCATCAGCGGCACCTGCACCGCCAGGATGAGGGCGGTGTTGCCGAAGGCGTCCCAGAAGGTCGTGTCGCGGAGCAGCCGGCCCCAGTTGAAGCCGGGGTCGAAGGTCCACGGTCGGGAGCGGGTGTTGACGAAGGAGAGGTAGAGCGAATAGGCGATCGGCCAGGTCCAGAAGATCGCGAACGCGGTCAGGAACGGGGCCAAGAACAGATAGGGGGCCCAAGCGATGCGCCGGCGGCGCGGCCTCGAGGGGGGGTTCGTCACGCGAGCGCTCCTTGGGGACGGCGCTGCGCAGCTTTCGGCAGCGGCGCGGAGCGGCACCTCATGGGCGCCGGCCGTGGGGGGGACCGGGTGGCTCGGCGCCGAGCCACCCGGGGCGACGGTGGCGGGGATGGGCCCCCTGGGCCCGTCCCCGCCGGTCGGTCACTCCGCGATCGGCAGACCGGTGGCTTGCGAGATCTGCTGCGCGGCGCGGTCGAGCGCCGCTTGCGCCGAGTCGTAGTTGCCGTCGAGGTACTCGTTGACGATCCCGATCATCACCTCGCGCGCCTCCTGGAAGAAGGGGCTGCCGGCGACCGCCGGAACGTCGCCGAGCGTGCCGAGGATCTCGCCCCAGACGGGCTGACCGCCGAAGAAGGGGACGCCTTCGTCGAGGAACGGGTCGTCGAGCAGCGTCAGGAGCGACGGGGTGAGGCCGTAGTCGCGGAGGATCACGATCTGGTTGTCGACGTCGGCGAGCGCGTTGACGACGAAGTCGTAGGCGAGTTCGAGGTTGTCGCCGCTGGCCGGGATGGCGAGCGCCGAGCCGCCGAGGTTGGAGGCGCGCACGCCGCCGGGCTCGAGGGCGGGGGTCAAGTAGACGCCCCACTGGCCGCTCTGGTCGGGGGCTTCGGCCTGGATGACGCCGCCGTACCAGCTGCCGAAGAAGGCGCTGGCGACGCTCGAGTTCTGGAACAGCTGGATCTGCTCGGACCAGCCGCCGACCGCGAGCACGTCGGCGTCGTAGAGGTCTTTGAGGGTGTCGAGCGCGAGGACGCAGCCGGGCTGCGCCACCGTGACCTCGGTGGCGTCGTTGTCGAAGTAGAAGCAGCCGGCCTGGTTGGCGAGCATGCGGAACCACTCGTCGTCGGCGCCCTTGGCGACCGTGCCCAGCTTGACGGCGCCGTCGGTGGCCTCGTTCATGACCTGACCGGCAGCGATGTAGTCGTCCCAGGTCTCGATCGCGTCGACGTCGATGCCGGCATCTTCGTACAGGTCGCGGCGGTAGAACATCGCGGTCGGGCCGGAGTCGTAGGGCATGGCGTACATGGCGTCGCCGGCCATCAGCTCGGTCCACTTGAAGTCGGGGAACGAGTCGCGGAGCTCTCCGGCGCCGAACTCGCGCAGGTCGGCGAAGCAATCCGGGAAGGTGGCCCAGAAGACCTGCGCTTCGCCGTTCTCGACCAGGTAGACGTCGGGCAGATCGAAGCCGCCCGCGGCGCAGCCGGCGAGGCCGCGGTCGTAGGCGTTCTGGTTGCCGATGTCCTCCACCACGACTTCGACGCCCGGATGCATCTCTTGGAAGCTGGCGATCGTGGATTCGAGCGCGGGCTTGTTGATGTCCCAGACCCACACGGTGAGGGTCTGAGCGGCCGCCGTGGCGAACGCGGCCGTAGCGAGGATGGCGATCAGGATCCGGTGCATGCAACCTCCTGGAGCGTCGTCGCGTCCCGCCACCAGGTGGACGCCCGGATGGCGGCCATTTGGGGCAGGACGAGACCGATTCCGGGCCCCGAGCGGCGCCGAACGGGGCAGGATGGGTCGACTAACGCGTGTTAGTAGGCTAGCGAGAAGCCGAATCGGTGTCAATGACCGATGTCTTCATCGTCCGCACCGGGTGCGGGTCGTCGGGCGTTTCGGTGGATCGGTCGGGTCAGTCGGCGTCGTGGAGCAGCGCGTCGAGCACCTCGCCACGCAGCAGGCCGCGGTAGACGCCGTCGACCTGCAGCGCGCGCGCAGCGACCGCGCGCGACGCGAACGCCGGGTTGTGCGCCCGCAGGACGTAGCGGTCGGGGCCGTCGCGGTCGAGGTACTTGAGGGTGACGTCGTCTTCGTCCACCCGGACGGCGCAGACCAGGCCGTCGCGAACCGGGACGCCGCGCTCGAACAGCACCACGTCGTCGGGCTGGATGAGGTCGGCCATCGAGTCGCCTTGCACCCGCAGCGCGAACCAGCGCTCGCCCAGCCCCGGGAGCGGCAGGTAACCCTCGGCGTCGGCGACCGCTTCGGCGAGCGGTCCCGCCGGGATCGCCCCCAACACCGGAACCCCCGTCGCCGCGGCGGGCAGCGTGAGGAGCGGGGAGCGCCCGCGGCCCCGTCCTTCGAAGCGCAGCCAGCCTTTGCGGTCCAGCGCCTCGAGGTGCTGTTTGAGCGTGACGTAGGTGATCCCCAGCCCGCGGGCGAACTCGGAGAGTTCGGGCGTGCCACCGTGACGCCGCTGGTGCTCGCGGAGCCGGTCGAAGACCTTGGCTTGCTGGGGGGAGAGGCCTTGCATCAGTACCGTAAATCTTAAGGCGTAGCCGGGCCCACGGTCAAGGTCGGTTCGCTCGCGCCATCCTGAGCGAGTGACTCGGAGTTCGCCCTTCCGAGCATGTGAGGCTCGTGAGAATTCCCGTCGGGCACGGGGCTGGCCAGGTCGGGTGCGGTAGACGCGAAGCCGTCGATATGCTACGTTTCTTATAGCGTTCCGTCGGCAGCCGCCCGAGCGGCCCGATGCCGAAGCGCTCTTCCCGACCCACCGCGGCCCTAGCCCCGAGCCTCCGGGCCGCTTCCCGACCCACCCCAACCCCTCGTCCAGAGAGGACGCGACGATGCTGCAAACCTTCGAGACCCTGCCTGCCCCCGTTCGTGAGGCGCGCGACGTCGTGCCTGCCGGTCTGGCGCTCCCCCACCGCACGCTGGAGCCCGGAGCCGTCCTGTACGAGTCCAACCGCGACGCCTCCAGCCTGTACATCGTCGACCAAGGCGTGCTCAAGGCGGTCGTGCCGACCAGCCTCGGGCGCGACCGGATCGCCGACCTCTACGGCCCGGGCGACGTCCTCGGCCTGGCCGCGCTCGACGGCGGCCACCACGCCGAGACGGTCGTCGCCGTCCATGAGGCGGTGCTCACCCCGATCGACCCGCAGCAGGCGATGAACGATCGCAAGCTGCGCGACTACGTCGTGCGGGGCATGGCGCGGCAGCTGCGCCGCTCGCGTCAGATGATCGACGAGGCCGAGATGCCCGTCGGTGCCCGCGTGACCCGGGCGTTCCTGCGCCTCGCCAACCAGTTCGGCCACCCGTCCGACGAGGCGGACGGCATGATCAAGCTGCCGCTCGCCCTCACGCACGAGGACCTCGCGGACCTCACCGGCAGCTCGCGGGTCACGATCACCCGCATCCTGGGCGAGCTGCGCGGGGATGGTGCGCTGCAAGGCACGCGCGGCGTGTACGTGGCCGATCCGGTGGGCCTCGAGCGCGCCACCGACGGCTACGTCATGCAGGTGCTGTGAGCGCGGCCGCGACCCGGTAGCCTGAAGGCATGTTGAACTTCACCGAGAACGCCGCCGTCCGCGTCCGCGCCTTCCTCGCCAAGCAGGAGGCGCAGGGCGTGTCGGCGCTGCGCGTCGCCGGCACCCGCAAGGAACACAAGCTCTGGTTGGTCAAGCTCGGCGATCGTCAAGAGGGCGACCGGGTGATGGACGGCGGTGGCTTCGACGTCTTCATCGACCCCATGACCGTGCGCCACCTCGAGGGCGCGACCGTCGACTTCGTCGAGGGCGTGATGCAGTCCGGGTTCCGGGTCTTCTTCCCGTCGCCCGTGTGGGACGACCCGGTGGCGCAGAAGGTTCAGGACGTCCTGGATCAACAAGTCAACCCCGGCATCGCCGGCCACGGCGGCAGCGCCTCGCTGGTGCGCGTCGAGGGCGACGCGGCCATCGTCCAGCTGCACGGCGGGTGCCAAGGGTGCGGCGCCGCCGACCTGACGCTCAAGCAGGGCATCGAGCGGATGATCTGCGAAGCGGTGCCCGAGATCGTCGCCGTCCGCGACGCTACCGACCACGACGCCGGTGAGAACCCTTACTACGCACCGAGCGCGTCGGGCGACGCCGAGACGCCGCTCGTCTGACCCAGGAGTTCGCGCAACGCCTTCCGCAGGTCGGTCCTAACGATCGGCTTGGACCGCGCCCGGCTCGCGCCGATCGCAGTGCCCGAGACGAGCTCGAGCACGCTGCGAGGGGCGTCGTGGTGGTCGACGATGAGGATGGTGTCGGAACGGGGCACGACGTTCCGTAGGCAGTTCGGGCGCTCGGCACGCTGACCGGTTTCGCCGAGGTCCCGTGTAGGCTGGCGGCACCATGAGCGCAGCCGAGTCGATCGACCCCATGCTCGACGAATTGGCTTTCGCCGTCGACGTCGCTGCGGGGCGGCGTCCCGCCGACCTCCACCTGCGCGGTGGACGGCTCCTGAACGTCTTCACCGGCACGGTCGACGCCGCCGACGTCTGGGTGGCGGGGCGGCTCGTGGCGGCCGTCGCGGCGCCCGGAGCACACGACCGGCCGCCCGCCGGCGAGGTCGTCGACCTGGACGGCGCCCACCTGGCGCCCGGGCTCATCGACGGCCACGTCCACATCGAGTCGTCCCTCGTGACGCCGCCGAGCTACGCCGCCGCGGCGTTGCCGCGGGGCGTCGTCGGGGTGGTCACCGACCCGCACGAGGTGGCGAACGTCGCCGGGCTCGGCGGGGTGCGGTGGTGGCTCGCCTTCGCCGACCATCTGCCGTTCGACCTCTGGGTGACGGCGCCGTCGTGCGTCCCGTCGACGTCGCTCGAGACGGCCGGAGCCGAGCTCGGCCTCGGCGAGATCGACGACCTGCTGGCCGACCCCCGGGTCGTCGGCGTCGCCGAACTGATGAGCTTCCCGGACGTGGTCGCGGCCGACGTCGCGCAGCTCGCCAAGGTCGCCGTCGCCGACCACGCCCGCAAGGGGACCGAGGGCCACGCGCCGGGCCTCATGGGCGCGGCGCTGCAGGCCTACCTCGCCGCCGGCATCGTCTCGGACCACGAGAGCACCAGCCTCGCCGAGGGGCGCGAGAAGCTGGCGGCCGGAGCCTTCCTCATGGTGCGCGAGGGTTCGGTGACGCGCGACCTGGACGCGCTGCTGCCGCTCGTCGACCCGCGCCACGCCGACCGCATCGGGTTCGTCACCGACGACCGCTTGCCCCACGACCTGCGCGACGAGGGGGCGGTCGACGTGCTCGTCCGGCGCGCGATCGCGGCTGGCGTCGACCCGGTGTACGCGGTGCGGTGCGCCAGCTGGAACGTCGCGCGCCACTACCGGATCCCCCGGCGCGGCGCCGTCGCGCCCGGGTACTTCGCCGACCTGGTCGTCGTGGACGACCTGCCGTCGTTCCGAGTCAAGCGGGTGCTGCGCCACGGGCGGTGGGTGGCGGCGGCCGGGCGCGCGACCGCCGCAGCCGAGGCCGCGATCGGGGCCGCGGCCGCGGCGCTCGCGGCCCGGCCCGAAGCGGCGGCGCTGCGGGCCAGCGTGCGTCTGCCGCCGCTCGACGCCGCCCGGCTGCGGTTGCCGGCGCCGGCAACCGGTGGCCGCGTCCGGGTCGTGCGCACCGTGCCCGGTCAGGTGGTCACCGAGGAGCGGCACGTGGTGCCCACGGTCGAGGGCGACGCCACGGTCGCCGACGCGGCGCGCGACCTGCTCAAGCTCGCCTGCGTCCACCGCCACGGGCGCGCCGACGGGGTGGGCGTGGGGTTGGTGCAGGGGTTCGGGTTGCGCCGCGGCGCGATCGCGAGCACCGTCGGTCACGACCACCACAACCTGATGCTGGTGGGCGCCGACGACCCGTCGATGCTGCGGGCCGCGGCGCGGGCGGCGGCCTTGGGTGGCGGGTTCGTGGTCGACGACGGCGAGCGCGTCGTGGCGGAGGTCCCGCTGCCCGTGGCGGGGCTGGTGTCGGAGGCGCCGCTCGAGGCGCTCGTCGCGCAGCTCGACGCCGCAGGCGCGGCCGTGCGCGCGCTGGGGGGAAGCGGCGCCGACGCCTTCATGACGCTGTCGTTCCTGGGGCTGGCCGTGATCCCCGCGCTGCGGGTCACCGACCACGGTTTGGTCGACGTGGTCGCGGCGCGCACCGCCCCGTTCCTGGCGTGAGCGAGGCCGGCGTTCTCGCCGTGGCGGCGCGGGTGTGGCGCGGCACGGTCGCGCACGTGCCGCGCGATCCGTTCCGGGTGGGCGCCGAGGCGCTGGAGGGGTGGGCCGACGGCGCGGTCGCGGTCGACGCCGGTGGCCGCATCGTCGAGGTGGGCGCCTGGGATGAGGTGCGCGCGCGCCACCCGTCCTCAGCCGTCGAGGATCGCCGCGGCGCCTGGCTGCTCCCGGGGTTCGTCGACGCGCACGTGCACTACCCGCAGGTGGGGGTCCTCGGCGGCTTGGGCCTGCGGCTCCTCGACTGGCTCGAAACGCGCACCTGGCCGCACGAGGTCCGCTTCGCCGACGCCGTGTTCGCGCGCAGCGAGGCGCGCCGCTTCCTCGAACTGCTCGCGCGCAACGGCACCACGAGCGCGCTCGTGTTCGGCGCCCACCAGGCGGTCGCGATGGAGGCCTTCTTCGTTGAAGCCGCCGCGAGCGGCCTGCGGATCACCGCCGGGCTCACCGTCGGCGACGTCGGTCTGCCCGAGGAGCTGCGCACCACGCCCGAGCTCGCGTACGCCGAGGCGTCGTTCCTGGCGCGCCGCTGGCACGGGCTTGGGCGCTTGCGCTACGCGGTGACGCCGCGCTTCTCGGTCTCGAGCAGCGGGGCGTTGCTCGCGGCGTGCGGCGCCGTGCTGCGCGACGTGCCGGGGGTGTGGGCGACGAGCCATCTCAACGAGACGCCGGAGGAGATCGCCCTCGTGCGCGCGCGCTTCCCGGGCGCCGCTGACTACCTGGCCACGTACGAGGCGGCGGGCTTGGTCGGGCCGCGCAGCGTCTTCGCGCACGACGTCCACCCCACCGGATCCGAGCTGGCGCGGTTGGCGGCTGCGGGGGCGGCGATCGCGCACTGCCCGACCAGCAACCACGCGCTCGGGTCGGGGCTCTTCCCGCTCGCGCGCCACGTGGAGGCCGGCGTGCGCGTCGCCCTGGGGACCGACGTGGGGGCGGGGGCGTCGCTCTCGATGTGCGGTGAGGCGACCGCGGCGTACGCCGGCCAGATGCTGCTCGGTGCCGAGGGCGCGCCGCTCGGCGTCGCCCACCTGCTGTGGTGGGCGACCGCGGCGGGGGCTCGGGCGCTCGGGCTCGACGACCGGGTCGGCGACCTGCGCCCGGGTCGCGACGCGGACCTGGTGGCGCTGCGTCCGCCCCCCGGGTCGACGCTCGAGGCGGCGTTGGCGCACGCCGCCGACCTGCCGTCGGCGCTCGCCACGCTGATCGCGCTGGCGCGCGAGGAGGCGGTCGAGGCGACTTGGGTCGCCGGCGACCCCGTGTGGGAGCGACCCGTGCCGGGGCGGCCGGGCGTCCCCTCTTAGGGTGCCTCGGGTGGTGCGTGACGTGGATCCTCGCCCGCGCCACCCGCGCACACGCGCCCGTCGCGTTAGGCTCGCGCGATGCTGCGCCGTCGTGCCTCCGCGTCCGTCGCGATCGCCCTCTGGGCCGTGCTCGTCGCGACGACCTGGATCGTGCTGGCGCGCGCAGAGGGGGGCCCGTCCGCGGAGCTGGCGCGTTGGCTCGCGTTGGTGGTGCGCCCCGGCGTGGGGGTGCCGGTGCTGCTCGTGGCCTTCGCCGTGCGGCCCGTGCTGCTGATCCCGGTGACCGTCTTGACCGCGTTCTCGGGCTGGTGGTTGGGGCCGTGGCTCGGGTTCGCCTTCGCGTGGGGTGCGGTGACCGCCAGCGCGGCCGTCCCCTACGTGCTGGCACGAGCGCTCCGAGGCCGCGCGACCGCTGCGGCGTCGCCGCGGGGATGGCGCGGTGCGCTCGGTCGCGACCCGTTCGAGACCGTCCTCGTCGCGCGCTTGATGATGCTGCCGGGCGACCTCGTGAGCGCGGCCGCGGGCGCGGTGCGGGTGCCCTGGGGGCCCTTCCTCGGGGCCACGGCGCTCGGCGGGGTGCCCGGGCTGGCCGTCGGCGTGCTCGCGGGCGCTTCGCTCGACGACCCCGACGTCTTCACGTGGTCGGCCGTGCGCATCGACCCGGCGACGATCGTGGCCGCGGCCGTGGCCCTCGCGCTCGCGTGGGGGCTGGCGTGGGTGCTGCGGCGCCGCTCGCGGCGCGGTGGCGGCGCGCGCTGACGCACGCGCCGCCCGATGGCTCTAGATGGCGCGCTTGAAGGGGTGCACCTCGTAGCTGCGCCACACGCCGCCCCGGTGGTAGACGTCGGCTTCGAGCAGCGCCCGGACGGCCGAGGCGTCCTCGGCCTCCACGATCAGAGCGGAGCCGATCATGTTGCCGGCGTCGTCGAGGAGCGCGCCTCCTAGCTGCAGGGTGCCGTCCGCGGCGAGCGTCCGCGCCCCCTCGAGATGGGCTTCGCGGACGCTCGCGCGGCGCGCGGGCGCGTCGGGATCGGTGCCGTCCTTGGCGATGACGAGGAAGAGCATGGGGCCTCCTAGGGGCACGAGGTCGATCGGCGTGGCGTTTCCGGTCCAGCGTACGGGGTCGGTGGCCCGCGTTGGCGTCCGAACCCAGGGTTGAGCGTAGTACACTCAAATCCGTTGACAACCCAGCGGGTCCGCTGCTAGAATCCAATGCAGCGGTCGACTTGCGCCGGACCGCATCAGGTCCGTTGCGCGAGGTCCTCCACCACACGTCCCGCCCGAATCGCCCGCGAGCTAGCTGGCGCGTCCGCGACTCGGCGCCCGAAGGAGCATCACCATGGCGAAGGCCGTAGGCATCGATCTGGGGACCACCAACAGCGTGATCTCCATCATGGAGGGCGGCGAGGCCGTCGTCCTCGTCAACAGCGAAGGCAACCGGACCACCCCGTCCGTCGTCGGCTTCAAGGACGACGTGCGGCTCGTGGGGCAGGTCGCGAAGCGGCAGGCGGTCCTCAACCCCAAGGGCACGCTCTTCGAGATCAAGCGCTACATCGGGCGCACGTGGGACGAGGTGCACACCGAGGTCGAGCGCGCGCCGTACGAGGTCGTGCGCGGTGACGACGGCGGCGTGCGCTTCGTCGTGAGCGAGACCAAGTACACCCCCGAAGAGGTCTCGGCGATGATCCTGCGCAAGCTGGTCGCCGACGCGTCGGAGCAGTTGGGCCAGAAGATCACCAAGGCGGTCATCACCGTCCCGGCGTACTTCAACAACGCCCAGCGCGAGGCCACCCAGAACGCGGGTAAGATCGCCGGGCTCGAGGTGCTGCGCATCGTCAACGAGCCGACCGCGGCCGCGCTGGCCTACGGCCTCGACAAGAAGGGGAACGAGACCGTCCTGGTCTTCGACCTCGGCGGCGGCACCTTCGACGTCTCGGTGCTCGAGGTCGGCGACGGCGTGTTCGAGGTCCGCTCCACCGCCGGCGACACCCACCTGGGTGGCTCCGACATGGACTACGCGATCGTCACGTGGCTCGCCGACGAGTTCCAGAAGGAGTACGGCGTCGACCTGCGCAAGGACAAGCAGGCGCTCCAGCGCCTGATCGAGGCGTCGGAGAAGGCCAAGATCGAGCTCTCCGGGCTCCCCGAAACCACGATCAGCCTGCCGTTCATCGCCATGGACCCGGGCTCGAACGCGCCGCTGTACCTCGAGAAGAAGCTGACCCGCGGCAAGTTCGACGAGCTGATCGCGCCGCTCCTCGCGCGCATCCGCGGCCCCGTCGAGCAGGCGCTCAAGGACGCCAAGCTGAGCAAGGACCAGATCGACGAGATCATCCTGGTCGGCGGCTCCACGCGCGTGCCCGCCGTCAAGAAGATCGTCAAGGAGCTCCTGGGCAAGGAGCCGAACCAGACCGTCAACCCCGACGAGGTCGTGGCGTTGGGCGCCGCGATCCAGGCGGGCGTCCTGACCGGCGACGTCGACGACATCGTGCTCCTCGACGTCACCCCGCTCAGCCTCGGCGTCGAGACCAAGGGCGGCGTCTTCACCAAGCTGATCGACCGCAACACCACCGTGCCCGTGCGCAAGAGCGAGACCTTCTCGACCGCCGACCACAACCAGACCGGCGTCGAGGTGCACGTGCTGCAGGGCGAGCGCGCGATGGCGGGCGACAACAAGTCGCTCGGCCGCTTCAAGCTCGACGGCATCCCGCCGATGCCCGCCGGCATGCCGCAGATCGAGATCACCTACGACATCGACGCGAACGGCGTGCTCAACGTCTCCGCCAAGGAGAAGTCGACCGGCAAGGCGGCGTCGATCACCATCCAGAACACGACCACGCTGGCGGACGACGAGGTCGAGCGCATGGTCCAGGACGCCGCCAAGCACGGCGAAGAGGACAAGGTGCGCAAGGAGAAGGCCGAGGCCTGGAACCAGCTCGACGGCCTCCGCCTGCAGGCGCAGAAGGTGCTCGACGACGCGGAGGGCGCGACCGACGAGCAGAAGCAGCCCGTCCAGGACGCCATCGCCGAGGTCCAGACGGCCCTCGACGCGCAATCCGCCAAGGCCGAGCTCGACGCGGCGGGGCAGAAGCTCGCGACGGCGCTGCAAGACTTCCAGCAAGCCACCACGGCGGCCGCGGCCGAGCCGGAGCCGCAGGCCGGCAGCGACGGCGACGGTGACGGCGCTGCGCCCGACGACGACGTGATCGACGCCGACTTCAAGCCGGCCTCGTGAGCCCGATGGACGACCGCATGCCGATCCCCGATACGGACGCCGCCACCGCGGCGGCGTCCGCGGACGGTGCGGCTCCGGACGAAGCCGCGTCGACCGACGCCGATGCGCCCGAAGCGGCGGCCGGCTCGGGCGACGAGGAGGTGGACGTGTTGCGGGGCGAGCTGCGCAAGCTGCGCGAGGCGCTCGACGCCGCGCAGGCCGAGGCCGCCGAGGCGCAGGACCGCGCGCTGCGCGCCCGCGCCGACCTCGAGAACCTCCGGCGCCGGAGCCACGCCGACCTCGAGCGCGCCCACGGCGCCGGCCTCGACGCCGCCATCGGCCCGGTGCTGACCGTCCATGACGACCTGGAACGCGCCATCGACGCGGGCCTGCAGGGCGACCCGGGCGCCATCTTGCCGGGCGTCGAGGCCGTGCTCGCCGGCTTGGTCCGGCAGCTCGAGGGCCTCGGCCTCACCCGGATCGGCGCGGTCGGCGAGCCGTTCGACGCCGAGCGGCACGAGGCGCTGACCGCCGTGCCGACGCCGGAGCCCGAGCTGGCCGGGACCATCCAGTCGGTCTTCTCCGTCGGGTTCTTGCAGGGCGACCGGCTCGTGCGGCCCGCGCGGGTCGTCGTCTACCAGGAGCCCTGAGGGCCAGGTCGGGAGGCCCGACGTGGCCGCGTTCAAGGACTATTACAAGGTGTTGGGGATCGACAAGGGCGCGTCCGAGAAGGACGTGCGCCGGGCGTTCCGTGCCTTGGCGGCCAAGCACCATCCGGACCGCAACCCCGACGACCCCGGCGCGGAGGAGCGCTTCAAGGAGATCAACGAGGCCTACACCGTGCTCTCGGACGCCGAGAAGCGCGCCGTGTACGACCGCTACGGGTCCGAGGGCCCCCCGCCGCCCGGCGCGGGGCCCGGCGGCGGCTTCGCGGGCGGCGGCTTCCCCGGCGGCGGACGCGTGTACACGAACGTCCGTCCCGAGGACGCCGCCGGGTTCAGCGACTTCTTCCGCTCGCTGTTCGGTGGCGCGATGGGGGAGGACGGGTTCGGCTCCGTCCGTGGTGGCGAGTACGCCGGGTCGCCGTTCGGCGGCGGTTCGGTGGCGCGGCCGCCGCGCACCGTCGAGGCGAGCCTCGGCGTCGCGCTCGAACGCGCCTTCCGGGGCGGACCGGTCAGCGTCCGGGTGGACGGCCGCGCGCTCGAGGTCACGCTGCCCGAGGGGGTGCGCGACGGCGCCAAGCTGCGGCTGCGCGGCCAGGCGCCCGGCGGCGGCGACCTGGTGCTCGTCGTGCGCCACGAGCCGCACGTCCGCTGGCGCCTCAAGGGCGACACGCTGGTCGGCACCGTCGACGTGCCCGACCACGTCACGGTCCTCGGCGGCGCGGTGCGGGTCGCCACCCTCGACGGCGACGTCCAACTGAGCGTGCCCGCCGGGAGCACCGCCGGCCGCAAGCTCCGACTCCGCGGCCGCGGTTGGCCGACGGGCGAGGGGGTCCATGGCGACGCGATCGCCGAGATCCGGGTGGTCGTGCCCGCGAAGATCAGCGACGCCCAGCGCGCCGCGTACGAACAGCTCCGCGAGGCCGCCGACGCTGGTTGACGGCGGTCGCCATGCGCCGCTCGGCGACCGGAGCCACCCGCGACGCGGGCGGCCGAGGGGCGGTGGTAGGGTTTGCGGCATGTTCAAGAACCCCTTACGCCGCGCGCTCGTCGCGTTCGCCGCCGTGGCCCTCCTGCTCCCCGTCGCCATCGCCCAAGTCCAAACCGATCCTGCGGACGATCCGGTGCTCGTGCGCCTCGGCGCGACCGAGGAGCGCGCGAGCCTGGTGCTCGAGCGCTTCGACATCGCCGTGCGCGGCCTGGCCGGCAGCCAAGGCGTCCCCTACGGCCCGGACCTGATCGCCGAGGTCTACCCGTTCCTGCCGCAGTTCCTGGAGCAGCGCGCCAGCGAGCTGGTGCTGCTCGACCAGGCCCGCGCCCGTGGGTTGGAGGTCGAAGAGAGCGTCGTCGACGGGGTCGTCGATCAGGCGCGCAGCCAGTTCCCGGACGAGGCCGCCTTCGCCGAGGTGCTCGCCAGCGCCGGCTTCCGCGACGTCGCCCACCTCCGCGAGATCGTGCGCGAGACCGAGCTCATCGCGCTCACCGTCGCCGCCATCGAATCCGAGGTCACCTTCACGGAGGACGAGGTGCGCGTCGCGTACGCCGGCGTCCGCTCCCAGCTGGTGCGCCCCGAAGAGGTCTGCGCCCGCCACATCCTGGTGGAGAGCGAAGCCGCCGCGGGGGCGCTCGGCCGCGCCGCGCGCGTCGGCGCCGACTTCGCCGCGATGGCCGAGACCGCTTCGATCGACGGCGGTTCGGCCGCCGACGGCGGCGACCTCGGGTGCTTCGCGCGCGGCGTGATGGTGCCTCCCTTCGAGGCGGCCGCCTTCGCGGCCGAGACGGGCGTGGCGACCGAGCCCGTCGAGTCCGACTTCGGGTTCCACGTGATCTTGGTGTACGACCGCGTCCCGGCCGCCACCGCGTCGCTCGAAGAGGTCCGCGAGCCGCTCGAAGCGCAGCTGCGTGGCGAGCGCGTCGACGCGACCATCGCGGCGTACCAGCGCGCGTCGGGCGTCGCCACCTTCCCGGAGCGGATCCCGCCCCTGGAGGTCGCCGAAGACTGAGCGACCCTCGCCCCGACCCCGACGCTGCGGCGCGCCCCGGATCTCCGGGGCGCGCCGCGTTCCGTGCGGGGGGCCGGACTCAGGGCGCCAGACGCGTCCGCATCCAGCCGGCGTCGCCGCGCTCGTACCGGAAGCGGTCGTGCATCCGCGAGGCGCGCCCCTGCCAGAACTCGATCGCCTCGGGCACCACCGCGAAGCCGCCCCAGAACGGGGGCCTGGCGACCTCCTCGGGGAAGCGCGCCTCCGCGTCGTCCCGGGCCTGCGCCAACACGTCGCGCCCCGTGATCGGGCGGCTCTGGTTCGACGCCCACGCGCCCAGCTGGCTCCCGCGCGGGCGCGAGGCGAAGTACGCGTCCGCGGTGGCGTCCGGAACCCGCTCGGCGCGCCCTTCGACGCGCACCTGGCGTTCGAGCACGTCCCACCACAGGCACAGCCCGCAGCGCGGCTCGGCGCCCAAGGCGGCCGCCTTGCGGCTCTCCAGGTTCGTGTAGAAGACGAAGCGGTCCGCTTCGAGCCCTTTCAGGAGCACCATGCGCACCGACGGCGCCCCGCCCGCGTCGACGGTGGCGAGCGCGGTCGCGTTCGGTTCGCGCAGGCCCGCGGCCACCGCGTCCGCCAGCCACGCCCGGAACTGGCGCAGGGGATCGGGGTCGAGGTCCTCGAGTTCGAGCGTGCCGTCGCGGTACTGGGTGCGCAGGTCGGCCAGGTCCATGCGTCAGGCTACGCGCTGCTTGTAGCGTGGAGCATGACCGAGCACCCCGAACCGCCCGCCGCGCACCGCTTGGCCCAAGCCGACAGCGTCTACTTGAGGCTCCACGCCCATCAACCGGTCGCCTGGTGGCCGTGGGGCGACGAGGCCTTCGCCGAGGCGCGCCGGCGCGACGTCCCCGTGCTGCTGTCCGTGGGGTACGCGACCTGCCACTGGTGCCACGTGATGGCGCGCGAGTCCTTCGACGACCCGGAGGTCGCCGCCCGCATGAACGACGGCTTCGTGAGCATCAAGGTGGACAGAGAGGCGCGCCCGGACGTCGACGCCGTCTACATGGCGGCGCTGCAGTCGCTCACCGGAGGCGGCGGCTGGCCGATGACCCTCGCGCTCACCCCCGACGGGGAGCCGTGGTTCGCGGGCACGTACTACCCGCCCGAGGACCGGCCGGGCATGCCCTCGTTCACCCGCGTGCTCGCGGCGCTCCAAGCGGCCTGGAGCGACCGGCGCGACGCGGTCCGGCAGGCGGCCTCCGAGGTCCGGACCGCGCTGTCCGGCCTCGAAGGGCGAGCGGGAGGCGCGCGCGCGCACGCGTCGGGGGCGATCGCGCTCGAGGGGGGCGACGCGGCCAGCACCCGGCTCCAGGCGTTCGAGGCGCGGGCGCTGGACGCGCTTCGGACCACCTTCGACGCCGCCCATGGCGGCTTCGGGGGGGCGCCCAAGTTCCCACCGCACGCCGCGCTGCGCTTCCTGGAGGGGAGCGCGGGCGACGAGGGCGCCGACCGCATGCGCGTCGCCACGCTGCGCGCGATCGTCGACGGCGGCGTCACCGATCAGCTCGGAGGCGCGCTGCACCGGTACGCGGTCGACGGTGCCTGGGCCGTGCCGCACTTCGAGGTGATGCTCGTCGACCAGGCGCAGATGCTCCCGCGGCTGGCGCACGCCGCCGCCGAGACCGACGGCGCGCGCCTGCGCTGGGGGGCGCTGGCGATGCTCGAGGCGTGGGCGCGCGACCTGGTCCGATCCGACGGGCTGTTCGCCACGGGCCTCGACGCGGAGGCCGCCGGCGTCGAGGGGGCCTTCCACACCTGGACGCCGCGCGAGCTCGCCGCCGCCCTGCCCGACGGCGACGACGCGGCCGTGGCCGCAGCGCTCTTCGGGGTCGGACCGGCCGGGCCGCTCGAAGGGCGCTCGGTGCTCCACTGGAGCGGCGCCGACGGCGTCGAGGACGAGCGGGTGGAACGGCTGCGGGCGGCGCTGCTCGAGGCCCGGGCCGAGCGCCCGGCGCCGCGGCGCGACGAGCCGGCGGTGGCCGCCTACGTCGGGCTCGGCATCGAGGGGTTGGCCGAGGCGGCCGCCTCGCTGCCGCCGGAGGCGGCGCAGCAGGCGCTGGCGCTCGCCGAGCGCGCGGCGGACGCCGCCTGGGCGGCCGGTTGGGACGGCGAGCGGTTGCGGCGCTCGCTGGACGCACGGCCGGGTACGGACGCGGCGGACGTCGCGCTGCTCGACGACCAGGTGCGGTTCGGGCTCGGCTGCGCGGCGCTCCACCGGCGCACGGGCGAGGTCCGGCACCTCGAGCGGGCGCTGGACCTCGCCGCGGGCGTCGCGCGGCACCACGCACTGCCCGACGGCGGGTTCGCCACCGTCCCGCTCGATCGCCCGGCGCCCCTGGTGCGCGCCCGGGACGGGCTCGACGGGGCG
Source organism: Trueperaceae bacterium (assembly GCA_046260675.1). Lineage (GTDB taxonomy): Bacteria > Deinococcota > Deinococci > Deinococcales > Trueperaceae > JAABTL01. Next base: position 135,241 of record JBHEOT010000001.1, on the reverse strand, counting down.
CTGCCGGCGGCGGAGACGGAGGCCGCGCGGCTGCTCGCCTTCGCGGCGGCCGCCACCGGCGAGGACGCCTTCCGGACGCTCGCCGAGGACGCCTTGGCCGCGGCCGAGCCGGTCGCCCGGGCCGCACCGACGGCCGTCCTCTCCGCGCTGCGCGCCGCGCGGTCGCTGCGCGCCCCGGCGCTCCAGGTCGTGATCGTGGGCGCTTCGGAGGACCCGGCCACCGGCGCGCTGCTCGCCGCCGCGCGCGCCGAAGCCCCCGGTGCGGTCGTCGTGCGCAGCGACGGCCCGGACGACCCGATGGTCGGGCGTCTGCCCTGGTTGGCCGGGCGGACCGCCACCGCCGGGCGCCCCACCGCGTACGCCTGCGCCAGCGGCGTCTGCCGTCTGCCGGTGCAGGAGCCCCAGGCGCTGCGCGACGAGCTTCGAGACCTGAGCGCAGCCAGGACGTGAGCCGCGCGTGCCGCTGACCTGGTGGCTCGGTCCGCCGGGGTCGGGCAAGACCGAGGTCGCCGTCGCGCACGCCCGCGCCGCCGCCGCCGCGGGCGACCGCGTGCGCTGGATCGCGCTGCCGGCCCAGCGCGCCGCCGTGCTCCGGCGGCTGGTGCGCGCTGGTCCGCTCGTCGGCGTCGAGGTCGTGACCATCCAGCAGCTCGCTTCGGCGGTGGCGTCGGCGGCGGCGCCCTCCGTCGGCGCTGCGAACGGCTCGGACGCCGCCCCGGGCGTCGCGGCCGCGATCGGCGGGGCGCAGATCGTCGGTACCGCCCGGTTGGCGCTCGTCGCCGAGGCGCTGCTCGCCGGCCTGGGGCGGGTGCCGACGCCGGGCGAGGCCTCGCTGTTCGCCGCCGCGATCGCCGAGGCCAAGCGGCACGGGCTCGACCCCGACGCGGTCGCGCGGCTCGCGGAGCACGGTGCGCGCGCCGTGGCCGGGGTCGCGGGCGAGATCGAGCGCCTCGCCGCCGCGTACGCCACCTACGAGCGGCTCAAGGGCAGCCAGCGCGACTACGACGACGTGCGCCGGGCCGCGCGGGCGCGCGCAGCGGTGACTTCGGCCGGCGCGCTGCCGGAGCTGGTGGGCGCGGAGGTGCTCGTCGTGGACGGTCTGCGCGAGCTGGCCCCCGACGACCTCGCCTGGTTCCGAGACCTCGCGCGCGGGGTCGACGTCGTCGCGACCGCGGCGATCGCGCCACCGGCCGCGGTGCTCGCCGAGGCGGCCGCCGTCCACCGGCTCGAGCCGCGCCCGAACCGCGTCGAAACGTGGCGCTACCCGAACACCGTCGCCGAGGTCCGCGGCGTACTGCGGGCGCTCGCGCGCGACCTGGCCGAAGGGCTCGATCCGCGCGACGGGGTCGTCGTCGCCCCGCCCGGCGCGGCTCGCGCCCTGCGCGCGCTGGCGCCCGAGTTCGGCGTCGATCTCTCCGAGGAGGCGCCGCGGGCCCTGGTCGACGCGCCCGTCGGCCGCGTGCTCGCGGACCTGCTCGAGCTTCCGGCGCACCCGACGGCCGCGCGCCTCTTGGCCGTGCCCGACCTCGCGCCCATCGGGCGGCGCGCGCTCGCCGAGGGCTTGGCGGGCCCCGAGGCGATCGCACGCTTGGCTGCGGAGGAGGGGGTGTTCGAAGTGTGGCGCGACTGGAACGCCGCGCTGGCCGATCCGGGTCGCGACCCGCTGGCCTGGGCGCGCCGCGTCGTCGGTCTGGCGGGCGACCTCGCGGGCGGCGACGCCGCGGAGCGGGCGCGGGCGCAGGAGGCCGCCCTGCGGCGCGCCCAGGAGGCGGCGCGCCTCGCGCGCGCCGCGGCGCCGGCGTACGGCGCGGCGGCCGCCGGCGACCCGGGTGTGGACGCCACCGCCGAGCCGACCGGCCCTGCCGACGACGGCGGCTTCCGCGAGTGGTGGCTGGCTTTGCTGCGCGCGTCCACGCTCCGCGAGCGACCGCGCCCCGGGGTCGCGCTGGTGGGGCCGGCGCAGGTGGCCGGCCGCCGCTTCCGACGCGCCTACCTCGTCGGCGCGGTCGCGGGCGCCTTTGATGCCGGCGAACGCGAGGACTACTTCGTGCCCGAGGACGCGCGGGCGCCGCTCGCCGAGCTCCTGGCCTCCGGCGCCGGTGCGCTCGCGGCGCTGCCGCGCCGGTACCGGGGCCTGGACCCGCACCTGCGCGCCGAGCTGCGCGCGCGGGCCGACGTCGTCGTGGTCACCCACGCCGACGGCGACCGCGGCGGTCCGCTGCGGCCCGACGAGGCGCTGTTGGGCGCGCCCCACGGGGAGCCGCCGCCGGAGGTGCCCACCGCCAGCGCCCTCGAGGCGGGGCCGAGCCTGCCGTTCGCCGCCGGGTTCGACGTCGTCGACGCCGGCGAGGCGTCCGTGGAGACGCTGCGGCGCGCCCAGGAGTGCGCGTTCCGCGCGTGGGCCTCGCCGCTGGTCGACGACGACCCGCGGGCGCCGTGGCCGCTGCGCGCGCGCCGCGCGCTCACGAGCGAGCCGGAGCTCGCCGCGGAGCGGCGCGCGGCGTTGGCGGTCCAGGCGCCCGCGCTGGCGCCGTGGCTCGAACGCCACGCGGCCGCGCTCGAGCGCTTGCGGTTCGGGGTCCGGCTTCAGGCGACCGAGGGCCCCAGCGTCCGCCTCGACGCGGTGGAGCGCGACGGCGGCACCGTCCGCCTGATCCGCTTCACGCTCCCCGACGAGGACCCGCGCGCCGTCGGGCGCCCCGATCTGCGTTGGGCGGAGCTCTGGGCCGCCGACCTGCTCCGCGCCCGCTATCCGGGCCAGGCGCCGCGCGTCGAGCTGGTGGCCTGGCCGCTGGGGGCCGACCCCGTGCCGCTCACGCCCGAAGGGGTGGACGCCGGTAGCTGGCCCGCCAAGCGGGCGCGGGTGCGCGCCGACGTGGAGGCCGCGTGGACCCGGTGGCGGACGGAGCCGCCGCGGCCGCGCCCCGGGTTCCGCTGCCGGTCGTGCCCGGTCGTCGACGTCTGCCGCCCGGAGCAGCTCGACCGCAGCGCGACCGCGGGCGCCACGTGAGGGTCCGGGTCGCGTCGGCCGGCACCGGCAAGACCACCGCGCTCGTCGCTCGGGTGCTGCAGCTCGTCGACGAGGGCGTGCCGCTGCGGCGCGTCGCTGGCGTCACCTACACCCGCACGGCTGCCGCGGAGCTCCGCCAGCGCGTGGGGGAGGGGGTGGCGCAGGTGCTGTCCGACGGCGATTACCTGGGTGGCTTGGTGGCGCCCGACCCGGCCCACCGCCCGCGCTTCGAGGAGGCGCGGCGCGAGCTCGGCGGCGCCACGCTCGCCACCATCCACGGCTTCCTGATCGCCGCGCTGCGGCTGGTCGCGCCGGCGCTGGCGCTCGACCCCGCGTTCGCGTTGCAGGGCGAGGCCGAGGCCGCCGCCGCGTACGAGGAGGAGGTGCGCAGCCTGCTCTTCCTCGCCCAAGACCCCGCGCATCCGTTGGCCGCCGCGGTCGCCCGGCTCGGTCCGGCGGCGGCGGAGCGGGCGCTGGCGCTGTTCGTGCAGCGGTCGCTGGCGGTCGACCTGCAGCCGGCCGACGCCGAGGCCGAGGACGTGCTGCGGCTTCATGCCGCGGCGTACGACCGCGCGCTGCGGCGGGCCGGCGCGGCGCGGCTCGCGCCGTCCGAGGTGGAGCGCGCCGCCGTGCGCTTCGCCTTCGCGCCGGCGCTGGCCGCGCGCGTGGTGGCGCGCTACCCCGTGGTGCTCGTCGACGAGTTCCAGGACGTCAACCCGCTGCAGGGGCAGCTGTTCGAGGCGCTCGAGCGGGCCGGTGCGCGGGTCGAGGTCGTCGGCGACCCCAAGCAGTCGATCTACGGCTTCCGGCAGGCCGACGTCGCGGTCTTCCGGCGCGCCGCGGCGGCCGCGGCCGCCGCCGGGACGCTCGACCCACCGCTGGACCGCACCCGCCGCCACGCCCGCAGCGTCGCCGCCTTCCTCAACCACCTCACCGGCACGCTCGGCGACGCCGAGCTGGGCTTCGGACGGGCCGAGGCGCCCGACGTGGAGCCCGCCGGCGCGCAGGCCGACGTCGAAGGTCGGGTGGAGCTGCACTGGTGGCGCGACGACGACCTGGGCGTCGACGCGTTGCGGCCCGCCGAGGAGGCGTGGTTGGGGGAGCGCCTGCGCCGGCTGCACGACGAGGACGGCCACCCGTGGCGCGCCATGGCCGTGGTCGCGCGCTCGCACGCGCGCTTGGCGCACGTCGGTCGGGCGTTGCGCGCGGCCGGCGTGCCCACCGTGCTGCGGCAGGGACGCGGGTACTTCGAGCGCCCCGAGGTCCGCGACCTGGTGCACGCGGTGCGGGTGGCGCTCGATCCGCGCGGCACCTCGCTGGCCGCGTGGTTGCGGGGACCGTTCGGCGACGTCGGGGTGGCCTTCGCCTCGGAGGTGGCGCGCGCGGCCGATCCCGAGGGAGTCCTGGCGACGCGCGCGCCCGAGCTGTTGGCGCGGCTCGAGGCTTCCCGCGCGGCGGTGATGGCGGATCCGGGCGCGGCCGTGGCGACGCTCGCGTACGCCCCGCTCATCGACGGGGCGCCGTACGTCGCGCGGCTCGAGCGGCGGGCGCGCGACAACGTCGATGCGCTCGTCGTGGCCCTCGCCGAGCGACCGGCGGACGACGTCGAGCGGCTGCTCGACCGCCTGGAGGCGATGGCGCGCGAGACCGAGGCAGGCGACGTGCCGCAGGGGGGCGACGGGGTGACGCTGCTCACCGTGCACGCGGCCAAGGGTCTGGAGTGGCCGGTCGTCGCGGTCGTCGACGTCGGGGGCGCCAGCGGCGACCGAGGCGCGACGGTCGCGATCGACGGCGCCACCGGCGTCGTGGCGCTGCCGGGCACGGCGCGCTTCCGGGAGCTCGAGCGCGAGCGCCGCCAACGCGCCGAGGGGGAGTCGATGCGCGCGCTCTACGTCGCCGCCAGCCGCCCGCGCACGGTGCTGCTGCTCTCCGGCGTCCAGGGGCGCAGCGACCCCGGACCGTGGCTGCGCGCGCTCCACCGCGCCGGGCTCGGTCCGCGCGCCGCCGAGCGGGAGGCCGGGTGGCCCGTGGCGCGAGCGCTCGGGGCGCTCGTCGTCCAGCATCCGGTGGAGGGGCGCAGCCGCGCGTCGCGGGTGGCCCCGGAACCGCCGGTGGCGCCGCGGCCGGCGGCTCCGTGGCTGGGTCGGGTGCCGCGCGCGCCGCGCTACCCGGCCGTGGTCAGCCCGTCGTGGGTGGCGCTCGAGGGTGCAGGCCGCGCGCCCGAGCCGCCCGTGCGGGCACCGTGGCCGGCGCCGCTGCGGGCGCCCGGCGGTTGGAGCGAGGACGACGCCATGGACGACGACCGGCGACCCGCCGACCCGGAGGACGGGGACGTGCTCGCGGGCCGCGGCACCGCCATAGGTACGCTCGTGCACGACGCGATCGCGCGCGGTTGGCGCCCCGACGACCCGGCCGCGCAGGCTGCCCTGGCGGTCCAGGAGGTGCTGTTCCCCTTCCCGGACGACGTGCGCTCGGGGCTGCTCGACGAGGTCGCGGAGCTCCTGCGCGAGTACTGGCAGCTCCTCGACGGCGGCGTGCTCGCCCCGCCGAGCGCGCGCGACGAGGACCACGCGGAGCTGCCGTTCGCCTTCGAGGCCGGGGGGAGCACCTGGTACGGGGTGATCGACCGGTTGGTGCGCGTGGGGGATGGCTGGTGGCTCGACGACTACAAGACCGACCGCGCGCTCCGGCCCGAGCGGTACCACGTGGCGATGGCGACCTACGTCGAGGCGGTGGCCCGGGTGCGGGGGGTGCGACCGCGCGCGCGGCTGGTCGACGTGCGCCGCGGCGAGGTGATCGCGCTCGAGGACGCCGACCTGGTGGCCGCCTGGGCCCGCACGTTGGCCGGTGCGCGCGCTTCGGGCTAAGGTTCGGCGCCGTGTCGGGCGTAGAGGAGCGCGTTGCCCGACTTGCCGACCGGCGTCAGGACGCCCCCTTCGCGCAGGCAGTAGACCAGCTGCTGGGCGGTCCGGCGCGCCATGCCGGCGGTCGCCGCCAGCTCGGCGGTATCGAACGGATCGACGACCGACGCCGGCACGAAGTCGAGGAGCGCGGCGGCCCCGCGCAGCCGACGGTGCTCGACCACGCGCAGCAGCCGGCGGTCGACGGTCACCCAGCCGCGCTTGCGCCACGCGACGCCGGGGCGGTGCGCGCGCACTTCCTCCTCGTGGTGGAGGACGAGCTCGACTTCGAGGTGCGGGTGGTCGAGCAGGTGCGGGATGGCGACGAGCTCGCGCGCGACGTCGGCCGGGTGGCCCCGCTTGGGCGAGCGGCGGCGCGTGGGTGGATCGCCCAGCTTGACGAGCCAGCGCTCGGTGGCGACGGGGAGCACCAACCGGACCCGATGGTCGGGCAGCAGGCGCTCGAGCTTGCGGCGCATCGCCCCGAGGTTCCGGGTCTGCACCTCGATCAGCAGTCCCTCGTGCACGGCGTCGATGACGTACCCCGCGACGGGAACCTCGAAGCGGCTGCCCGGCGGCGCCACGGCGAGCTTCAGCGCCAGGTGGAGCGGGGTCTCGTTGAGCGCGCCGATGGCCACGTCCGCAGCCTACCGCTGCCCAGAGCGACCCGGCTCGAGCCTAGTGTGGCGCACCACGCGAGCCGCCCGGGTGCACGCTGACGGCATGGACCTCGTCGATCCCTCCGTCCGCTTGCTCGGCCACGTCGGGCGCCTCCGCGAACGACCCTCTTCCGGCTCCGACGACGAGCCTCGGGCCGCCGTCCGGGTGTGGGAGGGCGCGGTCGCCGGACCCGACCTCGCGCGCGTGCTGCGCGCGGCCCTCGACCGCGGTGCGCTGCCGTGCGACGTGGCGGGCGTGCCGCACCGCGCCGACGTCGGCAGCTGCTGGTACGACGCCGCGACCGGTCTGCTCGTCGTCGAGCTGCGCGCGCCGCTGCGCCCGCTGGTTTGAGCGACGCTCCCGTGCCCCGCGGTACGCTCGCGGCGACCGGGAGGACGCGCGCGCCTCCCAAGCCATCGCGCGGCGCCGCCGCGCTCCCGAGGTGCCCATGCCGCACGACCCGATCGCCTCCGACCGTTCCGCCACCGCGCCGCTGGTCGACCAGCTCGAGGTGCGCCACCACCAGGTCGACGTGGACGGCGCGACGATCCGGTACACGACGACCACCGGCCGCTTGGTGCTCCAGCTCGAGCGCACCGCGACCGAGGCGCCGGCGGCCGGCACGTGGGAGGGGGCCAAGCCCCGCGCCGAGGTCTTCTTCATCGCCTACACCCGCGACGGCGTGAAGGACCCCGGCGCGCGCCCGGTCACCTTCTCGTTCAACGGTGGACCCGGCTCGTCGTCGGTGTGGATGCACCTCGGGCTGCTCGGGCCGCGGCGCGTCCGGCTCCAGGACGACGGGATGGCGGTCGCGCCGCCGTACGCGCTCGTCGACAACGCCCACACGCTGCTCGACGTCAGCGACCTCGTGTTCGTCGATCCGGTCTCGACCGGCTTCAGCCGCGCCGCCCCGGGCGAGAAGCCCAAGGACTTCCACGGCTTCGACGGCGACGTGCAGAGCGTGGGCGACTTCATCCGGCTGTGGGTGGCCCGCTTCGGGCGCTGGTCCTCGCCCAAGTTCCTGATCGGCGAAAGCTACGGCACCACCCGTGCGGCGGCGCTCGCGGGCTACCTGCAGGAGCGCCACGCGCTCTACCTCAACGGTCTGATGCTGATCTCCTCGGTGCTCGACTTCTCCACCCTGCGCTTCGAGCCGGGCAACGACCTTCCGCCGCTCCTGTACGTGCCCAGCTACGCGGCGGCCGCCCACTACCACGGCGCCCTGGACGCCGACCTGCAGGCGCTTCCGCTCGCGGACCTGCTCGCGGAGGTCGAGGCCTGGACGCTCGCCGAATACGGGCCAGCGCTGCTGCACGGCGGCGCCCTCCCCGCGGACCGCGCCGACGCCGTCGCCTCGCGGCTCGCGCGCTACACGGGGCTCGACGTCGAGTACGTGCGGCGCAGCCGGCTTCGCATCGACATCCACCGGTTCTGCAAGGAGCTGCTTCGCGGCCGAGGCCGCACGATCGGGCGCATCGACGCGCGCTACACCGGGGTCGACCGCGACGGCGTCGGCGCGACGCCCGAGTTCGATCCGTCGATGGGCGCCACCACCGGTGCGTACGGGGCGGCGATCAACGACTACGTGCAGCGCGAGCTCGGCTTCGCGAGCGACCTTCCGTACGAGGTCATCCAGGGGCTCTACGCCTCGTGGGACTACGGGACCTTCCAGAACAAGTACGTCAACGTCGCCGAGACGCTGCGCAAGGCGATCGCGGTGCACCCGTTCCTCGAGGTCTTCGTCGCCAGCGGCCACTACGACCTCGCGACGCCGCACTTCGCCACGCGCTACACCCTCGACCACCTGGGGCTGCCCGAGCACCTGCGCGCCAACGTCCAGGAGCGGCGCTACGACGGCGGCCACATGATGTACGTCGACGTCGCGATCCTCGAGCAGATGAAGCGCGACCTGGCGAGCTTCGTCGCGGGCGCGAGCGCTCCCGGCCGCACCGCCCCAGGCTGAGCGTCCGGGCGGTCCACCCCGAGGGGGCCGAGGCTGTCAGTCTTCGCGTTCGAGCGCGGCGGCGAGTGCGGCCTGGACCCGCTTCGGATCGGCGCGGCCGCTCGTCGCCCGCATCGTCTGGCCCACGAAGAAGCCGAGCAGCCCCTTCTTCCCGGCGCGGTACGCCGAACGCTCGTCCGGGTGCGCCGCGAGCACGTCCGCGACCGCTCGATCGAGCGCGTCGGCGTCGTCGACGACCGCCAACGCGTGCCGTTCGATCACCTCCGCGGGCGTCCCCTCGCCGGCGGCGACGCGCCGCAGCGCTTCGCGCATGCCCGCGGCGTGGAGCGTGCCGCCGTCGAGCGCAAGCAGCAGCGCCGCCAGCGCGGCGCCGTCGAGGGTCTCGGCCAGCGAGCCACGATCGCGCAGCGCCGCGCGCACGTCCTGCGCCACCCAGGGCGCCGCTGCGGGCGCCGCCGTGCCGACGGCCAGCGCCGCGTCGAACAGGTCGGCGAGCGCGGGCTCGCCGGCGATCAACCCGGCATCGGCGGGGAGCACGCCGGCCGCTACCCACGCCTGCGCGCGGCGCCGTTCGGCCGTCGCGAGGGCGGCGAGCGGGTCGGGCTCGCTGGCGTCCGGGCCGGACCCAGCCTTGCGGGGCTCCGCGGGGCTCGGGTCGGCCTTCCGATCCGGCGCGGCGGCGACGGCCTCGGGGCGGCGGCCGTCCTTGAGGGTGACGATCCGGTTCCACACCAGGTTCGTGCTGCGGCCGTCCTCCGGGTCGCGCCAGAAGTACCCGAGGCGTTCGAACTGGTAGCGCAGGTCATGCGGGTCGTTGGCCACCGAGGGTTCGATCCAGCCTCGGCGCTGGGCGAACGAGGCGGGATCGAGGTCGTCGCGGAAGTCGGTGCCGTCGGTGCCGGGTTCCGCGCTGCGGAAGAGCCGGTCGTACAGCCGGAACTCGGCCGGCAACGCGGTGGCGGTGTCGACCCAGTGGATCGCGGCCCACACCTTGACGCCGTCGGGGTTGCGGCCCAGCGACCCCGGGACGACGGTGGCGTGGACCGCCGTCGTGCGACCGGTGCCATCGACCTCGACGCCGTCGCAGCGCACGACGACCGCATGGCGCAACCGGACCGCGCGGCCCGGTGCCAGGCGCTTGAAGCCCGCGGCGGGCTCGAGCGCCACGTCGTCGCGTTCGATCCAGAGGCGAGCGCCCAAGGGCACGAGGCGCGACCCCTCGGCGTCGACGTCGTCGGGGTACGAGGGGGCGTCGACGCCGTCGATGCCTTCGAGCTCACCTTCGGGATCGGCGAGCAGCAGCGGCACGGGATCGACCACGGCCATCACGCGCGGCGCCACCGGGTTGAGCGCGTCGCGCACGCAGGTGTCGAGCAGGGCCGGGTCGGTGTGGCTGTTCGCTTTGGTGACGCCGACGCGCGTGACCAGGTCGCGCACGGCTTCCGGCGGCACGCCGCGGCGCCGCAGAGCGGTCAGCGTCGGCATCCGCGGGTCGTCCCAACCCGACACGAGCCCTTCGCGCACCAGCGCGAGCAGCCGCCGCTTGGAGGTCACCGTGTAGTCGAGCGAGAGGCGCGCGAACTCGTACTGCCGGGGTCGCGGTTCGGGGAAGAGCCGCTCGACGAGCCAATCGTAGATCGCCCGGTTGTTGTCGAACTCGAGCGTGCAGAACGAGTGCGTGACGCCCTCGATCGCGTCCGAGAGGGGGTGCGCGAAGTCGTACAGCGGGTAGATGCACCAGGCGTCGCCCGTGCGGTAGTGGTGGGCGTGCTTGACCCGGTACAGCACGGGGTCGCGCAGGATCATGTTCGGGCTCGCCAGGTCGATCTTCGCGCGGAGCACGGCGCCGCCGTCGGGGAAGCCGCCCTCGCGCATCTGCCGGAAGAGCGCGCGGTTCTCGGCGGGCGCGCGGCTGCGATCGGCGCTGGGGGTGCCGGGCTCGTTGACCGTGCCGCGGGTCGCGCGGACGGTCGCCTCGTCGCGCAGGTCGACGTAAGCGTCGCCTCGGTCGATCAACCGCTCGGCCAGCGCGTGGAGCTCCTCGAAGTAGTCGCTGGCGTAGCGCAGCTCGTCCCATTCGAAGCCGAGCCAGCGGATGTCGCGCTCGATCGCTGCGACGAACGCAGGGTCCTCGGTGGTGGGGTTGGTGTCGTCCATGCGCAGGTGCACGCGGCCGCCGTAATCGGCGGCGATGCCGAAGTCCAGCGCGATCGCCTTCGCGTGGCCGATGTGCAGGTAGCCGTTGGGCTCGGGCGGGAAGCGCGTCACCACCTGCGCGGTGCGGCCGCGGCGCACGTCGGCGTCGACGACCTCGGTCACGAAGTTCGGAGGCACGGTGCGCTCGTCGGCGGCGGGCACGCGGGCGGTGGGGGGTGGGCTGGGGGCGTCGCGCATGGGGGAGACTCCTCGAAGCTGCGAGGCTAGCATCCGGGCCGGGTTCGGCGGGGCCTGCACCGTGGACGGGCGCGCCGCGCCGCGAGCGGGCGTCAGACGAGCAGCAGGGTGACCAAGACGTACGTGGTCGGGATGGCGAGCAGCTGGCTGTCGATGCGGTCGAGCACGCCACCGTGGCCGGGCAGGAACACGCCGGCGTCCTTGACGCCCACCCAGCGCTTCACCAACGATTCGAACAGATCGCCCGCGAGCGCCGCCAGCGGCACCACGACGGCGAAGACGAGCACGTGCAGCACGTCGAGCCGAAAGCTCGTCCACAGGGGCAGCAGCGTCATCGTGCCGGCGACGACGACCATCGCCAGCACCTGGCCGCCGATCGCCCCCTCGACGGTCTTCTTGGGGCTGATGCGCGGCGCCAGCGGTCGCTTGCCCCAGAGCGAGCCGAAGATGTACCCACCGACGTCCGTGGCGATGATCGCCAGCATGGGGAAGGCGAGGTACCAGAGGCCGGTGACGCCGTCCGGGGTGTAGCGCAGGGTCACGATGAGCCCGAAGCCCCACGAGATCCACACGTAGCCCAGCAGGCTGAACGCGAGCGATTGGAGCGAGCTCCGGTTGCTGGTCACGACCTCGGCCACGAACAGGTAGAGCACGAAGCTCACCAGCAGCAGCTCCCGCCAGGGCATCTCACCGAGGCCGCCCGCCATCCACGGGTGGCCCGGGGGCAAGGACGCCGGGAGCGTCAGCGCGCTCCAGGCCCACAGGCTGCGGCGCCGGACCGGGATGCCGCGCAAGCCGAGCATGGTCGCGTACTCCTGGATCGCGATGGCGGTGAGGATCAAATAGGCGGGCCCGAGCAGCGGCAAGCCCACCCACAGCACGACCAGGGTCGCGAGGAAGGCCGCGAAGGCCGACGTGACCCGGACGAGGTGCAACGCTCGGCTCCCGGCCCTAGACGGCCAGGATGTCCTCTTCTTTGGCCTTCGTGCGCTGGTCGATCGCGGCGACGAACTCGTCGGTCAGCTTCTGCACGTCGCCCTCGCCGTGGCGGGTCTCGTCCTCGGTCAGCAGGTGCTCCTTGAGCATCTCGCGGAGCTCCTCGTTGGCGTCGCGGCGGATGTTGCGCACCGCGACCTTCGCTTCTTCGGCGAGGTGCTTGACGGTCTTGACCAGGTCGCGGCGGCGCTCGTCGTTGAGCGGCGGCACGGTGATGAAGATCGTGTCGCCCTGGTTGTTGGGGTTGAAGCCGAGGTCGGCCTCGATGATCGCCTTCTCGACCGCCTTGATGGCGCTCTTGTCGAACGGCGCGACGACCAGCGTGCGCGGGTCGGGGCTGGAGATGCCGGCCAGTTGGTTCAGCGGCGTCATGGCGCCGTAATAGTCGACGAGGACGCGCTGCAGCATGGCGGGGTTGGCGCGGCCGGTGCGGACGACCGCGACGTTCGCCTCGAACGCCTCGAGCGACTTGTGCATCCGCTCGCGCGTCTCCTTGATGACGGTCTTCATGGAGGTCCTCCTGGACGCGGTTGATCTGCTCGATTCTACCGTGCGCCGGCGGGACCGTCTCCGTCGCACCCCGAAGCCGCCGAGTCCGTGCCGTCGGCGTAGCTCGTGGCGACGTCGGTGCCGATGCGGGTTCCGACGTGGTCGCCGCCGAGGAGGGCGGCGAGGTTGCCTGCCGTGAAGATGTCGAAGACGACGATCGGCAGCGCGCGCCCCATGCAGAGGCTGATGGCCGTGGCGTCCATGACCTTGAGCCCCTTCTGGAGCACGTCCATGTACGCCAGACCGGCGAACCGACGGGCCGTCGGGACCGTGCGCGGGTCGGCGTCGTACACGCCGTCGACGCCGTTCTTGGCCATGAGCACCAGGTCGGCGTCGATCTCCAGCGCCCGCAGCGCGGCGGTCGTGTCGGTGGTGAAGAAGGGGTTGCCGGTGCCGCCCCCGAAGATGACGACGCGCCCCTTCTCCAGGTGCCGCAGCGCGCGGCGCCGGATGTAGGGCTCCGCGATCTCCTGCATGGTGATCGCCGTCTGCACCCGGGTGTCCACACCCTGCTTCTCGAGCGCGTCCTGCAGCGCCATCGCGTTCATCACGGTGCCCAGCATGCCGACGTAGTCGGCGGTCGCCGGGTCCATGTCGCCGCCGTGCTGCGCGCCCCGCCAGAAGTTCCCGCCGCCGACGACGAGCGCGAGCTGTACGCCGGCCGACAGGGCGGCCGCGATCTCGCGGGCCAGCGAGCGGGTGGCCTCGGGGGCCACGCCGATGCCGCTGGATCCGGCGAGGAACTCACCGGACAGCTTCAGCAGGACGCGCCGCACCTCACTCCCCGACGGAGATGCGGGCGAAGCGGCCGACCTGGATGTTCTCGCCGATCGTGGCGATGGCTTCCTTGATCAGCTGCTCGATGGTCTTCTTGTCGTCCTTGATGTAGAGCTGCTCGAGGAGGCACTGCTCGGCGAAGAACTTGCCGAGGCGCCCTTCGACCATCTTCTCGATGATCGCTTCGGGTTTGCCCTCTTCGCGCGCTTGGGCCGCGAGCGCCGCGCGCTCGGCGTCGACGGCGCTGGCGGGCACCTCTTCGCGTCGGACGTACGCGGGGTTGGCCATGGCGACGTGGATCGCCAGGTTCTTGGCCAACTCCTTGAACTGCACGTTCCGGGCGACGAAGTCGGTCTCGCAGTTCAGTTCGACCAGGACGGCGATCTTGCCGTTGTGGTGGACGTACGAGCCGACGAGGCCTTCCTTGGCTTCGCGGTCGCCCTTCTTGTCGGCCTTCGCGATGCCGCGCTCGCGCAGCAGCGCCGCGGCCTTCTCGAGGTCGCCGCCGGTCTCGTCGAGCGTCTTCTTGACGTCCAGCATGCCGGCGCCGGTCATGGCGCGCAGCTTCTTGATGGCTTCGGTCGTGACGGTCATGTTCCCCTCCGCGGGTCAGTCCTTCTTGGCGTCGCCCTCGGCGACGGTGGCATCGGCGGCTTCGGCGTCCTTGGCGTCGGCCTCGGGCGCTTCGGCGGTGGCTTCGGCGTCGGACGCCGCGTCGGCCACGGGCGCTTCGGGCGCGGCGATCCCGATCTCCTCGGCCGCGATGTCCGCGGTCGGTTCGGACGACGTCGCCGGTTGGGCAGGCGCTTCGGGACGAGCGGGCGCCGCGGCGGGCTGAGCCGGCGCCGCGGGCTGAGCCGGCGCCGCGGGCTGAGCCGGCGCCGCGGGCTGAGCCGGCGCACCGTCTTCGGCTTCGGCGACGGCCGCGTAGATCGCCTGCTCCGACGCGGTGGTCGGCATCGGCCGGGAGGCCTGCGTCGGCGCGGCGGGCGCGGCGGGCGTCTCGGGCGCCGTGTCGGCGCCGCCGCGCACCTCGACGATCACGTCGGCGAGCGTCGCGGTCACGAGCTGGATCGACCGAATCGCGTCGTCGTTGCCCGGGATGATGTAGTCGAGGACGTCGGGATCGCTGTCGGTGTCGGCCAGCGCGACGGCGGGGATGCCGAGCTTGTTGGCCTCCTTGACCGCGATCGCTTCCTTGGTGGGGTCGATGATGAACAGGGCGTCCGGGTGACGCGTCATGTCGCGGATGCCGCCGAGGTAGCGCTGCAGACGCTGCAGCTCCTTGCCCATGTCGATCTGCTCCTTCTTGGTGTAGCGCAGGATCGACTCGTCTTCGAACATCGCCTCGAGCTCCTTGAGGCGCTCGACGCGGGTGCGGATCGTCTTGAAGTTGGTCAGCAGGCCACCGAGCCAGCGCTCGTTGATGAACGGCATGCCGCAGCGCTTGGCTTCTGCCGCGAGGATCTCCTGCGCCTGCTTCTTGGTGCCGACCATCAGGATGGTGCCGCCGCGCGCCGCGAGGTCGCGGAGGTAGCCGAAGGCCTTCTCGGACTCGACGAGCGTCTTCTGCAGATCGATGATGAAGATCCCGTTGCGCTCGGCGAAGATGTAGCGCTTCATCTTCGGGTTCCAGCGCTTGGTCTCGTGACCGAAGTGGACGCCGGCTTCGAGCAGCTGCTTCATTCCCAGGTACGACATGGTTCCTCCGTGGCGGGGCGTTGAGGTGGGGTCAGGCGCGCGGACCGCGGTGGTCCGTCGTCGCCTCGGTACGGCCTGCACTCGGGCGCCGAAGGCGGCCGCGGACGCAGTTGCGTCCTGTTCAGGGGTTCCCAGGTCGCCGGCGGACGTCCCGCTGCCGCGCGGCAAACCTCCGAACGCTAGCACGAAACCGCCCGCTCATGCGACCCGTGGTGCACGACGTCCCGGGCCGGTCTGGGCCGGTCGCCACGCACGAGCGCGCCCGCCGGACTCGACGTCCGGCGGGCGCGGGCGTGCGGCGCGCGAGGCGCGCGTCGGCGCGGTGGTCAGCGCAGCGCGTTCAGCGCTTCGTTCGCTTCGGCGTACCCGGGGTCGAGCTCGAGCGCGCGCTCGAACGCGCGGCGCGCCGCGGCGCCGTCCCCGTCGCCGTTGCGAGCCACGTAGGCGGTGCCCAGGTAGAAGTGCGCATCAGCCGACTCCGGGGGCAGGAGGGCGCCCTGCTGGGCGCGTCGGACGGCGTCGTCGACCCGCCCCTGCGCCAGGTAGGCGCGGGCGAGGTACGTGTACAGGGGCGGCGCGAAGATGGCGCCGTCGAGGGTCAGCGCCTGCTCGAAGCGCGGGATCGACGCCGCGACCTGTTCGCACTCGAACAGCACGATCGCGAGCTGCGAGACCGCGGAGAGCGAGCTCGGGGCGAGCGCGACCGCCTGCGACAGCTCGTACTCCGCGGTCGAGCAGTCGCCGAGGCGGTAGGCGACGTTGCCGAGGTCGTTGTGGGCCGCTGCGCTGGTCGGGTCGAGCACGACCGCGCGCCGGAAGGCCGTTTGCGCCTGCTCGAGCACGCCGAGGTCGCGGTACGTCTTGCCCAGGTTGACCTGGATGATCGAGCGCTCGCGGTCGCTCATGCCGGCGTCGCTCGCGAGCTCGACCGCGCGCTCGAGCGAGGCCCGCGCCCGGTCCAGGTCGTTCGCCTCGTAATAGACGATGCCCTTGGTGTTGTGGACGGTCGCGTCGTTCGGAGCGAGCGGTTCGGCGCGGCCGAGCACGTCGAGCGCCTCGACGAGTCGCCCCGCGAAGGTGTCTGGATCGGCCTTGTACTGGCTGAGGTAGGCCAGCGCGAGCTGTACGTGCGCGGTCACCGAAGCGGGGTCGAGGTCGATGGCCGAGCGGAACGCGTCGACGGCGCTGCCGAACGCGCCCTGGCACGTGAGCGCGCGCCCCTTGCCGATCAGCGCGGGCACGCTGGCCTCGTCGCGCTTGAGCGCTTCCTGGAAGAAGTACTGGGCGAGCGCGCAGTCGCCCTGGGCGAAGTAGAAGTTGCCGTCGCGCATCAGGTCGGCGACATCGGGCGTCGCGTCCTGAGCCGACGCGCCACCCAGCAGGGCGAATACCGCGAGGACGGTCGCCCAGAGCGCGAATCGGCGCCGCGGAGCGGCGGGTGCGCGGGAGACGGTCGGGCGGGAGAAGGTCGTGTTCAACGTGTCCTCCGTGAGGTTTGGGTCGGCGCGAGCGTACCACCGGTCGTGCGTTCGCCGGCGCGCCGAGGGGCTCGGACCGCGTCTCGGTGCGGTGCCGCATGCCTCGCATCGGGGGCACGCCGCTCGCGCAACGCCGGCTCGTGCGTCACCCGGCATGATGGCGCCGAGACGTGAGAGGGGCGTGTGGCGCGCGCTTCACGCTCGCCGCGGCCCGCACTGCAGCGCAGCATGCCGGCCCAATGCCGACGCGGCAGGTAGGATTACGGGGTCCGGCACCAGCGGCCGGCGGGGCAGCCCAACCGACCCGGGACGAACGTCCCGAAACGCTCGGCGCGCGGCGACGGTACGGTGTCGCGCCCACCGGGCAACCCTCCCGCGCCGAGCACGCTTCCGGGCGACCCACGAAGGATCCATGTGACCGCACCCCACACCCCAGACCAGCGCCGCGACCTCGCGACCCTCAGGCTCGTCGTCGTCACCGTCGCCGCCAACGCCCTCGTGATTCTCCAGGGTGCGTTCGTGCGCGCCACCGGTTCGGGGGCGGGGTGCGGACGCCATTGGCCGTTGTGCAACGGCGAGGTCGTTCCGATGGACGCCGGCGTCCACACCCTGATCGAGTTCACGCACCGGCTCTTGTCGCTCGCGGTCCTGATCTTGGGCGTGTGGCTGATGGCTCGGGTCTGGCGCGACCGGCGCCGGAAGCCGGGGTTGTTCGTCGCCGCGGTCGCGGCGACCTTCTTCCTGTTCGTCGAGGCCGGGCTCGGGGCCCTCACGGTCCTGTGGGGACTCACGGGCGACAACACGACGGTCGCGCGCGGCCTGATGGTATCGACCCACCTGGTCAACTCGCTGCTGCTCGTCGGTTCGTTGACGGCGGTGTGGCTGTACGCGCGGCCGCGGCCGCCGGCGTGGCCCTTGCGCATCCGCAGCCAAGGGGCGCTGGGTACGGTGCTTGCGGTCGGCATGGTCGGCATGCTCTTCCTGATGTTCACCGGCGGCATCGCCGCGATGGGGAACACGATGTTCCCGTCCGAGTCGCTGGCGGCGGGCCTCGCTGCCGACCTCGATCCTCAGGCCCACCCGCTCATCCGCCTGCGGGTGCTCCACCCGCTGATCGCGGTCACGATCGGCATCTACCTCTTCCTGGCGCTCGGGACCGCGTGGTGGCTCAAGCCGGCGCCCGAGGGCCGCGTGCTGGCGCGCTGGCTGCTGGGCACGTACCTGCTGCAGCTGGGCGTCGGCACGCTCAACCTGGCGTTGCTCGGACCGATCGTCCTTCAGCTCCTCCACCTGGGGCTGGCGGTGGTTGCCTTCGGTCTGTTGGCGGCGCTGTCGATCACCCTTCTCGCCGCCCCTTCCGGCCACCGCGTGGCGGCCGATGCCCCTGTGGGAGCCCCCCTGACGTGAAAGCGGACCAAGCCGTCCTTCCCCGCGCCACCTGGCGCGACTACGTCACGCTGACCAAACCCAAGGTGATCAGCCTCTTGCTGCTCACGACGATCGGCGCGATGTTCATCGCCGCCTCGGGCTACCCGGGCACGTGGCCGCTGCTGGGGTTGTTGATCGGCGGCTACATGTCGGCCGGTGCCGCGGGCGTCTACAACATGGTCTACGACCGCGACATCGACGGCCGCATGCGCCGCACGGCGCTGCGTCCGACGGTGACGAACGTCGTGCCCACGGCCAACGCCCTCGCGTTCGCGGTCGCCCTGACGCTGGGCAGCTTCCTCATCATCTGGGCGGCGGGCAACCTTCTCGCCGCGCTGCTGTCGTGGGCTGGTATCGCTTTCTACGTGATCGTGTACACGATGTGGCTCAAACGCACCACCTGGCAGAACATCGTCATCGGTGGCGCAGCCGGGGCGATCCCGCCGCTCGTCGGTTGGGCCGCGGTCACCGGGGAGCTCTCGCTCCTCGCTTGGCTGCTCTTCGCGCTCATCTTCATGTGGACGCCGGTGCACTTCTGGGCCTTGGCGCTCATGATCCAGCGCGACTACGACGCCGTCGGCATCCCGATGGCCCCCAGCGTCATCGGCGAGCGCGCGACCGTCATGCAGATGGTCATGTACGCGGTGCTCACCATCGTCCTCACCGTCATCCCGTTCGCGCTGCACGAGTTCTCCGTCGCCTACCTGGCGGCGGCGCTGCTGCTCAACGTCGTGCTCGCGGTCCGCGTGGCGCGTCTGTTCCTGGTGGCTCGGAGCGGCGTCGCGATCGACCGGGCGACGGCGCTGCCGGTCTACACGTACTCGATGCTCTACCTGGCGCTGCTGTTCCTGGCCATGGCGCTCGACCGCGCGTTCTTCCTCGTGCCGGCCTGAGGCCCCGCCGGCCGTGGCGCGCCACCCGCTCCTGACCCCCAAGTGGCTCGTCGGCCACGCGTTGGCGCTGGTCGTCGTCGTCAGCTTCACGCAGTTCGGGTTCTGGCAGCTTCGGCGCCACGAGCAGCGCGCCGAGCGCAACGCCGTCGCCGAGGCGCGGCTGGCGGCGGCGCCGGTGCCGCTCGAGGACGCCCTCGCCGCGGCCCTCGCCGAGGTCGCCATGGGCTCCTCCCCGCGCGACGCCTTCCACGCTCGGCGGGTGGCGCTGTCCGGGACGTTCGAGCCGGCCGACGAACTGCTGCGCCGGCCCGTGAGCCGCGACGGAGCCCCCGGTTATCACGTGGTGACCCCGCTCGCGCTCGCCGACGACCCGCAGGGGCGGCGGCTGTGGGTGGAGCGTGGATGGGTACCCCAGGAGCAGAACGCCGTCCCTGCACAGGAAGCGCCGCCGCCTGCCGGGACGGTGGACCTGACCGGTTGGTTGCGCGCGCCCGACGTACCGCCCACGGGTTGGGTGGCGGCGCTCGCGCCGCGCGATCCGGCCGACGGGCGCCTGAGCATGGTGGCGTACGTGGACGTCGAGCGGTTGGCCGCTCAGGTGGACGGGCCGACGGTGCCGGCCGTGCTCTTGCTCGAGGCGGCCACACCAGCGTCGCCCGCGACGATGCCGCTCGCCCCCGAGGCGCCGGTGCTCGGTCTCGGCTCCCACTTGGGGTACGCGATCCAATGGTTCGCCTTCACGGCGATCACGCTCATCGGCTACCCCGCCCTGTTGCGCCGCGTTCGTCGCGAGACGCGCCCCGGCTGATTCGGCGAAGCCGACGCGGGGCGCGTCTCGCGACGAACGCGCTCAGACGCGCGCCTTGGCGACCGCCTCGCGCAGCGCTTCCATGAGCGCGTCGAACGGCTGGACGAACTTGGCGACGCCCTCGCGTTCAAGGGTGGCCGTGACCGCATCGAGGTCGATCCCGAGGTCGGCGAGCGCGTCGAGCTGTGCGGCGGCGGCGTCGAGGTCGTCGTCGAGCCGCAGCGCTGGCTCTCCCTGAGCGCGGTAGGCGTCGAGCGTCTCGCGCGGCAGCGTGGTGACGGTGTCGGCGCCGATCAGCGGTTCGACGTACATGGTGGCGGGGTAGGCGGGGTCCTTGGTGCCCGTGGAGGCCCACAGCAGCCATTGCGGGCGCGCGCCGAGCGCCGCGAGGCGGGCGAAGCGCTCCCCGCCGAACGCCTGCTGGTAGCGCTGCCACGCCCCTTTGGCGCTGGCGATGGCGGCGGTGCCACGGAGCGCCTTCGCTCGCTCGCCCTGAGCACCTCCGGCGGCGGCGAGGCGGTCGAGCTCGGGGTCGATCGCGACGTCGATGCGCGACAAGAAGAACGAGGCCACCGAAGCGATCGAGCCCAGCGGTTCACCACGCTCGACGCGCGCCTCGAGACCCTTCAGGTAGGCCTCGGCCACGTCGGTGTAGCGGCCCAGGCCGAACAGGAGCGTCACGTTGAGGTTGACGCCCTCGGCGGTGAGCTGCTCGATCGCGGCGAGGCCCGCCTCGGTGCCGGGGACCTTGATGAAGACGTTGGGGCGATCGAGCCGCTGCCACAGACGCCGCGCCTCGGCGACGGTGCCTTCGGTGTCGTCCGCGAGGTCGGGGGCGACCTCGAGCGACACGTAACCGTGGTGTCCGTCCGACGTGCGGTAGCGCTCGCGGAACAGGTCGGCGGCGTTCTGGATGTCCTCGATGACCAGCGTCTCGTAGAGCTCGACCACGTCGATCCCGCCCTTGGCCAGATCGGCGATGGCGTCGTCGTAATGGTCGGTGTGGGCGATGGACTTCTCGAAGATCGCCGGGTTCGAGGTGACGCCGTGCAGGCCGTCCTCGTCGATCATGCGGGCGAGGTCGCCGGTGCGGAGCATGCCGCGACCCAGCTCGTCGAGGTAGACGGATTGCCCGAGTTGCGCGAGCGTACGTAGGGGGTTCATGCAGGCACGCTACCGTGCGCTGCTCGAGCGGCCTGTCGGCATTCTGACCGCGGGGTCAGCTGGCCGCCTCGACGCCGTCGGCGACGACCGCAGCTGCACCCTCGTCCTGCGCGACCTGGAGGCGCACCCGCGGCAGCGGACGCACCGCCGGACCGCTGACGGCGCGACCGGCGGCCAGCGGGTCGAACACCGAGTAGTGGCAGCTGCAGGTGAGCGTCGGGCGGTCGGTGCGGTGGTTGAAGGCGAACGCGACGAGCTCGAGGTCGGTGTTGAGGTCGACGATGCATTGCTGGTGCGTGCACACGCGCGAGAACCCGACCAGGTGGACCGCCTCGTCGCCGTCGCCGACCGTGGTGCCGCCCGGTACGGGCTCCGGCACGCGCACGGCCATGCACGGCAGCCCGGCCACGGCGAACGACTCGCTGCTCCAGGGCGCCGCGAAACTCGCGAGCGGCGCCACGGAGACCGTGGGGGCGTCCACGAAGGTGGGCGGGTCGGCCGGCGCGACCTTGGCGAAGTGGACGCGGTAGGCCAACTGGACGCCGTACGCGGCGCCGCCCGTCGCCAGGAGCACGGGCAGGCGCCACAACCAGGTGTTCAGGCGCCGGCGGTCTTCGTCGATCGGTGGGTGCTCGGCCATTTGGGGGCGCGCGCTCAGCGGGGCGCGGCGAGCTCCTGGCCGACCCAGCGGACGAGCACGTCGATCTCGGGTTCGGCGAGCGTCGCCCCGAAGCCGGGCATGGCTCCTCGTCCGTAGCGAATGACGCTGAGCACGTTCGCCTCGTTCCCGGCGCGGGCGTTCCCGGTCAAGCGCGGTCCGACGCCACCTTGGCCGGCCGAGCCGTGGCAGAGGGCGCAGTTGGCGGCGTAGAGCGTCGCGCCCACCTCGATGAGTTGCTGCGGGTCCTCGAGGGCGGCCGTGGCGACCGCGGCCGGGTCGGGGGCGTCGGGGGCGTCCGGCGCAGCCGGAGGTTCGGCGGCGGTTTGCGGGGGCGTCGCGGCGGCAGCGTCGTCCGGCGCAGCCGGAGGTTCGGCGGCCGTTTCCGGGGGCGTCGCGGCGGCAGCGTCGTCCGG
This sequence comes from Trueperaceae bacterium, assembly GCA_046260675.1. Classification (GTDB taxonomy): domain Bacteria; phylum Deinococcota; class Deinococci; order Deinococcales; family Trueperaceae; genus JAABTL01. Next base: position 113,446 of record JBHEOT010000001.1, on the reverse strand, counting down.
CGCGACGGCCACCGCTTCAGGTCCTTCCAGGCGCGCCTGGGCGGCTTCGATCAGACCCGTCACGCGGCCGGCGGCCTCCACGCCGACGGCGTCGACGTGCGCTTGCCAGGCTCGGACCGAACCGGCGTCGTCGCCTTGGATGGCGTACGCGTTGCCGAGGAACAGCGTCGCTTGCGGTTCGAGGCCCGCCAAGCCGCCGGCGGCGACGGCCGCACGCTCCAGCACGGCTACGGCGTCGTCGCTGCGGCCTCGCAGGAACAGCAGCTGGCCCGTGCGTGCGAGCGCTACCGCCTCGGCCGGGTCGTGGTCGGTGAGGACCTCGAAGTAGAGCTCCACCGCCTGGTCCTGCGCGCCGCTCGACCAGAAGACGTCCGCGAGCGCGAGCAGGTTGTCCTCGGAGCGTTCTTGCTCGAGGGCGACGCTCGCCGGGCCGATCGCTTCGACCAGTTCGAGGCGCGCGAGCGCGTCTGTATCGTCGGCGCCGTCGGGCGTGGCGAGGTAGGCGCGGAAGCCCTCGGCCGACGCGTCGAGTTCGCCGAGCGCGAACGAGAGCTCGCCGATCGCGAACAGCGTCTCGGGGTCGGTCGGGTCGATGCGGCGCGCTTCGACCAGCAGGTCGCGCGCGCCGGCCAGGTCGGTCGCGACGGTCAGCAGCGCCAGCCGCTTGTACGCCAGGGCGGGCGGCAGGCCGGCGGCGTCGTTCGCGGCCACGGTGAGGACCCGCCGGTACGTGGCCTCGGCGTTCTCGGCGTCCTGCAAGCCCCAGTACGCGTCCGCGAGGGCCATCAGGTTGGGCACGTCGGGGTCTCGGTCGGCGGCGCGCTGCAGGTCGCGCAGCGCGGTGGCCGCCTGCAGATCGGACTCGAACGACGTGGTCACGGTGCCCTGACCGACGCGGGGGAGCACCCAGGTCCGAGTCGAAGCTCGGGTGGACGGCGATGCCGAGGAGGCCGAGCGCCCCCCACGGAAGCCGTCGGCCGCGAGCGGCTTTGGGAGCGGCGGACGCAGCAGCGGCGCGTTCGCCGCCGGCGCGGCGGGCGGCGAGCGTCGCCTGGCGGTCTTCGAGCGCGCGCAGCACCTGCCCTGCCTTGGCCTCGTAGCGGGCGCGCAGCGCATCGCGCCGCGACGTTTCGAGGTCGACCCGCCCGTCGAGCTCGCGGATGGCGCGCAGCAGGGCGTCGCGCTCCTCCTCGAGGTCGACGAGGACGGGGTCGCGATCGTCCGGGAGCGGATCGACGGCCTTGCGCGCGAGCAGCGGCACCGCGGCGTAGGCGAGGGTGACGAGGAGGAGGAGCACGACGATCACGGACGTGAGCACTTAAGACCTCGGGCGCTTAGGCGCGGGACGTGGGGGCGGGTTCGGTGGCCGGGTCGGAACGTGCGGACGCGGCTGGGTTGGACGCGGCCAGAGCCGCGCGCACGCGTTCGCGGTCGGCCGGGTCGACCTCGGGGACCTCGTCGGCGGCGCGGCGCCAGCGGCGCACCAGCCGGACGAGCAGCACGGCGCCGACGAGCACGGCGAGCGCCGGCAAGATCCATACGATCAGCAGGATGCCTCGCGCGGGTGGGCTGAGCAGGATCCAGTCGCCGTAGCGCTCCTGGAAGAACGCGAGGATCTCGCGGCGGGTGCGGCCCTCGTTCAGCTGGTCCTGGATGATCACGCGCATCTCGCGCGCGATCGCCGCGCTCGATTCGGAGACGGACTCCGAGACGCACGTGGGGCAGCGCAGCTCTTTGCCGATGGAGAAGACCTCGGGGTCGAGCGCATCGTCTTGCGCCCAAGCCAGCGAGGCAAGCGCGCCGAGCAGCAGCGTGACCACGAGCAGCCCGAGCCGTGCGGACACGCCCCGCACTTGCGAAGCGGCGTACTTCGCGCGCGGTTGCGAAGCAACCGCAATGCGTCCGACCGTAGGGAGGACGCGCGCGCGCGGTTGCGAAGCAACCGCAATGCGTCCGACCGTAGGGAGGACGCGCATTAGCGGCGCAACCCCGCGATCAGTTCGTCGAGGAGCGCCGTGTCGACCGGCCCGGCGTGCTTGTAGGCGACGGTGCCGTCCGCGTGGACGAAGAAGGTCTCGGGCACGCCGAACAGCCCGAAGGCGATCGATACGCGCGAGTCGTCGTCGATCGCGTTCGGGAAGGTGAAGTCGAACTGGTTGAGGAACGAGCGGCCGGCGGCGAGGTTGCCGCGGTCCTGCGTCTGCACGCCGACGAAGGCGATCTCGCCGGCGTAGCGCTGCGCGGCGGCTTGGAGGTGGGGCGCCTCGGCGTAGCACGGGCCGCACCACGAGGCCCAGAAGTTGATCACCATCGGGAGGCCCTCGGTCGGCGCGACGCTCAGCGTGGGTCCGAACTCGGCGGCGTAGCGCTCGTACAGCGGGAGCTCGAAGCTCGGGAGCGGCCGTCCGATCAAGTTGGACGGGATGTCGCGGTCGGGGCTGCCGCGCAGCAGGCCGAACACGAACAGCGCGGCCAGCGCACCGACGACGGCCACGACCACCAGCACGCGCCTCACGCCGTTGCCCGCTCCCCGACCGGTGCGTCGGCGGTCGCGGTCCGGCGGCTCGCCATCGGGCTCAGAGCCCAACCGGTACCGATCGCCATCACGAGCCCGCCCAGCCACACCCAGACGATCAGCGGGCTGCGCACGACGCGCATGATCACGCTGTCCGCGTTCGGGTCGACGGCGCCGGCGACGCTCAGGTAGAGGTCGTGGCCGAAGGTGTAGCGGACGGCCGCGGTGGGCACCGCCATCGAGTTCTCGCCGAAGACGTTGATGCGCGGTCGGAGCGTCTGGACGACGCGGTCGCCTTGCCAGACGGCCACTTCGACGCCCACCGACGTGCGCCCGGTGCTCTGCTCCGCGAAGGGCCGCAGCGCCTCGAGCTCGTACTCGGCCGCTGTGATGCGCTCGCCGTACGGGAGGCGGACCTGCACGTCGGTCCGGTAGCCGGAGGAGCCGACGATCCCGAGCGCGAGGACGATGACGCCCAGGTGCACGACCATGCTCCCCACCTTGCGGCGTTGCTCGGAGGCGTAGCGCAAGGTGGTGGCCGCGAGCCCGCGGCGCGCCAACCGCGCGCGCGGCACGACGGCGCCGGCGAGCAAGAGCGCCACGCTGGCGAGGTTCCAGCCGGCGAGCCCGATCGTCAGGACCGGGTACACCGCGCGCATCCCGAGCGCGAGCGCACCGACGACGGCCACGGCGAACGCGACCGTCATGATCGCCAGGTTGCGGCGCAGCGACTGGTCCTCGGCCTTGCGCCACGGCAGCAGCGGGCCGACGCCCATCAGCAGCAGCACGGTCATCCACAGCGGCAGCGCGGTCTGGTCGAAGAACGGTGCGCCCACGGTGACGCGGGCGCCGTTGAACGCCTCGACGATCAGCGGGAAGAGGGTGCCGATCAGCACCGCGAAGGTCATCGCGAGGAAGAGCACGTTGACCGTCAGGAACGCCCCTTCGCGGCTCACGGCGGCGTCGAGCTCGGCGCGGTCGCGCACCTGGTCCCAGCGCCAGGCGACGAGCCCGAGGCTGGCGATCGCGACGACGAAGAAGAAGCCGAGGAAGACCGGCCCGACGGGGCCGTCGCCGAACGCGTGCACGCTCGACACCACGCCGGAGCGGGTGAGGAAGGTCCCGAGGATCGACAGCGCGAAGGTGAGCACGATCAGCAGCACGTTCCAGCTCTTGAGCATGCGCCGCCGCTCCTGCACCTGGACGCTGTGCAGGAAGGCGGTGGCGGTGAGCCACGGCATGAAACTGACGTTCTCGACCGGGTCCCACGCCCAGTAGCCGCCCCAGCCGAGGACCTCGTAGCTCCACCAGCCGCCCGAGATGATCGCCGCGGTCAGGAAGCCCCAGCCGGTGAGCGTCCAGCGGCGCGTCAGGGCCATCCACTCGGTGCCGGGCCGGCGGGTGATGAGCGCCGCCATCGCGAAGGCGAACGGCACCGTCAGCCCGACGAAGCCGAGGTACATGAGCACGGGGTGGACCGCCATCATCCAGTGGTTCTGGAGCAGCGGGTTGGCGCCGGGGCCGTCGAGCGGCGGGGCGGCGAGCACGATGAAGGGGTTGGCGACGAGCACGACCACGCCCAGGAAGAAGACCGCCACCGCTTGCATGATCGCGAGCGCCCAGGGGCGCAAGACGGTGTTGGGGGTGGTGGTCGCCATGACCGCCGCGTACCCCGTCAGCAGCCACGCCCAGAGCAGGATCGAGCCCTCGAGGGCCGCCCACAGCGTGACGACCTTGACCCACACGGGCGAATCGATCCGCGAGTGCTCGGCGACGTACTTGACGCTGAAGTCGTCGGTGAGCAGCGCAGCGATCATGACGACGATCGCGGTCGTGGTGGCGAGGAAGACGGCCACCGCGGTCAGGCGCGCGGAGGTCTGGAGTCGGGCGTCGCGGCGCACGGCGCCCACGGCGCCCGCCACCATCGCGTACAGGGCCAGCGCGAGCGCGATGGCGCTCGCGGCCGAGCCGAGGGTTCCGAGTTCGATCAGGTTCATGGATGCACGTCCGGTCGCCGCCCCCGGGTCGCGGGTACAGGGTTCACTTGAGCGCGTTCACTGGAGCGAATCGCGCAGTTCGTCGATGTCGATCACGCCGTAGTCGGCCTCGTACACTTCGGAGTGGCGCACGAGCACGTTGTCCGAGACGAAGGTCTCGCCCTCGAAGTGCCCCTCGATCACCACGCCGACGTTCTCCTGGAACAGGTCGGGCGGCGCGCCGAAGTGGCGCACCGGGTACGACACGAGACCGTCGGTCACGAGGAACGTCAAGCGCAGGTCCAGCTCGTCGAAGGCCATCGAATCCTCGGCCACGATGCCGCCGAGCCGCAGCCGGCGTTCGTCGAAGCGGCCGGGGTCGGCCGCGTACTCGTTCGGGAGGATGAAGTAGACCAGCGACGTGGCGAGCGCCTGATAGATCATCGCGCCCGCGACCGCCAACACGGCGACCCCGGCGACGGCGTAGCCCCATTTGCGCTTCACGAAGTTCCCTTCCCTTCACGCTCGAGGACCTTGCGCGCGCGCTCGTCCTGGAGCAGGCGCCGGCGGCGCCAATCGAGGTAGGCGAGGTAGCCGCCGTAGGCGAGCACCACCTCGAGCCAGGCGACCCACACCCAGGTCCAGTGCGACCAGTTCTCAAACACGGACGACCCCCTCGGGCGCGACCGCGCGGGCCGCCGAACGGGTGTGCTCCTCGTCGAGCTCGGCCTCGATGCGACCGAGCCGGATCCGATCGAGCATGAACCCGACGTAGATGAGCCCGGCGACGACCGTCGTGAACAGCAGCACGGCGAGCATCGTCGGGTCCATGGTGACCCCGGAGCCGTCGAGCGCGACGCTCTTGGCCGGGTGCAGGGTGCGGAACCACTCCGCCGCCAGGTAGTTGAAGGGGAGGCTGGCGGCCGCGACGATCGCGACCACCGCCGAGACGCGCCCGCGCCGCACCGGGTCGTCGATCAGACCGCGCACTACGAAGTAGCCGACCATGAGCGCGACCATGATCGCGGTGAGCGTGAGCTTGGCGTCCCAGGTCCAGAAGGTGTTGAGCGTCGGTTTGGCGTACGTCATGCCGCCGATGATCGTCAACGCGGCGAAGAGCAGCCCCATCTCGGCCGACGCCGCGGAGCGCACGTCGTCGATGCGTTTGCCGCGCCACAGGTAGAGGGCGCCGAAGACGGCGGTCAGGCCGACGGCCACGAAGCTGATCCAGGCGACCGACACGTGGGCGTACATGATCCGGATCAGGTCGCCCTGGTTGACGTCGCGAGGGCTGAAGACCAAGCCCAAGTACGCGGCCACGGCGAACAACACCCCGGCGACCCCCAGGTAGACGAGCAGCCAGGTGGGGCGGCGAAGTCGGGCAGTCGCGTCGTTCATAGGCGCTCCTTCAATGGGTCCGGACCGCGGGCGGCCCGGTACGAGGCGGGTTCGGCGAGGCACGTCAGGCCTCCACCACGAAGCGGAACAGCGTCGTGCAGGTGACCGCGTACACGAGGTCGAACCCCACGAGCAATCTAAGCCAAGCCCCTGCCAACTCCGGGTCGCCCGCGACGAGCGCGCCGCTGGCGCGCACCGCTGCGAGCAGGATCGGGACCACGACCGGGAACATGAGCACCGGCAGCAGCGACTCCCGCGCGCGCAGGTTCGCCGTCAAACCAGCGTAGAACACCGCGATGAGGGCGAACCCGAGCGTCCCCGCAATCACCACGCCCACCAGCCCCCAGGCTCCGGGTCCGAGGTCGGCGCCGTAGAGCCCGCCAGCGATCGGCAGCAGCAGCACGCCCAGCCCCGCCATCAGCAGCCAGTTGGCCAGCAGCTTGCCCACGTAGACGGCGGCCCGCGGCAGCGGCCAGCCCAGCAGCTCTTCGAGCGCGCCGTCCTCGAGGTCGGCCTGCCAGCTCTGCGCCGCGGAGATGACCCCGGCGAACGCGAGCGACACCCAGAGCGCGCCCATGGCGCCGGTGCGCATCAGCTGCGGATCCTGGCCGAGGGCGAACGCGAGCACGCCCAGGGTGACCGCGGAGAAGAAGACGGTGGCGACCGTGACGGCCTTGGAGCGTGCCTCCTGCAGCAGGTCCTTGCGGGCGATCCAGAGGACGGCGCGGAGGTCGTTCATGCCGCCGTCCCGACCCGTTCGACCACGCGCAGGCGGCCACCGGCGACCTCGACGATGGCGTCGGCGGTGCCGCGGCTGCGCGGCAGGTCGTGCGAGGCGAGGAGCACCGTGCGGCCGTCGCGGCGCGCTTCGGCCACCAGCGCGTCGACGAGCGCCTGGCCGTCCTCGTCGAGCGCGGCGTACGGCTCGTCGAGCAGCCAGACCTGGGCGTCGGCGAGCAGCAGCCGGGCGAGCGCGAGGCGCTTGCGCATCCCGCTCGAGTAGGCGCGCACCAGGTGGTCGGCCGCGCGCGCGAGCCCGACCCGCGCGAGGAGTTCCGCCACGGGGGCCGCGCGCGGATCGCGCCCGCGCAGCGCGGCCGCCAGGCGCAGGTTCTCGCGGCCCGAAAGCGCTCCGTACGCGCCGCCGAACACCGGCAGCGACGCGACCCGCGCGCGCACCTCGTGGGCTTCCCGGACGACGTCGAAGCCCAGGACGTGCGCCTCGCCGGCGGCGGGCCGCAGTCGGGTCGCCAGCAAGCGCAGCAGGGTGGTCTTGCCGGCGCCGTTGGGTCCGTGCAGTGCGACGACGCGCCCGACACCGACGTCGAGGTCGAGGCCCGCGAGCACCGGGGCGCCGCCGTACCCCTGGACCAGGCCGCGCAGGCGGATGGCCACGCCGTCGGCCGGCGGCGCGGCAGCGCCCGCGCTAGACGGCGCGGTCACAGGCGCGACCACAACCAATCGGGGGTCCATCGGATGAGCAGGGTGTTCAGCCGCGCGAACGCCCCGGACACCATGAGCACGCCCACGACCAGGAGCAGCGCGCCGGCGCCGCGCTCGATCCACGGCAACCAGGGACGCATCCGGCTCGAGGCACGCAAGAAGGGCTCGAGGGCGAGGGCCGCGATCATGAAGGGCACCGCGAGGCCGGCCGCGTACGCCGCGAGCAGGCCGACGCCGCTGGCGAGCGTTCCGGCGGCCCCGGCGGCGGTGAGGATCGCGCCCAAGATGGGGCCGATGCAGGGCGTCCAGCCGAACGCGAAGGCGGCGCCGAGCACGGTGGCGCCCCAGGGCTTGGCGGTGTCGGTGCCCGGGCCGAGCGGTCGACGGGTGTCGCGGTACAGCAGCGGGAGGCGCACGACGCCGAGCATCACGAGCCCGAAGCCGATCACGAGCACCCCGCCGACGATCGTCAGCGTCCCCTGGTACTCGCGCAGCACGCTGCCGAGGGCGCTCGCCGACGCCCCCATCGCGATGAAGACGAGCGAGAACCCGAGCACGAAGAAGCCGGCGTTGCGCAGCACGATCGCCCGCCGCGCCCCAGCGGAACCGCCGACGTACGCCAGGTACGTCGGTACGAGCGGCAGGACGCACGGCGACAGGAACGACAGGATGCCGGCGAGGAAGGCGACGGGAAAGGTAGGCATCGTCCTTGATGGTACCGGGCGCGAACGGTGGGCTTCCGTCAAGCGCCGTACGGAGCGCCGGCCCGTGGGTCGGACCACGGGGCGGCGCGGGCTGCGTCCCGTGTCGCCTGTTCGGGGTGGTTCCGGAGGAGGCCGCGGGGTAGCATCCGCGCACACCGCATCCGTCGCGTCGGCCTGCAGGCCCGCGCGCACCAGGAGGACCGCATGCACCCGTTCCGTTCGCTCGCCCCGATCGTGCTCGTCTTGGCGCTCTTCGGCGCCGCCCTGGCGCAAGCCCCCGTGGAGCCGCTGGCACCGCGCGAGAGCGTGCGCGTCGCTTACGTCCCGATCATGAAGTTCGCGCCGCTGTACGTCGCCGCGGAGCGCGGCCTGTTCGACGCGCTCGGCCTCGACGTCACCATCGACCGCGTCGCGTCGGGCACCGAGGCGATCGCCTTCCTGGAGCAGGGTCAGGTCGACGTGGGCGGCATCGCCATCGTCGTGTCGCTGTGGAACGGCTGGAACCAGGGCATCGACATCCGCGTGATCGCCCCCGGGGGGCTGGAGCCGTTCGAGGGGAGCCCCACCAAGCTCATGCTGCGCGCCGACCTGGAGGACGCCGTCGCCGAGATCGCCGACCTGCGCGGCCGGACCGTCGCCGTGGCCGGCGGGCCCGGTTCGGGCGGGGAGTACCTGGCGGCCAAGGCGCTCGAACGCGGCGGCCTCACCATCCGCGACGTGACGCTCGTCAACCTCGGCAACGCCGACATCCCTGCGGCTTTGGCGGGCGGATCGATCGACGCCGGGATCCTCGGCAGCCCGTACGCCGACGCGGTCGAGGCCGACGGCGCAGCAGTCCCCTTCGCCACCGACCTCACGCCCGGCCTGATGACGGTCGCCTTCGTCGGATCCGGCGCGTTCGTGACCGAGCGGCCCGAGGTCGCGCGCCGCTTCGCGCTCGCGCTCATGCAGGCCGCTCGCCTGATGCAGGGCGACGACTACCTGGCGCCCGAGAACCTCGCGGCGTACCTGGCGTACGTCAACGCCACCGAGGACGCGCTGCGCGCCGGCGCCCCGGTCGTGTACGACCCGAACCAGGCGATCCCGCTCGACGGTCTCGCCGACGTCGAACGCGTCCACCGCGAGAACGGCCGCACCGACTACGAGGTGCCGATCGACCTCGCCGACGTCGCCGACACCCAGTTCGTCGACTGGGCGCTCGAGCAGCTCGGCGCTCGGTCCGAATGACGCGCCGCGCGCACGGCTGAGCGCCTCGTGCCGACTCCGCCCGACGCCGCGCCCGGACCCCGTCCGGGCGCGGCCGTCAAGATCGTCGCCCGCGCGGCGCAGAAGCGCTTCCCCACCCGCCGGGGCCTGGTCACCGCCGTCGAGGCGGTGGACCTGGAGGTCGCCGAGGGCGAGTTCGTCTGCGTGGTCGGCCCCTCGGGCTGCGGCAAGTCGACCTTCCTGCGGATCCTCGCCGGGCTCGACCACGTCACGTCCGGCGAGGCGCGCATCGTGCCCGGCTCCGACCCGACGCAGCCGCTGAACGCGGTCGTGTTCCAGGAGTACGCGATCTTCCCGTGGAAGACGGTGCTGGCGAACGTCGCGTTCGGGCCGCAGATGCGCGGGATGCCGCGGCGCGAGCGCGAGGCGCTCGCCCGCCGCTGGCTCGTCAAGGTCGGCTTGGAGCGCTTCGAGGACTACTACCCGGCCCAGCTCTCGGGCGGGATGAAGCAGCGCGTGTCGATCGCGCGGGCGCTCGCCTACGACCCGCAGGTGCTGTTGATGGACGAACCGCTCGGGGCGCTCGACGCCCAGACGCGTGCGGTGCTCCAGGAGGAGCTGCTGCGCCTGTGGGAGGAGACGCGCAAGACCGTCGTCTACGTCACCCACTCGATCGAGGAGGCGGTGCTGCTCGGCGACCGGGTCGTGGTGATGACCGCCCACCCCGGCACCGTCAAGAGCGAGTTCCGCATCGACCTGCCGCGACCGCGCGACCTCACGACCACCAGCACGCCCGAGTTCGCGGCGCTCACGGGCGCCGTGTGGACCGCGCTGCGCGACGAGGTGCGCGCCGCGATGGCGCAGGGCGAGAACGAGGTGGCCGCGTGACCGCGCGGCGCCCGGCGTCGTCGTGGTGGGTGCCGGCCGCCATCCTCCTCGCCACCGTCGCCGCCGGCTTCGCCTTCGGCTTGTGGACCCGCGCCTGGTGGGCGCTCCTGGCGGTCGCGTTCGTGTGCGTCGTGCTGCTGGCCGAGGCGTTCGAGGGGCGGCTGGCGGTGCGCCACCAGGGTGCGTACCAGCGCGCGCTGGCGATCGGCTTCCCGATCGCGCTGCTCGCGGTCTGGCAGGCGCTCGCGACGTCCGGGGTGCTCAACCCGCGTTGGTTCCCGCCGCCCACCCAGATCGCGGCGGCGCTCTGGGACCTGATCGTTTCCTACGACCGCTTCAACCGCACGAGCCTGATCGGACGGCCCTGGCTGCTGCCCGAGGTGTTCGCGGCCGAGGGTTGGGCAGGGGTGCAGGCGCTGATCGACGAGAGCCACCTGACGGCCACGCTCGGGCGGGTGCTCGGCGGGTTCGCGATCGGCGCAGCGCCCGGGGTCGTCGTCGGGATCGCCATGGGGCTCAACCGGACCGTGCGCCACATGCTCGACGCCACCATGTCGGCGATCTACGTGCTGCCCAAGATCGCGATCTTCCCGATCCTGATGCTCGTGTTCCCCGATCCGTTCGGCGAGGGCCCCAAGGTGGCGGTCGTGGCGATCTCGGCGTTCTTCCTGGTGGCGATCAGCACCATGGCTGGCGTGCAGGGCATCGACCCGGTGTACCTGCAGGCGGGGCGCAACTTCGGCGCGAACCGCTGGCAGATGTTCCGCCACGTGATCTTGCCCGGGGCTTTGCCGATCGTGTTCAACGGCCTGCGGCTGGCGCTCGGCACCGCGCTCATCGTGATCGTCGCGGTCGAGTTCGTGCGCGCCGACCGCGGCGTCGGCTTCCTGATCTTCTACTACTGGCAGATCCTGGTGACGCCCAAGATGTACGCGGGGTTGTTCGTGGTGATGGCGCTGGGCGTCGGCCTGACCGCGCTGCTGCAGTGGGTGGAGCGGCGCGCGATGCCCTGGCGCAAGGGCTGACGCGGCGCGGCGACGGCGAGGGCCGCCCCGGCCCCCACTGGGGGCCGGCCCGCGTGACCTGGGCTTGGGTCTAGTAACCGACGTAGAGCTGGGCGCCGTCGGCCACGGTCGAGAAGGTGGCGCGGTAGGTCGAGCCACCGTGCTTGAAGAAGACGACGTTGCTCCCGGCCTGGTGGTTCAGGACCGTGCAGCCGGTCGCCGCGAGCTGCGCCAGGGTGCGTTCGCGCAAGGCGTTGCGGTCTACCTTCTTCACGACCAACGTGAAGCCGTTGGGCACTTCCTGGACGGTGCCGTTCCAGGTCACCATCTGGTCGAGCTGGACGGTGTCGAGCGCGTTCTTGGGGACCAGGTCGACGGAGTAGCCGGGAACGATCGCGTTGCCGAGGTTCCCGCGCCCCTTGGCGGCGAAGACGAGCTGGAGGTCGCCCTCGCAGGTCAGGTCGACGCCGACCTCCTTGATCGCCTTGGTCTTGTCCTTGGCGTCGCGGTACGGCATCGACGAGGCGTCGATGTGCACGGTGTGGTTGGCGAAGGCGGTCGCCAACAGGGCGAGCAGGGCGAGGGCCAGGGTCGAGCGGCGAATGGTGGCAGCGATCGTCATGGCAGAACTCCTGGTGCGGGGTCCGCGACGGGGGTTCGGCGCGGTGGGAGCGGAGGGGTCCGGTCGGTGTTCTGGCGATCGGGACGTTTGACTCTTGGCGTGTCGATCACCTCCGCCGTGAGGCTAGGGGAGGCACCGTGAGGTCGGCGTGAGTCGGGCGTGGTGCGGCGCCGCGCGGCGTTCCACGGCACGAACGACCCCGCGCCCGAAGTCGGGCGCGGGGTCCCCTGAGGCACCGGGCCGTGGTGGCCGAACGGGGGCTCAGTAACCCAGGTACACCTGGACGCCGCCGGCGACGGTGCTGAACACGGCGTGCAGGTTCTCGCCGGCGCAGGCGAACTCGAAGGCGTGCGCGGCGAAGGCTTCACCGATGGTGCAGCCGATCGCCTCGAGGCGCGCCAGCGTCGTCGCCTGGGCCGCCGGGCGGAAGACGTCGTCGATGACGAAGGTCATTCCGTCGGGGACCTCGCGGATGATGCAGGAACGGCACATGAACTCCTGCACGATGACGCGATCCATGGCGTCCCTGGGCAGCGCTTCCGCGTCGTACCCGGGGACGAGGACGTTGCCGAGCGCACCTTCGTCTTCGGGGGTGAAGACGACGAACAAGGCGTCGTCGTACTTGAGGTCGACGCCGACCTCTTCGATCGGCTTGAGGATGCCGGCGTCGTCTTCGCCGTCGTCGAATGGCATCTCGCTGCAGTCGATGTGAATCGGGTTGACCGCGAACGCGACCGATGCGGCCAGCACGATGCCCATGGCGATCAGGGCGAACAGTCGGGTGATGATCCTTGGCGTGTTGAGCATGGCCTTGGCTCCTCGATGTACGGGTGCCGGGGGCGCCGTGCCCCTCGGCGGGGTGTCGAGGGACGAGACGGAATGGGCGTTCGTTTCCTCGATCATGGCCACCACCTCCATGACTACGGTAGGAGGAGGTGCGTCAAGCCAGCGTCAAAGCCGTGAGCGTCGTTGTAGAGCCGCGGCCGCCCTCGGGGGTGGCGCGGACCGCGTTGTCGAGCAGGTTCTCGAGCACGTGCGCGAGCCGCTCGCGTCGAGCGGGCGGGGGCGCGTTCGGCGCTAGCTCAACCCACGTCGGGCACGAAGCGCAGCGCGATGCCGTTGCTGCAGTAGCGCTGGCCGGTGGGTCGGGGTCCGTCGTCGAAGACGTGCCCATGGTGGCCGCCGCACCTCGCGCAGTGGAACTCGACGCGTGGGACGCCCATGCGGTAGTCGACCGAGGTCTCGAAGGCTCCCGGCAGCGCCTCGAAGAACGACGGCCAGCCGCAGTGGGCGTCGAACTTGGTGTCGGCCCGGTAGAGCGGCGCACCGCAGCCCGCGCAGACGTAGGTCCCGGGCCGCCACTCGTCGTTGAGGGGGCTGCTCCCCGGGCGCTCGGTGGCCTCGTGGCGCAGGACCTGGTAGGCCTCGCGGTCCAGGCGCTGGCGCCAGCCGGCGTCGTCGGTCGGGAGGTCGGCGTCGGGGGTGTGCGGGTCGGTGCGCGGGGCGTCGTCCATAGCCGCAGCCTACGCGCCGAACGCCCCGGCGTCCGCGCTCCGCGCCACCCTGGCGAGGTGTTCGGCGAACCACGTCGCCTCGTCCTCGTTCACCGTGTGGGGCATGCCGGGGTAGATGCGGGTGACGACGTCCGCGCCCTGGGCGTCGTATCGGGCGGCGCTCGCGTGCACGCGCGCCTCCGGGATGTGGACGTCGACGTCGGAGCAGCCGAAGAAGGTGGGCGTACCGTCGAGCGGCCGCGGGTAGCGCGCCGGGTCGACGGCGTCGCCGATCAGGCCGCCGGAGAGCGCGACGACGCCGCCCCAGCGTCCCCCCTCGCGCGCGACGTACTCGCTGGCGAGGCAGGCCCCCTGGCTGAAGCCGGCGACGACGATGCGCGCGCGCGGCAACCCCTCGGATTCGAGCGCCGCCACCGCGCGCCCGACGCTCGCGAGCGCCGACGACAGCCACGGCTCGTTGCGCTCCACTGGCTCGAGGAAGCGCAGCGGGTACCACTGGCCGCCGTACGCCTCGGGGGCGACGAGGGCCGGCTCGGGGGCGCCGCGCTCGACCAGGGCGTCGACCAGGCCCGCGATTCCGGCGGCGGAGTCGCCGCGCCCGTGGATCAGCACCAGCCCGACGGCGGCGTCCGCCCCGGTCGGGCCGCGGCGCAGGGGGGTGGTCGCAGCGTGCGGGTCCGCGCCAGGTCGGCCGGGGCGCAGGTCGACGCCGTTCATCGCGCCGCCGCCACGGCCGCGTCGGCGGCCGAGAGGTCCGGCAGTACGCCCTCGATCTGCGGCCGGTGCGGCTCGAGCCACGGCGGCAGGATCAGCCGTTCGCCGAGCGCGCTCGGCTCCTCGTCGACCGCGAAGCCGGGCCCGGTGGTGGCGAGCTCGAACAGCACGCCGCCCGGCTCCATGAAGTAGACCGAGCGGAACCAGAAGCGGTCGATCACCTCGGACGGGCGGCGGCCGGCGCGCGCCACGGCGTCGCGGAGCTCGACTTGATGGGCGTCGTCGTCGACGGTCCAGGCGAGGTGGTGGACGCTGCCCACCCCCCAGGCGCCGCGGCGCTCGCCCCCCACCTCGCGCAAATCGAGCACGCGACCGGCGCCGTCGGCGGCCGCAGCGCCGGCGCTGGCGGGCAGCGCGAAGCGCACCCAGCCGTCTTCCTCGGCGATGCGCTCGAAGCCCATGACCTGCGTCAGGAAGCGCTCGGTGGGGGCGAGCTCGCGCAGCGGCGCACGGGCGCCGTGCAACCCGCGGACCTGTTCGTCGGCGGGCACCGGGCTGGCGTCCCAGGCGGTGAAGGCGAACGGCGTCGCCCCTTCGACGAGCGCGAGCCGCAGGCCGTGGGGATCGGCGAAGGCGAGCACGCGGTCGCCGAAGCGCTCGGCGATGGGGTCGACGCGCGCGCCGCCGTCGCGCAGGCGTACCGCCCAGGCTTCGAGGGTGCCGTGCGGCACGCTCAGGTAGGTCTCTTGGACCACGCCGACGCCGGGGGTGCCCGGGTTGGCGTGCGGCCACGGGAAGAACGTGAGGTCGGTGCCGGGGTGCCCGTCACCGTCCGCGTAGAAGAGGTGGTACGTGGCGGGGTCGTCTTGGTTGACGCTCTTCTTGACCAGGCGCAACCCCATGACGTCGCGGTAGAAGCGCAGGTTCTCGACGGGGTCGCCGGCGATGGCGGTGACGTGGTGCAGGCCGCGCGGGGCGTAGGGGACGGTCATGCGGGTTCCTCCTGAGGGGTGAGGGTCGCGGGGGCGTGGCGGGTGCCGAGCGCCTTGGCCAGCTGGGCGAGGCGGTCGACGTCGTCGGCGGGCAAGTGGGCGAACGCGGCGACGAGGCGCGCGACGTGGCCGGGGTAGACGGCCTCGATGCGAGCGCGGCCGGCGGTCGTGAGCGACACGATCACGTTGCGGCGGTCGACCGGGTCGCGCTCGCGGGCCACGAGCCCGTCGCGCTCCAGGCCGTCGGCGACGACGCTGACGTTGCCGCTCGACTTGAGGATCTTGCGGCCCAGGTCGCGCTGGTTGAGCGGCCCCAGGTGCCAGAGCGCCTCGAGCGCGCCGAAGCGGCTGGCGGTCAAGCCGTCCTCAGCGAGCGGCCGGTGGACGACGGCGTCGACGGTGGCGAGCGCGCGCGAGAGCTTGACGTAGGCGTCGAGCACGCGGCGTTCGGCGTCGGTGCCGCGGTGGCGGTTGGGCATCGGACCTCCCGGAACGAAAACGGTTCGTTGCCGAACCGTTTGAGTTTGAAAGGTTAGCCGAGCCTCGGCGCCGGGTCAAGCGGTCGGGCGACAGGAGGTCGGGCGCGACCGGGGATCGCGCCACGTGGGTCGCCCACGCCGAGCCGGGCGGGCGCACCGACCGGTACGCTCGCACCATGAGCGAAGCCCCCACGACCGCGCCCGTTTGGCTTTCCGACTGGGTCCACGGGACCCCGGTCGCCCCGCCCGAGGCGTGGGGTCGGCCCGGCTTGGCGCTGGCCTTCAACCTCGAGTGCGCCGGCTGCGTGGGGCGCGCGGTGCCGTGGCTCAAGCGGCTGGCCCCGGCGATCGGCGACCGCGCGACGCTGTTCGCCGTGCATACCAGCTACGGGCACAAGCTCTGGGAGCGCGACGAAGTCGTGCCCCGGCTCGTCCACTACGCCACCACCTTCGCCGCGCTCCCGTTCCCGGTGGCGCTCGACGTCAGCGGCGCCTGGGCCGAAGCGATGGGGGCCGAGGGCACGCCCCACTGGTGGGTGTGGGACGCGACCGGCCGCGTCGAACGCAGCGTCTACGGCTCCCAAGAGAACGCGCTCACCCGGCTCGGCTACGTGGTCGAGGGTTGGGGCGTGGACGTCGGCGGCTGACCCGGCGCGCGGCCGCCGCTCACGCGCCCGGGACCTCGGGGCGCGGAAGGTCGAAGAGCTCGCCCAACCCGGCGTACGCGAGGCCCGCGAGCCGCGCCACCGGGTCGAGGCCGCGGACGTCGACGCGGTGGGGCGGGTCGAACAGCGCGTCGTCGAGGTGCACGTGCACCACCCGCGCGACGATCAGCCGGTTCTCGATGCGCCCGGCGTCGTCCGGGATCGGCACCACTTGCACCACGCGCGCCTCGAGGTGGGCGCGCGCCTGCGCCACCCGCGGCGGCCGCACCACCGCGCTCGGCACGGGCGTCACCCCGGCGAACGCGAACTCGTCGAGCCCCGGGCCCGCCTCGACCGACGTCGCGTTCATCGCCGCCACCGATTCGCGCCCGACGACGTTGACCACGAGCTCGCCGTTCGCCTCGGCGTTCAGCAGCGTGTCCTTGGGGGTGCCGTCGCGGCTCCCGACGGATACGACCACGGTGGCCGGCGTGGAGGAGACCAGTGCGAAGAAGCTGTACGGCGCGAGGTTGGGGGTGCCGTCGGCTGCGAGCGTGCTCACCCACGCGATCGGTCGCGGTACGACCAGGCCGGTGAGCAGCAGGTGGCGGTCGCGGGGCGGCAGGGTGCCGGGGTCGAGTTCCATGCGCACAGGCTACCGGCCTTCGACCGCGTCCACGGTCGTCGCGGTGAGCGACCTGGGCCGTTGCGACCGGGTGCCGCGGCCTAGGATGGGTGCATGAACGAGACCAACTGGCCCGACCCCGCCCGATACGACGCCATGTCCTACCGTCGCTGCGGCCGCAGCGGTCTCAAGCTTCCGACCGTCTCCTTGGGCTTGTGGCAGAACTTCGGCCACGGTGCACCCTTCGACGACGTGCGCGCGATGGTGCGCACGGCGTTCGACCTGGGCGTCACGCACTTCGACCTCGCCAACAACTACGGCCCGCCCCCCGGATCGGCCGAGGAGCAGTTCGGCGAGGTCCTCGCGCGCGACCTGGCGCCGTACCGCGACGAGCTCGTGATCAGCACCAAGGCCGGCTACCGCATGTGGGACGGTCCCTACGGCGAGTGGGGATCGCGCAAGTACCTGCTCTCCAGCCTCGACGCCAGCTTGGGGCGCATGGGGCTCGACTACGTCGACGTCTTCTACAGCCACCGCTTCGACCCCGATACGCCGTTGGAGGAGACGATGGGCGCGCTCGCGAGCGCGGTCCAGCAGGGCAAGGCGCTGTACGCGGGGGTGTCGTCGTACTCGGCCGCGAAGACCCGCGAGGCCGCGCGCTTGTTGCGCGAGATGGGCGTGCCGCTCCTCATCCACCAGCCCTCGTACTCTTTGCTCAACCGCTGGATCGAAGAAGACCTGCTCGACGCCCTCGAGGAGGTCGGCGCCGGCACGATCGTGTTCTCGCCGCTCGCTCAGGGGCTGCTGACGACCAAGTACTTGGGCGAGGTGCCAAAGACGGCCCGGGCGAACACGTCCGGAAGCTTTCGCCCAGAGTTCCTGCGCGAGGAGGTGCTGTCGAAGGTCCGCGCCTTGAACGAGCTCGCCCAAGGGCGCGGCCAGTCGCTGGCCCAGATGGCGTTGGCCTGGTGTCTGCGCGACCCGCGGATCACGTCGGTGCTGATCGGGGCGAGCGACGCTTCGCAGATCGCCGAGAACGTGGCGGCGCTCGACCGGCTCGACTTCGACGACGACGAGCTCGCCGCGATCGACCGGTTCGCCACGGACAGCGGCCTCAACATCTGGGCGCAGTCGCACGAGGCGGGCTGACCCGTGCGTGTTGCGCCGGAGGGTGCGGTTGCGCCGGAGGGTGCGGATGCGCTACGCTCTCAAGGCTGTGCCGTGGAGCGTTGCCGCGGCGGCGGCTCGGCGACGCCGTGCGCCCCGGCGCCGGCCCACCGCCCCTGCGGCCCGTGCCCGACCGGCACCTGGAGATGACCATGAAGTACAACAAAGGCGCCATCCTGCGCTCGATCGAGCAGCCCTCCCTGCGCGACGATCACCCGGAGTTCGACACGGGCGACACCGTTCGTGTCGACTACAAGGTCGTCGAAGGGAACCGCACCCGCATCCAGGCCTTCGAGGGCGTCGTCATCGCCCGCAAGAACGGCCGCGGCGCGCGCTCGGCGATCACCGTGCGCAAGGTCTCCGCTGGCGAAGGCGTGGAGCGCATGTTCCCCGTCAACTCGCCGCTGATCGACAAGATCGTCGTCGTCAAGCGTGGCCGCACGCGCCGCGCGAAGCTGTACTACCTCCGCGAGCTCCGGGGCAAGGCCGCCCGCCTGCGCACCGACGTCGGTCGCCAGGAAGCCGACCGCGCTGCCGCCCGTGCGGCACGCGAGGCCGACAAGGCCTGAGTTCCCCAATCGTTCTTGCACCGCGCAGGCCGGGAACCGGCCCGCGCGGTCTTTTCTGCGCTCGCGCGCTGGTTGACAGGGTTCGGGACCCCCGGTACACTTCGATTTGCTCACGCACGCGCGTGGGGCTGTGGCGCAGTTGGGAGCGCGTCTGAATGGCATTCAGAAGGTCAGGGGTTCGAATCCCCTCAGCTCCACCAGGCAAGGTGCCGTCCCACACGGCGCGATGATCGGAAGGCGGTCCCGGTGCACCGGGACCGCCTTCGTTTCGATGGCCGACGGTGCGTCGCACCTCCACGCTTGATGGCCGACGGTGCGTCGCACCTCCACGCCGGCCCGCCGTCTGACGCTCCGGCCGTCGGTCCGTAGTCCGGCATCCGTCCCTGGCGCCCCGTTGGGAACCGTGCCACCCTGCCGATAACGTACGACCGCGCGGTCGCGAAGCGACCGCGACGTGTCCGAACGTAGGGAGGACGCACTCCCGCTGCGCCCGATCTCGGGTGCTGCCCACCTCTCGGCTGCCGGTCCGAGCGTTCGCTCGTGGAGATGGGATGCGCACGGCGAAGTCGACGGTCGTCTTGTTCGCGTTCTGGTGCGTCGTCGTGCCGCCCGCAGGCGTCGCCGACCTCGGCGTGGGCCTCGTCGCGTCCGTGGCGCTGGCGTTCTGGTCGACGCGTTTCCTCGGACCGGTGCGGGGTCCGGTCGTGCATCCGGGCCGCGGGCTGGCCTTCGCCGCGCGCCACGTCTTCCGCATCGTCGCCGCCGCGAGCCACGTGCTGCGCGTCGTCTTCGATCCGAAGCTGCCGATCGATCCCGTGGTCGTCGAGCTCACCGTGCCGCTCGGTCACGACGCCGCCCGCGTCGCCTACGCCAACGCGGTGACCATCACCCCCGGCACGCTGACGGTCGACGTCGATGGCGACGCGTTCGTCGTCCACTGCCTCGACGCGGCGCTCGCCGACGAGCTGCGCGCGGGAACGGTAGCCGGCGAGGTCGCGGTGCTCTTCGAGGGGCGGTCGGCGTGACCTCCCTCCTGTGGGCCGCGGCGACGATCTTGCTCGCGTCCGCCTTCGTCGCGCTGTGGCGCGCGGACCGGGGACCGACGCTGCAGGACCGGATCCTCGCGGTGAACGTGGTCGGCACCAAGGCGCTGCTCGTGCTCGTCGTGCTGGCGGTCGTCGCCGGCCGCGGCGACCTCGTCGACGTCGCGATCGTCTACGGGTTGCTGAACTTCGTCCTCACCCTCGCCGCCACCCGCTACGTCGAGCGCGGCCGCATCGCCGAGGGCCCGCGATGACCGAGCTCGGGAACGGCGCCGGAGCGCTCCTGATCGTCGTCGGGTTGGCCTACGTCTCCGGCGCGGTGGTGGGGCTCGTGCGGCTGCCCGACCTCTACACCCGCGCCCACGCTGCCGGCAAGTGCGACACCGTCGGCTCCTTCGCGATCCTCGCGGGCCTCGCGCTGGTCGGTGGGCTCGACGTCGCCGATCTGAAGCTGGTGCTCCTGGCCGTCCTCGTGGTGGTGACCGCGCCGACCGCTGCCCACGCACTCGCGCGTTCCGCGTACCGGCGCGGGGTCGCTCCGTGGCGGCGCCCTGAGCGGGGGGCACCGTGAGCGGTCTCTTCGACGCCGTCCTGCTGGCGCTGCTGATCGCCACCGCCGTCGCGGTCGCCCGCGCCCGCGACCTCCTCGCCGCCGTCGTCCTGTTCGCGATGTACGGCATGACCCTCTGCGTCGTCTGGCAGCACCGCGGTGCGCCCGACGTCGCCGTCACCGAGGCGGCGGTGGGTGCTGGCGTCACGACCGTGCTGTTCCTGGTCGCCATCGCGCGCACCGAACGACGGGAGAAGCCGTGAGGGGCTGGGCCTGGTTCCTGGTCGGCTTGGTCGCGGCCACGCTCGCGGTCGGCCTCGCGGGCCTGCCGCGGCACGACGCCCCGGATGCGCCCGTGCACACCCACGTCGGCGCCCGCTACCTCGAGGAAGGCTTGGAGGAGACCGGTGCGCGCAACCTGGTCACGGCCGTGCTGCTCAACTACCGAGGCTTCGACACCTTCGTCGAGGTAGTCGTGATCCTGACCGCGCTGCTGGCGCTCGGCGCCCTGCCGCGCGGCACTCCGGCAGCTCGTGAGACCGGGGCCGTCCCGGTCAGCCCGGTCGTGGGGTACGTGGTGCGGCTGCTCGCGCCGTTCATCGCGCTGTTCGCGGTGGCGACGTTGGTGCGCGGCCACAGCGGACCCGGCGGCGGCTTCCAGGCGGCGGCCGTGTTCGGGGCACTCGTGGTCGTGCTCTCCCTAGTGCTCGAGCGCGACCGCGTCGCGCGCTTGATCCCTTCCGGCGCGCGCCCGTGGCTGCAGGCGGCGGCGCCGGTCGCGTTCGCGGCGGTGGGGGCGGTCGGTGCGTGGGCCACCGGCACCTTCCTCGGCTTTCCGCAGGACGCCGCGGCGCATGCGCTGCGCGAGGGCATGGGGGTCGCCCTGGAGGTCGGCATCGCGGTCGGAGGCGGCACGGTCCTCGCGCACTTGTTCCTGACGTTGGAGGGCTGAGCGGTGATCGCGTCGGGCTTCGACCTCGACTACCTCGCCCTAGGGGTCGTGTTCTGCGTCGGCCTGTACATGCTGGTCGCCAAGAGCCACTTGCTCAAGAAGCTGCTCGGGTTGAACGTGATGTCGACGTCCGTCTTCGGGTTCATCGTCACGTCCGGCATGATCGAGGGCGGCAGCGCGCCGATCCTCGGGCCCATGGCCGAGCCGCCGTTCGTCAGCCCGATCCCGCACGCGATGGTGCTCACCGGCATCGTCGTGTCGGTCAGCGTGACCGCGGTGGCGCTGGCGCTGATCGTGCAGATCCACGCGCACTTCGGCACCCTCGAGGTCGACGAGCTCAAGGAGCGTCCGTGAGCGGGCTGGGTCCGGCGCTCCTGCCCTGGCTGATCGTGGTGCCGCTCGTCGGCGGCGCGCTCACCCCCGCGATCGCGGCGCGCGACCCGCGGCGCGCCGGCCCGTTCGCCTGGGCCGTCGTGATCGCCACCGGCGCGCTCGCGACCGTGTTGGTGGCCCAGCTCGTCGCCGAAGGGCCCTTCGCGGCCACGCCGGGCGGCTGGGCGGCGCCCTACGGCATCGAGCTCCGCTTCGACCGCTTCGCCGCATGGGTGCTCCCGCTGACCGGCCTGTTCGCGCTGGTCATCCCGTACGCGTGGCGCTACGTGGCGGCGACGCTCGAGCCCGAGCGCTGGGCGAGCTTCTACGCGCTGCTCCTGGTCGTGTGCGGCGGGTTGATCGGCGCCTCGGTCACGGCCGACCTGTTCAACCTGTTCGTGTTCATCGAGGTGACGTCGCTCGCGAGCTACGCGCTGGTCGCGGTCGGCGGGCGCGGGGTGGCCGCGTGGGCGGCGCTCAAGTACCTGTTCCTCGGCGCGGTGGCGGCCCTGCTGGTGCTGTTCGGCACGGCGCTGCTCTTCGCGTTGACCGGGAGCCTCAACTTCGCCGACGTCGCCGCGCGCCTGCCGCTGGTCGACGCGCGCGCCCCGATCGCGCTCGCCTTCGCCTCGTTCGTCGTCGCCTTCCTCCTCAAGGCCGCCGTGTTCCCGCTCCACGTCTGGCTCCCCGACGCCCACGCGATCGCCCCCAGCCCGGTGAGCGCGGTGCTGTCGGGGATGGTCGTCAAGCTCGGCATCGTCGGGTTGCTGCGGGTGCTGCACCTGTTCCACACCGCCGACGTGCTGCCGCTGGAAGCGGTCCACCTCGCGCTCGCCTGGATCGGGGCGGTGGCGATCGTCGTGGGCGCCTTCCTGGCGATCTTCCAGGACGACCTGAAGCTGATGCTCGCCTACTCGACGATCTCGAACGTCGGCTACATCGTGCTCGGCATCGGACTGGCGTCGCCTTCGGCGCTGATCGGTGCCGCGGTCCACGTGGCCAACCACGCGCTGATCAAGACCACGCTGTTCCTCGCTGCCGGAGCCCTGATCCACCAGACCGGCTTCCGCACCCTGAGCGACCTGCGCGGCGCGGCGCGCTCGATGCCGCAGACCGCGGCGGCGATGGCCATCGGCGCGGTGTCGATCGTCGGCCTGCCGCCGACGGCCGGCTTCGTCTGCAAGTGGTACATCGCGCTCGGCGCGTTCGAGGCCGACCGCGCCGGGTTCGGCTTCGCGCTCGTGTTCGGCGCGCTGTTCATCTTCGTGTACTACCTGCGCATGGTGAACGCGCTCTACTTCCAGGCGCCGGTGCACGCCGCCGTCGCCGAGGCGCGCGACCCGCCGTGGTCGATGCGCGCGCCGCTGCTCCTGCTCGCGGCGCTGTGCCTGGCGCTCGGCGTGCTGGGCGGCATCCCGCTCGCCTTCGTCGAGCCGGCCGTCGCCGACCTGCTCCCCACGTGGGGGTGGTGACGTGGAGGTCGTCGACCCGCGCCCGCTGCTCGCGCCGCTGATCTCGTTCGCGTGCGCCGGCCTCGTGTTCGCGACCGGCGCGAACGTCTTCTGGCGGCGCTTCTGGAGCCTGTCGGCGGCGATCGTGAAGATGGCGCTGGTGCTGTCGATGCTCCCCGGCACGCTGCGTGGGGTGGTGTACACGGCCGACGTCGTCACCTTCACCCCCGGCGTCGGCATCGCCTTCCGCGCGGACGCCTACGGCATGTTCTTCGCCCTGGTGTCGTCGACGCTGTGGCTGTTCACCACCATCTACGCGATCGGCTACATGAGCGGTGAACGCGACCGGGTGCGCTTCTTCGGCTTCTTCGCGCTGTGCGTCTCGACGACGGTCGGGGTGGCCTTCGCCGAGAACCTGCTCACCTTCTTCCTCTTCTACGAGACGCTCACGCTGTGCACGTACCCGCTGGTGGTGCACGCCGAGACGCCCGAGGCGCTGCGCGCCGGCCGCATCTACCTGACCTACACGCTGATCGGTGGCGGGTTCGCGCTGGTCGGCGCGGTCATGACCTTCGACGCCGCGGGCACGCTGTCGCTCGCCCACAACGGCGTGTTCGCCGCCGGCACGAGCGAGGCGACGCTGGCGACGATCTTCGTCTGCCTGGTGGTGGGGTTCGGGGTCAAGGCCGCGATCATGCCGCTGCACGGCTGGCTGCCGCTGGCGATGGTGGCGCCCACGCCCGTGAGCGCCCTGCTGCACGCGGTCGCCGTGGTCAAGGTCGGCGCCTTCGGCGTCACGCGCGTGATCTACGACGTCTTTGGCGTGGAGCTGCTGCGCGAGCTCGGTTACGCCGTCCCGCTCGCGGCGCTGGCGGGGTTCACCATCGTGACCGCTTCGGCACTGGCGTTGCGCCAAGACCACCTGAAGCGGCGGCTCGCCTACTCCACCATCAGCCAGCTCTCGTACATCGTGCTCGGGGCGGCGCTCCTGACGCCCTTCGCCGCCACCGCTGCGATCGCCCACGTCGCGCACCAGGCCTTCGCCAAGATCACCATGTTCTTCGTGGTCGGCGCGATCGCGCGCACCACCGGCAAGACCCACGTGAGCGAGCTCGCCGGCATCGGGGTGCGCATGCCGTGGACGATGGCGGCCTTCGCGGTGGCCGCGCTCTCGTTCGTCGGCGTACCGCTCTTCGCCGGGTTCGTCACCAAGTGGTACCTGTCGCTCGGCGCGCTCGAGGCGGGGGCCCCCGTCTACGTCGGGGTGATGCTCGCGAGCTCGCTGCTGAACGCCGCGTACTGGTTCCCGATTTTGCACCTCGCCTTCTTCCGCGAGCCCGCCGACGGCGCGGTGGGCATGCGCGAGGCGCCGCCGCTGCTGCTGGTGCCGACCCTCGCCTGCGCGGCGTACGTCGTGCTGCTCGGCGTGACCGCCGAGGTGCCCGGGATGCCGTTCTCGGTGGCTCAGGTCGCCGCCCAGGGCTTCTTCGCGGGTGGGGGAGGGACGCCATGACGGTCGCTTGGCTCCGCACCATGGCCCCGGTGGTCGTCGTCGCGCTTCCGCTGCTGGGGGTGGCGATCGCCGCGCTGCCGCTTCCGCGGCGGCGGCGCGCGGCGCTGCTGATCGGCGTGATGGCGGCAGCGCTGGCGCTCGCGGTCGTGCTCACGCGCGCGGTGTTGGCCGGGCACACGGCCGAAGTCAACGTGCTGCACGTGACGCCGCAGTTCTGGTTGGTGCTCCGCGTCGACGCGCCCGGGGCGCTCTACGGCGCCACCGTCGCCGCCTTGGGGCTGCTCGCGACCGCCTTCGCGGTCGGCTACCTGAACGACGACCGGCATCCCGCGCGCTACCACGCCTTCGCGATGGCGGTCCTCGCCGCCACCCTGGGGCTCGCCTACGCCGGCAACCTGCTCACCTTCTTCCTCTTCTACGAGGCGTTCTCGGTCCTGACCTACGCGCTCGTCGTGCACGAGCAGACCCCCGAAGCGGTCGCGGCGGGCGTCAAGTACATCGCCTACGTGCTCGTGGGCGGCACGCTCGTGCTGGCGGGGGTGCTGCTCGTGTACTTCACCGTCGGCGACGCGTCGTTCGTCCCCGGAGGGTTCGCGGCGAGCGGTGCCGCCGTCGACGCCGCGTCCATGGGCGCGCTGCGATGGGCGTTCGCCTGCCTCGCCGTGGGGTTCGGGGTCAAGGCGGCGTTGGTGCCGCTGCACGGTTGGGTGCCCGACGCCCATCCGGCGGCCCCCGCCCCGTTCTCGGCGCTGCTCTCGGGGGTGCTGGTGGCGGCCGGTGGCTTCGGCATCCTGCGCGTGATCCACGACGTGTACGGCGTCGATCTCGTGCGCGCGCTCGGGGTCGCGCCGTGGTTGGCGGCCGTCGCCGCGGCGACCGTCCTCGTGGGCGCCGCCCTGGCCGTGGGGCAGCCGGACCTCAAGCGCCGCCTGGCCTACTCCACCATCAGCCAGATGGGCTACCTGACGCTCGCCGTGGCGCTGCTGGGCGCCACCGCGCTGGTGGGCGCGCTCGTCCACCTGACGCACCACGCCTTCCTCAAGGGGACGCTCTTCTTCTGCGCCGGCGCGTGGCGCCACGACCTCGGCGCGCGCCGGATCAGCGACCTGCGGGGTCTGGGCGGGCGCACCCCGGCGGTCGCCGCGGCGTTCACGGTCGCGGCGCTCGGGATGATCGGCGTGCCTCCGCTCGCCGGCTTCGTCAGCAAGTGGTGGCTGGGCGCGGGGATGCTCGAGGTCGGCGCGGGCTGGGCGTTGGCGGTGCTGCTGCTCGGCGCCCTGCTGGCGGCGGCCTACCTGCTGCCGATCGTGCACGCTCTCTACTTCGAGGACGCTGCGCCCGGCGGGTCCGTCGCTGCGCCGCGCGCGGATCGGTGGACGCGCGTGCCGCTGCTCACGGCGGCCGTGCTCGGCGTGGTGCTGGGGCTCTGGGCTACGCTCGACGGTTTCCCGCTCGAGCTCGCGGCGCGGGCCGCCGCCGCCTGGTTCCCGGGGGGCTGAGGGCATGGACCACTTCGGCCCCCTGCTGCTCGCATTAGGTCCGGCGCTCGCGGCGTTCGCCGTTGCGGCGGTGGCCCGGCGCGACCCGCGGCGAGCGGGGGTGGTGGCGGCCTGGGTGGCGACGGCCGCGGTGGCGGGGGTCGCCGCGTTGGCGCCCGACGTGCTCGCGTCCGGGGCCGTCACCGCGACCCTGCCCGCGGCCCTCGGGGCGCTGCGCTTCACGCTGGACGGCGTCGGGCTGGCGTTCGCGGCGGTCGCCGCGGTGGCCTGGGCGGTCGTGTCGTGGTACGCGGTCGCGTACCTGGCCCACGACCCACGCGCCGGCCGGTACCACGTCGCCGGTCCGGTGGTGCTGTCCGCGATGCTCGGCGTCGTCGTCGCCGGCGACTGGATCACCCTGTACGTCTTCTTCGAGTGGCTGGGCCTGAGCGCCTACCTGTGGGTGGTCCACGCTGGGGATGCGCGCGCCGAGCGGGCGGCGACCAAGTACCTGGTGCTGACGCTGCTCGGCGGGTTCTCGGTGCTGGTGGGGGTGCTGATCCTGCATGCGGCCGGCGCCGGCGACCTGGTGGCCGGCGCGGCCGCGGACGCGGCCGGGCTCGGTGCGTGGCGCGGCGTCGCCGGCGTCGCGCTCGTCGTCGGCTTCGGGGTCAAGGCCGGCGCGCTCGGCCTGCATCTGTGGCTGCCCGACGCGCACACGGCGGCGCCCGCTCCGGCGAGCGCGCTGCTCTCGGGCGTGATGGTCAAGGCCGGCGCGTACGGGATCCTCCGGGCGCTCGTGGCCTTCCACCCCGCCGACGGCGGGGCTGCGGAAGGGGACCTCGGCGCGGCGCTCGCGCTCGCGGTGATCGTCTGGGGCGTCGCCACGATGCTCGTCGGCGGGATCGCGGCGCTCGGCCAGACGCACGCGAAGCGGCTGCTCGCCTACAGCACCGTGAGCCAGATGGGCTACGTGCTGGTGGGGATCGGCTCCGCGGCCTACCTCGGCGCCGCGGGGGCGATCGGCTGGACCGGCACGGTGGTCCACGTCGCCCAGCACGCGGCCGCCAAGGGGTTGCTGTTCCTCGGGATCGGCGCCCTCGTGCACGCGGCGGGGGAGACCGACCTGCGGCGCCTCGGCGGCTTGGCCCGGCGCATGCCGTGGACCACCGCCGCCGTGCTCGTCGGCGCCGCCGGCATCGCCGGCGTGCCGGGCGGCGGCGGGTACGTGGGCAAGACGATCGTCCACCACGCGCTGGACTACGCCCGTGAGGACGCTGCCGGGCACGGGGTCGGCCGCGCCTTCGGCGCCGTGGAGCCCGCCTTCGTGCTCGCCACCGTCGCGACGGCGGCGCTGCTCGCCAAGCTCGTCGCGCTCGCCTTCTTCGGTCCGCCGCGCAGCGACGGAGCGCGGACCGCGCGCGAGGTGGGCCTGCGCTGGCGGGTGCCGATGGCGCTCCTCGCGGCGGCGGTGCTCGGGCTCGGGCTCGCGCCGACGGCCGTCGCCCCGTGGGCGCTCGCGGCGGCGACGGCCCTGGGCGCGACGCCGGACGCCGGCCTCGCTGGGGTTCGCGCGTACCTGGCCGGCCCGCTCGCCCACGCGCCCGATCTGCGCGCCGCGCTCGGCGCGATCGCCGCGGGGATGGCGCTTCATGCGCTGCTGCGGCGCTCCGGCGCGTACGAGCGCACCGTGCCCGGTTGGCTCTCGCTCGACCGTTGGGCGACGGTGGCGGTCGCCGTGGGCGTGGCGCGCGGGCGCCGCGCCGCGAGCGCGTGGGATGCCGCGACCCATGCCCTCGCGCACTGGCGGCAGCGCGGGGCGGCGGAGGCGCGCGCCGCGCTCCTGCGCCCGCGGCACGCGCTCGCGGAGGCGCCGCTGCGCGTCCGAGACCGGATCGCTCGCGCCGTGGCGTGGGTGGCGGTTCGCTCCACGGCCTTCGAGCGCTCCGTGAACCGCTTGGACGCCACCCGCTGGTTGCGGGAGTCGCCCCCCGACGTCGCCGCGGGCGTCGGCGCCGACCGTGATCGTTGGGTGCTCGCCACCCGCCGCCGGATCGCGCGCCACGGTCGCGACCTCGGCCTCGGGATCGGCGTGGCGTTCGCGCTGTGGTTCGCGCTGGTGGTGCTGGTCGCGTTCGGCGGATAGGGGAGGCTGAGGGTGCGCAGCGTCGCTTCTAACGAGCGGCCGATGCGGCACGGGTTACCCTCTTGGCCGTGTGCGCGGTCGCCGGCGGCGATTCGGCCTGCCGAGCAGAGGCGCCGCACGAATCGCTAGGGAGTTGTTTCGTTTGACTTTTGCAACCGTACGCAAGCTCGCCCTCGCCGTCGCCCTGATGTTCGGTGCGTCCGTCGCGATGGCGAGCTACGGCATCTACGTCGGCAGTGGCCTCACGGAGGACGGCAGCGTCTTCCTCGGAGGGAGCGGCGACGAGGTTTCGGGCCACTGGCTGGAGATCGTCCCGGGTAAGACGCACGAGCCGGGGGCGACGATCCGGGTGGGCGTCACCGAGGTCGCCCGGTACCCGGGTGAGTTCATGGAGATCCCTCAAATCGATACGACGTTCAAGTACATCACCACGAACTACTCGGACTTCGCGGGCTTTCCCCCGCCTCTGACCAACGGAGGGTTGAACGAGCATCAGCTCGCCGTGCGCGACATCTGGTCGCCTTCGCGCAGTGAGCTCCGGGAGATGACCCCCGCACCGCAGCGCGGTCCCCAGTACAGCGATCTGGCCCGCATCGCCATGGAGCGCGCGACGACGGCGCGGGAAGCCGTCGAGATCGTCGGCGCGCTGATCGACGAGTACGGCTTCTCGACGTACGGGGGCAACTCGCACCTGTTCGCCGACGCCACCGAAGGGTGGGTCATGATCCAGTACGCGGGTGGCCAGGGGCTGTGGGTCGCCGAGCGGCTCGGGCCGGACGAGGTGCGGATGTCGTACCCCGGGTACGCGAACCCCATCCCGCGCGATCACATCGACTTCGATTCCCTTACGCTCCTCGAGCAGGACGACGCCGAGTTCCTGGCTTCGGCGGACTTCGTCTCATTCGCGGTCGAGCAAGGGTGGTTCGATCCCGATGCCGGCGAGGACTTCGACGTGCAAGCCGTCTACGGCGGTAATGCCACGCCCTCCGGGACCGTCATGGCCTTCGAGGAGCGTCTGCGCGAGCTCGCCCCCGTCTCGCTCCGCGAGTTCATGGCCGTAGTGCGCGACCCGGACGTGTCGAGCGACACGAACGGCTATGGACAGGTGGCCGAGCTTCGCAGCGACCTAGAGCACAGCGAGCTGTTCCGGCTGTGGGTCGCGCCGACCGGGTCGGTCACGGCGCCGTTCATCCCGTGGCACATCGGCGTGACCGAAGTGCTGCCCGAGTTCCGGATGCATCGCTACCTCTATCGCGACGCCGGGTCGGAGTTCCTGTCGTCGAACTACCAGCTTCAGGAAGCTACGTCCTTCGCGTTCCGGACCTTCAAGCGGCTGATGTACTACACCTGCTCCGATCCCGAGCGCTTCCTTCCGGAAGTGACGGAGGCTCTCCAAGGCTTCGAGAGCGGGTTGATCGAGGATCAAGCGAGCGTCGAGGCGATCGCGACGCGGCTGCTGGACGCCGGCGACGACGACTTGGCCCGTGAGTACCTCACGTACTACAGCAACACCGAGGCGCGGAACGGGCTTCGCCTCGGCGAAGCACTCGTCACCGGCCTGGACGCGAGGATCCAGGCTTCGTACGACATTCCCCTGCCGAGCGGCGCCATCCACGGCGGCGGCGTCGACTGCGATCCCGACGGCAAGGTCGCTCTGACGCGCCGCGGACCCCTCGCGGAGTTGGCAGCCGCCATCGCGGATCGCACGACCGAACCGACCGTATCCACGACATCGGAAGCGTATGCCCCCGGTGAGGCCATCGAGGTCCTTTTCGCCAACGGGCAAGGCAACACCAGGGATTGGCTGACGATCGCAAACGCGGATGCGCCGATGGATTCCTTCGGTAGCTGGCAGTACGTCGGCGGGGTCGTGACCGGTTACGCCCAGTTCTCCGCACCGTCCGAGCCCGGGGAGTACGAGGTCCGGTTCTTCTGGGACGATGGCTACGAGCTGGGTGCGAGCACCTCGATCACCGTCCGGTAGGGCGAATCGGCTTCGTGCCGAACCAGTACGATCCATGACCCACACGTACGCAGCGGCCCCGGGACGTCGGGGCCGCTGCTCGTTGCGTCGACGGGCCAACACGAGATCGTTGGGCGCGGTTCAGAATCGGCCGTGGCCTACCAAACGTTAGGTTGAGCGAGGGTATGAACGGAGGGCGTCGTCGGCATTCTGTTCCGGGACGTGGGCCGGGGTGGCGGCGACCGCTCGCCTCGGCGGAGGGGCTCCCACACCATGCCAAGGTTCTTCCGCGTCGTGCTACCGCTCATCGTCACGTTCGTCTGGCTCGCCGGCAGCGGCGTCGGCGGACCCTTCTTCGGGTTGCTGACCGACGTCCAGTCCACGTCTTCGACCGACTTCCTGCCCGCGAGCGCGGAATCGACGCGCGCCCTCGAACTCCGGGCGGCGTTCGGCGACGGCGGTGGGGCGCCGGCAATCATCGTTGTCGAGGTGCCCGGCGGCGCCGACGCGGCCCTCGAGGAGGAGCTCGCCGCGCGGCTCGACGGCGCGCAGGCGCTCGCCGGCGTGGGAGCCGGCTCGCCGCTCATCCCCTCGCGTGAGCGCAACGCGGCGGACGGGCCGCTGGCGTACCAGGCCTTCGTCTCCGTGGACGGAGAGCCGGCGGAGGTCGTGCCGGCGCTGCGCGACGCCTTCGCCGACCTGCCGGGCGCCGCCACCGCCTTCGTGACCGGACCGGCAGGCTTCGTCACCGACCTGGTCTCGGCGTTCGGCGCCATCGACGGCATCTTGCTCGTCGTCACGGTCGTCGCCGTCCTCGTCATCCTGCTCGTCGTTTACCGCAGCCCAGTGCTGCCGTTGGTGGTGCTGCTGACGTCGATCGCGGCGCTCGCGAACGCCGTGGTCGCCGTTTACTTCATGGCCAAGTGGGGGTGGATCACCCTCAACGGCCAGGCGCAGGGCATCCTCTTCATCTTGGTCATCGGCGCGGCGACCGACTACTCGCTTCTGCTCGTGGCGCGCTTTCGCGAGGCGCTGCGCGGGGAGGACTCGGTCGTGGTGGCGGTGCGGCGCGCCTGGCGCGGCGCCTTCGAACCCGTCTTGGCGTCGGGCGGCACCGTCATCGGCGGCGTGTTGGTGCTGCTTCTATCCGACCTGAACTCGAACAAGGCGCTGGGTCCGGTCGCCGCAATGGGCATCGCGGTCGCGATGGTCGCGGTGCTGACCTTCCTCCCGGCGCTGCTCGCACTCTTCGGCCGGGCGGCCTTCTGGCCGTTCCCGCCGCGCCGCGAGGTCAGCGCGGTGCGCGCATCGCCCGTGGTGCACACCGGCGGGGTCTGGGCGAAGGTGGCCGCCCTGGTCGCGCGTCGGCCGAGGGCCGTCTGGCTCTCGACCGCGCTTGTGCTGCTCGGGTTCTCGGCGTTCGCCCCGTTCTTCGCCGCCGCCGGCGTCGCGCAGACCGAGGTGGTCCTCGGGGCCACCGAGTCGCGCGCCGGCCAGGAGGTGCAGGCGCGCTACTTCGAGCCCGGTGCCGGCGCCCCCACGGTCGTCTACGGAGCGGCCGATCGCCTGGACGCCCTCGTGACCGCGGTCGAAGGGGTGCCCGGGGTCGCTTCGGTGGCGGTCGCCCGCTCCGGTTTCGGTGGTTCCCCGGCCTCTCGGCCCGCCCGCGTGGAGGAGCTCGCCGGCCGTTCGTGGGTCCAGCTGGAGGCGACGCTGGCGGACGCGCCCGACGGCGACACCGCCATCGCGACGGTCGCTGCGCTGCGCACTGCCGTGCGCGGCGTGGACGACGGAGCGCTGGTGGGGGGCCCTACCGCCACCGACCTCGACACCCGCGCCACCGCCCGCGCCGACCTCTGGCGCATCATCCCGATCGTGCTGCTGGTGATCACCGCGATGCTGATGGTGCTGCTGCGCTCGCTGCTCGCGCCACTGGTCCTGATGGGTGCGAACGTGCTCTCCTACTTCGCCACCCTCGGCGTCTCGGGGCTCGTGTTCGAGCACGTGTTCGGCTTCCCGGGCGCCGATCCGGTGGTGCCCCTGTTCGCGTTCGTGTTCTTGGTGGCGCTCGGCATCGACTACACGAT
Organism: Trueperaceae bacterium; assembly: GCA_046260675.1. Lineage (GTDB taxonomy): Bacteria > Deinococcota > Deinococci > Deinococcales > Trueperaceae > JAABTL01. The sequence goes on along the minus strand of JBHEOT010000001.1, from coordinate 81,431 downwards.
CTTCCTGGTAAGCCGCATCCGCGAGGAGACGCCGGCGCGCGGGACGCGCTGGGCGGTGCTGGTCGCGCTGCGCGTCACGGGCGGCGTCATCACGTCGGCCGGGGTGGTGCTCGCAGCTACCTTCGCCGCCCTCGCGGTCATCCCGCTGCTGTTCCTGGCGCAGATCGCCTTCTTGGTCGCGTTCGGGGTGCTGCTCGACGCTCTGGTGGTGCGCTCGCTCCTGGTGCCCGGGCTCTTCTTCGATATGGGCAAGGTGGTGTGGTGGCCGTCGCGGCTCGCACGCCGCGACGAGGTGAACCTGCCGGTCCCCGAGGGGCGCGTCGCGGCGGCCGACGCCGACGCCGGCCGCGGACCGGCCGCCCGGCCGGGGAGCCAGCGGGCCTGACCGTCGAGCGGCATCGCAGCCATTGCAGCTCCCGCGTCGCGTCTGCTAGACTCTTGTTTCTGGGACGCGTCGAGCTTCGGCCCCCGCCACCCCAACTTTGTCAACCCACGCCTGCGAGGCCTCGAGCCCAAGCGGAGCGTGTTCATTCGCACGTCGCCCCGATCCCGGCCCCACGCCGGCCGCGGGCATCGGAGGAGAAGCATGTTCGCGATCATCGAGACCGGCGGCAAGCAGTACCGCGTCCAGCAGGGCGACGTCCTGCGCCTCGAGAAGCTCGAGGCGGAGGCCGGCGCCACCGTCGACTTCCCCGTGTTGATGCTCGGTGGCGACACCGTCAAGGTCGGCGCTCCGCGCGTCGACGGAGCGAGCGTCAAGGCCCAAGTCGTGGCCCACGGCAAGGGCGAGAAGATTCACATCTACAAGTTCAAGGCCAAGGCGAACTACCGCCGCCACACCGGCCATCGCCAGCCCTACACCGAAGTCCGCGTCACCGAAATCGTCGGCTGACGGGCGCGAGGAGACCACCATGGCCCACAAAAAAGGCGTCGGCAGCTCCAAGAACGGTCGCGATAGCCAGTCCAAGCGCCTCGGTGTGAAGCGCTTCGACGGCGAAGTCGTCACCGCCGGCCACATCCTCGTCCGTCAGCGTGGCACCAAGTTCAAGGCCGGCCGCAACGCCGGGCTCGGCAAGGACTTCACCATCTTCGCGCTGCGCGACGGCGTCGTCCGCTTCGCCGACAAGGGCGCCAAGGGGCGCTTCATCAGCGTCGAAGAGACCCCGACCGAGGCCCTCGCCGCCGACTGAGCACGTCCTAGGCGCCGGCATCGCCCGTCCGGCCCGCTTTCACGACGTCAACCCGGTATCCAGCGCGCGCGGCCCCCGGTCGCGCGCGCCGTGCATGGCGCGCGGCCGACATCGCCGTACCCCCCGAGCGACCCACGTCGGCGCCCCATCGTGGGCCCGACCCGAGAGGACCGACCCCCATGCCCTTCCGTGACGTCATCGAGATCCGTGTGCAGGGCGGCAAGGGGGGCGACGGCGCGCTGTCCTTCATGCGCCTGAAGTACATCCCCAAGGGCGGCCCCGACGGCGGCCACGGCGGCAACGGCGGGGCGGTCTGGATCGAAGCGATCGACGACGTGACGTCGCTCGACCGCTTGGTCACCCGTCAGGTCTACAAAGGCGGCACCGGCCTCCAGGGCGAGGGGCGCGAGCGCGCCGGGTCGTACGGTGACGACGTCACGATCCCCGTCCCCATCGGCACGCTCGCGGTCGACGCCGACACCGGCGAGGTGTTGGCCGACCTGATCGAGGTGGGCGAGCGCGCCTGCGTCGCGGCGGGCGGCATCGGCGGGCGCGGCAACGCGGCCTTCGCCAACTCCTACCGGCGCGCGCCCCGCTTCTTCGAGTACGGCACCCCGGGCGAGAAGCGGCGCCTGCGCCTCGAGCTCCGCACGATCGCCGACGTCGGGCTGGTCGGCTACCCGAACGCGGGCAAGTCGAGCCTGCTCGCCGCCCTGTCCAACGCTCGGCCGAAGGTCGCCGCGTACCCCTTCACCACCTTGACCCCCAACCTCGGGGTGGTCGAGCGGGTGCACGAGCGCTTCACCATCGCGGACGTACCCGGCATCGTCGAGGACGCCCACCTGGGCAAGGGGTTGGGGCTCGAGTTCCTGCGGCACGTGTCGCGCACGCGGCTGCTCGCATTCGTGCTCGACGCTGCGGCCGACCCACTGGCGCACCTCGAGTCGCTGCGCGCCGAGCTCGACGCGTACGAGCCGCTGCTGCTCGAGCGGCCGGCCCTGATCGTGCTCAACAAGGTCGACCTGATCGACGCCGAGGCCGTGGCGGCCGGCGTGGAGCTGCTCGCCGAGTACGGGCTGCCGGTGGTGCCGATCTCGGCGGAGCGCGGCGACGGCCTGACCGAGCTGGTCGACGCGCTCTTCGTCCTGCTGCCCGGCGCGCCTCGCCCCCTCGCCGTCGACACCACGAAGCAGGTGGTCGCTGAACCCGCGATGCGCGTGACCCGCGACGAGAGCGGCCTCGGCTGGATCGTCCACGGCCGCGAGCTCGAGGCGGTCGTCGCGCGCTTCGACCCGTCGAACCGCGATGCGGTCGACTACCTGCAACGCCACTTCCTCAAGCTCGGCGTCTACAAGCTGCTCGGGAAGACCGGCGCCAAGACGGGCGACGACGTCCGCATCGGCGGGGCGGTGTTCGAGTACTTCGACGAAGCGGCGGCCGAAGCGACGGCCAAGGCGGAGGAGGCCGCCGAAGCGGCGGACGAGGTCGCGGCCGAGCGCCGATACCTGGCCGAGCAGGCGGCGCTCGAGGGCGAGGGCGAAGCGGGCGCAGAGCGCGACGCGGACCGCGTGGCGGACCGCGACGCGCAGGCTTCCTGACGCCCGTGTCCCGTACGGGGCCGTGCTAACGTTCAGCACGGCGGCCCGAACGCCGGGCCCGCCATCTCCTACGCGAGCCCTGGTCGACATGAGCGAGACCGCCTACGCCCCCCTCCCCCTGCCGACGGCCGGTCCGTGCCGTCGCGCGAGCCTGGCGCCCTACTGCGACCGGGTGCGCGTGCGTCTGTCGCCAGAGCGCTTCGCGCACGTGATGCGCGTCGCCGAGCTCGCCGAGCAGATCGCGCTCGCGAACCGCTTCGACGCCGGCGAGCTGCGCGCGACGTGCCTCGCAGCCGTGCTGCACGACGTCGCCCGCGAGGAGTCGGCTGCGCGGCTGTTCGAGTTGGCGCCGCCGGAGAGCGACCTGGAGCGGACGCATCCGATGGCGCTGCACGGGCGCGCCGGCCGCGTGGTCGCGGAAGCCTGGGGGGTGACCGACGAGCGCGTCCTAGGCGCCATCGAGGGGCACGTCAACGGCCCGCGGCCGGGCGACCGGGTGTCGATGGCGCTGTACGTCGCGGACGTGTCGGAACCGGGGCGCGGGGTCAACGACGACGTCCGGGCCATGGCGATGACGAACCTGGACCGCGCGTTTCGGCGTGCGCTCGAGGCCAAGATCCGGTATCTGACCGGTCGCGGCAAGACCGTCCATCCGCGTACGCTGCAGGTGCATGACGAGCTCACCGAACCCACCCCCTGACCCGGCCCGGGCGCGCCGGCGCCGGTCGCGGCTCCTGCAGCTGCTGGGCCTGGTCGTCGCGTCGGTCGGCCTGGTGGGGTTCTGGCTCGACCGCGACGTCGCGCGCAGCGAGCTCAACGACTTCCAACGAGAGCTCCTCGGGGTCGAGGAGGGGACGACGGTGACGAGCTTCGTCGTCGCCGGGCGCGACCGGCTGTACTACGAGGAGCTGAGCACGCCGGTCTACAGCGCCGGCGGGGCGATCGTCGGTTGGGACTACGCGGGTCCCCGCGGGCTCGACGGCAACCTCACGGACACCATCTTGTACGTGTCGGTCGTCGGCGACGAGGTCACCCTGATCGCGATCCCGCGCGACCTCTACCTCGACGCCTGGCAGACGCGCATCAACGCGATGTACGCCTACCAGGGGGCGGAGGGGCTGCGCCGTACGGTCGAGGAACTCCTCGGGCTGCCGGTCGACTACTACGCGGTGATCAACCTCGACCTGTTCGAGAACGTCGTGGACGCGCTCGGTGGCGTCGAGGTGAACGTTCCCTACCGCATGCTCTACGTCGACCGCGCCGCGGGGCTGCGCATCGACCTGCGATCAGGGCCACAGGTGCTCGATGGGTCCGACGCGGCCGGCTTCGTGCGCTTTCGCGATTCGCCGCGCGGCGACCTCGACCGCCTCGACAACGTCAAGAGCCTCGCGTTCGCGATGCTGCAGCGCGTGCGCGACCTGAACGTTCGAGCGGTGACCGTGCTGCCCGGGTTGGTCGACGTGTTCTTCGCCGACGTCGAGACCAACGCCAGCCCGGCGCTCGTGCGCGAGCTGTTGCCGCGCTTGGCTCGGCTGGAGCTCCGCTCCGCCACGCTGCCCACGTACGAGCAGGAGGGCTCGAGCGCCGCGTTCCTCGACCGCCGCGAGGTCGAAGCGTTCCTGGCCGCCACCTTCGGCGGCGACGCGCGCGCCTGGGTCGACGCCCCCGAGGCCACCGTCCACGTCGTCGACCGGAGCGGTCGCGAGGGCACGGGGGAAGCCGTCCTCGCCCAGCTCGCGGCCATGGGCGTCCCCGAGGAACACCTGGTCCTCACCGAGGCCTCCTTCGACCCGGCGCCGAGCCGGCTGGTCGTGACGGCGCCGCACTGGAGCGAGGCGGATTACTACGCGGCGCTGCTCGGCATCGGCAAACAGCAGATCGACCGGCTCCCCGCCGTCGCGGGACGCGCCATCGGCATCCAGCTCGTCTTGGGCGACGACGCCCGCGCGCCCCACCCCGAACCCCCCGCCCTCGCCGCCGCCGACCTGGCGGTAGCGCCGCCCGATCCGGCGCCCTGAGCGCCCCGAGGAGCCTGCGTGCCCGAATCCAGCCATGAAGCCGCCGCCCGACCCGATGCCACGCCCGCCGCCGCCGTCCCCGCCGAAGTCCAAGCGATCGTCGACGCGCTCGACGACAAGCGCGCGCTCGACGTGGCCGTGCTGCACCTCGAGGAGGTCTCCGACACCCTCGACTGGTTCGTCGTGGCGACCGGGGAGTCATCGCTGCAGCTGCAAGCGATGGAGGGCGAAGTGCGCGAGCGCCTCAAGGCGGCCGGCGCCCGGCTCAAGGCGGTGGAGGGCCCGTCGGCGCGGTGGGTGCTCATGGACTACGGCGGGGTGATCGCGCACCTGATGAGCCCCGATGCGCGCGAGTTCTACGACCTCGAGGGGCTGTGGGCCGACGCGCCGCGCGTCCCGGTGGTCCCGAGCTGACGGGTCCCGCTCCAGCCCCCCACTGGGCGGAGCGGCTCGCGCGCGCGGAGCTCGAAGCGCGCGGTCTGGTCACGCTCGACGCCAACGTCCGCAGCCGCGGCGGTGAGCTCGATCTGGTGATGCAGGACGGCCGTGCGGTCGTCTTCGTCGAGGTCCGTCAGCGCACCCGCGGAGGCTTCGGCGGCGCGGCCGAGAGCTTGGGCGCCCGCAAGCAGGCGAAGGTGCGTCGCGCGGCGGAGCGCTGGCTCGCCCGCCACGGCCGCCACGAGGACTCGGTGCGCTTCGACGCCTTCCTCGTCGACGGCGACGAGCCCGCTCCCACGGTGCGCCACGTGCGCGACGCCTTCTGATGGCGCTGCCTACGCACGGTGCGCGGCCGTGAGGCGGATCGCGATCGTCGACGTCGGGTCGAACACCGCCAAGCTCATCGCCTTGGCCTACGAGCCCGGTCGCTGCTGGCGCCAGCTCGACGAACTGCGCGCCGTGGTGCGCCTCTCCGAAGGGCTCGAGGAGGGGGGTGAGCTGGGCGCCAAGCCGTTCGCCCGCGGCTTGGCGGCGCTGCGCACCTTCGCCAGCTACGCGGAGGCGGCGGAGGTCGACGACTTCGTCGCGACCACCACCAGCGCGGTGCGCGACGCCGCCAACGGCGCGGCGTTCACCGCCGCCGCGCGCGACCTCGGCGTGGACCTGCGGGTGTTGAGTGGCGAGGACGAGGCGCGCATCGGCGCCCTCGCCGTCGCCAACGGCCTTGGGGTGCACGACGCCGTGACGCTCGACCTGGGCGGGGGCAGCTTCCAGTTGGCCGAGCTCCGGGGCCGGCGCTGGCGCCGCGGCGACAGTTGGCCGCTCGGCGCCGTGCGCGCCACCGAGCGCTTCCTGCGCGGCGACCCGCCCAAGGGGAAGGGGATCAAAGCGCTGGCGGCGGCCACCCGCGACGCGGTCCTACCGTGGTTCGAGGCGTCCGGCGCCACCACCACCTTCGTCGGCCTCGGCGGGACCTTGCGGAACCTCGCGAACGTCCACCAGAAGCGCGTCGGGTACCCGCTCGACCTGCTCCACGGCTACCGCATGCCCGCCGCCGACCTGCAGGACATCGCGCGCGACCTCGCCGCCATGACGACGGCGGAGCGCGGCGCGGTGCCGGGCCTCAACCGCGACCGCGCCGACATCGTCGCCGCCGGCGCGATCGTGATCGCTCGGATCGTGGCGGTCGCGGGCGTGCCGGAGGTGCTGGTCTCGGGCCAAGGGCTCAGGGAGGGGCTCTTCTACCCCTACCTGCTGCCGGACGCGCCCGACCACCTGCTCGACGACGTCCGCACCTTCTCGGTGCTCAACCTGATGCGCCAGTACAACGACGATCCGGTCCACAACGGCCACGTGCGCGCGCTCGCGCTCGCGCTGTTCGACGCGCTGCAGGGCGTGCACGACCTCGGGGCGGCGGAGCGCGACCTGCTCGGGCACGCCGCGTGGATCCACGACGTCGGCATGGCCGTGGACTACTACCGCCACGAGCACCACGGGCTGACCCTGACGCTCGGTCGTGCGCTGCCCGGGTTCGACCACCGCGAGCAGGTGCTGCTGGCGCTGCTCGTGCGGTACCACCGCAAGGGCACGCCCTCGGCCGACGGCTTCGACTCGGTGCTCGCCGCGGGCGACGTGGAGCGCCTGCCGGTGCTCGCGGGCATGCTGCGGCTGGCCGAGTACCTCGAGCGCGGCAAGGCCCAGCGGGTCACGGGCGTCGACGTCGAGGTCGATGCCGACGAGGTGCGGGTGCACGCCCGCTCCGAGGGCGACGTGCACGTGGAGATCGAGGCGGCGTCGCTGCGACGCGACCTGCTGGCGTCCGCGCTCGGTCGCCGCGTCGTGGTCCTGGGGCGCGGCGAGGTGCCGGAGTGAACGCCCGGGTCCGCATCAAGGTCTGCGGCCTCACGCGCCCCGAGGACGCGCTGGCGGCCGAGGCCGCGGGCGCCGACGCGCTCGGCGTGATCTTCGCCGCGGGTTCCAAACGGCGCGTCGACGTCGTCCAAGCGCGGCGCGTGCTCGCCCCGGTGGGCCCGTTCGTCGCGCGCGTGGGGGTGTTCGTCGACGCGCCGGTGCGCGAGGTGCTCGAGGCCGTGCGCGGCGCTCGGCTCAGTGCGGTGCAGGTCCACGGCGCGGAGAGCGCCGCGACCGTCGCCGAGATCGCCGTACACGTGCCCGTGGTGCGGGCCGTGCGGTGGAGGCCCGGGTTCGATCCCGTGGCCCACGCCGAGGAGCCGATCGCGGCGCTCCTCGTGGATGGTCCCGAGCCGGGCAGCGGCCATGCCTTCGATTGGGACGCGGCCGCGGCGGTCTTGGCGCGCGGACCACGTTGGGTCCTCGCCGGTGGTCTGACACCGGACAACGTCGCGGCGGCCGTGGCTCGTCTGCGGCCCCACGGCGTCGACGTCGCCTCGGGGGTCGAGTCGGCCCCCGGCATCAAGGACCCTGCCCGGCTGCGGGCCTTCGTCGCCGCCGTGCGCGCTGCCTGAGCCCCGTGATCGCGCCCCGCACGCGCTTCGTCGGCTGTCCACAGCGCGCTGGAGTTTTCCACAAGGGTGTGGACAAGGTGCCGGCGCACCATGAAAGCCGGCTCACAGACCCGCCTTAGCGATTAGGTCCGTCCAGAACGGCACTTCGTGGTTCAGGCGATCGGGGCGAGGCCCTACCAGACGCCGCCGGGCTTGTCAAGGTGCGGCGGGTTATCCACAGAACCGGAGTCTTATCCACACGGCCATGCGGCGGTACACTCAGGGCGTCCGGGGCCGATTCGAACCCTGGACGGGGCCCGATCCGGCCCAAGATGGGGCGCACGATGCGCCCGATCGCCCGCCGCCACGAGCCGCCGCGCCATGTGCCCCTGGAGGAATTATGAACGCCATCTCGATCTCCGACGCCCGCCGCTTCTCCCTCGCCGCGGTGCAGCGCAACGTGCTCGCCGAACTCCCCGGCCTCACCCTGGAGGTGCTCGGGTTCGAGGCGGGCCAGCGCCTGGACGCGTCCGCGCTCGATCGTCCCTGCGCGTACCAGGTGCTCGAAGGCGAAGCGCTCGTCCGCCACGGCGACGACGTCGTCCGGCTGGGCAAGGGGAAGGTACTGCCGGTCCCGGCGGGCACCCACCACGCGCTCGAGAACGCGGGCGGCGGCCTGCTCGTGATCCTCGCGACCCGCGGCGGCTGAGCGCCGGGGGCGTCCGTCAGGCGTTGCGCGCTTCGAGGTGCGCCGGCGTCCACTTGACGGTGCAACCGACCGCCCAAGTCTGCGGCACTTCGACCGGACGGCCGGCGAGCAGCTGATCGAGCGCCTCGCGGAGGTCGTGGCGCACGACCTCGGACGGCTCCTTGGCGTCGTCGACGCGGCCGTGGTAGCGCAGCTCGCGCTCGCGGTCGAACACGAGCACCTCGGGCGTACGGACCGTCCGGTAGGCGAGCGCGACCTGCTGGTCGGCGTCCCACGCGTACGTGAAGCCGATGTCGTGGGCATCCGCGAAGGTCCGCATGGCCTCGAACGAGTCGTCCGGGTAGCGCTCGGCGTCGTTGGCGTTGACCATGACGAACGTCGCGCGCCCGGCGTACGCGCGCGAAAGCTCCTGCAGGCGGTCGAGGTAGGCGAGCACGACCGGGCAGTGGTTGCATCCCTGGACGTACACGAACAGCTCGGTATCGACGTCGGCGAGGCGGATGCGGCCGCCGGCCACGGTCGGCAGGTCGAAGTCGGGGGCAGCGCTGCCCAGCGGCAGCGCGCTGCCGCCCGGCAGTGGTTCGGTCGTGGGGGTCGTCATGACGGCTCCTGTTCCCTTCACGGGTGCGCGGTAGGCTCACCCCGAGTGTACCGACCCGGTCCGATCCCGCCCGCTCAATGTCGTATCAGCAGCCGTTCGTTGGCCGCGCGGAGCCCGGCGTGGGCTTGACCTTCGCCGCGCCGGCGTTCCTGGCGCTGCTCCTGGCGTTGCCCTTCGTCATCTGGTGGCACGTCCGGCGGATGCGCCACCGGCCGCGCCCCGTGGCGGCACTGTTCCTGTGGGACGAGGCGCGCCGCACGGCGTCGACGCGTCGACGCTGGCGGCCCACCTGGACGCTGCTGCTGCAGTTGGCGGCGGTCGCAGCCGCCGCGCTCGCCCTGGCTCAGCCGAGCCTCGACCTGAGCGGTCCGCCGGACCTGGTCGTCGTGCTCGACGCCGGCGCGCGCCTCGCCGCGGTCGACCCCGAGGGAGGCCGCCTCGAGCGGGCCCGCGCCGCGGTGCTCGAGCTCGCGGACGGTGCCGGTGCGGTCGCGCTGGTGCGCGCCGGATCGGTGCCGGAGCTCGTGCTCCCCTTCACCCGCGACCGTGGGGCGCTGCGGTCGGCGCTCGACGCCTTCCAGGCCGTCGACGCGCGCGTGGACGCCGAGGCCGCGCTCGACCTCGCGCGGGCGTTCGGCGCCGGTACGGTCGCGTGGGTCAGCGACGACCCGGGGGACGAGCGCGCCGGCGTGCGGCGCGTCGACGTCGCCGGGACCGGCCGGAACGTCGGGATCGTGGCGTTCGATCTGGGCATCCAGCAGGCGTTCGTGGCGATCGCCTCGAGCCACGTGCGACCGGTCTCGGTGGGGGTGGTCCTCGAGCGGCGCGACGGCGCGCTCCTCGCGCGCACCGATGTGCTGGTCCCGGCCGGCGGTCGCGCGACCGCGACGTTCCCGATCGACGTCGCCGGCGAGGTGGTGGTCGCGCGTCTGGAGCTCGGCGGAACGGCCGATGCCCTCGATCTCGACGACGTCGCCTATGCCGGTCGGCGCGCGGCGCGGGTGGTGCTCGACGCTGACGAACCGCGCCTGCGGCGGGCGTTCGCGGCGGTTCCCGGGACCGAGGTGACGGTCACGGGGGCCGCCGCGCGGGTCGCCGCTGACGTGCGCGTGCTCACCGGCGCCGACCCCGACGCATTGGCGCCCGGCGACTACGTCGTGGTCGCGCCCGCGACCGACGAACCGCGCGCGGGCTCGATCGCCGATTGGGCGCGCACCGACCCGCTCCTGCGCTTCGTCGACCTGCGCGAGGTGGCGGTCGGGCTCTCCCCGGTGCAGCCCGTCGCCGAGGGCTCCGACCGGGCCCCGCTGCCGTGGGTCGCGACCCGGGAGCAGCTCGAGGCGTCGGGGTGGCGGGTGCTCGCGTGGACCGCGGACCAGCGGCCCGTCCTGGCGTACCGGGAGCGCGCAGGGGTGCGCGTGCTGGCTTTCGCCGTGCATCCGAGCCAGACCGACCTGGTGTTTAGGGCTGCGTTCCCGACGCTGGTGGCCAACCTCCTCGACGCCTACCGCGGCGCCGATCGCGCGCCGCTGGGCATCATCGACGACGGTGGCGACCGCGTCGCCACGCCGGGGCTCGCGCGCGTCGGCGGTCGCGACGTGACGGTATCGCTCTTGGCGGAGGACCAGACGCGCCTCCCGCTCCCGGCTCCCGACGACCGCGAGCCGGAAGCCGAAGCGCCGCTGCGCGTCGAGCGCCCGACGTTGATCGCGGCGGGACTGTTGGCGATCGCCGCGGCCGCCCTCCTCATCGAGTGGTTGGCGTGGGTCAGGGGGCCGGGCGCGCGCGCACGCGCACCTCGAGCCGCACCGCGTCCTCGGTGACGATTCCGAGCAGCCGCGGCCGGCGCATGCCGTGGGCCTCGAGCGAGAGCGTGAGGACCGCGGTGCCCGTCCACTCCGCGCCGTCGCGGTCCAGCCGGGCCTCCGCGGCGTACCGGATCGTGACCCCGTGGAGCGTCAGGTCGACCGCGATCGGCACGGCCCAACCGCCGGCCACCCGGCGCGGCGGCCCGGCGTCCGGGTCGGCCGTCGCGCGGGCGCGCGCTTCGGGGTGGTCGTCGACCTCGAAGACGGTGCGGCGCGCGTTCAGGTCGCGCAGCGGGTTGTTGGAGTCGAAGGCCGCTGGGGGCACGACCGCGGTGAGGTCCAGGTCGGCCGGGTCGGCCGGGTCGAACCGGAGCTCCGCCGAGACCAGCGGCGCGCGGCCGCTCCAGCTCGCCAAGGAGTCGCGCGCCTCGTAGACCGCCTCGCCCTCGACCGTCCAAGCCCCCGACGGCCGCGACTCCTGGGCGGACGCGGGGACGGTCAGCGCAGCGGCGAGGACGAGCGCGGCGAGCAGCTGATGGGCGGAAAGGTTCATGCGGCGAGCATGGCGCCGCGCGGACGCCGGCGCCGTAGCGCCGGGTGCAGAGGCGGCGGCGCGGGGTCCGCTCTCACCGGACGCTCGCGGCGGCCGGCCTACACTGGCGTGGACGCGCCGAGCCGGCGGACCCCGCACGCCGCGCGCCCCCCACCATGACCCGCATCGACCTCACCCTTCCCATCGTCGCCGTCCTGCTCCTCGCGGCCGGACTCGTGACGCTGTCGAGCGCGGCTCCGGGCGACGAGTTCGCGCGGCAGCTCGTATTCCTCGGGCCCGCCGCGGTCGCGATCGCCTTCGTGGTGTGGTTCGGGCGGGCGCGCCTGATGCGCTTCGCACCGCACGCGTACGCCGCGTCGCTCGTGCTGCTCGTCTCCGTGCACCTGTTCGGGACCGAGGTCAACGGGGCCAAGTCGTGGCTCTACGTCGGGCCGCTGCCCGGGTTCCAGCCCTCCGAGCTGGCCAAGCTCGCGCTCCTCGTCGCGCTCGCCGCCGCGCTGCACGACCGACCGATCAAGCGTTGGGTCGACTACCTGCGGCCGGCTCTGCTCGTCGCGGTGCCGACCGCGCTCGTGCTCGCGGAGCCGGACCTGGGCGGCGCGCTGGTGCTGCTCGCGATCGGCGGAGGCATGGTGCTCGTCCGTGGCGTGCCGGTGCGCCACGTGCTCCTGGTCGCGCTGCTGGTGGCGGTCGCGGTCCCTGCCTTCGTGGTGCCCAACCTGCTCGATCACCAGAAGGCGCGCATCGTCGGGTTCCTCAACCCGGGCGCGGATCCGCAGGGGGCCGGGTACCAGGTGATCCAGGCGACCATCGCCGTCGGCTCCGGTGGGCTGACGGGGAAGGGCTACGGCCTGGGCACCCAGGGGCAGCTCGGCTTCATCCCGTTCCGGCAGACGGACTTCATCTTCCCGGTCCTCGCGGAAGAGGGGGGCTTCGTCGCGGCGGTGGCGCTGCTGGCCCTGTACGGGCTGCTCTTCTGGCGGCTCGTGGCGATGGCGGTGGAGTGCGCCGCGGCCCGCGACCAGCTGCTCATCGTCGGCGTCCTCGTGTTCGTCGGGTTCCAGGTGGTCGTGAACGTCGGGGTCACGCTCGGGCTCGCGCCCGTCACGGGCATCACGCTGCCGCTGGTGAGCTACGGCGGCACGTCGTTGGTCTCGACCCTGCTGGCCTTGACGATCGCGTTCGTCGCGCACCGCGACCGCTTCGCCGACTGGTAGGCGGCGCCCTCGGCGCCGCAGCGAGCGCCCGCCCGGGTTCCCGCGGATCCGCACGCGTCCTCGCCACGCGGCGGGCGTAGGCTGGGCGCATGAAGCTCCGCTCCTGGATCGCGATCGTGTTGGTGGTGCCCGTCCTCGCCGTCGCTGCGTTCAACGTGCCGGCACTGCTGGATCCGGTGCCCGTCGACCTCCTGGTCGCCACCGTTCGCATGCCGTTGTGGCCCTTCGTCGTCGGGGTGCCGCTCGTGCTCGCTGCGGTGTTCCTCGGTGCGGCGCTGCTCGACCGTTCGCGGCAGCTCCGGCAGGTCGCGGCGCTCGAGCGCCAACTCGAAGAGGCGCGCGCCGTCGTCGAGCGCGGGCGCGAACAGGCCCTCGACGGGGCGGTGCGCGAGCTGACCGGTCGCTTCGATGCGCTGGAGTCGGTCGTGGAAGGCGTGGGGAGCGGGATGGAGTCGCGCCTCGCTGCGCGCCTCGACGCGCTGGGCGCCCGCCGCGACGCGGGCGACGAGGCCGTGCGCGAGCGCTTGTCCGCCCTCCACGAGCGCGTGGTGCGCGTGCGCGACGAGCTCGCCGCCGACGTGGCGAAGACCGAGGACGCGGTGCTCCGCGCGCTCGAGGAAGCCGACCGCACCGTCGACGTGGACGACGGGCGCGAGCAGCCACGGCTCCCGGGCGGCGACGCGTCCGACCTCGGCTGACGCGAACCGAACGGCGCCTCTGCTAGCGTGGCGGCATGAGCGATGCCCCGAACGCCACCGCGCCGACCGTCGACGCCGAAAAGCTCCGCACCGATTGCATCGAGGCCCTCAAGGTCGTGCGCGACCCAGAGATCCCGGTCAACATCGTCGACCTGGGTCTGGTGTACCGGTTGGACGTCGACGCCGACGGCTCCGTCGACGTCGACATGACCCTCACCAGCATGGGTTGTCCGGTCCAGGACATGATCCAGGCCGACGTCGAGCTCGCGTGCATGAAGGTCGACGGGGTGCGCAAGGTGACGGTGGAGTTCGTGTGGTCGCCGCCGTGGTCGACCGACAAGATGACCGACGACGGCAAGAAGCAGATGCGCATGTTCGGCTTCAGCGTCTGAAGCCAGGCGCCCGACCGGGCGCGTCGTGGTACCTCTGGTCCCGAGCATCATGTGGTTCCGACGCCGCCCCCGTGAATCCGTCCGAGCCGACCGCTGGGCGGCGTTCGCGTCGCGCATCGGCGCGGTGGCCGCCGACGACGTCGCCGAGCGCTTGCGCCGGTTCCTCGACCTCGACGAGGCCGAGGTCCGGCACGCGCATGCGCTGAAGCGCACCGACGCTCCCGCCGTGTACCTGTTCGACGTCGTGCGTCGACGACGCGGTCCGACGGGCGAAGCGGTCCGGTGGTCCGCCTGGTGCCTGCTGCGCGGCGAACGGCCGCTCGCGCCGGTGTCGTTCCGCGCGACCGCGCGCCGGGAGGCCGTGCTCGAGTCGCTCGAAGCGAGCAGGTCGGGTGCGGTGCGCGTCGACCTGGGCGCCTTCCCCGAGGTCGACGCGGCGCTCGCGGTGTTCGCGCGCGACGCCGCCGCGGTGCGCGCGGCGCTGACCCCTCCGGTCACCATCGCTTTGGCACGGCTCGTCGCCGCTGGCCCGGGCGCCGTCGTCACGGTCGGCGAGCGCCACGTGATCGGCCACGTGGACGTGGAGGAGGCGGGCGATCCCGCCGAACTGCAACCGCTCGCGGACGGCCTCTTGGACCTCGCTGCGCGGCTCTCGGACGCGGTGCCGGTGGCGATCGACGAGGACGACTTCCTGCTCCCTGGATGAGTCCGCGCGGATGCCCGCCGCACGCTCGAGAGCCAGCGTCGCGGGTACGATGCGCGCCATGCCCCGAACCTCCGTTCCCGAAGCCGACGCGCTCGTCGACGTCCGGCACGACGTGCTCGACCACGGCTTCGTGCGGTTGGTCGACTACCTGGGCGGCGACGCCCGCATCGTCCAGGCAGCGCGTGTCAGCTATGGCGCAGGCACCAAGAGCCTCCGCGAGGACGCGGGCCTGATCGACTACCTGCTGCGCCATGGCCACACGAGCCCCTTCGAGCAAGTCGTGCTCACCTTCCATCTCAAGATGCCGATCTTCGTCGCTCGCCAGTGGATCCGCCACCGGACCGCGCGCGTCAACGAGCTCTCGGGGCGCTACAGCGTCCTGCGCGACGAGTTCTACGCGCCGCGCCCCGACGAGGTGCGGTACCAGTCGGCGACCAACAAGCAGGGTTCGGCGCCCGAAGAGGTCCCCGCCGCCCTTCGTGGACGCGTCGTGGACGCGCTCACGCACGGTCAGCGAGACACCTACGCCGCGTACGAAGGGCTGATCGAGGACGGCGTCGCCCGCGAGCTCGCGCGCATCAACCTGCCGCTCGCGCTCTACACCGAGATGTACTGGCAGATCGACCTCCACAACCTGTTCCACTTCCTGCGGTTGCGCATGGACTGGCACGCGCAGTACGAGATCCGCGCTTACGGCGACGCGATCGCCCGGTGCGCGCGGGCGGTCGCGCCGCTGGCGTACTCGGCGTTCGAGGAGCACGTGCTCCACGGCCGACGCCTCTCCGGATCGGAGCTGGACGTGCTGCGCGCGGCCGTCGACCCGGAGCGCCTGCGGGCGGCGCTCGAGACCTCGGGCCTGCGCCCCACGCGGCGTCGCGAGCTGCTCGCGAAGCTGGGGCTGGAGGACGCGGCCGCGGCGACCGAGGGCTGAAGGTGCGCTACCGGGTGGTGTGCGTCGGGAAGCCGGACGGTGGACCGTACGGCGCCGCGATCCGGCGCGACCTCGCGCGGCTCGACGCCGTGGCGGCCGCCGAGCTGGTGGTCGTGCGGGCGGGGAAGGGGCGCGACGGCGCGGCGCGGCGCCGCCAGGAGGGGTCGGGGCTCGTGGGGGCGCTCCAGGGGCGCAGCGTGGCCCTCGACGAGCGCGGCCGGACGTTCACCACGGCCGCGCTCGCGGACCACGTCGCTGCGCTCGACCTGCGCGGCGAGAGCAAGCTCACGCTCGTGGTCGGAGGCGCGGACGGGCTCGACGACGCCGTGGGCGCGGCGTGTTCGGAGGCCTGGCGACTGTCGGATTTCACACTCGCCCACGAACTGGCGCTCGCGGTGCTGTTCGAGCAGCTGTATCGGGTCGAGTCGCTGCGGGCGGGCCACCCGTACCACCGGGGCGACTGAGCGCCGGCACCGGGCTTCATGAGAGAGATGGGAGCGTGCTGCACGAGCCTCGCAATCATCGTGGGAAATACATGAGTGATGTTGTTCACGAGCACACGAAACACCGTCGGCGACGGCGTCCCAGGCTCTCATCCGGGGTTCACCTCGCTTGACATGGGCCCTGCATACGTGGCATTCTTCTGAGCGGACCCGTGTCGGGTTCGGAGCCGTACGGGAAGGAGGTGCATCCCCTTGAACCGGCTTCGGACGATCACGGAACCCGGCGCAAACGCCGCGCGCGACGTGCCTGGGACGAGGAAACACGGAAACTCCCCCGGGTGGTTCGGGCAAGGCACCGCGCCGAACGACATCAAAAGCACTTCAAGGGGTACTACATGCAGAAATTCTTCTTCACGATCCTAACGGCTCTTCTCATCGGTGGCCTCGCCACGGCTCAGACCTTCCCGGACATCCCGGCGGGGCACTGGGCGGGCGACGCGGTCGAAGAGATCGCTGACCTCGGCATCGTCATCGGCTTCCCCGATGGCACCTTCCGCGGCAACGAAGCCTTCACCCGTTACCAGTCCGCTCTCGTGATCAGCCGCATGCTGGCCGTCGTCGACGCCAACATGGACGCTGAACTCGGTGGCCTTCGCGCCGCCATGCAGGAGCTCGCCGCCGACGTGGCCGCTCAGGGCGTCCGCCTCGCGGCCGCCGAGAGCGCCATCGCTGGCCTCTCCGACAACGTGGCCGCCAACGGCGCCAACGCGGCCGCCAACGGCGCCCGCCTCGACGACGCCGAGGCCCGCCTCGCCGCCCTCGAGTCGATGGACCTGAGCGGTATGGACGAGGACGTCCTTCGCGACCTCCAGAACCAGATCGCTTCCCAGCGCGTCGCCATCGATACCGCTCAGGCCCAGGCCGAAGCGGCCGAAGCGCGCGCCGACGGCGCCTACGACCTGGCCCTCCAGGCCCTGGCCGGCACCGACGCCAACGCTGCGGACATCGCTGCTCTGAACCAGGCCTTCGGTCTGCTCAGCGCGCGCGTCGACGGCATCGGTACCGGTGGCTCCGCCCCCGCTCCGATGGTCGACGTCTCCGGCATCGCTCGCAACGCTGGCGATATCGCCAACATCCGCGAGTTCGTCATCCTCCTGCGCCGCGATCAGGTCGCCCTGCGCGACCGCGTCTCGGCCCTCGAAGCCGCCGACGCCGAGATCATGGCTTCGGTCAGCGACCTCGAAGACCGCGTGACCGCGCTCGAAACGAACCCGCTCGGGTTCTCCGGCAACATCGCGCTCGAGTACTACGTCGGCCGCACCCTCGGTGCGTACGAGTTCGACGTCGACCGCGTCTACGGCGCCAACGCCGACCGCTCGTGGGGCAACTCGGTGTTCTCGACCGGCACGGACGATCTCGATGGCGACGACACCAGCGGCAACGACGTGGGCGAGCGCGCCCAGGATCTGGCCGACATCAGCCAGCAGACGGGCGAAGTCGACGTCACCCTCACGCTCAACGTGACCGCCGGCAACACCTTCGACGGCACCGGCTCGCCGCGCGCCCTCAACGGCTTCACCGCCGTGGTCGAGGTCGAGGTCGAGCAGGGCTTCATCGCCGACGACAACACCTTCACCACCGGCTACGAAGGCTGGGTCTTCACCGTTACCGACTTCACCACCACCTTCGACGTGATCGGCGCCGAGCCGCTCGTGTTCGAGTTCGGTGAAGAGGTCTCGGTCGAGTTCACCGAGTACGTCTTCGACATCGAGGACGAGAACGGCTACGTCGCGACCGTGTCCGCCCCCGACTTCCTGGCGTTCCTGAACCCCGGCCTCACCGCCGCGTACTTCAGCGACACCACGGGTGGCTACATGCGCGGTATCCGCGGCACCATGGCGCCCGAGTTCGGCGACGCGATCGTCCTTTCGGGCGGCGTCTCCTTCGCTCAGTACGCCACGCTCGCCGACGACAAGGACGACGTCCTCGCCGACAACGTCGTGGACACCGTCTGGGGTCTCGATGGCATGGCGAACCTGCTCGGCCTCGTCACGCTCGACTTCGAGTACGCCAACAGCACCCCGGGCAACATCCTGTACGTGGTGGCTGAGGTCGACGGCGAGAGCCTCCCGATCCTCAACTCCCTCGGCGGCAACTACCGCGCCATGGATCTCGCGTTCGATGGCATCCTCACCACCGGTGAAGAGCCCTTCGAGCTGGGCCAGAGCGGCTTCGGCGTGGAAGCGGGCCTCGGCCTGTTCATCCTCGACGTCACCGGCTTCTTCGACAGCTACACCGAAGAGCTCAATGGCGACGACAACGTCGGCTTCGGCGTGTCGGTCACGGCCGACCTCTTCGCCGGCTTCTCGCTCACCGGCTTCTACGAGTCGGCCAGCGTCAACGGCGCGGTCGCCGATGCGACGGTCAACCCGATCGACGTCGACGCGGGTTACAGCCTGCTCGACGGCGATTACGACACCAAGTTCGGCGTCGGCATCGAGCACGACGGCGCCGCCGACAACGCGCTGATCAGCGGCCTGAACATCGCCGCCGGCTACGAGCGTTCGGAAGCGGACTACAGCCAGACCCTGATCTACGCCAACGCCGACTACGCGCTGGACATCTCGATCGTCTCGCTCACGCCCTACGTCGGCTACGAGAGCGAAGTGGACGCGGACGCCGGCACGAACGATTACAGCGAGATCGTCGCTGGCATCGGCGTGCGCACGCAGGCGCTCGGGATCTTCCTCGCGCCCAGCCTCCAGGCCGCGGCCAACTACCGCAACACCACCTGGAGCGACGCCTCGGCGTTCACGGCCACCGAACTCCAGTGGAGCGTCGGCCTGAACCTCGAAGAGTTCCTCCTGCCCTTCAGCGTCCTCTCGGCGCGCGTGGGCTCGTGGACCGGCACCAACACCACCCTCGCCACCAACACTCTGGGTGCGGGCGACGGCGCCACGGACATCTCCGACGGCCGCGATGGCGACGCCAACAGCGGACAGACCGAGAACGTCTTCGGCTACGAGGTCACCTGGAACTACTACGACCTCATGTTCGCCTACGGGAACTACACCTCGGATCGCGGCGGCTCGCTCGCTTCGGCCCAGGCGTTCTCGATCAAGTACACCGTCGACTTCTGAGCTGAGGCTCCGGACCTACGGTAAGGGCGCGCGCCCCGTCTTCGGACGGGGCGCGCGCTTTGCTAGGTCCGCAGGCGCCCTCGCGGGCCGGGGTGGCGCCTCTGCTCAGGGCGCTACGACGCGCAGCGCGCCAGGGTTCAGGCGCACCCGGTACGCGCACCCGACCGGTAGGGGTTCGCCCTCGGCGTGGCCGGCCACCGGCGTCGACCAGCGAAGGTCGACCGAGGTCACGGCGAAGCGGTGCACCTCGGGGTGGTCGAGGTGGCGGCCGCGCATGACGCGCGGCAAGATCGCGAGGGTGCCCGCCCGGCCGAAGGCGCCGGCGACGATCACGTCGAGCACGCCGTCGTCGGGAAGGGCGGCCGGTGCGAAGCGGAAGCTGCCGCCGGTGCGCGGCCCGTTCTGCACCGCCACGAGCAGCGCCGGTCCCTCGAAGCGCTCCCGCTCGCCGCCGACCGTGGTCATGTCGAGGGCCACGTCGGCGAGGCGGAAGTCGCGCAGTGCGCTGACGACCCCGTGCAGGTAGCGTGCGACGCCGCGGAAGGCGGGCGGCGCCGCCAGGATGCGCCGCGCCACGTCGGCGTCGAAGCCGGTGCCGAAGGCGTTGACGAAGGGCTCGCCGTTGACCGTGCCGACGTCGATCCGCCGCTCGCGACCCTCGAGCAGGGCGCGCACGGCCGCTCCGGGGCGGGTCCGACCGAGCCCCAGCGCGTGAGCGAAGTCGTCGCCCGAGCCGAACGGCAGCACCCCCAGGCGTCGGTCGTGTTCCAGACAGGCGCGCAAGACCGCGTGGACGGTGCCGTCGCCGCCGACCGCGACGGCCGTCGCCTGCTCGGGAAGCGCGGCGACGAGCGCTCGCGCCGCGTCGGGGGTCGCCGTGGTGTGGACGGCGACGGTGGCGCCCGCCGCCTCGAGGGTGCGAACGATCGCGTCGAGGTGGGGGAGGGCGCGACCCCGGCCCGCGGTAGGGTTCACGATCAGATGCAGCACGTGGTGCGGATGCTACCGCGACGGGGCACGGCTCGGGCGGGGCCCGGTCCGGGGGCACGGAGCGTGCAGCGGCCTGGGTAGACTGCGGCCATGGACGGTTTCCCCGAGACCTTCGACCTGGCGCGCATCCCGGCCGTGTGGCGCCCCTTGTTCGAGGACGACCTGCCTTGGGCGGTGCTGGCTCGCCTCGACGCCTTCTTCGCGGCGTGGTCCGCGCAAGCGGCGGAGCTGGCCGCAGGCTCCGTGCATCCGACCGCGGTCGTGGTGGGCGCCGTACGGCTCGAAGCGGGCGCGCGGATCGGACCGCACGCCCACGTGGTCGGTCCGGCGTGGTTGATGTCCGGGGCCGAGGTCGGCCACGGCGCGACGGTGCGCGGCGGCGTGCTCCTGGGTCCGGGCGCCAAGGTCGGCCACGTCAGCGAGGTCAAGCGCTCGGTCTTCCTCGAGGGTGCCAAGGCGCCGCACTTCAACTACGTGGGCGACAGCGTGCTCGGGCACGGGGCGAACCTGGGCGCCGGCGTCAAGCTGGCGAACCTCAAGACGACCGCGGGGGGCGTGGCGATGGCGGGGCACGCGACCGGGCTGCGCAAGCTCGGCTCGTTCGTCGGTGACGGTGCTTCGATCGGGTGCAACGCCGTGCTCGCGCCCGGAACCGTGATCGGGGCGCACAGCGTCGTGTACGCGGGCGCGATGGTGCGGGGCGTGGTGCCCGCGCGCTCCGTGCTCAAGGTGCGCTCGGTGCAGGACACCGCGCCGCTGCGCGATTGACGCAACCCGGATGACTTCGGCGTGATCCCCGTTCGCGACCACAACCCGACCAGCGGCCCGGTGTGGGTGGTGTGGGTGCTCATCGCTGCGTGCGCGCTCGCGTTCGTCGGCCCCGTGCTCGCTTCTGGTTGGCAGGGCGTGGCGCGCGTGGCGTGGGCGGCCGGTCTCGTGCCCGAGGACTTATGGGCCGACCCCTGGGGGCAGGCGCCGCGGCTGCTCGCGCACGCCTTCCTCCACGGGGGTTGGGCGCACTTGATCGGCAACCTGGTGTTCCTGTTCGTCTTCGGCGACAACGTCGAAGACCGCATGGGCCACGGGCGCTTCCTCGCCTTCTACCTGGCGGCGGCGGCGATCGCCGGGCTCACGCACGCTGGGGCGACGCCCGCGTCGCCGTTGCCGCTCGTCGGGGCCTCTGGGGCGATCAGCGCGGTGTTGGGCGCGTACGTGCGGTTCTACCCGCGGCGCGAGGTGCAGGCGCTCGTGGTGCCGCTCGTCTTGCCGTGGCTCGTGTTGCGCACGTTCGGTCGGGTGTCGCCGTTCTTCCTGTGGTCGCTTCCGGCGTGGGTGTACCTGGGGTACTGGGCGCTCGTGCAGCTCGGTGAGGGGATGGCCGTGCTCGACGCCGTGCAGGTCGCGGCCACCACGGGTGGCGTCGCGTGGTGGGCGCACATCGGTGGCTTCGTGTTCGGCGTCGCTGCCGCGCCGCTGTTCGCGCGCCGCGCACCGAAAAAGACGTGAGTCCCCGTGTCGCGCGATCCGAAGGGACGCGCGGCACGGGGCTGCTGTCTCACTTCGCGGGTTCGATCAGCCCGTAGTCGCCGTCGTGGCGCAGGTAGATGACGCTCACCAGGTCGGTGTCGACGTTTCGGAAGACGAAGAAGGTGTGGCCCAAAGCCTCCATCTCGTTCGCCGCGTCCTCGGACGACATCGGCCGCAGCACGTAGCGTTTGGTGCGGACGATCGCCGGCTCGCTCGGCTCGGGGAGCTCCGGCTCGGGGGCCGGGGCGCCCTCGGCGCGCTTGGCGATCATGCGTCCTTTGTACTTCTTGAGCTGGCGCTCGAGCTTGTCGACCACCAGGTCGATCGCCGCGTACGTATCCGCGCCCCGCTCCTCGGCGCGCACCATGCCGCTCGGGACGTTGACCTGCACTTCGACCTTGCACGGAGACCCACCCAGACGCTCGTCGTACGACATCGTGACCTTCGCGTCGACGATCTGGTCGGAGAAACGGTCGAGCTTCATGAGCTTGTCCTCGGCGTAGGACCGCATGGCGTCGGTGATCTCGACGTTGCGTCCGATGACTTGATAGATGTTCATCGAAGCCCTCCTCCTGGCCGTAGACGGCCGCGATCGCTCGTTGAGGCCTTCATTCTACCGCGGTGCACCCGCGCCCCGGGGCGATGCTCGCCATCTCCGCGCGACGCTCGGCGCGACCGGTTCGAGCCACGCGGACGTCGCGCTTACGTCGGAGACGGCGTGGGCGACGTGCTACGTTGATCGCGATGGACGCCGCATCCGCTCCCAGACGCTGCCCCGCCACGACCGGCATCGAGGTGCTCCAAGAGAAGTGGGTGCTTCACATCGTGCACGCCCTGCTCCAGGGGCCCAAAGGCTTCAACGCCATCGGCCGCGAGGTGGGCGGGTGCAACCCCACGACCCTCACGCAGCGCCTGTGCCGATTGGAGTCGCTGGGGTTGATCGAGCGGACCGAGGGCAACGGTACCTGCCGTGCCTGCTACCGCTTGACGCGCGCCGGCGAGGAGCTCGACGGCGTCATCGGCGCGATCCGCGCGTGGGCGGGCACCCATCTCGCGGGTGCCGCGTAGCTCCAGCTCTGGGGCCGAGCGTTCCGGTCAGCCGCGGCGGCCGAACAGCCCACCGCGTCCCTTCTTCCGCAACTCCTCGAGTTGACCCTCGAGCGCTTTCGTGAGCTGCTTGGACTTCGCGAGTCGGGACTTGAGCGATTCGTTCTCCTCGCGCAGGCGCGCGGCCTCGGCGCGCAGCGCACCCAACTCGGTCGCTGGTGCCCCACCGAACGACATACCGCTGGTGCCCGTCACCGTGAAGTCCTGATGGCCGGGCTCGAGCACGCTCGACTTGAACAGGGCCGGCGGTGTCATGCCGTCGTCGGGCGCCGGGGCTTCGAACAGTTGCTCGAGGCGTTCGCGCAGGTTCTTGTCGCCGAGCGGACGCTGCAACAGCAGGTCGCCGCCCGCGGCTCGGGCGTGCCCGCGGGTGCGCTCGTCGATGCCGCCGCGGGCGCCGGCGTTGGCGACGAGCACGACCTTGACCTGCTCGAGGCGGCCGACGCTCTTGGCCTTGCGGCAGATGGTGTAGCCGTCGACGTCCGGCAGTTCGGTGGACAGCAGGAGCGCATCGGGGGTGTGCCCGCGCAGGTGGGCCAGCGCGCTGGAACCGTCCGCTACCAGCGTGAGATCGAACGCGGCGCCCAGCAGCACGTCGATCAGCTGCTGGTGGGCGGCGTCGGGTTCGGCGACCAGGACCGTTCGTCGTTTCATCGTCGCGCCACGCTAGCATGCGGCTCGCGCTGCGCTCGGTGCGCAGCGCTCACTGGGGCCGAGGGTGCGGCGGCTGCCGCGCCCGCTGTGTGCGACGGTCGCCAAACGAGCGTCAGGTGCCCTCTTTCATCGGCAGGTTCGCGACCAACACCATGCGGTCGCCCTGCTGCTCGAAGCGCACGTCGTAATCGGTGCCGTCGGACGGGAAGTACTTCCCGATCACCGCGAGGAGCTCCTGCTTCAGCTCTTCCATCTTGCCGGGCGTGAGCTTCGCGCGGTCGTAGGAGAGCACCAGCTTGAGCCGCTCCTTGAGCGCGTCCTTGCTCCGGTTGCGGCGGAACAGTCCGAACACGTCAGCGCCCTCCGAAGAGCCGGCGCAGACCGGCGAACATGCCCGTCGGGGCGTCGAGGTCGGGGTACGCGACGTCCTCGCCGCGCAGGCGCCGCGCGATGTCGCGGAACGCGCCGCCGGCGGAGACCTTGTTCGCCCCCTCTTCGAGCGAGGCGGGGTTGCCGACGTTCGTCGAGACGAGGATGCGCTCGTCCTCCGGGACGATGCCGATCAGCTTCACGCCCAGGATCTCGAGGACGTCGTCGACCTCGAGCATGTCGCCGCGCTTGACCATGGCGGGCCGCAGGCGGTTGATGATCAAGCGCACCTCGGTGATCTCGCGCGCTTCGAGCAGGCCGATGATGCGGTCCGCGTCGCGCACGCTCGACACCTCGGGGTTGACGACCACCAGCGCACCGGTGGCGGCGCTCGCGGCGGTCTGGAACCCCGACTCGATGCCGGCGGGGCTGTCGATGACCACCCGATCGAACCCCTCCTCCTCGAGGAGCAGCTTCACGGTCTCCTGCATGCGCGCCTCGCTCAGCGAGCTCTTGTCCTTGCTCTGCGCCGCCGCGAGCAGGTAGAGGCTCTCGACGCGCTTGTCGCGGATCAGCGCTTGACGCAGCTTGCAGCGCCCTTCGAAGACGTCGATGAGGTCGTAGACGACCCGGCCTTCGAGGCCCATCACGACGTCGAGGTTGCGCAGACCCACGTCGGTGTCGATGACGCAGACCTTCTCGCCGAGCTTGGCCAGGGCGGCCCCCACGTTCGCCGTGGTGGTCGTCTTGCCCACGCCCCCCTTGCCCGACGTCACGACGATGGCTTTGGCGTTCACGTGATGTTCGCCCTCCTCCGGACCGCTGCCGGCCCCAGCCCGGTGCCGCCCTGTGGGCGTTGCTCGGACCCTCGAACGCGTTCCGGGGACGATACCACCGTCGGTCGGAACGCGGTCCGCGGCGCCGCCGCGAAAGCGCTCAGACGCGGCTGAGGTTCGCGAACTTGACCAACAGGCGCTTGGCGCCGGCCTCGGCGAACACCACCGTGACCTCGGCCTTGGCCCCCGATCCCGACAGGCCGACGACCGTGCCGGCGCCGAACTTCGGGTGCCGGACCTTCTCGCCACCGCGGAACGCGGTGGCGGCGGTCGTGCCCGCCGTCGAAGCGCCGGCCGCAGCTCCTGCTGCGGCTGCGGTGGCGGTCGCACCAGCGGTCGCGGCTGCCGGAGCGCGCCATGTGGCGACGCTCGACCGGGCCGCGGCGCCGTGCGCCACCGCTTGGCCCAGGGCGTCCACCTCGCTCCACAGTCGGGTGGGAACGTCCTCGAGGAAGCGGCTGGGGCGCGCGAACTCGGTGCGCCCGAAGGTCATCCGCGACGCGCAGTGCACGAGCAGAAGGCGCTCCTGCGCGCGGGTGATGCCCACGTAGAGCAGCCGGCGCTCCTCCTCGAGCTCCTGCAGGCTGTTGCTCGCCGAGCGGTGCGGGATCAACCCCTCCTCGAGGCCGACCAGGAACACCACGGGGAACTCCAGCCCCTTGGCGTTGTGCAGCGTCATCAGGGTCACCGCGGAGTCGGGCACCTCGTCGTTGGCGGCCGCCACGGCGCGATCGTCGACGCTCGCCAGGAGCGCCGCCTCGTCGAGGAACTCGGCGATGCCCCCACCCGACTCCGCCTCCCACTCCGCGACGGCCGAGACGAGCTCGTCGAGGTTCTCGATCCGCGCGCGGGCGTCGAAGCTTCCCTCGTCCTTGAGCGCCTGAACGTACCCGCTCTGATCGAGCACGGCCTTGAGGAAAGCGCTCGCGGGAAGCGTATCGGCCGCCTCGGTGAGGTCGTCCATGAGCGCGGCGAAGTCCGCGAGGCGCGCGATGGCCCCGGTGCCGGGCACGACCTCGGCAGCGCGCCGGACCGCTTCGGCGAACGGGACCCGGTGGCGTCCGGCCCAAGCGGTGAGCGCGTCCTGGGTGGTCTTGCCGATCCCACGCTTGGGGCGCGCCAAGATGCGGCGCCAGCTGACGTCGTCGGCAGCGTTCAAGGCTGCGCGCGCGTAGCTGAGGACGTCTTTCACCTCGCGCCGCTCGTAGAAGCCGACCCCACCGACGATCTTGGCCGGCACGTCGGCTTTGCGCAGCGCCTCCTCGAGCACCCGCGACTGAGCGTTCGTCCGGTAGAGCACCGCGACGTCGTCGTAGCCGCCCCCTTGGGCGACCCACGCCCCGACCTGGCGGGCGACGAAGTCGGCTTCGGCGCGGTGGTCGTTGGCGCGGAACAGGGCGACCGGCTCCCCCTCGCCCTTGGCCGCCCGCAGCACCTTCTCGAGCCGGCCCTGGTTCTGCTCGATGAGCGCGTTCGCGAGCTCGAGCACCCCCGCGACCGAGCGGTAGTTGGTCTCGAGGCGGTACACGGCCGCGTCGTCGTAATCGCGCTGGAAGTCGAGGATGTTGCGCAGGTCGGCGCCGCGGAAGGCGTAGATCGACTGGTCGGGATCGCCGACCGCGACCAGGTTGCGGTGGCCGGCCGCGAGCAGCCGCGTGAGCTGGTACTGGGCGGCGTTCGTGTCTTGATACTCGTCGACGTGCACGTGGACGGCGCGCTCCTGGACGCGGGCGAGCACGTCGGGCGCCTCCTGGAACAGGTCGACGGTGCGCCCGAGGATGTCGTTGAAGTCGACCGCGTTCGCTTGCCGCAACCGGGCCTGGTAGCGGCCGTAGACCTCGGAGATCAGCTCGAGCGGCAACCCGGCGACCTCGCTGCCCCAGGCGGCTTCCGCTTGGGCCTCGAAGGTCTCCGGGGTCCAGAGGTTCGACTTGGCGCGATCGATCGCGCCGCGCAGCGCGCGCGGGTTCGCCTCCTCCAGCCCGCGCACGGTGCCCAGGATCTCCTTGAGCAGGTCGAGCTGGTCGCCGTCGTCGTAGATGCCGAAGCCCCGCTCGAGCCCGACGTACGTACCGTAGGTGCGCAGCACCCGCAGGCAGGCGGAGTGGAACGTCGCCACCCAGAGCTCGCGGGCGGTGGGCCCGATCAGATGGGCGACGCGCTCGCGCAGTTCGCCCGCGGCCTTGTTGGTGAAGGTGACCGCGAGCACCTGATGCGGCCGCACTTCGTGCTCGCGCAGCAGGTACGCGATCCGGTGCACGACGGTGCGCGTCTTGCCCGAACCGGCGCCGGCGACGACCAGCGCGGGACCGCCGGCGTGCACCACGGCCTGGCGCTGCGCTTCGTTGAGGGGGGCGAGGAGGGGATCGGGCGTCACGGGGCGACAGCGTACCCCCGGTCGCCGGCAGGCACCCGCAGGCGGCGGACGTACGATGGCGCATGCCCGACCCGACCACCGGCGACCGCTTCGATCCGACCGACCCCGCTTTTTTGCAGGACCCGTACCCGACCTACGCGCGCTTGCGGCGTGAGGCGCCGCTCGCCTGGTACGAGCCGTGGTCGGCGTGGATCGTCACCCGGCACGCCGACGTCGACGCGCTGCTGCGCGACCGGCGGCTGGGGCGCGTGATCGCCGAGCGGCCCAAGGGGGTCGACCCGCGCCACGCGCCGTTCGCGGCGATCCAGGAAGGGTCGCTCCTCGAGATCGAACCCCCCGACCACACCCGGGTGAAGCAGGCGGTGCACGACGTCTTCACCCCCAAGCACGTGCGCGCGCTGCAGGGGCGCATCGAGGTGCTCGTCGATGGGCTGCTCGACGCGCTGGAGGCACGGGCGCTGCGGGAAGCCGACCTGCTCGTCGACTTCGCCGAGCCGATCCCCGTGACGGTGATCGCCGACCTGCTGGGCGTTCCCGACGCCGATCGCGGCGCCTTGCTGCCGTGGTCCAAGGCGATCATCGGCATGTTCGAGCCCGAGCGGACGCCGCTCATGGAAGCCGCCGCCGTCGCGGCGGCGGCGGAGTTCGCCGGCTACGTCCGGCACCTCATGGCGGTCAAGCGCGCCGCGCCCGGCGAGGACCTGATCTCGCGGATGGTGGCGATGCGCGACGCGGACGGCGCGCGCTTGAGCGAGGGCGAGGTCGTCGCCAACGCGATCTTGTTCCTCAACGCCGGCCACGAGGCGGTGGTCAACGTCGTCGGCAACGGGCTGCTGGCGCTGCTGCGGCACCCGGATCAGCTCGCGCGGCTGCGCGCGGACGCGGACCTGCTGCGTCCGGCGATCGAGGAGATGATGCGCTTCGAGGGTCCGCTGCAGTTCTTCGAGCGCACCGTGCTCGAGGACCTGACGTTCGAGGGGATCGCCTGGCCGCGCGGCACCAAGCTCGTGCTCTACTACGCCGCTGCCAACCGCGACCCCGACGTGTTCGAAGAGCCCGATCGCTTCGACGTCGGCCGGCACCCCAACCCCCATCTGGCGTTCGGGCTGGGGCTGCACTACTGCATCGGCGCGCCGCTCGCGCGCCTCGAACTGGGGGTGGCGATCGGGGCGCTGCTGCGGCGTTTCCCGGAGCTGCGGCTCATCGGTCCCGAGCCCACGTACGTGCCCAAGAACGTGTTCCGGTACCTGAGCGCGCTGCGGGTAGCGTACTGAGCACCTGCTTTCTCGACGCTGGCGCGTCCGCCGATCGTGCGGCGCCCCCGCGTTTGCGGCCGCGGTCGCGGTTCGTGGGCGCGACGGTGCACGGGGGCGGTGCCCGAAGTCGGGGAGGCGACCTTCGCGGGGCGTGGGTCTAACCTTGCAAATTGAAAGCGCAACTTTGAAATTGCAAGGTTACCGAAGCGTCGCGGCGAGGCACGCCCCCGGGGCCGCCCGGGCGGCCGGCGCGCTAGACTGTCCCCATGAGCCTCAGCGAGCGCGACATGGCCTTCTACCGTGCCTGGGCCGACCTGCTGGACGTGATGCGGGCGTACGCCGACGGGCGCGACGACGTCATCTTCCAGAAGGAGGCCGACTTCCCGGACTACATCTACCGGATGGCGCGGCCCTACGACCTGCCGACGATCGTCATGAGCGCCAGCCTCTCGCGTCCGGACGGGTACCCGGTGCTGATGCTGAACGCGAGCCCGAGGCACGCGGTGTTCAAGGAGATCGTCGTCCACCCCTACGAGTCGCACGTGTACCGCAAGGCGACCCTCGCGGCCGACGGCGAAGGGCTGACCGAGGGTCCGCGCCGCTTCGACGCCGATCGCTTCCGAGCGCTCGCCGACCAGCTGTTCGGCGTCCACGTCGCCGCCCCCGCCTGACGCAGGTTCTGACTTCATGACACCGTTCGACCATGCGGACGCCGTACCTTCGATCGCCCGGGCGGCGCGCGGTGGGCTGTGCGCCGCGTGCGCGCACGCCCGCGCGATCGCGTCGGCGCGTGGTTCGGTGTTCCTGCGCTGCGACCATCCCGACCTCCCGCGCTACCCGGCGGTGCCCGTGATCGCGTGCGACGGTTTCGCGTTGCGCGCGCCGGCGGCGGCCCAAGACGAGGTCGGTTAGCCGCCCGACGCGTCGGCGATCGTCGTGGCGAGGGCTTCGGCGACGACCGCGGCGGCGAGGAACCCGCGGCCCGAGAACCCACCCACCCAGCGCACCCCCGGCGCCAGCGCATGCACCTCCGGCCGCCCTCCGGGCCGCTTGGCGCGGGTCCCCCACCAGACGCGGTCGTGCACGTCCTCGGTGCCGAGCTCCGGGACCGCCCACCGCGCGGCGGCGCGCAGCCGGGCGGCGGCGTCCACGGCGGGCGGTCCCGGCGATCGGTGGTGGCCGCCGATCGCCGCGAGGCGCTCGCCCCTGCGCTCGACCGGACCCACGTACGTGCCTCCTGCGATCGGCAGCGCCGGTGCGGCGCAGCGCGTGACGACGACGTCGCCCGCGATCCGCTCCACCGCCGGCGCGGCGCCGATCGCGGCCTGGAGCGCCACCGCCCATGGGCTCGCCCCGATGGCGAACACGACCTGTTCGGTGTCGAGCGTCGCGGCGTCGCGCTCTTCGAAGCCGCCGCTCAGGTGCAGCCGCCACCCCCCGTCGGCGCGTGGCTCGGCGCCGACGACCGTTCGACCTTCGAGGCACCGCGCGCCGCGCGCCAGCGCCGATCCGGTCAGCGCCGAGCACCACGCGCCGGGGTCGAGCCAGCCGCCGTCCGGGACGAGGAACGCCCCGTGCGGCGCCCGGACCCCGGCGGCCTCGGGGTCCGTGGGCGCGAGCCCGGCGGAGGCGAACGCTCGAGCTTGCTTCGGACCGTCCGCCACGCGGACCGCACCCGTCCGGTGGGCGCCCGCCGCGAAGCCCTCGGCGGCGAGCTCGGCCGCCCAGCGCCAGGTCGCGTTCAGCGCCGCCAGATCCTCTGGATGCGCGCGGCCCGTGCGGCCACGGTTCGGGTTCAGCAGGGCCACCGGCACGCTGGAGGCCGCCGCGCCGCCGTCCGCCACCAGGGTGGTCTCGAGGCCGGCGCGCGCCAACGCGCGCAGCAGCGAGCGCCCGACCACGCCACCACCGACCACGACCACCTGCTGCATGCCGGCACCGTGCGGGCTCACGGTCCGCCCTCGAGCGACGCCGGCGGTTTGCGCGCACGCAGCACCTCGCGCTTGCCGCCGGGCGGCCCGGGCCGTTTCTCGACCACGAGGCCGGTCGCGGCCAGCGCGCGACGCACGGCGCCCTGCACGCTGTAGGTGACGAGCGCCCCGCCGGGCGCCAGCGCCGCGGCCAGGGCCGTCAACGTCGTGGGGCGCCACGCGTCGGGATCGACGTCGGGCGAGAAGGGGTCGAGGTAGACCGCGTCGAAGGCGCCGCGC
Source organism: Trueperaceae bacterium (assembly GCA_046260675.1). Taxonomy (GTDB): domain Bacteria; phylum Deinococcota; class Deinococci; order Deinococcales; family Trueperaceae; genus JAABTL01. Next base: position 51,198 of record JBHEOT010000001.1, on the reverse strand, counting down.
GCACCGAGCCCACCGGCCGCGGCGAACGCACCGACCTCGGCGACGACGACGTCCACCCGCACGGTCTGCACCGCGACCCCGAAGCGGGCGGTGGGCGCCGCCGTCCACCCCTCCAGCGCCGCCAGCCACGTGCTCGCGAACGGGCCCGGTAGCCACGAGGGGAGGTCGAGCGCGCGCCAGGCGTCCGGCGGCAGCGGTTCGCGCTCGATCGCCACGTAGCGGAGCGTCGCGCCGCTCGACCACGCGGCCGCGACGGTGAGCCCGAGGTTGGTGCCCGCGCCCAAGCCCACCTCGAGCACCGCCGCCGTGGCCCCGCGGCGCAGGCGCGGTCCCACGCCGCTGCCGTCGACGAAGACGTGGCGCGCCTCGGCGTGCGCCCCGGCGCGCGATCGGAAGCCCTGACCGAAACGTGGGCTGTGCACCGTGAGGCTGCCGTCGCCGGTCGCGACCACGCGGCCGTCCCACAGCGGGGCGGTGGGGTCCGGTGGGGTGGCGGCGTCGGGCGGTCCGGCGGCGGGGGGCATGGGCGGAGGCTACCGCGGCCCCCGGTCGCCGGGGTGCGCCGGCGCGTGCGACGTCGAGCGCGCCTTCTCACGCGTAGGTCGTATCCTGGAGCCGTCCTCGGCGCGTCCGGGGGCGAGAGGAGCAGCGTGGAGACCGCATTGCGCCGCATCGCCGACATGCTCGAGGCGTTCATCGACGCCTTCGCGGCGTGGTTCGCCACCGGTGCGTGGCGCCCCGAGGCGTGGCCTGGGATCACGTGGGTCCTGGTCGCCGCCTTCTTGGTCCTGTCGTGGCTGCTCGCCTGGCGTCGGCGAGGCCCACGCGGTCTGGACGTGCGTCCTCCACCCCAGCTGCTCGTCACCAGCGGCGAGGTCGTGCCCGACGGCACCGACGAGCCGGAGCGGCGGCCCTCGGGACGCCGGCGTCGGCGTCCTGCCCCGCAGGCCGATGCCGACGCAGGGGCGTACACGATGACCGTCAGCAACCTGAGCCGCTACCCGGTGCAGCTCCTCGAGGTCGCGCTGCGCGATGGGCGCCGTGGTGCGCCCCGCGTGGCGACCGTCGACGCGGTCGTCCCGGCGATGGGTTCGGTGTCGGTGTCCGGCAGGATCGCGCTCGGCTTGCGCGGCGACGGCTGGCTCGACCTGTACTGCTACGCCGCCGCGCCGCGGGTCAAGGTGCACCGGCACCGGGTCGAGCTCGTCTGGGAGCCGTGGGCGGCGCGCTTCAAGGCGGCGCCGCTCGAGCAGGTCAGCGCGCCGGCGCGCCGACTCGCGAGCGACGAACCCGACGCGCGCTTCCTCGAGGACGACGTGCCGGAGGCCGTCGAACCGATGGCCGTCGCTGTCGCCGTCGACGTTCCGGCACGGCCCGCCGAACGGCGCGACGCGCCACCGCGGTCCGCCGCGCATCCCGCGTCGATCGACGACGGCGCGACGTGGACGACCGCAGCCGCGGCGGCGGTGCTTGAGCCTGCCGCCGCGCCCGAGCCGCCGGCACCGGTGACGCCCGAGCCGGCTGCGGCCGCTGCAGCCGCCTCCCCCCGACCCGAAGGGACCCATCCGACCGCGCCCAGCACCGCTCGGCCCGCGAGCGCGGCGGTCGAGGCGCGCGGAGTTCCGCGCATCGGGACCCCACCGGTGGGCGTGGCGGTCACGGGGCGTGGGGGCGGGTCCGCGCGCACCGCGGACGGTCTGCCCATCGGCCGGCCGACCGCTGCTCGGCCGGAACGCGAACCGGAACGCGACCCGGCGCGCGAGGCCGTGCGTCAGCCCGTGCGCGCTGTGGTGCCCGCGGCCGTGCCGGAGCCGGAGCGGGATCGGGAACGAGCACGTGCGGTCGTCCGCCGCACGCCGGTGCCTGCGACGTCCGCACCGCCCCCATCGCCATTGAGCGCCGCGGACGAGGACGAGTCGCCGCGGCAGTCGTCCGCACGCCGCCGACCGCGCCTGGAGTTCCCGGACGAGTTCTGAAACCCGTGGCGCCCGGGAGGGCGCCATGGGCGCCATGCCGCGCCACCCTACGGACCTCCCTGACCGCCGGCGGTAGCGTGGCGGATATGAGTCAACTTCCCCCCAACCCCACCGGCCGCGTCGCGGCCGTCACGGGCGCGAGCTCCGGCATCGGGCGCGTGACCGCCCGCGACTTGGCAGCCCGCGGCGATACCGTCGTCCTCGTGTCACGTGGCGAGGGGCGCGGCGCCGAAGTCGCCGAAGACATCCGAGCCGAGACCGGCGGCGACGTCCATTTCCTGGCGGCCGACCTCGGGCTCTTCGCCGGTCAGCGCGCCTTCGCTGCCGCGTTTCGCGAACGGTGGTCGCGCCTCGACGTCCTCGTCCTCAACGCCGGCGCGTACTTCGGTTCGCGGAACGAGACGGCCGATGGCGTGGAGTCGACGTGGGCGCTGAACCACTTGGGCGTGTTCGTGCCGGCCGTGCTGCTCGCCGACCTGCTCGTCGCCTCGGCACCGGCGCGGGTCGTCATCACCTCGTCGAACGCGGCGCAGATGGCGCGCTTCCGGTGGGACGACCTCGAGTACGCGCGCAGCTACGCCGGGTGGGGTGCCTACGCCCAGTCCAAGCTGGCGAACCAGGTGCTCACGCGCGCGCTGGCGCGCCGCCTGGAGGGGACCGGCGTGGACGTGCACGCCTTCCACCCGGGCTTCGTCGCCACCGGTTTCGGTTCCGGCGACGGCTTCACGGCGCGCGCGATCGGCCTGTTGCAGAAGCTGATCGCGCGCACGCCGGAGCGTGGCGCGGACACGATGACCTGGCTGGCGACGGCCGACGTTCCCGGGACCGGCGGCTACTGGATCGACCGCCAGCCACGACGCCAGGCGCGTGGGGGCGAGGGTGCGGACGTCGAAGAGCGGCTGTGGGCGGCGTCCGTGGCGCGGGCCGGGCTGACCGACGCCGACCTGGCCGCCTTCGACCGGACGGTGGCCGCGGTCTGACGGAGCGCCGTCGCGGCGATCAGGCGCGCGCGTCGGCCCAGCCGAGCAGGTCGAGCAGGCGCGCGTGCAGGTGGCCGTTGGTCGCCACCATGCCGTCGTCGCCCCAGCGGTACGGGGCGCCCTGCAGGTTGGTCGCGGTGCCCCCGGCCTCCTGCACGACGAGCGCGGCCGCGGCGACGTCCCAGGGTTTGAGGTCGAGCTCCCAGAACCCGTCGTAGCGGCCGCACGCCACGAAGCAGACGTCGAGCGCCGCGGCGCCCGGACGCCGGACCGCACGCGCGGCCGGGACCACGCGAGCGAACGCTTCGAGGTTGCGCGCGATGGCGGGCCCGCCGTAGGCGAAGCCGGTCCCGAGCATCGCGGCGCCGATCGAGGGCGTCTCGCTCACGTGGATGGCGACGCCGTCGAGGGTGGCGCCTGCGCCGCGGCGCGCGGCGAAGCGATCGCCGCGGGCGGAATCGAGCACCACCCCGAGCTCGACGACGCCGTCGACTTCGAGCGCGATCGAGACCGCGTAGATGGGCACCCCATGGGCGTAGTTCACGGTGCCGTCGAGCGGGTCGACGATCCATCGGTGGCGGGCGTCGCCGGTCGAGGACCCCTCCTCCTCGCCCCAGACCACGTGGTCGGGGAACGCGGAGGCGATCGTGGCGCGGATCGCCTCTTCCGACAGCCGGTCGACCTGGGTGACCAGGTCCGTGGCGCTCGACTTGGTGGTCACGTCCAGCGAGGCGCCGGCATGTCCGCGATGGATGCGGGCGGCGGCGTCCGCCGCGTGGTGGGCGACGACGAGTGCTTCGGCGACGAGCGCGTGGTCGGTCATGCGCCGAGGGTACCGCGAGGCGGTGGCGGCCCGGCCCGATCGAGGTCGCGGTCGATCGGCTCGAGGATCAGCCGCGCGTGCCGGTCGTAGGTGATCCATTCCCACGCCCAACCGAGGAACGCACGCAGGCGGTTCTGGTGCCCCGGCAGGTAGATGAGGTGGACGAACAGCCACGCCAACCAGCCGAGCAGGCCGGTGAAGCGGAAGCCGCCCCAAGCCGGGCTGAGCTCGGCGACGCCGGCCGAGCGCCCGACGATGGCCATCTGGCCGCGGTCGGCGTACCGGAACGGGCGCGAGGGGCGCCCCGCGAGGTGCGCGCGGATGCCGCGGGCGACGTGCTTGCCTTGCTGGATGGCGACTTGGGCCACCTGCGGGTAGGCGCCTTCGCCGCCGTCGAGCGGGGGGGCGCCGACGGGGCCGGCCAGGTCGCCGGCGATCCACACTTCCGGCCGTTCGGGAAGCGACAAGTCGTCGGCGACCGGGACGCGTCCGGCGCGGCCGAGCTCGACGCCGAGTGCTTCCGCGAGCGGGTGCGCGCGCACGCCCGCGGCCCACACCAACGTCCCGTAGGCGATCTCGCCGCCGTCCTCCAGGCGCACCCGGTCCTCGGTCACCTCCTGCACCACCGAGCCCAGGCGCACGTCGACGCCGCGGTCGCGCAGCACTTTGCCCACGTAGGCGCGCGTCGCTTCGGTGTAGGGCGGCAGCACGGTGTCGAGCGCTTCGAGCAGGATCACGCGCGCGCGGCGGACGTCGACCTCGGGGAAGTCGGAGCGCACGCCGTGCTCGAACAACTCGACCAGCGCTCCGGCCATCTCGACCCCGGTGGGGCCGGCACCGACGATGACCACGTTCAAGCGGCCGTCGTCGATCGCGTCGGGATCGCGCGCCGCCTCTTCGAAGCGGTGCAACACGTGCGCGCGCAGCGCCATCGCCTCTGCGGCGCTCTTGAGGACGTAGGCGTGTTCGCGGACGCCGGGGATCCCGAAGTCGTGGTACACGGCGCCCGGCGCGACCACCAGGTGGTCGTAGGGCAGCTGATCGCCGTCCGCGAGTTTGACGTGGCGCGCATCGAGGTCGATGCCGACGACGCGGCCCAACACGAAGCGCGCGTTCAGGTTGGTTCGGAGCACGTCCCGGATCTGGTGCGCGACGTCGCCGGCGTCGAGCGCCGCGGTCGCGACCTGGTAGAGGAGCGGTTGGAAGGTGTGGTAGTTGCGCTGATCGACGAGCGTGACGTCGACGGGGGCGCCGCGCAGCGACGCCACCACGTTCAGGCCGGCGAAGCCGGCGCCGACGACCACGACGCGGGTTCGTTCGGGTGCGGTCACGATGAGATCCTCCCCGGACGCGCGACCGGCCGCCATGGCCGGGACGTTCGTCCCTCGCAACGCAGCATGCACCAAATGGCACAAGCAGAGTTCGGTGCAGCGCACGGTCGCGCACGCCGGGCCGGCGTCAGCGCGCGAGCTCGAGCGCGATGCGGCGGCCGGTCGGCGTGTCGGCGATGCCGCCCTCGCCGGTCTCGCGCAGCTCAGGGGGCAGCATCCTGCCCACCGACGCCATGGCGCCGATCACCTCGTCGGGGGGGATGGGGGAGGTGACGCCCGCGATCGCCAGCTGCGCCGAGGCCACCGCGTGCACCGCGTAGAAGGCGTTGCGCGACACGCACGGCACCTCGACGTAGCCCCCGACCGGGTCGCACACGAGGCCGATCGTGTTCATCAGCGCCATGGCGGCGGCGTGCACCGACGCCGACGCGTCGCCACCCATCAGCTCGGTGACGGCCGCGGCCGCCATCGCGGCGGAGCTGCCGATCTCGGCCTGGCAGCCGCCGGTCGACCCGGCGATGAACATCGACCGGCCGATCACCTGACCGATGCCGGCCGCGAGCGCCAGCGGCGCCGCGAGCGCGTCGTCGTCGAGCCCGAGGTGGTCGCCGACACCGATCAGCGCGCCCGGGACGGTCCCCGCCGAGCCGGCGGTCGGGGCGGCGACGATCCGCCCCATGCGGGCGTTCTCCTCGTTCACCGCCATCGCGTACGCCTGGACGCGCTTGAGCAGCGGTGCCCGCAGCGCGTCCTCGGCGGTCCACAAGGTCTTGGCGTTCCAGCCGACCATCCCGGTGCGGCTGGCGGCGTCGCTGGCGAGGCCGCGCGCGATCGAGTCGCGCATCTCGCGCAGGCGCCCCTTCAGCCCTTCGAGGAGCGCGTCGCGCTGCCGGCTGGTGGGCGCCTCGTCGGCGATGACCGCGTCGGACGCGCGGCCGGGGTGGGCGGCCAGGTCGGCGAGCGTCACGCGGCCGCCTCCTCGGTCTCGGCGTGCATCACCTCGGGCAGCAGCCGCAGCCACGTGACGTAGCGCAGGTGGGCCAGGTAGGCGAACGCCGGTTCGGAGAGCGCGCGATCGACCTCGATCGACATCATCGCGTCGCCGCCGCGCTTGCGCCGGGCGCTCACCAGGGTCGCGACGTTGACGTCGTCATCGGCGATCACGCGCGCCACCCGCGCGATGACGCCGGGGGTGTCGACGTGGCGCACGAGCAGCGTGTGGTGCGCGCCGGAGAAGTCGATGCGGAAGCCGTCGACGTCGAAGACCCGCACCAGGCCGCCGCCGAGGCTCGAGCCGATGACGCGGATGCGCTCCTCGCCTACCTGAAGGTCGATGCGCACGGTGTTCGGGTGAACGTCGCCGAGGTCGGCGACCTGGAACGCCACCTCGAGCCCCGCTTCGCGGGCGGCGTCGAAGGCGCGCGCGATGATCGGGTCGTCGGGCGCCGCGCCGAGGGTTCCGGCGACCAGCGCCAGGTCGGTCCCGTGCCCTTGGCCGGTCTTCCCGAACGACCCGTGAAGGGCGAAATGCGCCGCCGTCGGTGGGGCCGAAAGCGTGTGGCGGGCCAGGAGCGCCAACCGGCACGCGCCCGCGGTGTGGCTCGAGGAAGGACCGACCATGACCGGTCCGATGACGTCGAGGAGACTCATGGCGCCACTCTAAGGGGCGCGATGGCCGGTCGGGGGCGCGGCGCCGACCCCGAGGGGACGAACGGGGCGGTCCCTGGGCGCCACGCGAAGGGGGGCGACCGAGCGGTCGCCCCCCTGGGGAGCACGATCGCAGGCGACCGTTACTTCTTGACTTGCTCCTTGAGGCTCTTGCCGGGCTTGAAGGCCGGGTACTTGCTCGCCGGGATCTTGATCTTCTCGGTCGTGCCGGGCTTCACGCCGGTGCGGGCCTTGCGCCTGCGGACCTCGAAGGTGCCGAAGCCGGTCAGCTGCACCTTGTTGCCCTTGTCGAGGTGCTCGCTGATCTTGCCGAGCATGTGGTCCATCACCTCTTTGACGTCCTTCTTCTTCATGGACGTAGATTCGGCGACGAAATCGACGAGATCCGCCTTGGACACGGTCTTCTGCTTGGCCATGCTGTGCCTCCTTCTAGGTTTCGGCTTGGCGGCACTCTAGCACGGGGGTATCCGGTAGGCAAGTGTGTGACGGCGTTTATCGGATTCGCCACATCGCGAGCGCGACCAGGACGGCGTTCGTGGCACGTGCTCTGGACGGCGTCGTGCTCCGTCGCCGGCAGTCACGTCCTGGACGGGATCATCGCGCGCACCGCGCGCACGAGCTCCTCGGTGGTCCGGGCCGCCTCCTCGCGCCCCTTGCCGGGGGGCGGCAGCGGTGGGCCGAACGCGACGCAAAAACGCCTGCCCTCGCGCCAGATGGCGGCCGGAACGAGCGGTACGCCGGCGCGCTGCGCGAGGAAGGCGGCGCCCTCCTGAGCGCGGGCGTCGCCTTTGAGGTTGCGGGTCCCCTCGAAGAACACGCCGATGGCGTACCCGCGCTGCAGGCGCCGGAGCGCTTCTTTGATGGCGCCCACGTCGCCCGCCTCACGATCGATCGGGAACGCGCGCAGACCCCGGGAGACGCGGCGGCTGAGCCAGTGCTCGAAGAGCTCCTTCTTGGCCATGAAGTGGATCTCGCGTGGCGTGGTGCAGCCGACCACGGGTGGGTCCCACGACGACATGTGGTTCGACGCGACCACGCACCCGCCGGAGCGCGGGACGTGCTCGCGGCCGGTGACGCGCAACCCGTAGAACAGCGCGACGAAATAGCGCACCAGGGTCGCGGCGAACGCGTAGAACGGAGGCGGGAAGCGTTTGGGTCCGGGCGGCGTCGGCATCGCTTGTGAGTCTACGTCGCGTCGTCCGCCGGCGAACGCGCGCGGAGGCTGAGGACGCGTGCGTGGCGGCGTCGCGCGCGCGCCACCTCCGCGGCGACGACCGCGCCCAAGAGGACGAGCAGGAGCGCCACGTAGAGCCAGAGCAGCAGCACGACGACGCCGGTGACCGCTCCGTAGACGAGGTTGACGCGCTCGACCGAGAACGAAGCGACCAGCAACTGGCGCATCGCGAGGAGGCTGACCGTGCACGCGACCGCCCCCACCCAAGCGCCCACGAAGTCGCTGCCGCGGCGCGGAAGGTAGCGGAAGGCGAGCGCGAACACGGTGGTCATCGCCGCGGCGCGCAGCAAGTCGAACGTCGCGGGGAGCCGCGCGTCGGGGAGGGCGACGTCGTACGCGCCGAGCGCATCCCGGACCTGCGCCCAGGCGCGGATCGCCGCACCGCCGAGCGCGCCGCCGATCACCTCGACCGCGACGAAGGCGGCGGCGGCCACGACCAGCAGCAGCCCGACCGCGCGTTTGCGCAGGAAGCCGCGCGGGTTCCGCACGTCGAAGACCAGCTCGAGCGCCACCTGCAGCGAGGCCAGGAAGTTCGAGGACGCCCACAGGAGCACGACGACCGACAGCACCGAGCGCAGCACCGCCCCCTCGTCGAGTTGCCCGACGATCGCCTGGAACGACGTGTCCACGAGGGCTTCAGGGTCGACCTCGAGGGGCAGCAGCTGACCGACCAGGTCGACGAGCGCATCGCGGTACGGCGCGGCGAGCTCCGGGCGGGCGCGCAAGGCCAGCGCCAACCAGCCGCCGAGCAGCAGCAGGAGCGGCCCGAGCGCGAACGCGGCGTAGTACGCGAGGGCGGCCGCGAGCAGCGGGATGCGAGCACGCCCGTACCGCCGCGCTGCGCCGACCACGAAGCGCCCGATCGGGGTTCGCCCCCACGCGGCGTATTGCTCCTGGAGCTGCGTCAGGCGCGCTCGCAGGCCGCCCACGGCGTCAGCCTCGTCGGGCTGGGCCCGTGGAGCGCGCGGCCGTGCGCTTGGGGGGCGCGACGCGCTGCGCGCGCTCGGCGTCGGTCAGGCGCCCGCTGCGGGCCGTCGGCACGCCATCGGTCCGGGTGCGCCCTCGCTCGATCAGGATGGCGACGAGCACCCCGAACACGCCGACCAGCAGGTGCAGCCCCAACCAGGCGCCGCGGGCGTCGTCCCACGGCAGCTCGACCCGGAACAGCTCGCGCTGCGCCATCGACTGGACGAAGGCCGCGGGCACGACCAAGAGGATCGGCGACACCACCACCGCCCACCAGCGCCAGGCGTACTCGAGCCCGATCATCGCCAGCAGGTTGCCCGAGAGGACGATCGGAAGCATGACCAACCAATCGACGTCGCTGGCGACCAGCCCGAGGGCAGGGCCGAGCAGGGCGGCGAGGTAGGCGAAGGGCATCCCGCCGATCGAGAACGCGAGGTACGCGAGGAGCGCGATCCCGGCCGACCGCAGCGAGACCGCCATGGGCGCGACCGCCATGACGACGGCCGCGAGCACCAGGAACGTACCGACGATGGTGCGCTGGGGCTCGGGCGCGGTGCGGATCACGGCGTCATGCTACCCGGCCGCGCGGCTCAAGCGACCGCAGGGCCTTCGAGCCGGCGGGCGAGGTCGGGCAGCTTGCGCAGGAACGCCCCGGTCGAACTGGTCGGATGGCGCGCGACCGCCTCTGGCGTGCCGGTGGCGACCACCAGCCCGCCGCGAGCGCCGCCGTCGGGACCGAGGTCGATCACCCAGTCCGCGGTCTTGATCACGTCGAGGTTGTGTTCGATCACGAGCAGCGTGTTGCCGGCGTCGACCAGGCGGTGCAGGACGTCGAGCAGCTTGCGCGTGTCGTCGAAGTGGAGCCCGGTGGTCGGTTCGTCGAGGATGTAGAGCGTGCGCCCGGTCGAGCGCTTGCCCAACTCGCCGGCGAGCTTGACCCGCTGGGCCTCGCCCCCGGACAGCGTCGGAGAGGGCTGGCCGATCCCCACGTAGCCGAGGCCGACGTCCTTCATCAGCTGCAGCTTCCGCGCCACGGTGGGGATGTTCTCGAAGAAATCGAGGCCCTCGTCGACCGTCATGCTGAGCACGTCCGCGATCGACTTGCCGCGGATCTTCACCTCGAGCGTCTCGCGGTTGTACCGCGCCCCCTTGCAGACCTCGCACGGGACGTAGACGTCCGGGAGGAAGTACATCTCGACCTTGACGGTGCCGTCGCCCTTGCAGGCCTCGCAGCGGCCGCCCTTGACGTTGAACGAGAAGCGGCCCGGCTTGTAGCCGCGCTTCCGCGACTCGGGGGCGCGCGTGAACAGGTCGCGCACGTCCGTGAAGATGCCGGTGTAGGTCGCCGGGTTCGACCGCGGGGTGCGGCCGATGGGCGTCTGGTCGATCTCGATCACCTTGTCGACGTGCTCGGAGCCGATCAGCTTGGCGTGCGCCCCAGGCGTGGCCTTGGCGCGGTAGAGCTCCTTCGCGAGCGCGGCGTGGACGATCCCGTGCACCAGCGTCGACTTGCCGGAACCCGAGGCGCCGGTCACGCACGTGAGCGTTCCGAGCGGGAACTCGACGGTGACGTCGCGCAGGTTGTGCTCGCGCGCGCCCACCACCTTGAGCGCCTTGCCGTTGCCGGGGCGCCGCTCGGTGGGCACGTCGATCTTGAGCTCGCCGCGCAGGTAGCGCGCGGTGAGCGAGGTGGGGTGCTGCATCAACTGCTCGGGGGACCCGGCGGCCACCACTTCGCCGCCGTGCACGCCGGCGCCCGGGCCCAGGTCGACGATGTAGTCGGCCGAGCGCATCGTCTCCTCGTCGTGCTCGACGACGATGAGCGTGTTGCCCAGGTCGCGCAGCGAGAGCAGCGTCCGCAGCAGCCGGGCGTTGTCGCGCGGATGCAAGCCGATCGAGGGCTCGTCCAGCACGTACAGGACCCCGGTGAGGCCCGAGCCTACTTGGGTCGCGAGCCGGATGCGCTGCGCCTCGCCACCGGAGAGCGTGTTGGCGCTGCGGTCGAGCGACAGGTAGTCGAGGCCGACGTCCTCGAGGAAGCCGAGGCGCGCGTTCACCTCGCGCAGGATCGGTCGGGCGACGTCGCCGGCCGCGCCGGCGAGCACGAGGTCGCCGAAGAAGCCGCGCGCGTCCACGACCGTGAGGTTCGACACGTCGGCGATGTTGCGGTCCGCGACCCGTACCGCCAGCACCTCGGGCTTGTAGCGGGTGCCGTGGCAGTGCGGGCAGTCGACGAGCGACATGAAGCTCTCGAGCTTCTCGCGCGCGTACTCGGTCTGCGCCTCCTTGAGGCGGCGCTCGAGGTTGGGCACCACACCCTCGAACTCGGCCTTGAAGCGCATCGTCTCGCGCCCACCGCGGGTGTAGACGACCTCGACGGCGTCGTCGGCACCGTGGAGCACGAGCCGCTGGAAGGCCGCCGGGAGGTCGCGCCACGGGATGGCGAGGTCGATCCCGTGGTGTTCGGCGAGCGCCCGCAGCCGGTCCCAGTAGAAGACCTTGCCCCCCTCGGCGCGCGACCCGGTCCACGGCGCGATGGCGCCGCTGGCGATCGAGCGGGTCGGGTCGGGGACGAGCAGGTCGACGTCGAACTGCTGCAGGTGACCGAGGCCGCTGCAGTGCGCGCAGGCACCGTACGGGCTGTTGAAGGAGAAGACGCGCGGTTCGAGCTCCTCGAGGAAGGTGCCGTGCTCGGGGCAGGCGAAGCGCTCGGAATACAGCTCGTCGACCCCTTCGTCGGGCAGGAAGGCGCGCATCAGGCCGTCGCCTTTGAGCAGCGCGGTCTCGGTCGACTCGGCGAGCCGAGCGCGGTCGCCCTCGTCGATGACGACGCGGTCGACGACCACTTCGATGTCGTGCTTCTCGTGCCGCTCGAGGCCGGCGGAGTTCGCCTCCTCGAGCGTCTGCACGACCCCGTTCACCCGGACGCGGGCGAAGCCTTCCTTCTTGAGGTCGGCGAAGAGCTTGCGGTACTCGCCCTTGCGACCGCGCACCACCGGCGCCAGCAGCAGCGCGCGCTTGCCCTCGAAGCGTTCGACCAGGCGGTCGACGATCTCGGAGGCCGACTGGCGCGCGATCGGTCGGTCGCAGACGGGGCAGTGGGGCGTGCCGGCACGGGCGAACAGCAGGCGCAGGTAGTCGTGGATCTCGGTGACCGTGCCGACGGTCGACCGTGGGTTGTGGCTCGTGGTCTTCTGATCGATCGAGATGGCCGGCGAGAGGCCCTCGATGGCGTCCACGTCCGGTTTGTCCATGATGCCGAGGAACTGGCGCGCGTACGCCGAGAGGCTCTCGACGTAGCGCCGCTGTCCTTCGGCGTAGATGGTGTCGAAGGCGAGGGTGGACTTCCCGGAGCCCGAGACGCCGGTGAAGACGACGAACGCGTTGCGGGGCACGACCAGGTCGATGCCCTTGAGGTTGTGCTCGCGCGCTCCTCGGATGACGAGGTCCTGCATCGGCGCCTCCAGGCACGGCGTCGCCCGCTTGGCCGGCGCCGGAACCATGGAGTGTACCAGGGGCGCTCGTTCCGAAGGGGTTCTGGTACACTCTGCGGCGATGCACGGGCGTGCGCGATCCTCGGGTGCGCTCGCGCCCCTGACGGCCGCGCAACCCGTTCCTGCACCGCCGAACCCGACGAGGAGCCGACCCTGCATGACCGTGAACCCGCACGCCATCGACGCCGAACACGACTTCTCGGGCGACCGTTCGGGCACCCTGCTGGGCGTGGCCGCCGGGGTGCTGGGCAGCGGCGCCATCTTGTACTTCTGGATCATGGGCGCGATCGGTCTGTTCACGCAGACGGGTGGCACGATCAACCAACTCGAAATCGAAGGGTACTGGCGGACCGCCTTCCTGCTGTATCCGTTGGTCTTCATCGCCGCGACGGTCGTGGGCGCCGCGCTCGTCGCGCTCAAACGCGACCTCGAGGCGGTGGGCGCGTTCGGCCTGCCGGTGGTGGCCGCCGTGGTGTACTACGTCGCGCTCATCCACATCCGGCCGCTCTTCTTCGCGTTCCTCTGACGGCGCGCGACCTCGCGGTCGCTGCGGGGGCCGTACGCTGAGCGCGCTCACGGCATGGGAGGTGTCATGAAGCTCACGTTCCTGGGACATTCCGCGATCCTCCTCGAACACGCCGGGGGACGCGTTCTCGTCGACCCGTTCCTCACCGGGAACCCCAACGCCGCGGTCGCGGCCGACGCCGTGGAGGCAGACGTCATCGTGCTCACGCACGCCCACGGCGACCACGTCGGCGACACGGTCGCCATCGCCAAGCGGACGGGCGCGGTCGTCGTTTCGAACGTCGAGATCGCCGGGCGGCTCGCGCGCGAGGGGATCGAGACGATCGGGGCGAACACGGGCGGGCGGGTGGTGCTGCCGGTCGGCGCGGTCACGTTCACGGCCGCTTGGCACTCGTCGAGCTTCGACGACGGCGGGTACGGCGGCTTGGCGATGGGGGCGGTCATCGAGATCGGCGGTCGGCGTGTGTACCACGCGGGCGACACGGCGCTCTTCGGCGACATGGCGCTGATCGCGCGCGGCGGGCTCGACCTCGCCCTGCTGCCCATCGGCGACCACTTCACCATGGGTCCTGCCGACGCGGTCGAAGCGGTCAAGCTGCTGCGGCCGAGCCGCGTCGTGCCCATCCATTACGGGACCTTCCCGCCGATCGAGCAGGACGCGGAAGCCTTCCGCGATGCGGTGCAGGACGCGACCGATGCCGTAGCCCATGCGCTCGCGCCCGGCGAGGTGATCGAGTTCTGAGCGGGCTGCGCACGGGCCACGGAGCGAGCCTCGGCGGCGGTTCGGTCGTTGGGCCGGCGACCCCAGCCGCTCGGATCGCAGGGATCGCGTGAGCGAGCTGCCGGCGTACGTGCCTCCGGGCTTCGAGCCGACCCAGCGCCTCGGTGCGGGTCAGACGTCGGTGGTCTGGTTGGCCACCGAGAAGCTGCGTGCGCGCGAGGTGGCGCTCAAGCTGCCCAAGCCATCGCTCCAGAACGATCCGCTGTTGCGGCGCATGTTCGAGAACGAGGTCCACATCACCCTCAAGCTCGACCATCCGAACGTGGTGCGCGCCTACGACGGCCGGCCCACCGGCCCGCAGGCGTTCCTGTCGCTCGAGTACTGCCCGGGGGGCACCCTCGATCAGCTGCTGCTCGAGCGCGGTCGGCTGCCGCTCGAACGCGCCCGGGACCTGGTCCATCAAGTGGCGATGGGGCTCGACCACACCCACTCGAGCAAGGTGCTGCACCGCGACGTCAAGCCGGCCAACGTCTTCTTGGGCGCGAAGGGTGAGGCGAAGCTCGGGGATTTCGGGACCGGGACGTTCCAAGGGGAAGACGCGGCGGAGCGCGTCGGCACCGCGTTCTACATGGCGCCCGAGGTGTTCGAGGGCATTTCGACGAGCGTGCGCAGCGACGTGTACTCGCTCGGCGTGCTCGCCTACGAGGTGTTGGCCGGCGAGCGGCCGTTCGTGGGCGACACCTACGACGCGCTGATGTTCGCCCACCTGCACTCGTTGCCGCGCGACCTGCGCGCCGTGCGGCCCGAGGTCGGCAGAGCGCTCTCCTCGGTCGTCTCGAAGTCCATGTCGCGCGATCCGGTGCGGCGGTACCCGGACTTGCCGGCGTTCCTCGCCGCGTACCGCGAGGCCGCCGGTCTGGCGGCGCCCGCGCGGACCGGTGCCGATGGCGCGCCCGAGGTCGCCACCCCCGCGACCGGTCGTGGCGGTCCTCGGCGTGGCGACCCCACGCCGGCGGTGCCGGACTCGGGGAACGAGCGCAAGCCGGCGGGCGGTCCGGCCGACGGCGGTGCGCGCGAGCGTCCAGCACGTGGCTGGTGGCCTTTCGGCCGACGGCGCGGCGACGGCTGATCGGCCTGCCGCGCAGCGCGCCGCGCCGCGCGCGCTCAATCCTGAGTGCTGCACTCCACCTTCGAGCGCTTCGGCGTGTAGAATCGGATTCGGAATCGGAACGACTCCGATTTAGCGGCACGCCGTGGCGGCGAGCCCAGAGGACGCACGCAACCCCCCGAGCACGGCCGGCACGGTCCGGCCCGCCGGATCGGCGGTCGAACGCCGGCCAGCAACGAGAGGAACGCATTCATGGAACAGCGTCTGGAGATCCGCGACCTGCACGCCCGCATCGTCGATGGTGAGGCGATCCTCAAGGGCGTGAACCTGGTGGTGCCCGCAGGCGAGGTGCACGCGCTGATGGGCCCCAACGGTTCGGGGAAATCGACCCTCGCCAAGGTGATGGCGGGCGACCCGCAGTACGAGGTCACGCAGGGCGACGTGCTGATCGACGGCGAGAGCGTCCTCGAGCTCGAGCCCGACGAGCGCGCCCGCGCCGGTCTGTACCTGGCGTTCCAGTACCCGGTCGAGGTTCCCGGCGTGTCGATCGCCAACTTCCTGCGGCTAGCGTTGAACGCCCGGCGCGAAGAGGGCGACGAGGTCGGCGTGATGGAGTTCTACGGCAAGCTGCAGCGCGCCGTGAAGGCGCTCGACTGGGACGAGTCGATCATCGAGCGCAACCTGCACGAAGGCTTCTCGGGGGGCGAGAAGAAGCGCTCCGAGATCCTTCAGCTGCTGGTGCTCGAGCCGCGCTACGCCGTCCTCGACGAGACGGACTCCGGCCTCGACGTCGACGCGCTCAAGGTGGTGTCGAAGGGCGTCAACGCCGCGCGCGGCGAGGGCTTCGGCGCGCTCGTCATCACCCACTACCAGCGCCTGCTGAACCACATCGTCCCCGACTACGTCCACGTGATGGTCGACGGTCGCGTGGTCAAGCAGGGACCCAAGGAGCTCGCGATGGAGCTCGACACCCGCGGGTACGACTGGGTCCGCCTCGAAGTCGGCCTGGACCCCGTCGCCGACCACGAACCCGCGCCGCGCGTCGGCGCCTGAATCGATAGGAGACCGATATGGCAGACCTGTTCCGCACGGACGACCACCCCGATGCCGCCAAGCTCCAGGGCATGGCGCACACCGACCAGTACGACTTCCAGATGGCCGAGGACTACGCGTTCCGCTCCGAGAAGGGGCTCAGCCGGCGCGTCGTCGAGCAGATCAGCTACTACAAGAACGAGCCCGAGTGGATGCTCAAGTTCCGGCTGCGCTCGCTCGAGATCGCCGAGAAGAAAGGGCGCCCGAAGTGGGGCCCGAACCTGTCGCACCTGAACTTCGACGACATCTACTTCTACATCCGCCCGCAAGACAAGAAGGGCACGAACTCGTGGGACGACGTCCCCGATGAGGTGCGAGAGACCTACCGCCGGCTCGGCATCCCGGAGGCCGAGCAGAAGATGCTCGCGGGCGTCGGCGCCCAGTACGAGAGCGAGATGGTCTACCACAACCTCAAGGAGGAGTGGGAGAAGATGGGCGTCATCTTCCTCGACTCCGACACGGGGCTGCAGGAGCACCCGGAGCTGTTCAAGGAGCACTTCGCCACCGTCATCCCGCCCGAGGACAACTACTTCGCGGCCGTCAACTCGGCCGTGTGGTCGGGCGGCTCGTTCGTCTACGTCCCCGCGGGCGTCGAGATCGACGTGCCGCTGCAGGCGTACTTCCTGATCAACGCGCAGTCCATGGGGCAGTTCGAGCGGACGCTGATCATCGGCGAGCCGGGCAGCAGGTTCCACTACATCGAGGGCTGTACCGCGCCGACCTACAACAGCGATTCCTTCCACTCGGGCGTCATCGAGATCGTCGTCAAGGACAACGCCAACGTGCGCTACTCGACCATCCAGAACTGGTCGCACAACGTGTACAACCTGGTGACGCAGCGCGCGATCGTCGGGCGCCGGGGCTCGATGGGGTGGCTCGACGGCAACCTCGGCTCCAAGGTGACGATGAAGTACCCCAGCACCTACCTGATGGGGGAGGGCGCGCACGGCGAGGTCCTGTCGATCGCCTTCGCCACCGACGGCCAGCACCAGGACGCCGGCGCCAAGGTGATCCACGCCGCGCCGAACACGACCAGCAACGTGGTCAGCAAGTCGATCTCGAAGGGGACCGGTCGGAGCAGCTACCGCGGTCTCGTCCAGATCCACGAGGGCGCCACCAACGCCCGCTCCAACGTCGAGTGCGACGCCCTGTTGCTCGACGACCAGGCCAGCACCGACACCTACCCGTACATCGAGATCAACGAGAAGACCGCCCACGTGGGCCACGAGGCCACCGTCTCGAAGCTCAACGACGAGCAGGTGTTCTACCTGATGTCGCGCGGGTTGCCACAGGACGCCGCCATGGCGCTCATCGTGCGCGGCTTCCTCGACCCGGTGGCCAAGGAGCTTCCGCTCGAGTACGCCGTCGAACTGAACCGGTTGATCGAGCTCGAGATGGAAGGCAGCGTCGGCTGACGTGGCGCTGTCGACCGACAACCCGGCGGTCTCGCTGGGGGCCGTCGAGGCGATCGTCGCGCGCTACGGCGAGCCCGAGTGGCTCGCCGAAGAGCGCCGCGCCGCGCTGCGCACGTTCCTCGCGACGCCGAACCCGACGAGCCGCGACGAGCTGTGGCGCTACACGCAGATCGAGCGCTTCGCCACCGATGGTCTCGCCCTGATCGAGGGCCCGCGCGACGACTCGGTGGTCGAGCGCGTGGCCATGCGCCTCGGCGACTCGGACGCCGAGGCGTCGCTGGTGCTCAAGAACGGCGAGGTCGTCGAGCGCGCCGGCGGCGTCGGCGAGACCGGCGTGGTCTTCACCGACCTGCGGACGGCCGTGCTCGAGCACGAGGAGCTGGTGCGCAAGCACCTCTACTCGGTGGTGCACGCCGGCATGAGCAAAGCCGCGGCGCTCGACGCCGCGCTCTGGACGAACGGCACCTTCCTGTACGTGCCGCGCGACGTCGAGGTGGCGCTGCCGCTCGGCGCCTTCACGACCGCCGACCGTGGCGGCTTGTCGGCCGGCCGCACGCTCATCGTCGTGGGCGCGAACGCCAAGGTGACGTTCCTCGACGAGTACACCTCGGAGCCGTTGGGCGAGCGCTTGGTGCACCACGCGGCCACCGAGATCGTCCTGGCGGACGGCGCCAAACTGCGCTACGTCAGCCTCCAGAACTGGAGCCGCGACGTGGTGCAGCAGAACAAGATCCGCGCCCGCGTGGGGCGCGACGCGCGCCTGGAGTCGCTGACCGTCTCGCTCGGCGGCGACGCTGCCCGCGCGGAGGTCGAGGTCGAGCTCGAGGGCCCCGGCGCCGACAGCGAGATGCTCGGCCTGTACTTCGCCGACCAGGGGCAACACTTCAACCAGTACACGGTGCAGCACCACGCCGCCGACCACGCGCGCTCCGACCTGCTCTTCAAGGGGGCGCTGCGCGACGCGAGCACCGCGGTGTACTCCGGGGTGATCGTGGTCGATCCGGACGCGCAGAAGACCGACGCGTACCAGACCAACCGGAACCTGCTCCTGGATTCGGAGAGCGAGGCGGTCTCGATCCCGCAGCTCGAGATCAAGGCCAACGACGTGCGCTGCTCGCACGGCTCCACGACCGGCCCGGTGCCCGAGGACCAGCGCTTCTACCTGATGTCGCGCGGCCTGCGCCCCGAGGTGGCCGAGCACGTGTTGGTGACGGGCTTCCTCTATGAGGTGATGAGCCGCGTGTCGCTTCCCAAGGTGGCTCAGTACGTCGAGCGCGTGGTGCAGGCCAAGCTCGGCGTCCCCGGCGTCAGGGAGAAGCTCTGAACCGGCATCGCGTGGGCGCCGTCGTGGAGTTCGCCGACGGCGTGCTCACGCCCGTCGAGGCCGACGGCGCCTGGTTCGTGGTCGTGCGCGAGGGCGACGCCTGGTACGCCTTCCCGGACCGCTGCACGCACGCGAAGCGCCCGCTGTCCGACGGCACCTTCGAAGGCGGCGTGGTGCGGTGCCTCTACCATGGCGCCAGCTTCGACCTGAACCGGGACGGCAAGGCGACGATGCCGGCGCTGAAGGCGCTCGCGTGCCATGCGGTGGTCGTCGACGGGGACGAGGTGTTCGTCGAGGCGTGAGCCCGCCGTGCGGGCGGCCCCTCAGGTCGCTTGGAACAAGACGGTGGCTCGCGCCTGGACGTGGTCGGGCGCGAGCCCTTCGCTGGTCTTGAAGGTCAGGCCCACGCGGTCGGCGGGCAGGCCCACGAGGTCGGCGAGCGCCCCCGCGATCGCTTCCCGCTGCGGCCCGAGCTTGGGCCGATCGAGCGTGACGACCGCCGACACCTGACGCAGCTGCGCCGTCGGGGCTACCGCGGCGACGGCCTCGAGGGCTCGCGCGACGATGGCGCGCGAGTCGATTCCGGCGTGCGCGGGGTCGGTGTCCGGGAAGAGGTGGCCGATGTCGCCCAGGGCCCAGGCCGAGAGCAGCGCGTCGGCGACGGCGTGCAGCAGCGCGTCGCCGTCCGAGTGCGCCACGGCCCCGCGCTCCGCCGCGGCGATCGCCACGCCCCCCAACACCAGCGGTCGCCCCGCCGCCAAGCGGTGTGCGTCCTCGCCGTACCCGATCCGCACGTCGTCCATGGCGCGCATCATCCCACGCGGCGCCACCTCGGTTCGAGCGTGGCCGTCGCCGTGCGATGATCGAACACCGTGTCCCCGACCGTCGGCCTCCTCACCCTCGTCGGCATCACGCTGGTGTGGGGGACCTCGTTCGTGGTCATCAAGAACGCCCTGGAGACCATCCCGGTGCCGCTCCTGCTCGCGTTGCGCTTCTCGGTCGCCGCGGCGTGCTTCGCCTTCGTGCGCTTCGATCGCCGAGCCGTGCTCCCGGCGCTCTGGTTGGGGTTGATGGGGTTCGCGGGCTTCGCCACGCAGACGATCGGTCTGTCGGTCACCAGCGCGTCCAAGGCCGCGTTCATCACGGGCTTGTCGGTGATCCTGACGCCGCTCGTCGCCGCGGTCTGGCGGCGGCGCTGGGTGCCGGCGCGCGCCTACGTCGCGGCGGCGCTGGCGACCGCGGGGCTCGCGCTGCTGACGCTCGGCGACGCGGGCTGGTCGGGGGTCAACGTCGGCGACGTCTGGGTGCTCGGCACCGCGGTCGCGTACGCCTTCTACATCGTCTACCTGGGGGAGGTCGCCGGCGGGTCGCGCGCCTTCGCGCTCGCCGGGCTGCAGCTGCTGCCGATGGCGCTGCTCGCGTGGGGTTGGGCCTGGCCGCAACGCGCCGCCCTCGTCGACGTACCGCCGGTGACGTACGCCGCGATCGCCTACCTGGCGGTGCTGTCGACCGCCCTGGTGTCGGTGCTGCAGACGTACGCGCAGCGGGTCGTGTCGGCGCCGCTGACCGCGCTCGTGTTCGTGCTCGAGCCGGTGTTCGCCGCCGCGTTCGCGGCCTGGCTCCTGGGCGAACGGCTCGGCCCCGCCGGCTGGGCCGGCGGGGTGGTGGTCGTGTTCGCGATGATCGTCAGCGAGGTGCGGTTCTCCGTTCGCGGCCCGGCTACTCGTCGTTCTTGAGCAGCGACTCGACGACGGCGCGGTCCTCGAGCGTGCTGATGTCGCCCGCCAGGTCTTCGCCGACCGCGACTTGCCGCAGCAGGCGGCGCATGATCTTGCCGGAGCGGGTCTTGGGGAGCGCGTCGGCGAAGCGCAGGTCGTCGGGGCGGGCGATCGCGCCGATCTCCTTGGCGACGTGCGCGCGCAGCTCCTGCCGCAGCTTCTCGCTGCTGCGGCGGCCGCCCTCCAGCGTCACGAAGGCGACGATCGCGGTGCCTTTCAGCTCGTCCGGGCGCCCGACCACGGCGGCCTCGGCGACCGTGTGGTGCGAGACCAGCGCGGACTCGATCTCCATGGTGCCCAGGCGGTGGCCCGAGACGTTGAGCACGTCGTCGACCCGCCCCATGATCCAGTGGTACCCGTCGGCGTCCATCCGAGCGCCGTCGCCGGCGAAGTAGCGCCCCGGGAACTCCGACCAGTACGTGCGCTCGTAGCGCGCGTCGTCGCCGTAGATGGTGCGCAGCATCGAGGGCCACGGCCGCTCCAGCACCAGGTAGCCGCCCTGGCCCGGCTCCACCTCGTCGCCGGAGGCGTTGACGACCTTGGGTTCGACCCCGAAGAAGGGCAACCCCGCCGACCCGGGTTTGGCGTCGTGCACGCCCGGGAGCGTGGTGATCATGATGCCGCCCGTCTCCGTTTGCCACCAGGTGTCGACGATCGGGCAGCGGTCGCCGCCGATCACCCGCCGGTACCACATCCACGCTTCGGGGTTGATCGGCTCCCCGACGGTGCCCAGGAGCCGCAGGCTCGAGAGGTCGTGGGCGGCCGGGTGCTCCTCGCCCAGGCGCATGAAGGCGCGGATGGCGGTGGGGGCGGTGTAGAAGACCGTCACCCGGTAGCGCTCGACGAGCTCCCAGAAGCGCGCCGGGGTGGGGGCGGTCGGCGCCCCCTCGTAGAGCACCTGGGTAGCGCCGTTCAGCAGCGGCCCGTACGTCACGTAGGTGTGGCCGGTGATCCAACCGACGTCGGCGGTGCACCAGTACACGTCGTTGTCGCGCAGGTCGAAGACCGTGCGGGTCGTGAGGTAGGCGATCGTCTGGTAGCCGCCGGTCGTGTGCAGCACGCCCTTGGGCGTGCCGGTGGAGCCCGACGTGTACAGGATGAACGAGGGGTGCTCGGCATCGAGCCGCACCGCCGGGCAGGTGGGCGAGGCGAAGCGCACCGCGTCGTGGTACCAGACGTCGCGCCCGGGCTCCATGTCGACGTCGTTCTTCGCGCGCCGCACCACGAACACCTTGCTCACGGTCGGGCACTGCGCGAGCGCCTCGTCGACGGCGGGCTTGAGCGGCAGCACCTGGCCGCGCCGGAAGCCGCCGTCGGCGGTCACGACCGCCTTGGCGCCGGCGTCGACGATGCGGTCGGCGAGCGCGTGCGCCGAGAAACCGCCGAAGATGACCGAGTGGGGGGCGCCGATGCGCGCGCAGGCGAGCATCGCCACGACCGCCTCGGGCACGAGCGGCAGGTAGATCGCCACGCGGTCGCCCTTCTCGATGCCCTGCGCCTTGAGCGCGTTCGCGAAGCGGTTCACCTCGCGCAGCAGGTCGGCGTACGTGAGCACCCGGCGGTCGCCGGGCTCGCCCTCCCAGAAGAACGCCACCTTGTTGCCCAGGCCGCGTTCGATCTGCAGGTCGAGCGCGTTGTACGCCAGGTTCGTCGTGCCGCCCTCGAACCACTTGGCGTACGGCGGGTCCCACGTGCGCACCGTGTGCCAGCGGTCGAACCAGTGGAGCTCGTCCGCGACCTCCGACCAGAACGCGTCGGGCTCGTCGAGCGAGCGCCGGTACTGCGCCTGGTAGTCCTCGAGGCTGCCGATGCGGGCGCGCGCGCGGAAGCTCTGCGGTGGCGGGAAGCGCCGCTGCTCGGCGAGCACCGTGGTCAGGTGGGCGGGCGGTACGGGGGCGTCGTCGGGCATGCGGGTCCTCCGGTACGGGGCCTCGATGGGTGGCGGCCGTCGCGCGGACGCCGGGCGTGGGGTGGACCGAGTGTACCGGGTCGCGTCAGCGGTCGAAGCCGCGCCCGGCCCGCGGCACGCGCCACCATCCGGGCGCGAACAGCGCGAAGACGGTGACCACCTCGAGGCGGCCGGCGTACATGCAGAACGTCAGCAGCACCTTGGCTGCGGGATGCAGGTCGGCGAAGCTCGCCATGGGGCCGACGGCGCCGAGGCCGGGGCCGATGTTGCCCAGGCAGGCGATCGCGGCCGAGAACGCCGTGGTGAAGTCCTTGCCGAGCATCACGAGCACCACCGTCGTGATTGCGAACAGGCCGACGTAGAGGGTGACGAACGCCGCCACCGAGCGCAGCACGTCCTCGGGCACCACGCGCCCACCGAGGCGCACGGGCAGGATCGCGCGCGGATGCAGCGTGCGCCGGATCTCGCGGCTCGTGTGCTGCGCGAGGATCAACCAGCGGGCCACCTTGATCCCGCCGGCGGCCGAGCCGGCGCTGCCGCTGATGAACGCCAGGACCAGCAGAATGGCTTGGGCGCGTTCGGGCCAGAGCGCGAAGTCGGCGGAAGCGTAGCCGGTGGACGTCAGGATCGACAGCGCCTGGAACGCGCCGTGGCGCCACGCGTCGACCGCTCCGTACGTGCCCCCGAGCGCGAGCGCGGCGGCCGCCGCGCCGACGGCTGCGGCGGCGACGTACGTGCGCAGCTCGGGGTCGCGGGCGACCGTGCTCCAGCGGCCGGTCGCGCCACGGTAGAGGAGCGCGAAGTTGGCGCCGGCGAGGAGCATGCCGCCGACCGCGACCCACGTGGTGGACGCCGAGAACCCCTCGAAGCTGCGCCCCTCCGGCGAGAACCCGCCCGCCGAGACCGTGGTCAACGCGTGGGCGATCGCGTCGTAGGCCGAGAGGCCGGTCGCTCCGTACCCGAGCGCGATGCCGGCCGTGAGGGTGGAGTACACCCCGAGGATCGCGATGGCCGTCTGCCGCAGCCGCGGCGTCAGCCGCTCCTCGGTCGGTCCCGGGGCCTCCGCGAAGAAGAGCTGGCGCCCGCCGATCGCGAGCTGGGGGAAGAGGCCCACGAACAAGACGATGATCCCGATGCCCCCCATCCACTGGGTGAACGCGCGGTAGAGGAACGCGACCGGGCCGACGGCCCCGAAGTCGGTGAGGACGGTCGCGCCCGTGGTGGTGAAGCCCGACATGGACTCGAAGTACGCGTCCAACGGCCCGAGGCCGGCAGCGTCCAGGTACGGGATCGCCCCCAGGGCCGGCACGAGCGCCCAGGCCCCCAGCAGGGCCACGAGCGCCTCGCGGCGGCTCGGCTCGCCGTGGCGGGTACCGGGCGCACCGGCACGGCCGAACACGCGAAGGGCGCTTCCGAGCGCCGCCGCAGCGAACGCGGCGGCGGCGAAGCCGCGCCACGGTTCGCCGCCGAGGACGGCGCCGATACCGAACGCCGCGAGCGCGACGCCGGTGGCAGCGCACACGGTGCCGACGACGTACGGGGCCGTTCGCCCACGGCCCGAGTGCCCTCTGGACGCGCGGTCGCTGGGCACGTCAGGTGGGTCGCGCGGTCGTGGGAGCGGCGCGCGGACCGGCGTCCGAGCGCGGTTGCAGACGGTCCTGGCGCCGCAGCGACCGCGGCAACTTCCACCAACCGCCGGTCGCGAGGACGAAGACCGTCACGATCTCCAGGCGTCCGGCGTACATGTTGAAGGTCAGCAGACCGCGGGCGACCGGGTGGAGGTCGGCGAACGAACCCATCGGCCCCACCGTTCCCAGGCCGGGACCGATGTTGCCCACGGTGGCGGCGCTGGCGGTGAAGGCGGTGATCAGGTCCTCGCCGGTGAGCGCCACCACCAGCGTGCTGAAGACCACGAGCGCCGTGTAGAGGCTGATGAACGCAGCGACCGCGCGCAGCACGTCCTCACCGATCACGCGGTCGCCGACGCGGATCGGGAGCACGGCGCGCGGGTGCAGCGCGCGCCGGACCTCGCGGCTCGTGTGCTTGGCGATGATCAGCCACCGGGCCACCTTGACCCCGCCGGCCGCCGAACCGGCGCTGCCGCCGATCGCCATCAGCGCGATGAGCAGCGCGCGCGCCGCGTCGGGCCACTCGTTGTAGTCGACCGAGGCGTACCCGGTGGTCGTGATGACCGACACGACCTGGAACAGCCCGTGCCGGATCGCGTCGCCCGGCGCGTAGAGGTGCCACACCTGCCCGACGACGAGCGCCCCGACCACGGCGACGATCGTGACGTACGCGCGCAGCTCGGGATCGCGCCACAGGTCGCGCGGCCGGCCGACGAAGGCTCGGTAGAGCAGCACGAAGTTCACCGCCGCGAGCGTCATGAACACGAGCGCGACCCAGTCGACCGCGGGGTGGTACGCCTCGAAGCTTCGGGCGCTGGGGCTGAAGCCGGCCGCCGCGACGGTGGTGAGGGCGTGCGCCACGGCGTCGAACAGCGGCATGGCGGCGAGCACGTAGGCGGTGGCGCAGACGACGGTCAGCGTGACGTAGACGCCGAGCACCATGCCGGCGGTCTGGCGCAGCCGGGGCGTCAGGCGGTCCTGGGTCGGCCCGGGCATCTCCGCGTAAAAGATCTGGCGGCCCGCGATCGCGAGCTGCGGGAAGACCGCGATGAACAGGACCAGGATGCCCACGCCGCCGACCCACTGGCTGAAGGCGCGCCACAGGAACACGCTCGCCGGCACCGCGTCGAAGTCCGCGATCGCAGTCGCCCCCGTCGCGGTGAAGCCGGACATCGACTCGAAGAGCGCGTTCAAGGGCGTCATCGCCGCCGACGCCACGTACGGAGCGGCCCCCACCAGCGGGATCAGGAACCACAGCGCCAGGACCGCGACGAGCGCCTCACGGCGCGTCGGCTCCAGGCCGGCGCGGCCGATCCACCGCAGCGGGGCGCCCAGAGCCGTCGCCGCGCCGATCACGGCGGCGAAGCCGCGCGCGTCCTCGCCGGCGAGCAGCGCGCCCACGGCGAAGACGACCGCGGCGGCGGCGAGGCCGAGGAGCCCGGTGCCGAGGACGAACGGGGCGAAGCGACCGCGCTCGCCGCTGGTGGGCACGCCCGACTAGCCCCCGCCGCCGCGCTCGTGCCGCTGCAGCCAGGCCTCGACCGCGCCGATGTTGTCGGGGGTGGTGATCAGGAACAAGTGGTCGCCCGGATGGATCACCGTGTCGCCGCGCGGGACGATCGCCCTGTGTTTGCGGACGATCGCGCCCACCAGGCTGTGCGGCGGTGTGCCCAGGCTCCGCACCTCCCCCGGCGTGGCGTCGTACGGGAAGGTGACCTCCATGACCTCGGCTCGGTCCTCGATCGTGGCCAGGTGATCGACCTCGTCCACCTTGAGCCAGTTGAGCACCTCTTGGACCGCGGCGGTGCGCGGCGTCAGCGGCGCGTCGATGCCGACGCGCTCGAACAGGCGGCGGTTGCGCGACCGGCTGACGCGGGTGATGACCTTGGGCACGCCCAACTGCTTCGCGAGCAGCGAGACGAGGAGGTTGGTCGCGTCGTCGCTCGTGACGGCCACCATGACGTCCACGTCCTCGAGCCGCTCCTGCTCCAGGAGTTCGAGGTCGGTGCCGTCCCCTTTGAGGACCAGCGCTTTGGGCAGGAGCGCGGCCAGCTTGTCGGCGCGCGCGTCGTCGTTCTCGACGATGGTGACGTCGACGCCCAGGTCCTGCAGCTGCTCGGCCACCATGAAGCCGACGTTGCCGCCGCCGACCACGGCGACGCGCTGGCGGCGCTTGCTGGGCGCGAAGCGCGCCTCCAGCCGGCGCACGGCGTCGGTGGTCCCCATGAACACCACCTTGTCGCCGGCGTGCAGTTCGGTGGTGCCCGAGGGGACGACGAAGGCGTCGTCCCGGATGGTGCCGACCACGAGCGCGCCGTCCGGCAACTGGAGCTGGGCGAGCGGTTCGTCGAGGAAGGGGTCGTTCGGTTCGAGGCGGTACTCGATCATGCGGATGCGGTCGCCGGCGAACGAGGCCGAGTCCAGCGCCCGCGGCACGCGCACGATCTCGACGATCTGGCGCGCGAGCGTGCGCTGCGGCCACAGGATCCGGTCGATCGTGAGGCCGATCGACTCCATGGCGCCCCGCTGCCGGAAGGCGTCGACGTACCGCTGCCGGGTGACGAACGCCATCGTCTCCTTGGCGCCCAAGCCCTTGGCGGCGAGGCAGGCGAGCACGTTGATGTCGTCGTTGAGGGTGCACGCGATGAACGCGTCGGCCTTCTCCGCGCCCGCCGTTCGCAGGTCGTCGGGGTCCGCGCCGTTGCCACGGACGAAGCGCACGTCCATCTGCTGGAAGGCGTCGCCGCGCTCTTCGTCCATCTCGAGGACGGTCACGTTGTGGGAGCGGTGGAGGGCGCCGGCGATCTGCGCACCGATCTCACCGCCACCGACGAGGACGAGGTTCATCGGGGGCGCATGATAGCGCCGCGCGCACGGGCCGTCCAGGTGCGTGGCGCACGGAGGCGGCCGATGCCTTGCCCGACAGCCGTCCGCGCCTTCATCGGCCGCGCCGCAGCAGCGCGAGCGGGGTCGCCAGGAGCGCCCAGACCGCCAGCACCCAGGGGGCGCGGTCGGCGTGCCGGGCGTAGGGGGTGACGACCGTGCTGGTGCCGTAGCGCACCGGGAGCGTCGCCGCGATCCGGCGCGGGAGCTCGTCGACCACCCGGCCGTACGGATCGACCACCGCGGTGATGCCGTCGTTGCCCGCGCGCAGCAGCCACCGGCGCGTCTCGATCGCGCGCAGCCGGCCCATGTCCAGGTGTTGGCGGGCACCGTCGCCCGCGGCGAACCAGGCGTCGTTCGTGATGACGACCAGCACCTCGGCCCCCGCGCGCACCTGCGCTGCCGACACCGTGGGGAAGACGCTCTCGTAGCAGATGCCGACCCCGAGCAGGCCGAGCGGCGTACCGAGCGGCGCGGGGCCGTCGCCCGGCACCGTGTTCACGAGCATCGGGAGCCCGAGCAGCCCGAACGCCGTGCGGTAGAGCCACGGAGCGGCCTCCAGCAGCGGCCAGCGCTCGCCGAAGGGCACCAGCACGTGCTTGTCGTAGCGCCCCCAGGGCTGGCCCGTGGCGATGGCGAAGGCGGCGTTGGCGGAGCCGCCCGGCGCGAGCGCGCGCGCGCCCACCACGAAGGTGCTCGTCGGGGACGCCGCCTGGATCGCGGCGCGCCCGTCGGCGCCGCGCGGCCCCTCGAGGGCGGTGCCGATCACCGCCCCCTCGGGCCAGACGACCAGGTTCGGCGCCGCCGCCATCCGGCCGACCGCGAGCCGGGTGAGGTCGACGTGGGTGGAGAGCTCCTGCGCCGCGGAGACGGCGCGGCCGAACGGGTCGACGTTGCCCTGGACGAGCAGGGCGGTGCGCTCCGCGGGGACCTCGTGGCGGCCGACCGCGAGCGCGCCCCAGGCCCAGAAGCCGGCGACGGCCAGCAGCGCGAGCGCCGGTCCGGCGGCGAGCCCCACCGCGCTCTGCCGGGCTGGCGTTCGACCGATCCCGGCGTCGGCGCGCGGCGCGAACGGCAGCGCCAGCAGCGCCGCGGCGACCGCGGTGAGCGCGCTGAGCCCCGGCACCCCCACCGCGTCGGCCGTCTGGGCCACCGGGGTGTCGAGCCAGGCGTACCCGAGCGTGCCCCACGGGAACGCGAAGTAGCCGGTCGCGCGCAGCGCCTCGCCGAGCAGCCAGTACGGGACCACGAGCACCAGCGCGCCGGCGCTGCGCCCGCCGAGCGCGCGCGCGAGCGCGGTCACGAGCCCCCACATGGTGGCGAGGATCGCGAGCAGGAACGGGTGCAGCACCCAGAACCACGGCCCCAGCAGGCCTGGGTCCGCGAAGCTGCGCGGCAGCCAGAGCACGTAGAGCGCGAAGAAGCCGAGCGCGAAGGCGGCGCCGACGCCGAAGGCCGCGCGCACCGACCGCGCGCGCGCCGTCAGCGCGAACGGCACCGCCAGCGCCGCGACCAGCGGCCAGAGGCCGCCCGGCGGCAGCGCCAGCGCCAGCAGCACGCCGGCCGCGGCGGCGGCCAGCAGCGCGGTCACGCGTCCGCGAGCAGCGCCGCGAGCAGCGCCGCGCGCTCGAGCGTGTCGTCGATGCGGACGTGCTCGCCGCGCGCGTGCGCCCCCTGGCCGCAGCCGCCGATCCCGTCGAGGGTGGGGACGCCGAGCGCCGACGTGAAGTTGCCGTCCGAGCCGCCGCCCACGACCGCCCCCTCCAGCGTCCCGCCCCACTCGGCCGCGAGCGCCCGCGCGCGCTCGAACAGCGCCAGGTTCGCCGGTGTCGGCTCCATGGGCGGGCGGTTGAGGCCGCCGGTCACCTCGACCCGGACGCGGGCGTCGCGCGGCTCCCAGGCGCGCAGCGCTGCGTCGACGCGCTCCGCTTCGTCCAGGCGCAGGACGCGCACGTCGACGTCGAGGAGCCCGTGCTCGGCGATGACGTTGGTGGTGCTGCCCGCGCGCGCCACCGTGGGGTGCGCGGTGGTAGCGGCCTCGGGGTCGTCGAGCGAGCGCACGAACAGGGCCGCGTGCGCGAGCTCGACCAGGGCGCTGGCGCCGTCGTCCGGGTAGTTGCCCGCGTGCGCCGAGATCCCGTGGAAGGCGAAGTGGTAGTCGCCCACGCCCTTGCGCCCCACCTTGAGCGCGCCGTCGTCGCGGGCGGCCTCGACCACGAGCACCCGGTCGTGCGCGCGCGCCTCGGCCTCGATGCGGGCGCGGCTGTGGGCCGAACCGGTCTCCTCGTCGGAGGTGATCAGCAGCGTCGCGCGCCCGCGAGGGCGGCGACCGTCGGCGGTCAAGAGGCGTCCGGCGAGGAGGGTGGCGACGATGCCGCCCTTCATGTCGAGGGTCCCGGGGCCGTAAGCCCGGTCGGCGTCGGCGTCGACCCGGAAGGGCATGGTCGCGAGCGTACCGATGGGCCATACGGTGTCGTAATGCGCGAGAACCAGCGTGCCGCGCCCGTCCCCGTCGCCTTCGAGGCTGGCGCACAGCACGTCGCCCACGGCGTCGCGCGGGTCGCGCGCCACGGCCCAGCCGTCGGCCGTCAGCGTGGCCTCGAGCAGGTCGGCCATCCGGTCGCACGCGGCCTCGTCGCGCGTCGGCGACTCGACGCGGACGAAGCGCTCGAGCAGGTCGAGGAACTCCGCGCGGCGGGCGCGGGCACCAGAGATGAGGTCGGTGTTCGGCATCGGATCAGTCTAGGCCGGGATCAGCTGCCGTCGCGCTGCCGGGCGCCCGAACGGCGGCGCCCACGGCGGCGCCCCGACTTGCCGGCGGATGCCGTGCCCGGTGCGTCGGCGGGACGCTCAGCAGCCTCGTCGCCGCTCGGAGCGGCGCGGTTCGGCGGGCGTCGTGCGCCCGCGGCCGGCGCGCGGTGCGCGCCGCTCGCCACCGCCTCGCGCCAGAGCCGCTCGGCCAGCGTGCGGACGTTGGGCTCGGCGGTGGTGCGGGCGTAGGCGTACCCCATGCGCAGGTCGCCGGCGCGCTGGGCCGCCTCGCCGCCGAGCTGGTGCCGCGACAGGTAGACCTGGGCGAGCAGCACGTCGCGCATCCGCTGCGGCCGAACCGCGTGCAGGTCGCGCAGCGCGTCGTCGTAGGCGACGGCGGCGCCGCGGTCGTCGCCGCGGTCGGCGAGCGCCCGCCCGCGGCGGTAGTGCTTGGCGGCCTCGTACAGCAGTTCGCGCATCGACCGCGATGCTACCGCGCCATGGGGTCGGCCTCGGTGGTCCCTGGCGCGAGGGCGACCGGATGGCCGTCGCGGGCGACCGACCCCGCGCCTTCCGTCGCGGCCAACTCCGCCCGCGCCGCCTCGTGCGTGGCGCGCGTGATCGGGTAGGTCCACACGAGCAGCGCCGCCACCGCGAAGACGCCCGCCGCGACCGGGCCGGTCATCGCGCGCAAGCCGACGATCGTCGCGTCGCTCTGGATCGCCGAGCCCTGGACGTAGCCGAACGCCGCGGCGACCAGCGCGTTCGCGAACACCCCGATCGACCCGGCGGCCTTCTGGCCGAACGTGAACAGGGCGTAGAGCAACCCCTCGCGGCGCCGCCCCACCGCCAGCGCGTCGAACTCGACGACGTCGGGCAGCATCGCCCAGGGGAGCATCATCACCGCGGCGAGCCCGACCCCCGCGAGCACGGTGAACGTGAGCAGCGTCGGGCCGACCGCGCCCACCGGCGCGAACGCGACGAGCGCCAGCACCGACCCGGCGAGCAGCACGAGCCCCACCGTCAGCGCCGCGCGTTTGCCCCACGCCTCGGAGGCGCGGCCCCAGGCGGGGAACGCCACCACCGCGGTCCCGAAGAGGAGCCCGAGGACCACCGTCTGGGCTTCGCCTGGGAGCCGCAGGGCCGATTCGAGGAAGAACGGCAGCATCGAGTTGACGATCATCAGGCCGATCGTCACGACGAGGAAGATGCTGAACACCGCCGCGAAGCCGGGGGAGCGGAACGCGCCGATCCACGAGCCCCCGCCGGCCCGCCCCGGCGTCGTCGACCGGGGGCGGCGCGGCGGCTCGGGAACGTTGATCGCGGTCGTCAGGTACGCGGCCATGGCGACGAGCCCGAACGCGATCCCCATGGCGCGCCAGCCTTCGGGTCCGGCGGCGGCGAGGTCGCCGCCGCCGGCGACCGCCAGCACGACCAGCGGCGGAGCCGCCACCGCCAGCAGCGAGGCGACCACCCCGAAGCCGACGCGCCACGACGTCAGCGCGGTGCGCCCGTCGTAGTCCCGGGCGAGTTCGGGCGTGAGCGCCATCGTCGGCACCTGCACCACGGTGTACGCGATCCCGAACGCGACGAAGGAGGCGATGGCGTAGACCACCGCGGCGACCGGACCGAGGTCGGGCGACCACCAGACCGCAGCGAAGGCCACCGCCAGCGGCAGCGCCCCCCAGCGCAGGAAGGGGAGGCGGCCGACGCGGTCGCGCCAACGGTCGGCGAGCACGCCCATCACGGGATCGGTGACGGCGTCCACCAGCCGCCCGATCACGAACACGGCCCCGGCCCAGAGCGGGGGCACGCCGGCGACGTTGACGAGCACGTACAACAGCCAAGTGTTGACGGCGACGAAGGTCAGCGACGCTCCCAGGTCCGACACCCCGTAGGCGACGCGCACCCGGAGCGGCGGCTCGAGCACCGGCCGGGGCGCGCCGCGCTGCGTCACGCGTCGTCCACCGTGGGGGGCGCGCCCTCGGGTGCGAACGGCACCTCGAGCCCGGCGCGGGCGGCCGCGCGCGCCTCGGCCGGTGCCCAAGCGAGCGCGAGCACGCCGCGGTAGGCCTGCAGCGCCCGGTCGCGGCGGCCGGCGAGGTCGCGAAGCTGCCCCAGCCGCGCGAGCAACAGGCCCGGCAGCAGGTACGGCTCGCGGAAATCGCCATGGGACGCCTGCTCGAGCGCGTCGAGCGCCTCGGCCGGGTGGTCGTGGGCGAGGAGCAGCTGCGCCTCGAGGAAGCGCGCTTCGGGTTCGTCGCCCTCGCGCAGCTGCCCGAGCAGCCCCGCCACGTCCGGAGCCTCGCCCTGCCAGGCGACGTCGAGCAGGGCGCGCCGGCGGGCCGCGGGCGACGGCGGCGGCGAGGCGATCGCCGACCACGCGGCGCCGCGCTCGTCCAGTTCGCGCACCACCGCCGGCCACAGGTCGAGTTCGACCAGGAGCGCCGGGCGCTCGCCGCCCAGCGCCTGCGCACGCTCGACCGCCGACGCCGCGCGCTCACCGCGCCACGAGGTCGCGGGCCCGTCGCCGAAGGCGGTCAGCCGCACCCGCAGGTCCTCGGCCAAGGGCGGAACGACCTCCGACAGGAGCCCGGCGAGGTCGTTCGGGCGCGGCAGCCGCTCGCGCAGCGGCGCGAGCGCAGCGGCAGCGCCGTCGAGCGCGCTCCGCGCGCCGGGGAAGCCGGCGAGGTAGCGCTCGAAGTCGGCCGCCGCGCCGGCGATCGGGGGCGGCGCGCCCACGCCTTCGAGCGGGGTGCCGCGCTGCGCCGCCCACGGTGCGACGGTCCAGGGGAGCGCCACTTCGTCGGTCTCGCGCCAGTCGGGATCGGCGGCGTAGTCGGGGGGGAGCGCGGTGGTCGCGACGCGGTCGGGGGCGAGCGCGTCGAGCGCTTCACGGACGACCACGACGTTCCAGCGCGGGTGGCGCAGGTGCCACGGTCCGGTCAGAGGAACGAGCGTCAGAGGCGTGAACACGCGCACATCCTACGGTGGGTCGACCTTCTCGCGTGGACCGGGCGGGTACCATGCCGCATGCGCAACCCTGGACGCTCGGCCTGGCAAGTGGACGTGACGTGGGCGGCCGCGCTCCTGGCGTGGGCCGCGATCGCCATCGCGACGGTGGCCGGGATGGCCGCGCGCGCGACCGCCCCCGACCTCGGACCTTCGCTGCACGCAGCCCTCCTCGACGCCGCCTTCGTCGAGAGCGCGGGCGCGCTCGCGCTCGTCGCCGAGGAGCCGGTCGTGCAGCTCACCGACCCCTTCGAACCGATGCTCGGGTCGGGCGTCGCGGCGGCGCTCCCCGAACTGGCTTCGCTCACCGTCGATGGCGCCCGTGCCCGCGTCGCCGCCGACCTCGCCACCGCACGCCTGGAGGGCTCCGACTGGCTCGACGGGGTGACCGATCCGGTGCTCGCGGCGGAGCTGCGCGCGCTCGACGACGCGGTCTTGCGTCCGCTGGCCGAGGCCGAGCTGCGCCGCGCGCTCTACCCGCTCGGTGTCGACGACGGCAGTCGCGCCGCGGACTGGGCCACCCAGGCGCAGCAGAACCCCGGGCAGCCGGTGCAGCCGATCGTCGGCATCTTCGTGCGGCTCCCCGTGAACCAGGTCCAAGGGGCGGGACCGGCGGTGGTGGGCGAGCGCGTGGTGGCGGGGTTGACGGACCTCTTGCTCGACGGCGGTCGCCCGGCGGCCGAAGCCGCGCTCGCGAACGCGCAGTTGAGCCAAGCCCTCGCGGCGGCGCTCGACGGGGCGTTGCCCGCAGCGTGGCGGGTCGCCCTCGACGCGGCGCTGCGCGATCGCGACCTCGCCCTCGACGAGCGCCTGACGGCGCTCCGGGCCGTCGCGGCCGACGCCGCGCCCACCGCGGATCCGCGCGGGGCGCTCCCCGTGCCGGCCGACCTCGCGGGGCTCGCGCCCGAGGAGGCGCGCGCCGCGACCCTCGCGGCGCTCGCCGAGCGCAGCTACGAAGCCGGTCCCTCGGCCCTCGGTGCGGCGCTGGCCGATCCGCTCGCCCGCGCCCGCGTCGACCGCGCCGACTGGACCTTCGAGGCCACGGCGGCCGCCGCGCACGGGCGGTACCGGCTCTGGAGCGGCGTGTTCGGCGTCGTCGGCGTCCTGTTGCTGGCGATCGCGGCGGTCGCCGCGAGCGGGTACGCGCGCGCTTGGGTGCCCGGTCTGGCGATCGTGGCGGCGGGCGCGCCGCTGTGGGCGTTCGCCGGCATCGTGCTACCGCCGACGCCGGCCGCGTCCGCCGCGGTACCGGCCGACGTCGCGGCCATCGGTGCGCCGGCCGGCGTCGCGGCCTGGAGCGGCTGGCTGGCCGAGCGCTTGGGGGCGGTCGTGGGCGAGGCCGTGGCGTTCGTGCCGCTCGCGGTCGCGGCCGCCGGCGCGGCGCTCGTGGCGCTCACGGTCTTGATCGCGCTGATCGGCTGGCTGCGGCCGCGGCGCCGACGGTACTGAGCGCGGCGCGCCCAGTACCCGCGCCGCCGCGCTGCCGCGCTACGCTGCCGCTCATGACCCGTTCCCTCGTTCCGCGCATCACCGTGATCGGCGCCGGCATGGCCGGCAGCGACGCTGCCCTCGCGGCGGCGCAGCTGGGCGTGGCCGTCGACCTGTGGGAGCAGCGGCCGGTCCGCACGACCCCCGCCCACCACACCGACCGCTTCGCCGAACTCGTCTGCAGCAACAGCCTCGGCGGTGAAGGGGAGAGCAACGCCAAGGGACTCCTCCAGGCCGAGATGGCGGCGGCCGGCGGCGTCGTCGTCACCAGCGCCCACGCCACCCGCGTGCCGGCCGGCGGGGCGCTGGCCGTCGACCGCGAAGCGTTCTCGGAGCGCGTGACCCGCGAGGTGCGCGCGCACCCGCTGGTCACGGTCCACGTGGGGGAGGTCGAGCGGGTGCCCGAGGGCATCGTCGTGCTCGCCTCCGGGCCGCTGACCAGCGACGCCTTGGCGGCGTCCATCCAGGAGCTCGTGGGCGAGGGGTTCCTCGGCTTCTACGACGCCGCCGCGCCGGTGATCGCGCACGACTCGATCGACCTGAGCGTCGCCTACCGCAAGGGGCGCTACGGGCAGGCCGACGACTACCTCAACCTGCCGTTCACGCGCGAGGCGTACGACCGCTGGTACGCGGCGGTCGCGGAGGCGCGGTCGCACACCCCGCACGACTGGGAGAAGCTCGAGTTCTTCGAGGGCTGCATGCCGATCGAGGAGATCGCGCGGCGCGGCTACGACACCCCGCGCTTCGGGCCGCTCAAACCCGTGGGCTTGGAGCATCCGGCCACCGGCGAACGCTTCTTCGCGGTGGCGCAGCTGCGCCAAGAGGACGCGGCCGGCCGCATGTGGAGCCTGGTCGGGTTCCAGACGGGGCTCAAGTGGGGCGACCAGAAGACGGTCGTCCAGAGCATCCCCGGCCTCGAGGAGGCCGACGTGGTGCGCTACGGCGTGATGCACCGCAACACGTACCTGTGCGCGCCGCGGCTGCTGGACGCCGACCTGTCGCTGCGCGTGCGCCCGGACGTGTTCGTCGCCGGGGTGCTCGCGGGGACCGAGGGGTACCTCGAGTCGTCCGCCACCGGCTGGCTCGCGGGCACGAACGCCGCGCGCCGCGCGCTCGGGTTCGCGCCGGGGGTGCCGCCGGAAGCGACCATGCTGGGCGGCCTGGTGCGCTACCTCGCCGGCGCCCAGGCCGACGGGTTCCAGCCGATGAACGCGAACTGGGGCCTGGTGCCGGTCGCCCCCAAGGGGCGTGGTGCGCCCGGCAAGCGCGAGCGCCGCGAAGCCGCGTACCGGGCGGGACGAGACGCCTTCGGGTCGTGGCTCGAAGAGCTCAAGGACGCCGCGCCGCAGATCGTCTGACCGGGCGGCGCGGACCGTCGCGGCCGGTCTCCGGCGGCGCGCCCCCGGCCACCGAATCCGCGGGCGGCGGATGGTACGACGGGCCCATGCACCCCGCTCCCCCCCGCACCGTCGACCTCCGCTCCGACACCGTCACCAAGCCGAGCCCCGCCATGCGCCGCGCGATGGCCGAGGCCGAGGTGGGCGACGACGTCTACGGCGAGGATCCGACCGTCCTCCGGCTCGAAGCCGCCACCGCCGAGCTCGCCGGCAAGGAGGCGGGCCTGTTCGTCCCGAGCGGCACGATGGGCAACCAGGTCGCGCTCGCGGCGCACACCACCCGGGGGGTCGAGGTCATCGCCCCCGAGGGCGCCCACGTGTACGAGTACGAGCTCGGATCCATGGCGGTGCTCGCGGGCCTCATGCCGCGGCTGGTGCCGGCGCCCGGCGGCGTCCCGGATCCGGAGGCGGTGCGCGGCGCCGTCAGCCCGGGGCGGCATCAGGCGCCCACCGGGCTCGTCGTGCTGGAGAACACCCACAACAAGGCGGGCGGGACGGTCGTGCCGCTCGCGGTCGCCGCCGCGATCGGCGACGTCGCGCGCGCGGCCGGTGTCCCGTACCACCTCGACGGCGCTCGCGCGTGGAACGCGGCCGTCGCGCTCGACGTCCCGCTCGCCGATGTCTGCGCCCCCTTCGACAGCGCGTCGCTGTGCCTCTCCAAGGGTCTGGGCGCGCCGGTGGGCAGCGTGCTCGTCGGCTCGCGCGCGCTGATCGACGAAGCGCATCGCTACCGCAAGATGTACGGCGGCGGCCTGCGCCAGGCCGGGGTGCTCGCCGCCGCCGGGCTGATCGCGGTGTCGGAGGGCCCGGCACGGCTCGGCGACGACCACCGCCGCGCCCGCGCGCTCGCCGAGGCGCTCGACGGGGTGCCGGGCGTGGCCATCGACCAGAGCCGGGTGCAGACGAACATGGTCTACCTGCAGATCGCCGACGCGCGCGCGTTCGTCGTGGAGCTCGAAGCGCACGGCGTGCGGGCGAACGCGATGGGCGCGCGCGCCGTCCGCTTGGTGACCCACCTCGACCTCGACGACGACGACGTCGCGTTCGCCGGTCAGGCGATCCAGGCCGCCGCCGCGGCGCGGATCGCCTGACCGGCGTGGACGGCGCACGCTTGGCCCTGTTCGCCCACCCGGCCGGGCACTCGGTGAGCCCCGCCATGCAGCAGGCGGCGCTCGACGCGTCGGGGCTGTGCGCGCGCTACGAGGCGATCGACGTGGCGCCGGACGCGCTCGCGGCGGCCGTGGCCGCGCTGCGCTCGGCCCCGTGGTGGGGGGCGAACGTCAGCGTGCCGCACAAGGAGACCGTCGTGCCGCTGCTCGACGACCTGCGCCCGACGGCGCGGCGGTTGGGGGCGGTCAACACGATCACACGCGAGGGCGATCGGCTCGTCGGCGACAACACCGACCTCGCCGGCTTCGCGCGGGCGCTCGACGCGCTCGGCACCTTCGGCCCCGGTTCGACGGCGGTGGTCCTGGGGGCGGGGGGCGCCGCCCGCGCGGCGGTCGCCGCCCTGCGCGACCGGGGAACGACCGTCGTCGTGTCCAACCGCTCGGTCGCGCGCGCCGAGGCGCTCGTGGCCGAGCTGGGCGCCGGTGGCGCGACCGTCGTGGCGCCGGGCGACCTCGCGGCGGCGGTGCAGGCGGCCGATCTGCTCGTCCAGACCACGACGGTCGGGATGGCGGGTGGACCGCCGGGCTCGCCGCTGCCCGCGGGCCTGCTGCCGCGCGCCGGCGCCGTCGTCGATCTCGTCTACCGCCCCGCGCGCACGCCGCTGCTGCGCGCCGCCGCCGCGGCCGGGCTGAGCGTTCAGAACGGGTTGCCGATGCTCGTGTGGCAAGGGGCGGCCGCCTTCGAGGCCTGGACCGGTCGGAGCGCCCCCGTGGACGCGATGGGGCGCGCGGCGGAGGCGGCGCTCGGCGGTCCCGGCCGCGGGTGGACCGGCCTCAGCGAGGACCGGACCGAACCGCCTTCGTGAGCGCGGCGAGCAGCACCAGCGAGCGCCCACGCGGCGCGTGCGCCGCGACCACGTTCCCCTCTCCGAAGCGCAAGATCGCGAACGCGTGGCGATCGCCCTCGACCGCGAGGTGGCTGGCCGTGCCGACCTGCCCGCGCACCAGCTCGAGGAGCTCCTTGGCGACGCCGAACGCGCGCGCGCCGTCGCCGTGGGTCGTCGCCGGCGCCTCGTTGAGGGGGTAGCCGATCGCCGCCCCGAGCACGTCGGGCACGTCGGCCGCAATCCGGCGCAGCACCTCGGCGGCGCGTCGGCCCTCGTCGACCAAGCGGGCCGCCTCGGTGAGCGCCGCCGGGGTCGAGACGTGCACCGTGCGCCTCGGAGCGACCGCCGGCGTCTGGACCTCGAACGCCGAACTCGGCGCGGCCAGCAGCGTCGCCAGCGCCCGCACGCCCGTGTGCGGGACGTCGTCGACGGTCGCCTCGGCGTGGACCAGCGCCCCGGCCGCGATCCACACGCGTCCGCGGACCCCGCCGTGCAACTCGACGGACGAACTCTCGCCCCCCAGCGCGAGCATCTCGATGAGGTCCGGAAGGGGCACCACCGCGGTGGATCCCTCGAGCGGCAGCGCCTTGGCCGCCGCGCTCGGTGGCGCCGCCGGGGTGCTCCCGGCGGCGGCCGGCAGCTCCTGCGCGGACGGTGGGAAGTCGAGCACCACGTCGGCGGCGGCGGTGGTGGAGCGCGCCCCCTCGACCGGATGCCCGGTGTCGCCGGCCCGGACGACCACGACCGGCCGCGCGGGGTCGAGGCGCCGCGACCAGGCCGCGAACCCGGCGGGCGAAGCACCGCGCAGGTACGCGTCGACGACCAGGAGCCCGTGGCTCCCTTCACGGAGCGCCGCGAGGGCCGTTCCGGGGTCGGCGTGCGCTTCGCAGATCCAGCCCGCCCGCTCCACCGCTGCGGCGATCACGGTCAGGCGGGGCTTGAGGGTGGCGACGACGAGGGCGTGGGAGGCGTTCGGGGGCACGTGCGAGCCTACCCGAGGTGGCGACGTCGTGCATGGGCGCCACCGGCAGCCGACGGTCGCATCCGGCAGGGATGGGTACAGTACCGGCGTGCGCATCGCGATCCTCGCCGACGTCCACGGCAACCTGCCGGCTCTGGAAGCCGTGCTCGCCGACGCCGAACACCACGCGGTCGACGAGTTGATCGTCAACGGCGACCTGGTGAACCGGGGTCCTCAGGGCGCGGCGGTGGTCGCGCGCCTCACCGCGCTCGGGGCGCGTCTCACGCTCGGCAACCACGACGACCTGATGCGGATGCTGGTCGATCGCGATCCCGCGCTGCCCGACGAGTTCCACCACGCCCCCTTCTGGCACGCCAACCGCTGGTGCGCCACGGAACTCGACCGGACCGGGCGACTCGACGCGTTGCGCGCGCTTCCTATGACGACCACCGTGCGCCCCGCCGGCGCGCCCCGAGTCCTCATCGCCCACGGCACCCCGCGCCACTACCGCGAGGGCCTCGGGCGGCGCTCCTCGGACGCCACCCTCTCCGAGATCCTCGAGATGCACCCGACCGACGTGCTCGTCGGCTCGCACACGCACATGCCGATGGAGCGCCGCTGGGGGCGCACGCTCGTGCTCAACAGCGGCGCGGTGGGATGCCCGTTCAACGGCGACGGGCGCGCCCAGTACCTGTGGCTCACGCTCGAGGGGGGCGCCTGGCGGGCCGAGTTCCGGCGCGTCGCCTACGACCTCCGCGCGTCGCTCGAGGCGTACGAAACCAGCGGCTACCTCGAGGCCGGTGGCTTGCTCGCGCAGCTCTTTCGGGACGAGGTGCGCGACGCCCGCTCGTACCTGGTGCCCTTCCAGATGTGGGCCGGGACCTCGGGCGAGGAACTGAGCGAAGTGGCCTTCGAGCGCTTCCGGGCGGCGCGCCCGGACCGCTTCGGTCCGGTCGCCGGCTGGTCCGATGCCACCGCGTCGGTGGCTCCATGACGGGTATTCCCGTGCACGCGCGCTCGTCTAACGCCCGGTCGAGGGGTGGTGGCCCTAAGTGACCTGGGCCGCCGGGTGGATCCACCGCCATGGCGTCGGCCCGGAGGGCGCGCCCGCGACCCCTGCCGACGGGCGGCTCTGAGGAATCGTCAAGCGCCGCCCGAGTCCCGACCGCGCACGGCCAACAGCGTCAGCGCGACGGTGATGAGCAGGAAGGCGACGCCCGCCAAGAGCGGGATCGATACGAAGCCGAAATAGTCGACGTACTCCGCCGTGCACGGCACCCCGCTGGCGCACGAGGCGGGGGGCGCGAGCCCGGGCACCTTCTGGATCAGGTAGTGGTAGGTCGACGTCGCCAGCCCGACCGCCGAGAGCGGCAGCGCGTAGCGCCAGATCTGGACGTCCTGGCGGAAGGTGGCGATGCCGAGCAGCGGCACCAGGGGGTACATCCAGATCCGCTGCCACCAGCAGAGCGCGCACGGGACGAAGGAGCGCACTTCGGAGAAGTAGAGCGATCCGGCGGTCGCGCCGATCGCGACCAGCCAGGCGAGGTAGAGCCAGACCAGGCGCCCCACGTTCGGGACGTCAGTTCGCGAGCGCGGCGTCGATCGCGGCGCGGACGGCGTCGGCGCTCGGCGTCGCGACGGGGACGCCGTTCACCACCACGGAGGGGGTGCTCCGCAGGCCGAGTTCCGTGGCGGTCGCCGAGTCGGCGCGCACGGCCTCGAGGCTCGAGGCATCGTCCATGCAGGCGTCGACCTGCGCCGCGTCGATGCCCGGAGCGTAGGTGAGCGCGAGCTCGAGCGCCCGGCGCTCGTCGGCCAGTTCCTCTTGCGCCCGGTAGAGCGGCGTCTTCATCTCCCAGAAGGCGTCGTTGCTCTGCGCGAAGACGCACTCGCCGACGCGCGCCACGTGGTCCGACGCGGGGCCGAGGACCGGCAGGTTCATGTACACCACGCGCACCTGACCGTCGTCGACGTAATCGCGGCGGATGCCCGGCATCACGCCCAGTTCGAAGCTCTGGCAGCCGGGGCAGCGGAAGTCCTCGAACACGACCATCGTCACCGGCGCGTCGGCGGCGCCGATCGCGGGCTGTCCGGAGACGTCGAGGGCGGCGGCTTCGGAGCCCCCCAGCCGTGGCGCGATCAGGATGCCCGCGACCACGAGGACGGCGACGACGACGGTGACGAGGGTCAGGCGTTGCGGATTCATGCCGGTGATGCTACGACGTCGCGCGCTCGAGGCACGTTCACCGCGGGTGGTGGTCGCGGCCGTGGTAGGCCGCGAGGAAGGCCTGCATCGCGACGGCGTCGATCGCCTCGAAGCGCTCGAGGCGCTGCCAAGCCGTCATCGCGTACGGGGTGGGCATGTCGGCGCGCGGAGCGATCACGAACCGCGAGTAGCGGCCGGCGACGACCTCTTCGAGGGCCGCGACGTGCGCCTCGTTCTCTTCGGGCGTGCCCGCCTCGTACCAGAGGACCACGCCACCGTCCTCCATGTTGTGCAGCAGGCGCGCATCGGGTTGCGGCTCGACGTACGTCCCCCACGCGGCGAGGTCGGGGGTGTGCCAGCCCGAGGTGGGCGGGTCGGAGTTGTAGCCCGGGGTCGAGGTGCCCAGCGCGACGTGCACGTTCCCCTGGCTCGCGAAGCGCTCGCCGGGCGCGGTCGCCTCGCGGTAGACGTTGATGCCGATCTGGGCGACCACCAGAACCGCGAGGCCGCCGAGACCGACGATCCAGGGCAGCGGGTTCCCCTTGCGGCGCCCGCGGCGCGACCGGGCGAGCTTCGTGGTGCTCGGGGCGCGTGCGGCGGCTTCGGTGGGCTTGGCGGGCTGGGGGGCGGTCGCGCTGCGCTTCTTCTTGGCCATGGTTCCAGCACCGTACCCGGACGCCGCCGCCTGCGTCGGTCAAGTAGGCTGCAGTATGACTGCCTCCTCCTGGACCTGGACGCTCCTGCTCGCTGCGGCCGCCTCGACGCCGGCCGTCGCGTCCGACCTAGGCCCGCTGCCGCCCTGCCCGAACACCCCCAACTGCGTGTCGACCGAGGCACCCGCCGACGACGCCACCCACTTCCTGGCGCCGCTCCCGCTGCCGGACGGCCTCGACCCAGCAGCGGCGCTCGACGCGTTGGAAGCCGTGATCCGAGCCGAGCCGCGCACCGCGGTCGAGGGGCGCACGGCGCTGCGGCTGAGCGCGACCGATCGCAGCCGCGTCTTCCGCTTCGTCGACGACGTCGAGGCGCGGGTGGATCCCGAAGGCCGCGTGCTGCACGCGCGCTCCGCCGCACGCCTCGGGGTCGGCGACCTCGGCGTCAACCGGCGCCGCCTCGAGCGCTGGTTCACGCAGCTCGCGGCGACGTGGGGCGTCGTCTGGCCCGGGTCGCGCTGAGCGCGTACGCGAGCACCGTCGTCCGCGCGAACCGTTGCTAGACTGCGGCGACCGCCCGATCGCGCGGCGGCACGAACGCGCCCCGCGCGCACGTGCAGCGACCGTTCTCCACCTCTCTCGAAAGGGGACACCATGGCCTTCGAACTGCCCGCCTTGCCCTACCCGCACGACGCCCTCGAACCCCACGTCGACGCCCGCACCATGGAGATCCACCACTCCAAGCACCACGCCGCCTACACGAGCAAGCTCAACGCCGCCCTCGAAGGCCATCCGGCGCTCCAAGCGCAGTCGATCGAGGAGCTGCTGCGCGGCATCGACGCGCTGCCGCAAGACGTCCAGACCGCCGTGCGCAACAACGGCGGCGGGTTCGCCAACCACGGTCTGTTCTGGGAGATCATGAGCCCCAAGGGCGGCGGCACCCCGAGCGGCGCCCTCGCGGACGCGATCGCGTCGACCTTCGGGTCCTACGAGGACTTCCAGTCCTCGTTCGCCGATGCCGCCGCCAATCGCTTCGGTTCCGGTTGGGCGTGGCTCGTGGTCGACGCCGAGGGGGCGCTTCACCTGTACTCGACCGCCAACCAGGACTCGCCGCTGATGTCCGGCCACGTGCCGATCCTCGGCCTCGACGTCTGGGAGCACGCCTACTACCTGCACTACCAGAACCGCCGTCCCGACTACATCAAGGCGTTCTGGAACGTCGTCGATTGGGGCGCGGTCGCCGAGCGCTACGCCGCGGCGCGCGGTTGACGAAGCCGGCTGCGGCCTAGCGCCGCACGGTCCGAGACGGGGCGGGATCCGACGGATCCCGCCCCGTCGTCTAGCGTGCCGGGATGGGCCCGCGAGCCGAACGCGCCACCTTCTTGCTCGCCCTCGTCGCCTGCGCCGCGCTCGCCATCGGGGCCGGTTGGGGGCGCTGGCGCCCGACGCCGCTCGCGGTCGTCGCCGACGCCCCGGAGATCGTCGTCCAGGTCGCCGGCGCCGTCGGTCGCCCCGGCAGCTACCGGCTTCCATGGGGCAGCCGCGTCGACGACCTGATCAGCGCGGCCGGCGGTCCTACGCCCGACGCCGCGCTCGGCCTCGTCGGGGGCGCCGCACGCTTGAGCGACGGTGCCACGCTCGTCGTGCCGGTGCTCGGCGATCCGGCTGGCGACGCGCGCGTCGACGTGAACGCGGCCTCCGTCCGGCTGCTGGAGACGCTTCCCGGCGTCGGGCCGGTCATGGCCGCGCGGATCGTCGCCGGGCGACCCTTCCACACCGTCGACGACCTCGGCCGCGTGGCGGGGATCGGCCCGGTGCGGCTCGAGGCGCTGCGCGGCTGGGTCAGCGTCGACGGTCGGTGACGGGCGCATGCGGCCGGGCGCGGTGCACGTCGGACGCTGGGTGCCGTGGGCGGTGCCGTGGGCGGTCGGCGTCGCCCTGGGCGCCGCCGCGGGGGAGCTCGGGTGGGCGGCCGGGACCGCCTCCGTGCCGGTCGCCGCGGCGCTGACGGGCGCGGTCGTGGCGGCGGTCGCGGTCACCCGCGCACGTCCGGCGGCGCGACGGCGCTGGGTTGCGCTCGCGATCTTCTGGTTCGGCATCGGCTCGACCATGGGCGCTGCGCGCGCGGCGTCGGCGCTCGCCGCGCCGGACCCCTGGGCCACCGAGATCGGAACGTCGATCGCCTTCGCAGCGCGCGTCGTCGACGGCGTCGCCTGGACGGTGGACGAGCCGCGTCGGGGTCTGGTCTTGCGCGGCGCAGACGTCCCCGACGGCCGCTTCTGGCTCGAGGGGCAGGTCGAGGCGCTGCCGGGGCGCCGCAACCCGGGAGGCTTCGATGCGCGCGCCTACCACCGGCGCCACGGCGTTCGTGCGGCGCTGCGCCTGGACCGCGCCCAGCCGCGCGGGGGGGCGGGGCGGGCCGCACAGGTACGCGCAGCGCTCCGAGCGGGCACGGTCGCCGGCCTCGACCCGCCCCGCGCCGCGCTCATGCAGGCCCTCACGCTGGGGATCCGCGACGACCTGGGGCCGCTGCGCGAGGTGTTCGCCGCTTCGGGGACGGCCCACGTCCTCGCCTTGTCCGGTCTGCACGTCGGCGTCCTCGCCGTGGCGCTCGTCGCCCTGGTCGGCGGCGTGGGCCGCCGGCGCTCGCTGGTCGTGGTCGCGGTGCTGCTCGCGTACGTGGCCGTGGTCGGCGCGGCGCCGGCGGTGGTCCGGGCTGCGGCGATGGTCTCCTTCGCGCTCTTGGGGCGCGCCTTCGGTCTGGGCGGCGCGGGGTGGGGGAGCCACCTCGCGCTCGCCGCGGGCGCGTCGCTCCTCGCGCGCCCCGGATGGGTGGGCGACCTCGGCTTCCAGCTCTCGTACGCATCGGTGCTCGGCATGGGGTGGGCGGCGGCGCCGTTGGCACGGTGGTTGGGGCCGCGCGACGCCGGGTCGACGGACCGTCTGCGCCGCGGTCGGCGCGTGCGCTCGCGCGCCCACGCCTGGGCCGCCGGCTCGGTCGCGGTCAGCGTCGCCGCGCAGGCCGCCACCCTCCCGCTCGTGGCGTCCGCGTTCGGTGCGGTGCCGCTGGCTGCGCCGATCGTCAACCTCGCCGCGGTACCGCTCGCGACCCTGTTGGTGCCGCTCGGCTTCGGCGCCAGCGTGCTCGGGCTCGTCAGCGAGGGGGCGGCGGCCGGCGTCAACCACGCGACGGGGTGGGTCGCCGGCGCGCTCATCGCCCTCGCCGG
The DNA here is from genome assembly GCA_046260675.1 of Trueperaceae bacterium. Lineage (GTDB taxonomy): Bacteria > Deinococcota > Deinococci > Deinococcales > Trueperaceae > JAABTL01. The sequence goes on along the minus strand of JBHEOT010000001.1, from coordinate 6,652 downwards.
GGCGGCGGCCCGCGGGCCGGTGCTCCCCTGGGGCGAGGTCGCGTGGGTCGGTCACGCCGCCTACGCGTTGGGTGCGGCCGCGGTGCTCGCCGGGCTCCACCGCGCATGGCGCCCGTGGCGTTCGGCCACCGTCGTCGCCACGGCGATGGCCGTCACGGCCGCCGTACCCCCGGCGTGGGGAACGCCCGACCTGATCGTGCTCGACGTGGGTCAAGGCGACGCGACGGTGGTGCGCGTCGCCCGCGGTCAAGCCGTGCTCGTCGATGGGGGAGGCACGCCGTTCGGGGATTTCGACGTGGGCGCCCGCACCGTCGTGCCCGCCCTGCGCGCCCTCGGGGTGGCGGCGCTGCCGCTGGTCGTCGCCACCCACCCGGACCTGGATCACGTCGAGGGCTTGCAGGCGGTGGTGGCCGCGTTCCCGGTGGGCGCGCTGCTCATCGGGCATCCGACCCCGGACGTGGCCGCGCACCGCGACCTGATCGCCCTGGCTCGCGAGCGAGGCGTGCCCGTGCTCGAGGCGCGGCGTGGCGATCGGTACCGCGTGGGCAGGGCGGTCTTCGAGGTCCTGCACCCCCGGATGCGGCCGCGCGGCGAACCCAACGACGATTCGGTCGCGCTCTTGGTCCGGTGGGGCGAGGACCCCTGGGCGCTCCTGCTCGGCGACGTCTCCGCCGCGGTCGAGGCCGAGCTGGCGGTGCCGCCGACGCCGGTCCTCCTGGCGCCGCACCACGGCTCGGCCTCGAGCACGTCCGAGGCCTTGTTGCGTAGCGCGCAGCCGCGCCTGGCGCTCGTTTCGGTCGGTTCGAACCGGTACGGACATCCGTCCCCGAAGGTTCTCGACCGGTTGATGGCGGCCGGGGCGACGGTGCGCACCACCCTGGCCGAAGGCGCGCTTCGCGTGCCCTACCCGGCGCCGTGACGGTCGCTCGCAGCGCGCGGCGCCATCGGCCTGCCGTGCGTGGACGACGGTCCCTGCGGTCCCTACGCCGATTCGGGGACCCGTGATAGCCTCGGCTCGATGTTGGAACCGGTGCGAGTGCTTTCCCAGCAGGGGTTGGTGCGCGTCGAGTTGGCGCGGTGGGACGAGCGACTCGTCGTGGTCAAGCGCCTCCTGGGCGTGTCGGCCGAGGTCGCGCGGCGGCTCGAGCGCGAAGCGAACGTCGTGCGCAAGCTCGACCACCCGCACATCGTGCCCTTGCTCGCCGCCTTCGATGGCAACCTCGTCTACGCCTACGTGCCCGGTAGCGACCTCTCGGCGCTGCTCGATGGCCCCCCGCTGCCGGTGGCGCGCGCCGTCAAGGTCGTGGCCGACGTGCTGCGGGCCCTGGAGCACGCGCATCTGCACGGCGTCGTCCACTGCGACGTCAAGCCGGCGAACGTGCTGCTCAAGGGGGAGCGCGCGCTGCTCACCGACTTCGGGTTCGCCAAGGACCTGGCGCTCACCGCGATCACCGGCGACCAGGAGCTGCTCGGGACCCCCAACTACATGGCGCCGGAGCAGTTCCGGGGCATCCGCACCGACCACCGCTCCGATCTCTACGGCGTCGGCGCGGTGCTGTACCACTGCCTCGTCGGCGAGCCGCCGTACGGCTCCCAGGTCGTCCGCTGGCTCGTGGGCGACGATCGGGTGCCGCTGGCGCCACTGCCGGCCGCGGCCGTGGCCCTCGAACCGGTCGTGCGGCGCGTGCTCGCGCGGGCTCCGGCGAAGCGCTTCGGAAGCGCCTCCGAGATGCTCGACGCGCTCATCGGCTCCTTCGCGCCGGCGCCGGCACCGGCCCCCGCACCGGGACCCAGCTGACGGTGGCGACCGTTCGCGCGTTCGTGGGCGATCCGTTCCTCGCCCGCCGCGCCGCTCGCGCCGCGCTCGAGGAGGCGTGCGCGCAAGCGGGCGTCGCGTCGGACGCGGTGGTGCGCCTGGGCGAAGGGGCCACTGCGGCCGAGGTGGCCGATGCGTTGGGGCAGGGCGGCCTGTTCGGACCGTCGATCGTGTGGTTCGACCTCGACGAGGCCTTCGTCGGCGCGGGGCACACGGCGGTGCGCAACGCAGCGCTGAACGCGCTCGAGGGATCCGGGGAGGCGCTCGTCGTGGCGCTCGACGCCGCCGCCACGCCAGCGCTTCTGGCGCGCGCTGGGCGAGCTGGTGGCGCTGCCGACGCCGCGCTTCGCCGGTCTGACCCGCTGGGTGGCGCAGGAGCTCCAGGCCGCGGGGGTCGCCGTCCAGGGCGACGTGGCGGGCGCGCTCGCCGATGCGTTCGGCGACGACCTCCCCGGCGCCGCGGGGGAGGTCGCGAAGCTGGCCCTGCTGGGCGAGACGGTCACGCCCGAGCGCGCGCTCGCGATCGCTCATCGGCCCGCGACGCGCAGCGCCTTCGACGTCGTCGATGCGCTCGCGGCGGGCGACGCCGGCCGCGCCCTGACGCTCGTGCGCGACCTGCTCGACCAGGGCGAGGCGCCCATCCGGGTGCACGCGGCGCTCGCCTGGCACGTCGACCTGGTCGCGCGCTGCACCGCGTTGACGCTGCGCGATGCGCGCGTGGCCAAGGACGAGGCGGCGCGCACCCTGGGGACTTCCCCGTACCCCACCGGGCGCGCGCTCGAGGTGGCGCGGCGGCTCGACGAGCCGACGCTGGCGGCGGCGGTCCGGGCGACGGTCGAGGCCGACGTCGCGATGAAGACGGGGCGCGACCCCGAATGGGCGCTCGAGTCGTGCGTGTTGAACCTCGTCCGCGCCCTAGGGCGCAGGGCAAGCGAGGGGCGCAGGGCAAGCTAGGGCGCAGGGCAACCTAGGGCGCAGCGCAACCTAGGGCGCAGCGCGCCCCAGGGGCGCTGCGCCGGACGGGTGCGCCGCGCTGACCGGCGCGGCGCGGTGCACCCACCGCTGGATCCGGTCGAGGCGGCGGCTCAGTGCGCCTCGAGTCCGAGCCGTTGGTAGCGGGCGTAGGCGGCCTGGGTCGCCTCGCGCCGTTCGGGTGCCGGTTCGGTCCACGAGCCCGCGCGCGGCGCGCGGTCCGGGGCATGCCCCGACGCCCGCCACGCCAGCCAGGCCGCCCCCTCCGCGGCGCCGACGAGCGCCGGCCTGCCGGCTTCGTCCACCGGGCGGCCCACGGGGGCGTCGAGCGCGTCGGCGAGGATCTCGAGCCATGCGTCCGACTCCGCGCCGCCGCCGGTCGCGAGCCAGCGCTCCGGGTGCGCGAGCGGCCTCATCACGTCCTGCGCCTCGCGCAGCGCGAACGCCACGCCTTCGAGCACGGCGCGCACGACGTCGCCCGGCCCCGTCGCGAGCGACAGCCCGTGGAACGAGCCACGCAGGTCGGGGCGCAGGTGCGGCGTGCGTTCGCCCGCCAGGTACGGCTTGTAGGTGACGCCGCCGGCGCCCACCGGCGCCGCGGCCGCCTCGGCGACGAGCGCCTCGAAGGGGCGCCCAGGCGCGAAGGTGTCGCGGTACCAGCGAAGGCTGCCGGCCGCCGAGAGGATCACCCCCAGCAGGTTGAAGCCGCCGTCGGCGTGCGCGAACAGGTGCACGCGGCCGTCCGGGTCGGGGGTGGGGGCGTCGAGCGCCGCGAAGAGGACGCCGCTGGTCCCGAGGCTGACGCTCCCCACCTGGGGGTGGGCGCGTCCGAGCGCCAGCCCGGTGGCGGCCGCCGCGTTGTCGCCCGCCCCCGCGACCACGGGCGTGCCCGCGCGCAGCCCGGTCCGCTCGGCGACGGCGGCGCGAAGACCGCCGACGACGTCGTCGGAGCGCACCAGGCGAGGCCACAGCCCCGGGTCGAGGTCGAGGGCGCCGAGCACCTCCGTGTCCCACGCTCCGGACGCCAGGTGGTAGTGCCCGGTGCCCGATGCGTCCGAGGGCTCGGCGACGGCCTCGCCGGTCAGCTGGAAGCCCACGAAGTCCTTGGGCAGCAGGACCCGGCGGGTGCGCGCGAAGGCGTCGGGCTCGCTCGCGCGCAGCCACACCACCTTCGGGAGCTGGAAGCCGGTGATCGCCGGGTTGCCGGTGCGCTCGATCAGCCGAGCGCGGCCTACCGCGTTCGTGATGGCGTCGACCGCAGCACCGGTGCGCTGGTCGTTCCACAGCAGGGCCGGACGCACGACGCGGTCGGCTTCGTTGAGCGCCACCATGCCGTGCATCTGGCCCGAGAGCCCGATCGCGGCGACCCGCTCGGCGCCGACAGCAATGGCGACCTCGCGCAGGCCCGCTTCGGCGGCGGCGACCCAGTCCTGCGGGTCCTGCTCGGTCCAGCCCGGTCGGGGGGTCGCGAGCGGTACCGGGTGGTCGGCGTGCGCGACGCGCCGTCCGCCCTGATCGAGCGCCACGACGCCGACCCCGGACGTGCCGACGTCGACGCCGATCGCCAGGTCGCCGGCCACGTTCAGCGCACCCCGAGCAGGATCTCGACCGTGAGTTGGTCGAGGTGCTCGAGCCCAGGGCCGCGGCGGCGGAGCGCGTCGAGGTCGAACGCGCGCCCTTTGAGCGCTTCGGCGTGCGCGCCGGAGTAGCGCGGCGGCCAGGCGCCCTCGGGGTCGTCCGCCCGGTACGCCGCGCGCGCCGCGATCACGTCGGGGTCTTCGAGGAAGCGCGCCGCCTTGGCCTCGAGCATCTTGAACGTGCGCATGCAGCCGAGCGCGAAGGCCCAGACGCCGGCCTCGTCCTCGGTGCGCAGCGCGTGCGCGTCGAAGTGCCGCGGCCCCTCGTAGCCCCCCTCTTGGAGCGCCAGCACCGTGAAGAAGGCGGTCTTGAGGTTCTCCGCGCCGAAGCGCAGGTCCTGGTCGAAGCGCCCCATGATCTGGTCGTTGAGGTCGACGTGGAACAGCTTCCCGGCGTCGAGCGCGGCCGCGAGCGCGTGCGGGAAGGAGAGCCCCGCCATCGTCTCGTGCGCGAACTCGGGGTTCACGCCGACCATCTCGGGGTGCTGCAGGGTGGCGATGAAGCCGAGCGCGCTCCCCACCGTGGGTAGGAAGGCGTGCCCGCGCGGCTCGTTCGGTTTGGGCTCGAGTGCGAAGCGCAGGTCGTACCGCTGATCGCGCGCGTAGTCGGCCAGGTAGTCGAGCGCGTCGCGGTACCAGCTCAGCGCGTCGAACAGCTTGCCGGCGCCGTCGACCTCGGCGCCCTCGCGCCCGCCCCAGAAGACGTACGTGCTCGCGCCGAGCTCGACGCCCAGGTCCATCGCCCGCATCGTCTTGGCGATCGCGTAGTGGCGCACGCGCGCGTCGGCGCTGGTGAAGGCGCCGTCCTTGAACACGGGGTCGGTGAACAGGTTGGTGGTCGCCATCGGCACCACCAGGCCGTGATCGCTCAGGGCTTGCCGGAAGCGCGCGACGATGCGGTCGCGCTCCGCGGCGGGCGTGCCATCGGGCACCAGGTCGTGGTCGTGGAAGTTGACGCCGTAGGCGCCGAGCTCAGCGAGCTTGGCGACCGCGTACGTCGGGTCGAGCGGCGTGCGGGTGGGCTCGCCGAACGGGTCGCGGCCTGGGTTCGAGACGGTCCAGAGGCCGAAGGTGAAGCGGTCGGCGGGGGTGGGGGCGTAGGGGTCCATGGGGCGTTCCCTCCGGGGGTTCAGAACGGCGTCCACTTGGCGTCGCTGGCCGCGCTGGCCACCGTGCGTTCGATGAAACGCACGCCGCGGGCGCCGTCGCGCACGGTGGGGTAGTCGCCCGCCGGGTCCTCGCCGGCGCCGTGGCGGACGATCGCGTCGGCGACCTCGCGGTAGACGTTCGCGAAGGCCTCGAAGAAGCCCTCGGGGTGCCCGGCCGGTATGCGCGTGGCGCGTTGGGCCGCCTCGCCCAGGTAGGGGTTGCCGCGCCGCAGCAGCTCCACCGGCCCCTCGAGCGGGGCGAACCACAGGGCGTTGGGGTCTTCTTGGCGCCAGGTCAGCGCGCCGGTCTCGCCGTAGACCTGCAGGACGAGGTCGTTCTCGTGCCCGATCTCGACCTGGGACGCCATCAGGACGCCCTTGGCGCCGCCCTGGAAGCGCAGCAGCAGGTTGCCGTCGTCGTCGAGTCTGCGGCCCTCGACGAAGGTCGTGAGGTCGGCGCAGATCGCGTCGAGCTCGAGGCCGGTGACGCTCGCGACGAGGTTCTCGGCGTGCGAACCGATGTCGCCGATCGCGCCGGCCGCGCCGCTGCGGGCGGGGTCGGTGCGCCATTCGGCCTGCTTGGCGCCGGTGGCCTCGAGCTTGGTCGCGAGCCAGCCCTGGTGGTAGCCGACGACCACCTTGCGCAAGGACCCGAGGCGCCCCTCGCGCACCAGCCGCCGCGCCTCCTTGACCATCGGGTAGCCGGTGTAGTTGTAGGTCACGGCGAAGACGACGCCGGTCCGCTCGGCGGTGGCGACGAGGTCCTCGGCCTGTTCGCTGGTGTGCACGAGCGGCTTGTCCGAGACCACGTGGATGCCGGCGTCGGCGAAGGCCTTGGCCACCGGGTAGTGGACGTGGTTGGGGGTGACGACCACCACCAGCTCGATGCGGTCCTCGGCGGGGCGGGCGAGTTCGCCCTCGAGCATCGCCTCCCAGGTGGGGTAGGTGCGGTCGTCGGCGAGGCCGAGCGCGGCGCCGGAGCGCCGCGCCTTCTCCGGGGTGGAGGACAGCGCCCCCGCGGTGAAGACGTACCGGTGGTCGAGCGCGAGCGCGTGGCGATGCACCGCGCCGATGAACGC